>JAFSBX010000097.1 GCA_017437065.1 Lachnospiraceae bacterium
AAGAGCATATTAAACAAAACAGATACTTCAACCAAGGGAAAATTCTGTTTTCTAATAAAAGAAAAAGCAATTGTTTTCATTTCATAAAATATAAATGAAGGCAATTGCTTTTTGTCTTTTACTAAGTTAATGACATTGTGATAATACTGCTATTCTTATAGATTTCATGGACTATCTGGTTGTTATAGAAAACAAACTTATGAATACTTATAGTACATGATATATAAAAATATAAGTGGATTTTTTGTAGGAAACCTCGTAACGATATCGTAAAGCAGTTATTAATACATTCTTCTAAACTCCAGTAAATATAAGGACTTCCAGCATTTATCAAAACATCAGTTCTGTGGAACAGCTGAATTTCTGCATTTGCAAGAATGCTGATATTATAAAGCTTTCCAGCTTTGTATGAAAACTTTGTCTGACACTTTGGTAATAACAAGTTGAATATCCTGCCCAAACTGCCAGTGTACTCCATCTTTCTTATCTGTATGGTTTTATATCGGTATCTCCATACTTATTGACGTGTTTCATTTCAAAATTAAAAATTAATTGCTCCCGATGCCGTTTGTCGGGCAGTCTGTAGGTATCTTCAAAATTAAGAACATAGTGATTATTCGAACGATACAACTTCCTTAAATCCTTCTTAGCCTTTGAGGATAATGCAAATTTGCCTTTATGGGATTTCAACATCTCCGCCAAATCTTTATGGTCTTGCATCGAAAACACATTCTCGTAATAATCTTCCGTTCCCAGATACAGACAATCTGCATAGACAAATACATTCTCTGCATTATAGCTTTTCAACACCTTCCGAAAATCTCGATTTAAAATCTCCACATTCTGTAACCGCTTAGACAACTGCAGAATCCACTGAATACTTTTATGATAATCTTCCGCTCTATTTGTATCAGCAGTTGTAGAAATGTGAAATAATGGATTATCCATCCTGCCTCTGTATGCACCAAAACTTGCATAAAAATAGGCAACCGCCCTGTTCAATTCTGACATGTTATCAGCAGACTTCAAATCTTCCGTAAGCCTCTGAAACACCACCTCAGAATAAGGCAACTTCATAACCTCACTTACAAAATCAGATGGACTATCTCGTATAACAGTATAAAGGTTCGTAAGATTTCCGTTAATATCATTAACCACAACCTTCACATCCCAAGATAAATAACACAGCATGGCAAGGCTACCGCAAAATAAATCGACAAAAATTTCACATCCAGACTGCTCAAATGCATTCACTACTTCCCTGCCAATTCTCGGTGGTTTCTTGCCTATATACGGAAATAATGTCTTAATCTTTTCCAAATCTCCCGTAGCCAGACTTTGCAAAATTGCCAGTCTGATAGCTTCTGACTGATTATCAGTATTAAATTTTTCTTTTAAAAATCCCACTTCTCCTTCTTCAATCCAAAATGTTACCTTCTGTTTACTCAAACGAACTCCTCCTTATACGGATGGAGCATCTTCAATAGAAAAAACACATCAGTCTCAAGAATTCTGACTTGACGATTTCTTGAACCAGCTGAGAACTTTTTTCTATGTAAGATGACAAAAAGGCAGACTCTGGGCATGATACTCGCAAGAAGTAGACCAATATCAGCAGTCTGGAAAAGAACTTGAAATTTATCATAGAAAAAACGCATTGCCTCCATAGCACCAAGTGCCATGAAAACAATGCGTTCTGGGTTCTAAAATATTCAGTGATTATAATAAATATCTTTACGCCGAGACATATTACACAATAAGTCGTTATTAACCATTTCTCTCTTAACTACGTTCTTTTCAATAAAACTTCTGCTATGGACATAAGCATTTTTTCACTATAATCTCCACCAATAGAATAAGTTGTTTTGAAAATTTCATTGACGTATTGTTCACACTCAGAATCACTCTCAACCCTTAAAATATCTTTTACAATACGCATACAGTTATTTCTTTCAATTTCTGTTGGTCTATACATCTCATTCCTCATTATCATAAAAATACAATTACAGGTAGAAGAAAGAGATATCTTTAATTATATCAGCATCTTCTTTATCATAATCTTTTTTCTTACCTTTGCTTATTTCTGAAAGTATATATTTAGTACTATCGATATCTTGCATAGCCAATTCCACTAAATCATTTCTTTCATGTAAATATTTACAAACTAAATATTTTAAATTTTCTATCAACATTTTTTCATCCATATTTAATCATTTATTATGTCAACATTTTTAAAATAAATTTGTCCCTTATAAATAAATTGTTGACAACCTCCTTTCCCATATTCTGGATAACACCTTGTAAACGGTTCTAAACCTGGTCCTTTATCACCATATGCTTTAGGAACATACATTCCATCAATAACTTGTAATGTATCAAACTCGCCTCTTAATTTACAATTACTCCATTCGGGTGCTATCTGAAATGCATCTTGTGCAGCACTTGCAGAATCATATTTTTCAAATCCGAAATATGAACCTGGTGCACTCATTGACTCCATCGTCTGTTCAGCATATTTACTATCCATATATCTATATCCTGTTGCAGGTACAACATCGCCACTAGGCGTCACATAAAAGTCTGTTGCTTTACCACTCTTACTTCTCCCAAAAATACTATTTCCAACTGCCTCAAAAAATGTTCCACCTGCATACTGCGCTACACTTCCAAGGCCTCCCCAGATGGTATCATTTGCCACATCTTTGATGGCATTTTCCAAGCTCCAGCCGTTTCCTGCCTGGGTTTTGCTTCTTCTGCTTCCAGCATAACTGCCGTTTCCGTAGCCTCCATTGAAGTTCAGACCACTGTGGAATGGATTTGACGAACCACATGCTGTTTTCGGGTCTCGATTCAATCCCTGGGAAATTCCATGGTTGAGTGCCAGTCCCAGCATTCCAGTTCCCGCGCTGAGTCCTCCACCATTTTTTCCTGCTGTCAGAGCTCCGTACACATTATCTACAATACTTGTGGCGGCTCCAGCCTTACTTCCTCTTTTCAGGGCATCCCATACCCCGTCTACAGACCGCTTTCCAAAAGCCTGTCCTTCCACGGTATTCATGATACCATCATGGAAGGCATCCCCAAAGTCTAAGCCGTCACCGCTGATAAACTGTTCTGCCAGACTTCCAAACGTTCCCGCTCCAAAATCTGCCACCGCCATCATCCAGCGTTTTGTTTTGCTTCCCAGGAAAAATTCTTCAACAGTTCCTTTTGCAAATCCTTTCGCTCCTGCACCCAGGGCATCCAGCCAGTCAATTTCTCCTCCGTTCTTGTACTGATTCCATGCGGATTCTCCAAAATCGCACACACCATCAAGGAGTCCTGCTCCCACCGATTTTAACAGATGGGTAAGTGCAATCTTTCCACTTGGATCCACAAGGTTCACCGGATCATTTCCACAGTATGCATACGCATTCAGCCCGTTCTTTACCGGGTCTTTTGCAAGCATCCTTCCCTGGCGGCTGTCATAAAACCTTGCCTGTGCAAAGTATTTTCCGATAACTGGGTCATGGCTGTAGGTAGTAAATCGTAAGCCCTCTTCTTCTGCTCCGTTTCTCTCTCCCCAGACACCTCGTTTGGCATACCGCAGCATTTCACCTTTCTCGTTTGACGCAAACAATGCACTTCCGTAAAGGTCGGACTGGAAGTATTTCTTTTCCCCTGTAGCTGTCGGGATTTCCGGCAGGAACTTTCTGCTCAGGCACTCATAACCTCTGCCATAAACAGCCCTTGTGGCTCCCGCGCCCTTTTCATAAACCATCAGGTCGTTTCGGTCTCCACTTAAATAATCGACCACATAGCCTTTTTCCTTTATACATGTGGCTCCTTCTTCCATCAGATTCTGTACATTTCTTACCCGCATCATCAAGCCGTTATAACCGTACTCCGTTGTTTCCCCGCTTTCCAGGTTTTTACCGGATACCATGCGGTTTGTGGCATCATAGGTATAGTTGCGAATCAGGCTCTCGCCCTTTCTTTCCTCTGTCAGGTTGCCTCTTCTGTCGTAGCCGAAGCTGTAGGAAATACCATCTTCCATCATGGAAATGAGCTGGTTCATTGGATTGTACTGATAGGTAGCTTTCTGTGTTCCGTTAATGGCTTTTGAAATACGGTTGCCAAGAGCATCATACACATAGGTTTCTGTATTCTGTCCCTCTCTGTAGGATACAAGCTGTCCGATGGCATCATAAGCATATGCCGCACTTCCTGTCAGTTCCTCCGTTGTTCCTTTTCTTTCGGAACCTGTCATACGTCCCACCAGGTCGTAAGCAAAGCTGTCTGTCATCACTGTTCCGTCATCAAAACGATACTCCGCTGTTACCGGCTGTCGTCTTCCATTGTAGGTATATGCGGCAGTACTTCCCGGCTGACTGACAGACAAAATACGTCCTGACGCGTCATAGGCATACTTTGTACTCTGTCCGTCTCCATCTGTTACCGCTGCCAGACGATTGTTTTTATCGTAAGCATAGCTTACCATACTTCCGTCAGGATACCGGATACCCGTGCGGTTTCCTGCTCCATCATAGGCATATCCTGTAGCATGTCCGTCAGGGTCTGTTACCTTTGTCACCCTTCCCAGCAGGTCTCTTTCCATGGAAACCATGCCGCTCCAGTCTGTCATCTCTACCAGTTCGCCACGCTTGTTATAACGGAAGGTTGTTTCTTTCCCGTCACCATAGCAGATATGTACCGGGCGATTATTCAGGTCATAGCGTACGGCTGTCTCATTTTTTTCTTCATCCACAACGGATACCACGTTACCATTGCCATCATAAGTATACGCCTTTTCCTCTGACACTGGGTCAATTTCACGCACTCTGCAGCCTCTTTTGTCATACCGGTACAAGGTTACGCAGGTCTGTTCCCCGGAGATTAGCTGGCACTCCTTAATCTGGTTGTTCATGGCATCATACTCATACATTACCACATTTCCCAACGGGTCTTTCGTCTGCACTAAATTACCGCAGGCATCGTAGGAATACTCGGTAACACCTCCGTTTGCATCCGTCACTGTGGCAATCTGCCCATTTGCCGTATATGTGAAAGAGGTGTTTCCTCCCTCCGCATCCGTAATGGAAGTCACCTGACCAAGCATGTCATATGCATAAGTCGTTGTATTTCCAAGTGGGTCTGTTGCCGTCAGCATCTGCCCTAATGCATTATAAGTGTAAGTAGTTGTATTGCCTTCCGGATCCTTGACCGCTACCGGTTTTCCTGTCGGGGAATAACTGTATTCTGTAGTATTTCCATTGGCATCCGTCTGTGTCAGTATTCTGCCTTTGCTGTCATAGGTAAAGCTTAAGCTGTGTCCCAGAGCATCAGACATTTTTACCAGTCTGCCCATGGAATCATAAAGATAGCTTGTCTCTGCACCTTCCTGATCCGTTACTTTGGAAAGTCTTCCTGTCTTTGTATAATCCAGTGTAAGACTGCCGCCATTCCGGTCGGTTATGCTCTTTACTCTGTTTAAGGCATCGTAAGCACAGTTCCACTGGTTTTCATTGGCATCGGTGTAGGAAGTCATGTTGCCTGCCGCATCATATGCAAAACTTCGTTTATGACCTTCTTCATCCACGATTTCTGTCAGACGGTTCAGGTTATCATAAGTATACACCTTTTCTCCGCCCAAAGGATTAGTTTCTCTGATAAGATTACCATTTCCGTCATACGCAAACGCTGTCACTCCACCTTTGGCATCGGTTACGGACAGCAGATTTCCTGTTGCATCATAAATATAAGATATCTGCTGATTTAACGGATTTGTTACCTTCACTAAACGGTTGTTTGCATCATATTCATAGGAATATTCATTATTTTCCGCATCGGTTACTTTTACGCAGTTACCATTTTTATCGTAAGCATACGTTGTTTTTGCGCCATTCGGTGCTGTCATTTCTACCAGACGTCCTGCCTTGTCGTAAGCATAGGTAGTTCTGTTTTTCTCCTTATCTAAAACTGCGGTAAGGTTACCATCCGCATCATAGGTTGCGACTTCCACATGTTCATCAGTGTCTTCCACCATGATGACTCTTCCCAGACTGTCATAAGCAAACTGCATCGTTCCTGCATCGGACTGCACGGAAGTCAGTCTGCTTTCTGCATCATAAGCATATGCTGTGACTGCTCCGTCCTCATTGGTTTTTGTCAGCAGATTTCCTGCCTTGTCGTAGGTATAACTTACACGGTTACCTAAAGCATCTGTTACCCCGGTAACACGGCCTGCATGGTCATAAGTATACGCTGTCTCACGCTTCAACGGGTCAATCACGGTTTTTACCCGTCCCATCGTATCGTAAACATATTTCACCGTGCCGCCTGCTGCATTTCTTACTTCTGTCAGCTGATTTGCCGCATCAAACGTAAATCCTGTCGTATTCCCGTTTTTATCTGTCCATGTAGTTCTGTTGCCCATGGCATCATATGCATAGCTTACACTGTTGCCAAGTGGATCTGTCTCCTGAATCAGATTTCCTTTTGCATCATATTCGAATCGATACTCGTTTCCTAAAAAGTCCGTTACCAGAGATATCTGTCCCATCTCATTGTATTCCAGACGCTGTTTGTTTCCCATTTTGTCTGTAATACCGGTGCGGCTGCCGTTCTCGTTATACTCAAAGAGAATTGCTCCGTCTGCATCCTCGATACTCAACAAATCTCCTGCTTCTGAGTACTGATAAGACATGCTTCTGCCTTCCGCTGACGTATATTGGATCAATCTTCCGATGGCATCATGGCTGTACTGATAAATCCTGCCTTCCGGATCTGTTACCTGCTTCAAATGGTTGTTCTCATCATAAATACAAGTCCAGACATCTCCTTTTTTATTCATAAAAGACACAAGGTTGTCATTATCATCATAAGAATAGGTACTGCTGTGTCCCAGCTCGTCCTGTACGGCTATCAGGTTGTTATTTTCATCATAATAGTACATGTTGACCGTACCATCACGATTTACTACTTTCACAGGCATGTTCTGAACGTTATATTCCACCTGTTCTTCCGTACCGTCCGGATGGATTACATGGGTCATCCTTCCGCATGCATCATATTCCATTTGGGTAACGTTTCCAAGTGCATCTACTCTCTTTGTCAACTGCCCGTACTCATTGTAACTGTTTTGTATACTGGCTCCTGCAAGTTCTACCTTTACCATATGTCCGTTTTCATCATAAGTATATTTAGTATCGTTGCCTAATTCGTCGGTAAAGGTAGTGACTCTGTTCTTTTTATCATAGGATACCAGACTCTTTCCTCTTCCGGCAGTATGCTGTTCTTTTACTCTGTCATGCACATCATATTTGTTAGTCAGATATGTTTTACCGGAAAAATCGGAAATGGTTAACAGGTTAAATGCATTATCGTAAGTAAAGGTCATTCCTTTGCCGCCAGGGTTTACCACGGCTCCCAGACATTTTTTCTTATAGGTAAATGTTACTTTATTTCCCATAGCATCTGCTACGCTGAGAATACGCTCACCTGCATAAGTAAGGTTCAGACTTGCTCCATGACGTCCTTCAATACGAACAATTCTTCCCTCCAAATCCGCTGTAAACTGATATTCCACAAGGCCGTTTTTCACGATTCTGTTCAGGCGACAGTTGCTGTCAAAAATATATTCTGTACCACCGCGTTCCCATACAGAATAGGAACCGTCTTCATTCTTTTTCATGGAATAGTATGACGGAGTACTGCTTGTGGATTCAAACGTACCGTTTTCTTTATTCATACGGAACGCTTTCACTCCTCCTCCCGGAGCGCTGAAATATGCATATTTTTCATCCATACTCAACAGATAATTCAACGAATATGTCCATTTTTTACCTAATGCTTTTGAAAAATCATCCCTTTGAGAATCATACATGGTTGTAAAGTGAAGTTTATCTTTTCCGTGATCCTCCAGCCATGTATAGCTCCACAAAAATGCTCCTGTTAAAGCATTTACAGGGTCGGCACCTGTATAAATTTTCTTCCCACTCGGATAGGTGCTTTCCATTGGAATCTCGTCCATATCATTTTCCGTAGCAATTTCAGTATAAATTGTTTTTCGCTCGGAATAACGACTGGAACCTTCTGCATTATTTGCCCTTGCACAATAGGTATGTTTTGTATCCGGCAAAAGACCTACAAATACTTTATAAATACGGGTTTCTGCATCCGCTTTTACTTCTGCCGCTGTATTCATTACTGTTGCAGTCTTCAATACAGATTCAGTTCCCAAATCTGCGTTCAGAACTGAAAAAGCACTGAGAATATCTACTTCCTCCGCATCTTCCTCCCCAACAAATGTCACTTCTCCATTATCTGTCACATGATATGGAATTCCATCAAATTCAACATCATAGTCTGTTGCTTCTTCTACGGGACTAAAACTTACGATAACGGCATTCATAGTAGCTGTTGCATCAACATCCGAAGGGACTTCCGGTCCCGGCGGAAGCGTTGTCACACTTTCTTTTTTACTGCATTGGCTTTCTACATATTCATTTCTGGCACGAACGAAATATGTATGTTCTGTTTCCGGATAAAGACCTGTGAATTCTTTTGATGTTTCTGTTATATTGTAAAATTCGTCATCAAAAACAATGTCATAATTAGTAGCTCCGACTACTGGATTAAAACTGATTGTTACTTTTTTTGATTTT
The DNA here is from genome assembly GCA_017437065.1 of Lachnospiraceae bacterium. GTDB lineage: Bacteria > Bacillota > Clostridia > Lachnospirales > Lachnospiraceae > RGIG3002. The sequence continues at coordinate 8,646 of JAFSBX010000097.1, forward strand.
GCTTTTGCCAAAATATTCGTCGGTGTTTCCAGAAGTGTTCTGACGTTTTGTACTTCACTGTATGCACTAGCCCCTACTGAGTTTTTCGCACGTACTTTATATGAATATTCGGTATTTGGTGTTAATCCGGTAATTGTATAGCTTCCGGTTGTTGTATTGTAAAGTGTTCCATTAAACCAAATATCACTACTTTCTGCATCTTTGTCACAGAAAACTCGTACTGTAACAGAATCAGCTTCTGCTCTGGCATCAAAAGCCCATGGCACATCGGGTACAACCGGTAAGGTTCGAATTGTTTTTTCAACACTATATGCACTCGTACCACCTGCATTGCTTGCACATACTGAATAAACATAATCTGTACTGGAATCAAGTCCGGTAAAAGTCACTGATGTACCATTTACTTTTTGTGTCTTATCATCAAAACGGACTGTATAATAAGCAGCACCGCTTACGGCACTCCATTTAACTGTAACAGAATCTGTTGTAGCAGTGGCACTTACGTTTGTGGGCATTGTCGGTGGTTTTACTAATGTTTTTACCGTCTGTGTCGCTGAATAAGCACTATTTCCTGTTGAATTTTTTGCAAGAACCTTATATGTATAGCTTGTAGACGGTGTTAACCCATCAATTGTTTTTGATAGACCATTCACATTATAAACAGTTCCATTAAACCATACATCATAGCTTGTTGCATTTCTTACTACACTCCATGATATTTTAACAGCATATGGTCCTGCAAGTGCATTCACATTGGCAGGTACCTCTGGTCTTGCAATTAATGTTGTTATCTTCCTTAAAGCAGAATACTCACCGGAACCACCAGAATTATTTGCGCGAACTGAATAAAAGTATGGCATACCAGCCTGTAGTCCCGTAATTGTCTTAGAAGTACTTGTCACGTTATACGTGGTATTTTCAAATAAGACATCATAACTGGTTGCTCCTGTTACTGCTCCCCACTTTATCGTAACAGAATTCTCTGTTGAGGTAGCCTCAATATTTGTAGGTGCAACCGGGGGTTTGGGAAGTGTTGTAACATTTTTCACAGCACTGTATGAACTGGAACCACTGGAGTTATTTGAGCGAATTTGATAAGTATATTTCATTCCCGGAGTTAATCCAGTAAATGTTTTGGATGTTCCGTTCACTCTATAAGTAGTGCCATTAAATATAATATCGTAACTTGTAGCTCCCGAGACCGCACTCCAACTTATTGTAACACTATTTTGTGATGGGGCTGCACTTGGCGTTGTCGGCGGAACAGGGGCTGTCTTTATTGTTTTTGCCGTACAATATGTACTGACACCATTTGCATTCTTGGTACGAATCTGATAAGTATAGCTTGTATTCGCCGATAACCCTGTAATCACTTTTGATGTTCCAGTTACACTATATGTTTTTCCTCCCAGTATTACATCATAACCTGTTGCTCCACTTACTGCACTCCAACTTATAGTGACAGAATTCTCATTTGCAGTCACAGTTGAAGTCGATGGTGCCTTTGGTGTTGTTTTTACAGTCTGTGACGAACTATACGCACTTACAGCATCCGCGTTCTTTGCACGTATCATGAAAGTATACGTTGTATTTGCTGACAAACCTGTAATTACTTTTGATGTTCCGGTTACACTGTATGTCTTTCCACCAAACACCAAATCATAACTTGTTGCCGCAGTTGCTGCACTCCAGCTTACTGTAACTGAATTTTCCGTAGAAGATTTTTTTATATTAGACGGTACTGCCGGAGTCTGTGGAAGCGTCTTAATTGATTTTTTTGTACTATAAGCACCTGTCTGATTTGCATTTTTTGCACGAACTGCGTAGGTATGAGTTGTCTTAGGTTTCAGATTCCAAAACGTTTTATTTGTTGTAGTCATACTATAAACCTTATCATCAAATAAAATATCATAACTGCTTGCATTGGTCACTTTATCAAAACTGATTTTAATTGATGCCGGTGATGCTTCGGCTTTTATATTTTGAGGTACTGCCAACGGCTTTTGGTTATAAAAATCCGACAAAATCATTACTTTTACCATCTCAGAAGCAATACAGTATGAACTGCCATATGCAGAAATACAAACTTTATATTGCTGATTAGCAGGAAGGCCTGCTTTACTTGTATAAGAAGTTGTCTTTAAATTGTCCTCATTGTAAATAGCATAACTTTTACCTGTCGGATACATATAAGCTTTATACTTTACTGCTCCCTTAATTTTATTCCATTTTGCTGTAATAGATCCGTTTTTATTTAATGTTGCTGTCAAATTTAATTGTTCCATAAATATTTCTCCCTTTTATCATAGAATGTCATTATTTAGCCGGCTATATAATAGAAAGGAAAAAAAACTCAAAAAGTAAACATATCAAATAAAATTATTTGAATAAATTCATTATAAAAAAGCTGTTGCTCCATAGATGCATTATTCATCTATGGAGTAACAGCTTTTTTATTAATTTGAAGAAAGCTTAAAATACAACTCTTTTACTGTCGGATATATCTGTTTAAACATTTGATAACGTTCTTCATATTTTGAAACTAAACTTTGTTCCGGTTCCACGGTGTCGATTACTTTCACCAGTTTACCCGCAGCATCTTCCACATTCGAAAAAGCACCACATCCCACTGCTGCCAAAATGGCACCGCCATATCCCGGTCCCTCTTCACTTTCAATTACTTCTACTTTCAGATTCATCACATTTGCAATGATTTTTTTCCAAAGAGGACTCTTTGCTCCACCACCGCAAATTTTAGTACTTTCTATTACAATACCAAGACTTCTCGCAATCTCCAGAGAGTCACGGAGTGCAAATGCAACCCCTTCTAATACTGCCTGTGTCATATCTTCTCTTGTTGTATCCATTGTCATACCAATAAACATTGCTCTGGCAAAAGGATCGTTGTGTGGAGAACGTTCTCCCATCAGATACGGCAAGTAAAATACTTGATTTTCTCCAAGTTTTGTAATATTTTCCTGTTCTTTTCCATAATCTTTTGTTTTTAAAATTTCATCCATCCACCATTTATTACAGGACGCAGCACTAAGCATACATCCCATCAGGTGAAAATTACCGTCTGCATGATCAAAGGAATGTAATGCATTATTCTTATCCACTCCAAAGGATTTACTGGAGATAAAAATTGTTCCTGATGTTCCAAGTGAAATGTTGCATCTGCCATCACCAACTGTTCCGGTTCCTACTGCCGCCGCCGCATTATCTCCTGCTCCGGCAATAATCTTTACATCTGCCGATATTCCTAATTCCTGTGCCAGCTCATGTTTTATAGTGCCTACTACTTCATAGCTTTCAAATAATTTGGGCAACATGTCTTCTGAAATATTACATACTTCCATCATTTCTTTAGACCAGCAACGATTCTTTACATCTAAAAATAATGTTCCTGAAGCGTCAGAATAATCTGTACAATGCACTCCACTCAGACAATATGCCAAATAATCTTTCGGAAGCATTATTTTACTGATTTTTGCAAAATTCTCCGGTTCATTTTCTTTCATCCAAAGAAGCTTCGGTGCAGTAAAGCCTGTAAAAGCAATATTGGCGGTGTACTGTGAAAGTTTTTCTTTACCGATTACCTGATTCAGATAATTTGTTTCTTTTGTAGTTCTTCCATCGTTCCAAAGAATTGCCGGACGAATTACATTATCCTGCTTATCCAACACTACCAGTCCGTGCATCTGTCCTCCGAAACTGATACCCGCTATCTGACTCTTATCGCAATCTTTTATTAACTCTTTGATACCAGCTATACTCTGCTCATACCAATCTGTCGGATTTTGCTCTGACCAGCCCGGATGTGGAAAATGTAAAGGATATTCTTTTGAAACAATGTTATGTATTTTTCCGTTTTCATCCATCAGCAGTAATTTTACTGCTGATGTACCTAAATCAATGCCTATAAACAACATATTGTTCCCTCCCTTTCGCAATTATGCTTTTCACACTATTTCCAAGGATTTTCCGTAGGATATCTCACTCCTGCCGGCTGATTGTATCCAATCTCTTCTACCGGAACACCAATATATTTAAATACTTCAAATAATGTCTTTCCAAAGTTACCAAACGCGACTGCTCCGTGATGCGGATAGTTACCTTCGATTAATACATGACGATAAAATCTTCCCATTTCCGGAATTGCAAATACACCAATCGCACCAAAGGAACGGCTCGCCACAGGAAGTACTTCTCCCTGTGCAATGTAAGCACGCAATTTACAGTCTGCTGTGCTCTGTAAACGGAAAAATGTAATATCTCCCGGTACAATATCTCCTTCCAAAGTTCCCTGTGTTACCTCTTCCGGTAAGCTTCTTGCCATAATCAGCTGATATCTCATTTCGCAGAATGACAGCTTGGAAGATGCTGTGTTTCCACAATGGAATCCCATAAATGTATCTTTATGTGTATAATTAAATTTACCTTCAATATCTTCCTTGTACATATCTGCCGGCACATTATTATTAATATCTAAAAGTGTTACTACATCTTCACTTACTACCGTTCCGATAAATTCACTAAGTGCTCCGTAAATATCAACTTCACAAGATACCGGTATTCCCTGTGCAGTCAGACGGCTGTTTACATAGCATGGAACAAATCCAAACTGTGTCTGGAATGCCGGCCAGCATTTTCCGGCAATTGCCACATATTTACGATAACCTCTATGCTCCTCTACCCAATCTTTTAATGTTAACTCATATTGAGCCAGCTTTGAAAGAATCTCCGGTTTTTTGTTTCCTGCTCCAAGTTCTGCTTCCATTTCTTTTACGATTTCAGGAATTCTTTCATCCCCTTCATGCTTATTAAATGCTTCAAATAAATCCAGTTCTGAATTTTCTTCAATTTCTACTCCAAGATTGTAAAGCTGCTTAATTGGTGCATTACAAGCAAGGAAGTTTAGTGGACGAGGGCCGAAGCTGATAATCTTCAATTCAGAAATTCCAATAACTGCTCTGGCAATCGGAAGAAATTCATGAATCATATCTGCACATTCTTCTGCTGTTCCAATTGGATATTCAGGAATATAAGCTTTTACATTTCTAAGAGCAAGGTTATAGCTTGCATTTAACATACCGCAATAAGCATCTCCACGTCCCTGAATCAGATTATCTCCTGATTCTTCTGAAGCAGCCACAAACATTTTAGGACCATCAAAATGTTTTGCAAGTAATGTTTCTGCAATTTCCGGACCAAAATTCCCAAGATATACTACTAATGCATTACATCCTGCTTCTTTCACATTATTTAATGCTTCTACCATGTGAATTTCACTTTCTACAATACATACCGGACATTCATAGATATCTGCTGCATCATATTTTTTCTGATAAGCATCTACTAATGCTTTTCTTCTGTTTACAGCAAGAGACTCCGGGAAACAATCACGACTTACAGCTACGATACCGATTTTTACTTTTGGAATGTTGTTCATATTTTTTCCTCACTTTCATTTTATTTGTAAAATATTATTTGTTAAAAGCAGCTTCATAATCTGCCTGAAATTTTTCGATTCCTGCATCTGTCAATGGATGTTTTGTCATCTGTTCTATCACGTTATAAGGTACTGTTGCAATATCTGCTCCTGCTAATGCACAGTCAGTTACATGTATTGGATTTCTTACACTTGCAGCAATAATTTCTGTTTCAATTCCTGCAACCTCAAAAATTTCTGCAATTTCACGTATCAAATCTACACCTCTTGTACTGATATCATCCAGTCTTCCCAAAAATGGAGATACATACGTCGCTCCTGCTCTGGCAGCCAGTAACGCCTGATTTGCACTAAAAATTAAAGTCACATTTGTTTTAATTCCTTCACTTGCTAATACTTTTGTTGCTTTAAGTCCTTCAACTGTCATTGGAATTTTTACAATCATATTCGGGTGAATTGCGGCAATTTCTCTTCCTTCTTTAATCATTCCTTCTGCATCAACTGTATTTGCATTTACCTCTCCACTGATAGGACCATCTACAATGGATGTAATTTCCTGAATAACCTCTTTGAAATCTCTGCCTTCTTTTGCAATCAAAGACGGATTTGTAGTTACCCCGCAAATAACTCCCATATCATTTGCTTTCTTAATATCTTCTACTTTTGCTGTGTCGATAAAAAATTTCATTTTTTTCTCCTCCTGCCTTTTCCTCAGGCACTTTTATTCATAAACTTTAAATTCTTTCAAACTCCTAATTTTCTTCTATAAAATTCTTTATTTTCTGATAAATACTTTTTTTATCTAATCCATACTTTTCTAACAGCTGTTCTGCCGGACCGGACTCTCCAAATACATCCTCTATGCCGATGCACATCATTTGGGTCGGATATTTCTTTCCTAAAAGCTCACTGACCGCTCCACCTAAACCTCCAAGTACAGAATGTTCTTCTATCGTTACCACTTTTCCGGTTTTCTGTGCTGATTTTAAAATCAATTCTTCATCCAAAGGCTTAATCGTATGTATATTGATAACCTCTACATTAATACCATCTTTTTCCAGCAACTCAGCAGCTTCCAAAGCTTCACTAACTTCTAATCCTGTTGCCAGAATGGTAATATCTTTTCCTTCCTTTAGTGTAATTCCTTTCCCTATTTCAAACCGATAATCTTCATGGTCATTAATAACCGGAACTGCAAGACGACCGAATCTCAAATATACGGGACCTTCATATTCAATTGCTGCCTTCACTGCTGCTTTCGCCTCTGCATCATCTGCCGGATTAATTACTACCATTCCCGGAATCATTCTCATTAAGGCAATATCTTCATTACACTGATGTGTTGCACCATCTTCTCCAACGGATATTCCTGCATGTGTAGCTCCAATTTTTACATTCATGTGCGGATAACCAATGGAATTTCTTACTTGTTCATATGCTCTTCCTGCCGCAAACATTGCAAAAGTAGAAACAAAAGGAATTTTTCCCACTGTAGAAAGCCCTGCTGCTACTGACATCATATTACATTCAGCAATTCCACAATCAATATGTCTGTCCGGAAATGACTTTTTAAAAATACCGGTTTTTGTTGCCTGTGCTAAGTCTGCATCCAGCACTACCAGTTGGGGATATTCTTTTCCCAGTTCTGTCAACGCATTTCCATAACTTTCTCTGGTTGCTATTTTCTTTATTTCTGACATAACATTTCCCCCACTTTCTCTAAATCTGCCATAGCTGTTTTGTATTGCTCATCATTCGGGGCTGTTCCATGCCAGGAAGCCTGATCTTCCATAAAAGAAACGCCTTTTCCTTTTATCGTTTTCGCAATAATTGCTACCGGTTTTCCCTGTACTTTTCTCGCCTGTTCAAAAGCTTCTTTTACCTGTTCCATATCATTTCCATCTTCAAGCGAAATTACATGGAAATTAAATGCTTCAAACTTCTTATCAATCGGGTAAGGATTACATACTTCTGCTATGTTTCCATCAATTTGAAGTCCGTTGTTATCCACAATCACAACCAGATTATCCAACTTTCTATGTCCTGCAAACATTGCAGCTTCCCAAACCTGACCTTCCTGAATTTCACCATCACCAAGTAATGTATACACCCGGAATGATTTTCCATCCATCTTTGCTCCTAATGCCATTCCCACAGCAGCTGAAATTCCCTGTCCCAAAGAACCTGATGACATGTCTACACCCGGAATATGCTGCATACACGGATGTCCTTGTAAATAAGACCCTACATGACGAAGTTTCGTTAAATCTTCTACCGGAAAAAAACCTCTGTGTGCCAGTGCACTGTAATACCCCGGTGCAGTATGCCCTTTGGATAAAACAAAACGGTCTCTATCTTCCATTTTGGGATTTTTCGGGTCTATATTCATCTCTTCAAAATATAAATATGTAAATATATCTGCTGCAGACAGTGAACCCCCCGGATGACCGGATTTTGCACTGTGTACAGCACTGATAATACCTTTACGAATTTGATTCGCCTGTTGTTTTAATTCTAAAATATCCATAATTTTCCTTTCCGGTGTCGTTATCTTTTATTTCTTACTCAAGGGTAATATTCTCACCTTGCAATCCGCAGAATGCATTTTTAATACCTGCCTCTTTATGAGCAATCAACCATTTATTCTTTGCCACCATTAAGCTCATCTCGCCTTTTTCTTCCAATGGTACAGTATTTTCTGTATTAGTTCCTTTTGGGAGAATTACCACACATCGAAATCCATTTTCTCCCACACTACATGGTGCATAATGAAGAGTTGTTGCATACATTTCCACCATAGTTCCCGCCGGTACAAAAAAAGCCTCTACCAAGGAAGTATCATATGTATAGTCTGCCTGAATATCCTGCTGACGTCCTACCAGCAAAATCATATCAGTTATTGCAATGTTTAATTCAGATGAACGATGGTATTCCAACGCATTCAACTTTTTATTATAGCCATTACAATATCCAATCTGAATTGGAAGTTCACCAAAAAACTGATTTTTCAATCTCTCTGCTTCTGATAATCCTTCCATCTCTTCAACAGACGGTACATAAACTACTTCTCTTGGTAAAGGCGTATGCTGCATTTCTTTCTGAATATCACTAAGGACATATCCCTCATGTACACGTCCATAGGTTTTAAAAGATGCATCTGTTACATTCTGAATTTTCATATGTATTTCCTCCAGTCCGTTTTCTTAAGACCATCATAACAATATGAAAATTTTCCAACAACCTTTTACTTGTCTAATTAATGTCACATTTTTGACATTTTCTATAAATCTGTTTTCCTATATTCACTTGGCAACATCCCATACTTTTTACGAAATTCCCTTGAAAATGCTTTGCTGTTCGGGAATCCATTGTTCAATGCAGTCTCGCTGATTGTATGGTCAGTATTTAACAATTCCTTGAACGCATATTCCATGCGTATATTACACAGATAATCTTTGTAATTAATACCTGCATATTTTTGAAACATACGTGAAAGATATGCAGGAGCGTATCCGAATACCTCCGCAACATTTTCCAATGTCAACTCTTCTTTATAGTTTTCTTTCATGTAATTGATAATCGTAGACAACCGGTTCAGTCTCTTATTTTTATGCAACATATCTGCCGTTACATTATTTTTTCGATATTGAGTAATAAGCAGATGTAAAAGGTAATAGTAATCCCCTTTCACCTGCAACGCATAACCATATTCCTTTTTTTGATATGTATCAAAAATCCTTTTTAACAATTCCATCAGTTCATCATCACATGCTAAATTTCTGTGAACAAATTGTATAAACTGCTCTCCGGTATAATATTCTTCAAACGTTTTCAATGCAATCTGTAACACTACTGTTCTATTTTGCTTTACTGCATCTATGGAATGAATTTCATTAGAATTTATTAATATAAACTGTCCTGATTCCAATGAATAAGGTTTATCATTCAAAAACAACCTAATACTCCCCTCAAAAACCGCAAATATCTCTATGGAACGATGCCAATGTTTCTCCCGGAAAAAATTACCATTTCCTCCTTCAAACAAAAACATTTTAAAGGGCAAATCTTCATTTGGAATAATTATTTCATGTGTAAACTCCACGGCATCTCACCTCTTAATGCAAGTATGTAAATATATTGTAACATCCATTTTTTCAATCGCAATATACATTTTCTATTTCTTCATAGTATATAAAAATATCATCCGTTCCTTTCCGGATGATATTTTTATAACATCTTATTTTAATTTTATTGTCTTTCCAGACTCTATGATAATCATACTTTCATCTACACACATCCAAATACTTATTAGCGTTGGATTATATACCCTGCTTCCATCTGCTGAATATTCTAACAAGCGAATTGCCTGTAAATAGTTATAAATCTCTATATTAGTTGCATACCAAATATCCTCTTTGCCCGATATCTGATGAGCAAAGCTCTCCATTAGCTCCCAATTATGCTGCTTTTCAAACTCAAAGCTATGTCCCCAAACATACATAAGTGGTAATTCAATATAATCTGGAACCTCTAAGAATTCTTCTCCACGCTCTAATAATTTATCGCCATGATGGCAAGTTGGATGCCACTCCATAAAGTCTGCCGGTGGAAAAAATCCACCGGTACCATTGACTGTGCGTGCATACTTAATACCAAGTAATGTCGCTATTTTTTTTATTTCTTCACTATAATTTCCAAAAGTATATGAAAATCCTCGAACCATTCTCCCCGTAAGTTCTTCCAATGTACCTCGATCTTCGCAAATCTCAGCTACTATTTGTTGCTTTGTAAGAATAGGAAGATTCTTATGTTCTGCACCATGACATGCAATCTCATGACCGCTATATAAGCTCGTAAGTTCCTCACGCGTTACAAAAAACTCGTTCTCACCTTGCTTTCCTATATTTCTAGAATTCAGGTGAACAGTCCCACGTAACCCATATTGATTCCATATGTCGATTAGTCGTCTGTCAGATATTTGTCCATCATCATAACTAAAAGTTAATGCTTTTGTTTTACCTTCTGGATACAAAAACTTCATAATTATGCCTCTTTTCTATCCTCCGGAGTATGCCAGATCCAATTTCTTACTTCCGGTAAATCTAATCCATATTCTGCAATATACTGGTCATGAGCAACCAATGTATCACGCATCTTCTGAATCAGATATGAACCACGATTTCCAAGCTGCGGAAGCTGATTAATCACATCCATAACAAGGTGGAATCGATCAATTTCATTCTGCACACGCATATCAAACGGAGTTGTAATTGTACCTTCCTCCTGATATCCATGTACATACAACTTGCGATTATTTCGATGATATGTAAGTTCATGAATCAATGTAGGATATCCATGGAATGCAAAAATAACTGGCTTATCCTTTGTAAAGATTGCATCGTATTCAACATCTGTCAATCCATGTGGATGTTTACTATATGATTCAAGTTTCATCAAGTCAACAACATTTACAAAACGAATCTTAATCTCCGGTAAATTATCGCGAAGAATTGTTACTGCTGCTAAAGCCTCCTTTGTCGGTGTATCACCGCAACATGCAATAACTACATCCGGTTCCTGACCTTGATCATTACTTGCCCAATCCCAAATACCTATACCTTGTGTACAATGTTTTACAGCCTGTTCCATAGTAAGCCACTGATAACTCGGATGTTTAGAAGCAACAATGACATTTACATAATTCTTGCTACGGATACAATGATCGAAACAAGATAACAAACAGTTTGCATCCGGCGGAAGATACATACGGACAACATCTGCTTTCTTATTAGCAATATGGTCTAAGAAACCTGGATCCTGATGTGTAAATCCATTATGATCCTGCTGCCAAACATTTGATGTAAGAATTAGGTTCAAGGACGCAATCTTCTGTCTCCAAGGGAGCTCACTACATACCTTTAACCACTTTGCATGCTGTGCACACATAGAATCTACTACTCGAATAAACGCCTCATAAGATGCAAAGAATCCATGACGTCCTGTTAAAAGATATCCTTCTAACCAACCTTCACACATATGCTCACTTAAATAAGCATCCATGATCCTACCTTCTGTATCAAGATCTTCATCTGCTGGAAAATAGTTTGCATTCCAATCTCTTTTCTCCACTTCAAATACTTTATGAAGACGATTAGACATCGTCTCATCCGGTCCAAAAATTCTAAAATTCTTTGCTTCTTTATTCAGTTTGAAGATATCACGAACAAATCCACCAAGTACAATCATATCCTGTGATTCTACCTGTCCAGGTTCCTTAACCTCAACAGCATACTCTCTAAAGTCAGGAAGACGAAGGTCACGTAACAACTTTCCACCATTGGCATGCGGATTAGCACTAATTCTTCTATCTCCCTTCGGAGCAATATAACGAAGCTTAGAAATTAATCTGCCTTCTTCATCGAACAGTTCTTCCGGATGATAGCTTAATAACCATTCCCTAAGCATGTCTAAATGCTCAGATTTTTCCATTGAAATAGGAACCTGATGAGCTCTAAAGGAGCCTTCTACCTGAAGTCCATCTACTGTCTTAGGACCTGTCCAGCCCTTTGGTGTACGAAGAACAATCATTGGCCAAAACGGTCTTTCTTTTTTACCATGTTCCCTTGCTTCCTTCTGAATCTCCTTAATCTCTTCAATACAATGATCTACTGCTTCGCCCATCAGACTATGCATTGTCATCGGGTCTGAACCTTCAACAAAGTACGGCTTCCATCCACATCCATGGAAGAAACTTTCCTGTTCATCACGAGAAATGTGTGATAATACAGTAGGATTACTGATTTTGTATTCATTCATATGCAATATCGGAAGTACTGCACCATCGTTCTTTGCATTCAAAAATTTATTTGAATGCCATGCTGTTGCTAATGGACCAGTTTCTGCTTCACCATCACCAACAATAACAGTTGCAATCAAATCAGGATTATCAAATACAGCACCAAATGCATGAGCAATTGAATATCCAAGCTCACCGCCCTCATTAATGGAACCGGGTGTTTCCGGTGCTACATGGCTTGATATTCCACCAGGGAATGAAAACTGCTTATTTAACTTCTTAAGTCCTTCCATATCCTGACCAATATTAGGATACACTTCACTATAAGTACCTTCTAAGTAAGAATTTGCCACAAAAAAGTTTCCACCATGACCCGGCCCTGAAATCAAAATCATATTCAAATCATATTTGTTGATAGCACGATTCATATGTATATACACAAAGTTTTGCCCTGGCACAGTTCCCCAGTGACCTACAATCTTCTTTTTAACCTGCTCTCTTGTTAATGGTTCTCTGAGCATAGGATTATCCAGTAAATATAACTGTGTTGCAGCAAGATAATTCGCAGCACGCCAATATGCATCCAAATCTGCCAGATATTCTTCTGTCATAAATAAATCTGTTGACATAATATTCTCCTCACTTTCATCAACTTGTTACTTTTACTTTTGTATTTTAAAATATCCTACTCTCAAAAACTACGTACAAATTATTGATAATACCCCTAAAAATTTCAGATTTTAATTTTTCCATTTTATTAATTCTTCAAACGGAAGAAACCAATTTCCTTTTGCAGTTTTTCATAGCTCTTAAGCATGTCATCCGTAATCTCTACATTTTCAAGCAATGTCTCTGTTAATCGATTCGTAACATCCATTGTAAATTCTGTTCTATTCTGAATGGCTACTGCTTCATCACCAATCTGTGCTACAGCAGCTGATATCTCATGCATACTTTCATTCTGAAGCATAACAGCATCATAAAATTCACCAATATTATTACTATTCTTTTCTGTCGACTCACGCACAAGTTCCATGTTTTCCTTACAGAAATCAGTAATTCCAAGTGTTTGACTTACTGATTCAACCACTTCACTATTAGCATGCTTAACTGTACTAATCTTTGTGTTAATCAATTGTACCAACTGATTAATCTTATCTGTTTCTTCTTCTGTCTGCTCAGCCAGTTTTTTAATTTCTGTTGCAACAACGGCGAAACCTTTACCTTGTTCACCAGCTCTGCTTGCCTCAATGGAAGCATTTAATGCAAGTAAATTAGTCTGGCTTGCAACTTCATTAATAGCTTGAAGAATCACATTAATGCTACTAACACTTTCAATCAGTTCATCCATTTGTTCTGTAGCCAGCATTACTCTTCCATTGATATCCTGCATCTTATCTCTTAACTCATAAATCCTTTGATAACTATCGTTTACATTTTCAACTGTTTCTCTGGAAATATTCTTAGTATATGCAATTTTTTTCACAACCTTTTCATTCATCGTCAACATGTTCCCTATACTTGCCTGTGATTCTTCTGTGTCACTTCCTTGTACATTAACACTATCAGCAATTTCCCGAAAAAGCTTTTGCATCTGAAGAATACCTTCTTAATTATGATTTTCCTCCTTTTTTGCTTTTTTATTCAGATACATAGCTGCATCACTCTTTCTTATGCACTCCTCAAAGTTATCTGACACATCCAACCTCTTGCAAAAGGCACCAATAGATACACCTACCTGATACCGCTTATTTTTCGCATTTACAGAAACAAGCCATTCTTCAACAGCCTGACGAAATACTTGTTCTTCATCCTCTCGTTCCGTTTGAATAATAACTTCAAATTCATCGCCTCCGGTTCTTGATGCAATTCCCTTGTTCCCTAATGCATAGCGTATCGCATCGGCTACCGTACATATCGCCCTATCACCTTCCTTATGTCCATATGTATCATTGATATACTTAAGCTTGTCTAAATCCATACTAAGAAAGAGAACGAATTCATTGTTCATAACCCACTTATTCCATTTGTCAGAAGCCATTTTCGTAAAACCTCTGCGATTCCATAATCCGGTCAGATAATCCGTCATACTGTTCTCTTCATTTTTTTTACTAAGATACTTTAATTTCTCTTTGGTAGAAATCTCATTGATTGTCAGACTCAACGTAAGATTCCAGTTATGAAAAAAAACATCAAATCCTGCTGTCGGATTTCGATAGCTGACTGCCGTATATCCAAAACACTTACTTCTATTATGAAGCAAATTGAAATGACATATAAATGGAGCCTCAGGTACAAATTCAGAAGGAAGAAGCTCTTTTTGTTCAAATAAAAGTTCCTTTTCCAAAAGTCTCTTTCCTTCATGGCTTGCCAACTTTAATACTGCATGCCTCGGAATTTCACCATCAAATACCAAAACACCATCTTCATCTCGATGTTTAAACAAACACAAATAAAAATCTTCATAGTCTCCCAACAATTCAAAATTGTTTTCTACTATTCGATACATTTCGTCATAACCGGTACATCCATCCATATCAATAGAAAAATACATCTGCTTATTGTGTTTTTCCGTAAACAAATCCATTTGCCTGCTATAGTAGCTCGCTTCAATAATGTTGTTCTTTTTATCATTGTCACAACAACAGCTGTCACGAAAAACTATCTGTATGGGTACAGTGATTATCCGGTCTCTCTTTTCCCCTTTTAAAAGACTGTCAACAAGACGTACCGCTTCTCTGGCCATAGTCTCATAATCCACGCCCACTGTTGTCAATCCGGGAACAGCATTATAGGACTCTTTTACATTATCAAAACCACTTATACATACATCTTGAGGAATTCTAAGCCCCTGCTTTTGCAGAGAATCACATAATGATCTTGCCATGTAGTCATTCGCACATATTATTCCCTCCGGTCTGATTCCATTACCCTCGAAGAAAAAATGGTATGCCTCTTCTCCCTTAAGCTTCCACATATCACCATAAAATACAGCATTATCTTCCAACGGAAGTCCTCTCTTCTTCAGCGCCTGTCTGAAACATTTTAAACGAATCTCGCTATCTACATGCTCGTGATACCCTGCCATAAATCCAAAACGCCTCACATGATGTTCATCTACAAAATGTTGTACTATTTTTTCTACAGCGTTATTCGCCTCCGTTGTAATACTGTAAAAACTGTCATGTTCTTCACGAAAAGAAATAACCGGACATTTTGCTCTTTTCTGCAACCCTTCTATCAATTTGCTTCGCAAAGCAGGAGTATCATAGGTATCCAATGCTACAATTACTGCGTCAAACGCTTCCAATGGTGCAAAATTAACGATGGCACTCTCATAGTAATCATACATATTCTTACTTTCTCTGATTCCAAAGGAATGCATGAACGCAACATTAAATCCATATTTAAGTGCTTCTGAAACAAGACCTTGTATTACTGCTTTTTGAAATTCCATTTCTGAACGGTTTATAAATACACCTATCGTTTTTCTATGGTTATCAAACATAAATAACCTCCATCTCCTTGTACACCATTGGTAAGCTTTTCTATAAAATATAACTTCGATATATCTGTTAATACTCTACTTCAATGGTTTCGCCAAATCTTACTACACGGACGGTATCTACAATTCTTTCACACAGTTTTGCACTTTGTACATCCGGCTGTTGACCTCCAATGGATACGATAAACTCGCCCGGCTCTACCACACATTTTCCATCCTCGGTAATTAATGCAAAATCCCTCGGAGTCAATTCAATTTCCACTTTTTCTTTTTCTCCCGGCTGAAGTTCCACCACTTCTATTCCTCTAAGCTGCCATCTTGGTGTTTCCACACTTGCTTCCACGTCTTTAATATATACCTGTACAGCTTCATGTACCGCATATGCTCCTGTATTCTGCACACATACGCTTACTTTAATATTTTCTCCCATTTGTACAGATTCTTTATCTACCTTGGCGTCACTGTACTTAATGGCAGAGTAAGTCAATCCGTAACCGAACGGATAGAGTATATGATTATCTGTATAACGATATGTTCTGTTCTTCATACTATAATCGCAAAAATCCGGCAAACTCTCCGTTGACTCATAAAATGTTACTGGTAATTTACCACATGGAGAAATATCTCCAAACAATACCTCTGCAATTGCTTTTCCGCCTCTAGCCCCCGGATACCAGCAATTTAAAATGGCATCTACATTTTTATCAGCCCAGCTCACATCAAGCGCACTACCTGCCAACAAGCACAAAATAACAGGTTTTCCGGTTTCTACTATACGTTCTAAAAGTTCCTGCTGCAATCCCGGAAGTGCTAAGCCCTTCTTATCACCACTTGCATATTCATTTCCGGCATCCCCTTCTTCACCTTCAATTGTTGCATCAAGACCAAGACACATGATAACAACATCCGAACGCTCAGCCGCAATAATAGCTTCTGTAAATCTGTCTTTTTCTTCTGCCAAAAATTCTACCTTCTCTTTATATAAATGAGAACCCTGTGCATGAATAACCTTTACGTCCTCTCCTACATATCTGCGTATACCATCTAACGGAGTAATATATTCGGAAGAAGTACCTACATAATTTCCGATAAGTCCATCTCTTGAGTCTGCATTCGGTCCAATCACTGCAATTGTTTTTATCTTGTCCTTTTTCAATGGAAGAATACCATTATTTTTAAGAAGAACCATACTTCTCCTTGCAGCTTCAACTGATAAGTCTACATGTTCCTTGCATTCTACCATATCATAAGAAATATTCTCATATGGAGATGGATAATCTTTCATCATACCTAATCTGATTCGTACTTCCATCAAGCGTTCTACTGCCTGTGTAATTGCTTCCTCCGAAACAAGGCCTTGCTTATATGCTTCATTTAAATAATTAAACGCAGTACCACAATTCAAATCACAGCCATTGTTTACAGCCATTGCTGCTGATTCCTCTACAGTATTAGTCACACCATGATGCTCATGGAAATCAAGAATTGCCCAGCAATCCGACACTACATGTCCTTCAAACCCCCATTCTTCACGAAGAATATCCTTTAACAATGTCTTGCTGCCACAAGCCGGTTCTCCATTTACACGGTTATAAGCTCCCATCACTGCTTCAACCTTTCCGTCCCGTACACATCTCTTAAAAGCATAAAGATATGTATCATACATATCCCTTTTTGACGCCTTTGCATCAAATGAATGCCGAAGTTCTTCCGGACCACTATGTACTGCAAAATGTTTAGCACAAGCAGCTGCCTTTAAATGATCCGGATCATTTCCCTGAATTCCTTTAATAAAGGCTACGCCCAACTCTCCTGTCAAATATGGATCTTCACCAAAGGTTTCATGTCCTCTTCCCCATCGTGGGTCTCTGAAAATATTTACATTAGGTGCCCAAAAGGTAAGTCCCTTATAGATACCATGATCACCACGTCTTGAAAACTCATTAAACTTTGCTCTTCCCTCCGTAGAAATCACATCCGCAATTTTATATAAAAATTCTTTATCAAATGTAGCAGCAAGTGCAATTGCCTGTGGAAACATTGTAGCTTCCCCAGCACGTGCCACACCATGCAATGCTTCATTCCACCAATTGTATTCTGGAATCTGCAATCTGTTAATTGCAGGCGATTCATATAACATCTGATCCATTTTTTCTTCTAATGTCATCTGACTTACCAGTCTTTTTGCATATTCTTGAGTCTCTTTACTCATACTATCCCTCTTTTCTTTTTTTCTTTTAATGTATCAGCTATATCTTGCTATTGCTCCATAATTCTTGTTTTTTTACTCCTAATTGTTGCTGTTCTCAGCTCGTATATAACTCTCTCTTACATTTACAAACTTTAGATTGTTACTTTTAAAAAAAAGAACTATAATAAGAAAAAATGCTTTTATAGAATTCTAAAGAAAAAAGCGAAAGTGAGAGTCAGATATGATTGAAAATCTTAAAGGGCTATACGAAACTGTTATGTATCAACACGATTCACCTATACGTCTTTACAGCAACGAAGAGTACGAGAATTATCCTCTACACTGGCACACGCCCATAGAGATTATCATGCCCACCAGTAATCACTATACAGCAATTATTGGTGGTGAGCATATTCATTTGGATGTTAATGATATTCTATTTATCTGTCCTGGGGTCCTTCATGCTTTGGAAGCTCCGCAGACCGGTGAACGCATTATTTTTCAGGCTGAGATGTCTATGTTACGGGAACTCCCTGAGATAGAATTTCTTCTTAGTCTTATTTCCCCTGCATACACTATTTCTGCAAAAAGTTCATCCGTATTACACGATGAAATAAGAAAACTTCTTCTTGATATCACTCATGAATATCACAGCAATAACATGTTATCAAGTACCTGTATTTATAGTCACTTGCTCGAAATCTTCGTCCTAATTGCCCGCAATTATACTGCAAACTTACGCCACCTTGATTCAAACTCACAAAAACAACAGGAGTACATCGAAAAATTTATTTCCATTTGTAATTATATCAACAACCATTGTACAGAAGATCTCACTCTTGATATGGTTGCAAATCTCTCTGGATTTAGTAAATATCATTTTTCAAGACTCTTTAAACAGTTTACTAACATTACATTTTATAAATATCTTAATCAAAAACGTATAGTACATGCAGAAATGTTGCTTGCAGACCCTTCCATTAATGTTTCCGAGGTTGCGTTAAGCTGTGGTTTTCAAAGCCTTTCTGCCTTTATGCGTATGTTTAAACTAATTAAAAAATGTACTCCAACACAATATCGCAATATGTATCTTTCCGTCTCAACTGAGCATTTTAACCAAACTACAACTTAGTAAACAACATTGGATTGTACACACAATGATGGAGAGCTCTACCATATTCTATATTTTCCACTAAGGGCAAGAAATGCAAAAAGATACAAACAATTATCATAATATCGTCGCTCTCCCGTTCTAAGAGGTGTATTCCAAAATCGTTCCACCCATTCTTTACTGGTATCGTTCCATGCAGCAAGAACAGACTGTGCTACGGTTGCCGTTATTGCAACCGGATGGAGTACCGATTCTTCGGCTATTCTTCCATCAATTTCATATGTGTGATAGTTACCTTTGACAGCATCTTCACGCAAGAACTTCTGAACCTTGTCTGCTGCTACACATTGTCCTTCATCAATACCAAACCACGCATAGTCCAACCCTATATTAGCTGCTGTTCGATATGCATCACTAAAAAACCAATCATGTCTGTCTTCTGTCCATGGAAGCTTTCTACTCATAGGACTTCCGTCAAACTCTGCATATTCCGCATTAAAACCGGTAACAGGATGACATGCTTTTATCAAATATTCACGACTTGCCTTAGCAGCTTCTTTCCAAAACTCCCTGTCTTCTTCATCTGCCCACAATGCAAACAACTCATAAAAATGTGGCAAGTGGTAAGAAGGATCTGTAAAATCGATTCCTGGTACAAAAAGAATCTGATGATTTTCAAGATTCCACATAGGTGTACCTAATCTTCCACCTTGCCCTTTATGCAAGCAGGCACGCAATATTTCCTTAGCTTGTGTTTCATAATCAAAAATGCCTTCTCCATTTCCCCATCTGTGTGATGCAAAAAACAATGCCATTGCAAAAAATTCTTCACCATCGGGTGCTGGACCATATGCATTCTTACTTCCATCTAATGCACATGACCAGGCAAAATAGCCCTCATTCTCACCTTCTTTCATCCACATGTTAGTTTTTGCCCATTTCCATAATCTGTCAAATTCATCTTTCCAGCCAAGCTGAACACAAATCATCATACCATAAGACATTCCTTCTGTTCTTACATCTATATTCCCGGTATCTACCATATATCCCATATCATCACCTACTGGATAATATAAACGCTCTTCATCGTTTCCATAGAAAATTGTATCTGTTATTTCCTTTAACTTTTTTTCAATATCATTCTCTAAAATTCCAATTTCTGAAAAAATATTGCGAAATTCTTTACTTGTACGCATATCACACACTCCTTTTTTATGTAAAAAAAAGCCAGAGTAAATCTCTTTATTCTGGCCTTTTAACGGAAATTAAAACATATAAACGTATCATATGTAATCACTATTCTTTAACTCCACCTAATGTAAGTCCTGCAACAAAATATCTCTGCAAGAAAGGATACAAACATACAATCGGTAACATCGTGAATATAGTTGCTGCTGCACGAATAGATTCCGGTGTGACTGCACCTGCTGCATTCTTCATCGCTTCTGCTGAAGCCCCCTGATTTGTTACAGAAGATAATAGTTTCATCAATTCATACTGTAATGTTGTGTATTCATCACTCATACGGTTATATAACATAGCATCGAACCATGAGTTCCACTGTCCTACTGCAACAAACAAAGCAACCGTGGCATAAACCGGCTTACACAGTGGTGAAATAATCTTAACAAATATCTGCATATATCCGGCGCCATCAAGCTGGGCAGATTCCTCAAGACTGTCCGGAAGTCCGTTCATATAAGTACGAAGAACCAACATATTAAATGCACTAATTGCTCCAGGAACAACATATACCCAGAAACTGTTTGTTAATCCCAAATTCTTATAAAGCAAGAATGTCGGAATCATACCACCATTTACATACATGGTAATTACCCAAAACAAGGATAACTGTTTTCTGAAAAGAAAACGCTTCCTACTGACAATAAATGCCAACATTGCATTTGCAGCCAAGGATAATACCGTACCAATAACCGTACGAGCTACTGTTACAAAAGCACCTGTAACCAAATTATCCCTCTGTAATACCGTAATGTAATTTTTCAATGACCATTTTCTTGGCCATAAATATATTCCACCTCTAAGAGCATCTGTTCCATCATTAAATGATATTGCAAGTGTATTTAAAATTGGATATAGCGTCATAACCACAAAAAACGTCATGAACAATGCATTACACACAACAAACGCTACATTCGAAGGTGACATATTTCTTTTCTTACGCATAACCTTTTCCATTTTAAACCTCCTAGAATAACCTCTCTTCACCATTGCGTTTCGCAATCTGGTTTGCAATGACAATCAAGACAATGCTGACTACGCTCTTAAATATACCTGCTGCTGTACCGATTGCATAGTCTCCCTGACTAATCCCCCATTTGAGTACATAGATGTCAATTGTCTGAGATACACTCTGTACCAAACCATTACCTAACAGATACTGAATTTCAAAACCCGCATTTAAGACATTACCTACATTCATCAACAGAGTAATTATAATAGTCGGTTTAATTCCCGGAAGGGTAACATACTTTATCTTAGCGAAACGACCTGCACCATCAATAGCCGCCGCTTCATATAAAGACGGATCAATAGATGTAATCGCTGCCAAATAGAGGATTGCATTCCATCCTGTTTCCTTCCATACATTAGCAAACGCTACAATTGGCCAAAAGTACTTAGGATGCGCAAAGAAATTCAAAGGCTGGTCTAAAACACCAAATTTCAACAGTAGTTCATTAATGATACCTGATGTTGAAAGAGCATCATGAAGAATACCTGTTACAATAATCCAAGAAAGGAAATGCGGCAGATAAGAAATTGTCTGCACTACCTTCTTACTCCTCTTTGACCTAATCTCATTGAGCAGTATCGCAAAGAGAATTGCCATGCTAAGACTTGCAACAAGATTAAGCACCCCCATCGCCAACGTATTCCTAATTACGCGAAGAAATGTTGCATCCGAAAACAGACGTACAAACTTTGCAATTCCTATAAATTCAGAACCAAACAGTCCATCCTTCGGCTTGTAATCCTGAAAAGCCATAAGCCAGCCAGCTAACGGTGCATAATAGAAAATAATACCATAAATAACCATTACCGCTGCCCAAAACAACAATACTTTCTGTCTTTTTACTTCTTTCCAAGTAATTTTTGTCTTCGGCTCATTTGCATTCGCTTTTGTCTTAACCTTTGCTTTAGAAGACATATATACACTCCTTTTCTTAAGAGAGGCAGATGATAAAACTATCTATCTGCCCTCTTCACTACTTTTCTTATTCGTATTTTGCAGCAGTTTCCATTCTTCTATCAAGTTCTTCCTGCATTTCTGCAATAAATGCCTGTGGATTACAACTGTCGTATACACCCATATACTCTTCCCATGCACTCTCGAAATCACTTGCCATAACTACCTTAGGAAGATATTCATGTTTGATTTCTCCCATCTTAACCCATGCCATACCACCTTCTGTTGAAGTTGTCATGTTGTTAGAATATGAATACATCGGATACCATGGTCCCGGTGCTTCACTTGTTCCAAGCATTCCAACATATGTTTCTACTCCATATGCTGTGAAGCATTCCTGAACATCCTTACTTAAACCATCATAGAATTCTCCACTCTGATAGTCCGGTTTCATAGCGTTAATACCATCACGACTTGTTCCTTCGTACTGTGGGAAGTATGAATAATTACATAAATGAGATGTTTTATATGCTGTGTCACTTGCCTGAATTCTCATTTCTTCTGTACGATAATATTTACCTTCTTCATCTACATCATAATCAATGCCTTCTACACCCCAGAAACGAAGATCATGTACTTCCTGACCAAGTAAATCATTTATAAACTGCATTGCACCTTCCACGTCTTCACAATCTACGGAAATCGCGATACCACTTGCTGTATTTAATGTACCGCCTGCTGTATGCCACTGGTTCTGAATACCTTCATCAATTGTAATCGGAAGCGGAACATAGCTACATCCCTTTTCATCAAGTCCCTGCTGTTTTATCGCATCACCTGCTGAGTATGCAAAATCCCACCACTGATCAATCATACCAAGAACACGACCTGTTGAAAGTTTGGAAATGTACTCATCATATGTCTGTGTGAAAGATTCAGGATCTACAATACCTTTCTGATATTCTTCGTTAAGTTTCTGGAAATAACGTTTTGCAGTAGGTGTTGTATTGTAATCAATAACCTTAAGTTCATCCGGATCTACAATAACGGAACCATCGTTTGGATATCCATCAAGGAATTCCGGTGCATTTTCAAGACAGAAATAACGCCAGTCCTCACAAAGAATGGTATAGGGGATATTTGCTGTTCCATCTTCCATTGTAGGATTTGCCTCGTAATAAGACTCAATCAATTCAAAGTACTGATCCAATGTCTTTACTTCCGGATATCCTGCCCACTCAAGAACTCTTGTCTGAATCCAGAATGCTTCATCATTATGTGTTGTAGCCTTTTCGTCACCATGGATATTTTGGAACTGATTAATCCAGTAAATATGTCCATCTTCCTGACGAAGTCTGTCCCATTCTTCCTCTGTGAGATACTCTTTGATATTAGGATATTTGTCAATATAATCATCCAGTGGAATCAATGCTCCTGCATCATAAAGTTGACGCATACCATCACCACCATCAATAAAGTCAGGATATTCTCCACCGGCAATTAATGTTCCGACAGCTTCTTCTGCAGTCTGACCTGTCAGCCATGTTTCTTTAACCTTAGCACCTGTCAATTCAGTAATCTTCTGCTGAATTTCATTGTCATCATTGATTTCTGTTGTAGCAGGTACTGCAAAAAATGCCGTAAATTCTTTAATCTCAGTATTTTCTGTTTCATTCCCCTCCTGTGCATCACCACTTGTAGCTTTTGTCTGTTTTTCTGCGTTTGCACTTGTTTCGTTGCCTTTGTCACTGCCACAGCCTGTAATCATTGACATTGTCAATACTGCTGAAACAAAAAGTGCAACAATTTTTTTAATCTTCATTTAAGATACCTCCCTTGTTTATTTGGTAAGTTCATTTTATCCAAAAATAGACATTCTAACAATCGGAGTAACTATATAAAAAAACATGAGAAAGTATAGAAAAAACTCTGCTTATTATTTTATACATAATCTTATCCCGGCAGTATACTGACATATTGTCACATTATTCAACATATCCAAATCCTAAAATGGTAAATTTCTTTTCCAAATCTTCTAATGCCATCTGTATTTTGATATGATGCACCTCACTTGTCTGCCCCTGTAACAAAATTACTGTATTACAATGTACCCAGCCATTAACATGGGGATCTGCCACAAGCACCCGTTTTCCATCCACAAAGACTTCTGCTTTCCCTACTTCCACAGCACCCGAATCCTTATAAACCAACATCAATGCCCTACATTGTATTTCCATTTCAAAAAAATCTTTCTTACTGTTATCTGTTCCTGTTCTATACCAATTATTTGAAAACATAGGAATCTGCTCCGGGTTCTCATCCATTTCTACACTTTGCAACTGCATATCTATTTCACAAAAAGTTCCCTCAGCCACCTTGCATACCTGATGTGCTGTTTTCCTGTCAAACAACCGGATATGTTCATAGTCTTTCCCATATACTACTTCCTTCTGCATCAACTTTGTGGTTTGGTCTTCCATAGGTTTTTGTTTTGCTGCCTCTTTGAACATATATATCAGACATTCCTTCATTATTCCGTGTCCTATATTGCTTGGATGATAAATATCATAGAAAAACTGATTTTTAGACAATACTCGTCCCTCATCCTTTTTCAAACAAAATTGCTCTGACACAGCATCTCTAATGCTAACCATAGGCAATTCATAATGCTGTCCTATTGGTGCCAATCTTTCCTGGAGATTCCAGTCATAGGCAAATACTGCAAACAACATAACTACTGCCGGCTCATTTGGCAACGCTAAAATCTTTCTAACCAAACTTTCATAACAGATACCTTTAGTTTCATCACCTTCATCATTTACAGCAAATTCCACAATCACAATATCCGGTTCGACCATTCCCTCTCTTAATACGTCTCTTTCAAACCGAATAACACCAAGCTGCGAAGGCGTTCCTCCTACACCGGCTTTTATAAACTTTACATTTTCTCCTAATCCAAACTGTTCTGAAAACTCCAAATAGGTCTGATATGCATAACATTTGGTATGAATCGGTATTGCTCCTGCACCTTGCGTTATAGAACCACCAATAAACGCTATCGTAACCTCTTCTCCACTTTTGGCTTTCTGTATAACTTTCTGCACTCTTGCTGTATTTCCAAGTTGCAACAAAGAGCGCTGAATCATCGCTTGATAATCTAAAGAATTCTCATCAATCACTTCATCCTGAATCACCTCTGGTGCCTGAAAACCTTCTCTTAAATAAAATCTGACACTAACTGTTGCCTGCAGCTTACTTTGTCCAAACTCAAAACGAATCTGTCCCGGTTCTTTATCATCATCAGACCACTCTGCTTCATCCAGATAAATCATATGCTCTTTTCCGTCAGCTATCATATCTAATATCAGGTTTGTGCCTGTTCCATACATATCTGTTTTTCCATACATCTGATATACAAATCTTACTTTTTCCCGTGCGGAAGATTCCATTACCGAGACACCTATCGCATAAACAAGCTTTCGAAATCCCGATGTTGTTTTTAACAGTTCTAATTGATATTCATCTGTTACATTTCCTGTAATTGTTGCACTGTTAATCAATCTATTATCATTCTGATAAATTTCCTGCACACCAATACCGTCTGCTTGTTCCGTTGCATATATTTCTTTATCCTGCATAATATAAAAAAATGGTGTTTTTGTAATTGGATCTTTTGGTGCAACTGGTCTTTTTTTCGTATTTTCCATATTTACTATTCCCCCATTCTCGCTTGTTTTCTAAATTTAGCAGGGCTACACCCCTTTACCATAACGAATCGATTGACAAAATAATCAAGATCATGATAACCCACTTCTTCTGCAATTTCATATATCTTTTTATCAGTTCTTACTAATAGGAGGGATGCCTGTTCCATCCTATAATTATTCAAATAATCCTTAAATGACTGCTCATATTTTTTTCGAAACAGTTGTCCCAGATATGCCGCATTTACATAATATTTTTCACTTAACTCTTTTAAGGTTAAATTCTCGGCATAATGCTCTTTTATCTCTTTCTCAACCATCCCAAGAACTCCATGGGATACTTTCTTTCTAAGTTGCGCAAGATATTCTGCATACTCACATGCAAATCTTGACAAATGAGCTTTGCTTCCACGCATAACCCCTTCCTCAAAAGTACTTTCACTTATATTTCTTAAAATCTCTTCCTGATTGACTCCATCATCCTGTGAAGTAGCTAAATGAATTAATTGAAAAAGCATATAATTAATATTTAAATTTATGGCTTCTCCATGAACTCCCATTTTTTCCATTTCTTCGTATAGCATATCGACCCCCGTCACAATCTCCTCCGGGCTATTTTGTTCAATTGCTGCCAACAATATATCCAAACTTTTCTTACACAGAATTACACCAACATTCTTTACTTGTACCTCATCTTCATAATAATATATATTTTTTCTTTGACAAAATCCTTGAAAAGACCGAAGTACACATGCTGTACTATAAGATTTTGTCACATTCGAAATATCATTCACTTGTTTACCTACTAACATCACAACTGGCATTTGTATCATTCTCTTTAGATACTCTAAAAAATTCTCCAAATACTCCTTTTCTGTCAAACTTTTTCTTTCAGCCATGTATCCACAATAAACAAAACCTATATCATATATCTTTTCATTTACTGACACATCAAAAATACAATGGTTTGAATCATTTTCAAGATAATCTATGCAATATTGATAAAGTTTTCTCTGATAATTTCTTTTTTCTTCATCTGCAAATTCCTCTGAAAACTCTATTCCATCCAGTGCTATCTCTATATAACGTACATCTTCAGATGTATATATATTTTTTTTCACATATTCCAAATTCTGCGTATCAAACTTTCCTTGAATAACCGCAATCATATTTCGTGCCAGATATGCCCGTTCCATTTTCTGGTTATCCTGACGCTTTTCCTCTGTACTCTGATGCAATTTCATGACCTTATGTAGCATTTTAATAAGTTCTTCTCTCTCTACCGGCTTTAATATATAGTCCGTACATTCGTAGCGGATTGCCTCCTGTGCGTATGAAAAATCCGCATATCCACTCAATATTACAAAATATGCTTCCGACAAATTCTGATTACGTATAGTCGCAAGAAGTTCTATCCCTGTCATAATAGGCATCTTAATATCTGTTATGACCAAGTCCACTTTTTCCTTCTTTAAAAATTCTAACGCTTCTTTACCATTTGTCGCCGTCCCTACAATTTCAGCCCCCTCCTTCTGCCATTCTATCAATACCTTTAATCCCTGCAATATGAATGGTTCATCATCAACCAATAGTACCTTTAACATTTCTTTTCTCCTTTAACATCATAATCTTTTATTTTCAATCCAATGGAATACTTATCTGCACTATAGTTCCTACTCCCTTTTCGCCTTCCAGATTAAAACGCACTTTCCCATTTGTTACCATTTTTAACCTTAGACACGCATTAACAATTCCTACTCTTCCTTTTCTTTTTAGTAAATCAATACTGGCATCCTCCATTTTACTACGCACTTCTTTCATCTTATCTTCGTCCATGCCACCTCCTGTATCCTCAATCTCCATACAAAGAATATCTGATTCCTTATAAACTCTTACAAATATCCAGCTGTTCGTTGCCTTACTCTCTATGCCATGAACACACGCATTTTCTACGAATGTAACCAACGTAAGCCTTGGAATTCTTAGTCCTTTACAATCCTCCTCTATTTCTAATTGATAGGAAATTCGATCGCCAAATCGATATTTTTGCAATCCAAGATATGCCTCTATAAATTCTATCTCTTTTTGAATCTCTATCAAATCATCGCTCCAATCTACATTCTGTCTTTCCATAGTTGCAAGCTTTTCTACCATATCTGCTGTTTCGTATTCCTTTTTCAGAATACTATGCATACGAATACTTTCTAATACATTAAACAAAAAATGGGGGTCTATCTGACTCTGCAATGCCAATAGCTCAGCATTTTTTCTTGCAATATCCATCTCCTGTTCCCTTAACTTATCCTTATAAACGGTCTGAATCAGCTCATTAATTCTTTCTACCATTCGATTATAATTACACATGAGATTTCCTATTTCATCGTTTCCTCGTACTCTGACAATCTTTATCATTTGTTCATCATCTACACTGTTAAATCCATCACTAAGTTCCTTTATACGTTCAGTAAAGGAACTATTAATGCCTCTCATAAGAAGCTGCGGCAAAAATAAATTAACACCAATTAATAAAAGAATACTTAGTAAATTATCAGCAATGACTTTCCATAACATAATATCCGTTTTCAGAACATATATATTTAATTCTGCCCCATATAAGTTTATTTCCTTCATATATGCTATTTCATCGTCCTTCGTAAACTCCTCAAAATCCATTCGTATATTGGAATGTCCCTCATTCGAAAATAGTATCTTATCGTCCATACATATATAAATAGGAACTTCATAATTCATTTCCACCAAATCACTGACCATTTGGCTATAATTCAATTCCAGTGTTAATACATTTTCCTTATCTTTTTCCGAATAGAAATCTAATCTACGTACAAATATCCCTTTCCTCTTTGATTCCAATACCGGATTACTGATATTATCATAATAAAAATATAAG
Organism: Lachnospiraceae bacterium; assembly: GCA_017437065.1. GTDB lineage: Bacteria > Bacillota > Clostridia > Lachnospirales > Lachnospiraceae > RGIG3002. Next base: position 37,461 of record JAFSBX010000097.1, read on the forward strand.
AATTGTTCCCTGTCAGATTCAAGCATATACTGATACCAAGGTGCATTTTTTGCAACATCTATTTTACTAAATTTCCCTCCATTTATAATTGTATCGTTATCTAAATACATTTTTATCATAGTAGTTTCTAAACCAAAGTCGCCGCCTAACAGAGTATCATTTACAATATATTGATAATTGACGAAATATTCTAAACCATTTTTAAACTCTTTATTCGAAAATTCATTAATACTTTTATTCATATAGATACTCTTAGCGATTCTTGCAACCGAATCAATATTAGTGCACAAATTATATTGTACTGCACTTACAATATTCTCCATTTCATACTCGCGTTGTGCTCTTTCCGTCTCTATAAATGTATAAAAAATAATACTATCCGTAACAAATAATGGAAGAAGGACACAAAACATATATAGTAAATTCAATTTCTTTTTCAGTTCATAATCATCCAATTTTTGCAAAAATCTACTCCATATTTCTTTCAACTTCACACCTCATATCCTTAAATCTCATGTTTTCTCTGTTTATCAATTTCTATTCCTATGCTCATCCGTATTTTAAAATATCTGCCAATTCTACTATAATCTTTTTTCTTTAATTTGATAACTCATAAAATGCTTTGTTTTTGGATGTGATTAAAATAGAGGTCCAGGATTTGTACCATAGGCCTCTTTTAATTTTTGTTTTTAATGAATGATAGAATCACAAATATTAAATTTTAAATACTTCAATTTCACCTTTCAGATCTTCCATATTTTCACCAAGTGCACCTGCTGTCTTATTCAGATTTTCCACATTCTGAAGTAACCTGTTCGCAATTTCACTTACTGTCTCCGCACTGCCCGCAGTTTCATCAATAATCTCAGAAATCTTTCTAACAGCTACCAACGTATCATTGCGTTCATTATCTGCACGTTCTGTATTTATAACAATTTCCTTAAGTCCCTCTACAAGTTGATTCATTCTTGCCTGCATCTCACGGAATACAAGTACTACTTCTTCTACTGCTTCACTCTGCAAAGCCACCATATCCTGTGCCTGTTTTGCAGTATCTACACTATTCGCAGTCTGTGCAACTATATGCTCAACATTGTTACTAATTTCACCGGCTGCTTTCGCCGAATCATCCGCCAACTTACGAATTTCTTCTGCAACAACTGCAAAACCTCTTCCCGCTTCACCGGCTCTTGCTGCCTCAATCGACGCGTTCAAAGAAAGGAGATTTGTCTGTTCCGAAATCTCTGTAATCGTTTGTACAAAAGAATTAATTATCGTTGATTCATTACGCAAAGAATCTATACTTTCTCCAACCTTTATGGTAATATCTGTAGTTTCTTTTGCTCTTCCACCTAATATTCGTATAATTTTCATACCCTGATTAATCATTTCATTCGTTTCTCTTACCAGTTTTTCGACATTTTCAACCGTCTGACTTACCTCTTTTATTTCGTCGGATAGAATATCCGTTTTGGTTACACATTCCTGCGCATGTTCAGCCTGCCTGCTCATACCTTCATTAATTCCATTAATTGCCTGTGTAATATTCACAGAGTAATCATTAATAACATCAGAAACCTCACCCACTTCCTTTGACGATATCTCCAGCTTTCTGGTAGCATCCGTTACTTTATTAACCAATTTCTTAGTGTTATCAATCATATTATTAGCAGAGCCGGCCAGCCCCTTGAATTCGTCATGTCCTTTCGTCTTAACATGAACAGTCAAATCTCCCTTGGCAACCTCTCCTAATTTTTTGGAAATACGATGCATATTTGTCTGTATCCCTGCCACAATAAAGAAACATACCAAAACAACTATAACACAAGCTAAAATTACCAGCCCGACCGTAATTGTTTTAATTGCTTCCGCCTGATTAGTAATCATATCCCGAGGCACCAGAGAGCATACTGTTGCACCCGTTTGCTCACTTCTACTGTAGATAAAGAGATACTGTTCGCCTTTATATTCTACCTCCACGGCTCCGAACATGTTATCTTCACTAATCAGGTTATAGAATTCCTGTCCATAAAATACACTTTCACCTTCAGATAAAGAAGATTCCTTATCTTCCCTCAGATTCTCACAAATAATTTCTCTACCATTTGGGGTAACAAAACCTACAATACTACCTTCTCCCAAATTCAATCTCTGAAGAAATTCTCTTATTGTATCTGCCTTAATATCAATAACAATACATGCACTATCTGTTTGTGCCAAAATCTCGTATACTAAAATATACTCTTCCTTATCCAGGGCTAGCGCCTTATCTAAAGTATTATGGCTGTCAATCCATTTTGCAATGGTTTTTGACCCACCTGAAACTTCTTCCTTATATTCATCCAATATGCCTTCTGTTGAAATTGTAACATCTGACAATCCGGAATCCATTCCGGCAGTAGATATCATGGTAGTTCCTGCCTTTGTGACAAAATGAATATCATTAATAAAATGATTTGAAACTCGTAAAGAATTCATTTTAGATTTTGCGCCTTTTACAACTGTTACACTATCAGATGCATTAGACATCCCTAAAAAATACTTTACTAAATCTTTATCATATGCAAACGATACACCTTCTGCCTCTATAAAGGTACAACTCATGTCCACATATTCCATTGCCATTTGAATTGTTTGCTTGGTAGAATCTGTAAACTTTTCATTCATTCCTTCCGCTGCTTTCTGATAAGAACAGACTCCAATAACTATCATAAACACAATTGGCACTAAAAAACTACAGATAATTTTATTACGAATACTGAAAAGCAAGATTTTAGGATGCTTACTATTATTCGTAAACTCTTTCTCCGCTTTATATTTCTTATTTAACTTTATTTGTTTAATAAACTTAAGTTTTTCTGTCACATTTTTATTATTTTCGCTAACACCTTTTCCATTTTTAGATTCCTTTTTTGTTGTGTCTTTTATTCGGCTCATAATCATGCCCTCCAAATCTATAACTTTAATGTGGTACCTATTATCCTAAGGTATATATCCTTCTTGAAATAAAATGAAACAATTGCATGAATATTCTCTGACGTACAAAACCCCCGCCCTGTAAAAGGACGAGGGTTCGAAATCTCATCACACCACCTGTCACCAGATACTTACCATTTAAAGAGGTTCTGAACCCATGCCATAGTACGTCCTGTAATCTTAAAGGTTACTTTCTTCGTTCCGGCATAGTTTCCAATTCCCTTAATTGTTACACTTGCAGTTCCTTTATTGATGTTATTTCCATAGCTGTCTTGTGCAATTTCATAGTGAACTCCTTCTTTTAAGTTCGTATCACCCACTTTAATTGTTGTAAAATCTTCTGCCGTAAGTGTAATTGCTTTTCCTGTGTATGGTTTAGTTTTTACTACTACCTTCGCTTTAGAGACATCCTGAACCGCAACTTTATAAATTGCCTCATTACTTCCTACATAGTTATTGCCCTTTGCTGTTACTACAACTTTCACTTTTTCTTTTGCATCCACTACATCCGTATTCTTCAGTTCTTCTCCACCAGTTACCAAATAATATTTCACAGTATAATCTCTGTTTACTTTTAACTTTTTACCATCAGCATCTGTCAATACCGGTGCTGATTTGTACTTACCTTTTTTGTTCTGATAAGCCACATCTGTCACTTTCATCTCCATAGTAGATAAATCTGTCGGTATAATCGTAAACTTGGCTGTCATGGTTCCTTTGTAGCCATTAATACCTTGGATAGTTACCTGAGGTTTTCTATTTTCCTTCATGTTAGCAGTTGTAACCGCTTTATTATTCTTGTAAGTTACTTTATAATCTTTGCCTTCTACAAGGGTAGTTCCGTTGATTTTTACAACAACTTCTATTTTGCTACCTTTCTGAGCATATGCTGCTGTTTCGCCAATGCTGACTTCCACTCCCTCAGTTGTTTTATTACTTTTAAATAATTCTACTGCTGTTACCGTAAAGGTTTTTTTAATAGTTCCTGAATACTTTCCGATACCGGTATAAGTTACGTTTGCCTTACCTCCTTTTGTATTTTTGCTGTAACTTACTTTATAATCCGTACCTTCTTTCAATGTAACTTCGGATTTTGCATCTTTGGCTACCAGCATATTATCCGCCTGTTTTGCTTCACCAATTGCGGCATCAAACTCTACTTTTGTCTTCCATTTTGTAGTATCAATTTTAGCTACATCGGAAAGTTTTGTTGCTTTAATTTTAAATGTCTTTGTCACAGAACCGATATATCCTGTTACACCATCTTCTGTTTCTGTCATCTTACCAGTAATTGTAACTTTTGCAGTTCCTACGGCTTTATTATTGTCATATTCTACAGTGTAATTCTTACTGTCAATCTCTTTGCCTTTGTAAACCACTTTCACAGCAGGCTTCTTTTCTGTACCGTCACATACTACACTGTAACCACTCTTCTTTCCGCCAACGGTAACGGTTGTTTTACTGATATCAACAACAGAATTTTTTGTGTAAACCTTAATATCTTTTGCTACAGTTCCTGTGAAATTTCCTTTACCAGTAATAATCATTTTATAATCGCCGGCAGCTTTTATCTGTGATAATGTCTTTGCATTTTCAGGAATTTTTCCGTCCACGCATTTAAAGTATTCTACTTTATAATCTTTATTGCCTAATTTAGTTCCGTTATAAGTAACCGTACTTAATGGTTTCTGGTTGCTTCCTGTTTCAACCAGCTTGTCCTTGTAGTTGATTACAACATCCTCTGCTTCCACATCCTTCTGCACAATCTTGAAGGTAGCTGTATCTTTACCAGTGTAATTTCCTGTGCCCTTGACGATTATGGTCGGGGCAGTTCTAGTAACTGAAGCATCATTAGCTTTAATGTTATTTTTATAGGTAATGGTATAGTCCTGTCCGGCTTTCAATCGTTTTTTACCATCATATACACGAACATTTGGTTTAATAGCTTTTCCTGTGTAGGTACAACCATCTTCATCAATACCCGCAATCCAAAGACCTTCCGGAATATCAGTATCAGGTATATCCTCCGGAAGTACACCTTCACCCCCCTCAGACAACATCGCAGTACCAAACACACCAGGTTTTGACCATCCAAGACCGGAAGTGTCATACCAACTCAAGGTTCCAATACGTGTACCGGAGTTATCAGCATCATTAAGCTGTAACTCCACACCAATTTCAGTACCAACAGCAGGTTTCACATCTGTCCATGCAAAAGCTGCCTCTACAATATATCCATTATCCGTTGTGGTAACGGACGCCTGCATATTCTCCTCAAGACATTTCGTTCCATTGAAAGAATGTTCATTGAGGTAGTTGATACGATACTGTTTATCATCCTCTTCATAAGAAGATGATTTATTATTATTCTCATCAATAAAAATTTCAAAAGAATCTTTTTCATGAGCATTTACACTATCACTATTGAGTACAGAATCTGTTACATTCGCATAGAGATAAAGATAATTCTCATCCCATAATAAACTTGCAATTGCACTCGTATTTGTCCCCATGCTAATTGTCAACGGAATTGGTGTTGCTGTTTCCCATATATCTTCTTTTGTTCCATCAATTGCAACTGTTCCCTGCGGAATCATTACATATGGCTTTAATACTGCAATAGCATAATACTGATCTGACTGCTCCTGATTCATTGTAACATCATTATATGATGTTTGTTCTTCTCCATTTGTCAAAACAAAATCCATCAAAATCTCAGATGTTATATAAAGAGCTGACTCGGCACAAGGAATGTCTATTTCCACATCATATCCATCAGTTGTTGTAGTTCCTTCCTGACGCATTAAAACTTTCTTACTTATCTGCCCGTCTACGGATACATAAACAGAAACTGAGTCTGTACTATCCTCGGTTGCATCCTTTACATGAGCAAGTATATGGATTCCTTTATCATCCCATACCGGAATTGCTATCATCTGTGCATTTCCATCACTTATTTCAACAGAAGTACCTGCTGTATATTCTGTATCAACTAATTTTGTAATATCAAATTTTTTAATTTCGGGTTGTAACCTTGTTGCATCAACCAATGCCCAATATGACGGTTTTGCCTGATAACTGTCGTCAAATAATAATGGACACTGCTTTTGCGTTCCATCTGCAGCACCACCAACTGAATTTGAGGTCTGAAGCCATGAATTTTTGTCAATAACTCCCCAAACCGTCATGCCATCTACATCTACACCTTCTTCGCGAAGATCAAGAACAGCATCAAAAATACCTTTATAACGATATGCTAATTTTGTATATTCAGAATCCTGTGTGGCAGATGTTCCATCATAACTACTGCTCGCTTTAAAATCAAGCTCTGTAATTTGAACCTTACCAACCACCTCCGCATATGCTTTTGCAGCTTTCTTAAAATCCGCTACCGCCGGAGAACCTTCTGTCTGATAATGCGCCTGCATCCCCATACCATCAATTCTGGTACCTTCCGCATTTTTTACATCTGTTAATAACTGAACAATACCTGATACTTTACTGCTAACACATTCGTTATAGTCATTATAGTAAAGCTCTAAGTCTGCCGGTGCATATTTATTTGCAAAACGGAAAGCATTAATAATATATTGGTTACTTTCGTATACATTCCACCAGCTAGAGCCTTCACTTCCATTTCTATATGTACCTGTATTATCACTTACTGCTTCATTTACAACATCCCATCCATAGAACAGACCCTTATACTTACTCTCCTCTCCGGTAAAATGCTCTAACACATTCTTAATAAACCATTCCTGACGCTTTGTCATAGTAGCCGAATCCACATATGGATTATCTGCATCATAATCCTCATGGAAAAACCATTCCGGAGTCTGAGAATGCCATACAAGTACATGTCCACGAACCTTAATAACATTATCCGGATTCTTCTCATTCCAGTCTAAGATAACATCCAGTATCTCTTCTGCGCTACTGTAATCTAAGGTAGGAACTACCAGTTCCTCACCATTCAATGTAACTTGCTCTGTCGCTGGGCAAGTTTCGTTACTGTAACCAAATAAGCAATCTGGTTTCAATTCATTAGCCGGTGTTATTGCATTAAAATGTTTTTTTACGAGAGCCATGACATACTCATCAGAAAGTTCATGACATACATTACTGTCAAGACATGCACCTACAATAAACTCACTGTCAGTTTTTTCTGCTATGGCATCCTCTAAATCAGGTATATCTGTCTGAATATTAATAACTACCGATTCCTTACCTCCATCCAACTCAAACGTAACACTGCTAATCTCATATGGATTACCTACAGCAGCTGCCATTCCCATAATTCCAAAATATTTAATTTCTGAACGGTCAGACACATTATCTGTACTAATTGACGATACACCATACTTAGCATCAAGTTCTTCCTTATCCGGATTCCAGTCAGCATAACCGGATAGAAGTTTTAAAGATAGTCCACTTTTATCTCCCGACTTAATGTTCAGTACTATTTTACTTAACTTGGTAACATCTATACTCTCCGGAACTGCATAACGGATTTCATCATATTCCTTGGCATAAGTAATTTTTAATGTACCATCCTCTGCAATATTCTTAGTAAATTCACTGCTTACCGCTACTTCTTCTAACTCTGTAAAAGTAAAGACTTTTTCAGAAACTTCATTATCCGAAACATTTCCTTTCTCTCCCAGTACAAAAGTAACACTATCAATAGTAATTTCATATTCATCCGCACGTCCCATGACACCAAAGCATTCTATATCCGCAGCTGTCAATCCTTCATTCATTTTATCTACTGACAATTCGTTAGTACCATATGCAACTGCTGCTTCCGTATTATTCTCATCGCTATAGAACTTTACAGCCAAATTATCTATACTATCACTTGTATTGATGATAACCTTTTTCAATCTTGAAGAATCAATTTCTTCAGGAATCAAAAAACTCACCTGATCATACTGTTTTGGAAAAGATACTACAATACCTCCGTTATCGGTTGATGTTACTGTAGCTCCCCACGCTGCTGCCTGAGTTAAATCATTAAATGAATACGTTACCTGATTTCCACTCGCATCAAGTGCCATAATTCCCATTTTTGTTTCTTCTGATGTTTCTTCTGTTATTGTCTCTTCTTCTGTCGTTGTCTCTTCTTCTGTCGTTGCCTTTTCTTCTGTCGTTACCTCTTCTTCTGTCGTTGTCTCTTCTTCTGTCGTTGTCTCTTCTTCTGTCGTTGTCTCTTCTTCTGTCGTTGTCTCTTCTTCTGTCGTTGCCTCTTCTTCTGTCGTTGTCTCTTCTTCTGTCGTTGTCTCTTCTTCTGTTGTTTGCACATTTTCAATTGATGGAACACTTTCATCTGACTCATTTACTGATTCCGTTTCCAAAACTTGCTCCACATTGATCTCTGTTGCTAATTCACTCGCATGAACAACCGTCACCCCATTGAACGCCAGTGCACTCGCGACCACAAATGCTAAAATAGACCTTTTTTTAATCATCGATTCTCTCTTACTCCTTCCCTTTTGGTTAAAACCTCTAATATATTTGCATATATCCCTTATAAATATTTACATATATTACACAAAATATCTTCCTAAATATTGCTTTTTGCTTATCACTTCTTGCTAGCTTATTGTAACATTTGTATAACAACATGCCCTCTCAACTCGCCCTGCTTATAAGAATGCACAAAAAAGATGGGATTCTTTCACTCTAAATCCCATCTCTTTCGTAAACTAAAACCGTTTTAACAACTCTATTTTCCTCTTCATAAGGGAATCTTAACAAAAACTCCATTCCTTTATTTGATAGTCATTTCCATCAAAACCAATATACAAGTCATGTTCTCCGACAGGCTTACGCCCCAATGCTACTTTGATTATTTTTGCACTATCCTCTGCAGTAACATCCACATGACCAATACAATTTTCCTGCTCCAGACTATCCACATACAATGTAACTCTTCCTCCTTCACGACATGCTCCCATAGAGAGTTCAAACATCTCTGCTCCCTTATTACCAAAATCCACACCATTCACACGAATCCAACTTCCTGCTTCCATGTCAGTTACCAACATCTTTCCATCATAATCTGCTACCGTCTGAACACCTGCCATATCAGCCATTGTTGTTGCCGAATGCACCTTATATGGATCTAGTGCCTTAATCTGGCGTACACCTTCCCTTGTTGCCTTTATTGGTTTAATTACGCCATCACAAACAGTAACCTCATCAATATTGGTGCTTCGATATCCACCTGAGATTTTCATTGCATCCTCCAGTATTCTTGTATGATATGCCATATAGTATTTTCCTGCAAACTCAAACATACAGTGATGATTATTGCTTCCAAGACCAAAGAAATATTCCGGATTTTTCAACACAGAACCGCACATTTTAAAAGGACCCATAGGTTTATCACTTTTCATGGTAATAATTTCACCACGACCAAATCCTAACTCATCCACCTTATCATCAGGTACACTAAAATTAGAACAATACGAATAATAATAAGTTCCATCAATCTTATTGATTCCCGAATCTTCAAATAAATAGGATACACCCTCGATTGTTATTGGATCTGTGTCCAAACTAATCATATCTGCACCAAGCTTAGCAACCCTTGCTGTCTGTGGCATTGCGATACTCTGTTCGTCCGGTATACCGCCACCAACATAAATATATGCTTCCCCATCATCATCCATTAATACCGCAGGATCAAACAACCATGTAACATTTGCACAGTTTGGTGTCTCTCTTGATATTAATGGTCTCTGTATCGGATCAACAAATGGTCCTACTGGTGAATCCGAAGTCAAAACAGCGATTCCATTTCCACTATTTGCAAAATATAAGAAAAATTTATCCTTTCCATTTATTTTTTTGTATGCAGCTGCCGGCGCCCATGAATTTCTTCCCCACTTTGCAGCACCATGCTCTGAAGCTGCCAACACCGAACCATGGTCGGTCCAGTTCACCAAATCATCTGATGAAATTACGTTAATCGTATCAATAATGCTATATGTATTCTCTATAATATTTCCTGCTTCATCTCTTTCTATTACATCTCCGGTCATATACAGATACACTCTTCCTTCGTACACTAAAGCATATGGATCCGCTCCAAAACGCTGTACCATAACAGGATTATGACAATCCTCTCCCTTAAAAGATTTCTTCCACTTACTCATATCTCTATCTCCTTTTCTTTTTTATATTTAAAATCTCGAAATGTAACACTTCCACCATATTCTTTGGTCGCATAATAAAAAAGACCAAATCTAGCTCCTGTAAAATGCTCTAAATCAAATCTTAATTTATGCATTTTACCTATTTGTTTCCATTCCTCTCCAGTATAATAATACATCTCTGCCGTATCTGTCATATTAGTAAATTCAGCCCTAATTCCCAGTCTTACTACGTCATTCTCCATTGGTGTCACTTCTAATTCCAGCTCTGTATCCTTTTGCGCTTCCTTACTTCTCATGACAAGTGCGTATTGATTTTCTCTTTTGGTAATAGCCACCATACAGTAACACCCCTGTAAAATGCAAAGCCCTGCATAATCACCTTCCTTCATTTTAGTGGCTTCTAAGGTTATCTCCCCCATACATGCCGGATAATGCATTCGCTGTGTAAAGGTATTTCTTGCCTGTAGCAAATTCTGACACACTGTATTGGTTCTGACAGACACACTTCCAACTATTTTATCCCATGTTATCAGTGATGTATCTGGAATATGATTAAACTGCCAGCAACTTTTAAAACCGAAGCTTCCATATCGTCGTTTCTGTTCTTTTTCAGATTCCATTTTTATTTCTTTAAAATCATCACTTTCTATTAACAAGCTACACAGACTCTTCTTTTTTTCTTGTGGAGTAATAAATGCTCTTGGTACATGCCCCCTTTCTCCAAATACCGGGAAATCATTTTCCCATGTAACAGGCACAAGAACCGGAATTCTTCCCACCGCCCCTCTGTCCTGAAATAAAATACTGTACCATTTTCCGTCTGGTGTATCCACGATTCCACCTTGAGCAACACCCTGATTACAATATCCCATATCATCATCCATAATATCCATTCCTACAAACTCATCCGTTAAAGATGATGCCATAAAACACGCTTCTACTCTTTTCCATTCTTCCCTCTTCGAATGAATGAAAAACAAATAATATTTACTATTTATTTTATAAAAATGTGTTCCCTCATATCCAAGCATCTGGTTTCCTTCATCTGAAACCACCATACGATGAAAACCTCCCGGCATGGGACCACTTAAATCTTCCGTAAGTTGGGTTATATAGATATACTTATTTCCATAAGCAATGTATACCTTATCATCATCATCAAACAAAAGAGAACAATCATGATAAAATCCTTCTATCTCTCTTCTTTTCCATTCCCCCTCTATGTCCTTCGTTGTAAATAAATACGTTTTTCCTGTATCATTTGCCACAAAACATACAAAAAACTGTTCTTTATGATAACGTATACTTGCAGCCCACATTCCTTTTCCATAAGCATTCTGCCCATTTTCTAACATTTGTTGTTCTGTTATTTCCAGTTCATCGAAGATGTAAGTCACATGTTCCCAGTGAACCAAATCATAGGAACGCAAAATCTCGCCCCCCGGCATAAAATGCATAGTTGTACATACCATATAATAAGTATCTCCCACCCGAATCACATCTGGGTCAGGACAATCTAAAGCCAAAAGTGGATTACATTGATATATTTTTCCTATCATACTCCCTCCTTTTTTATTATTTCAATATAGGTATTTCTGCTTTATCCACCACTTCCATTCTCGGAATCAATGTAAAATCCCATACCCTTTTAATCTTTTCCACCGATACGATTAATGTGTTGTATACCAAATTTATCTATCATAGACTATAAAACTGTACTCTGATTGTCATTTTTTATAATTCTACAATAGTACTGACTAAAGCTGTTTTCTTTTTCATGATACTTGTCATAATATACAAATTATTTTCATCTCACAACTCATCCCTTGCTATTTTTATATCAATTATTGCTATCTTACTTATTTTCATAATATTCTAATACTCAAATTGTTACTCTATCAAAACTCTATGATGTACATTACAAATTAGATCATGAATACTTTGAAGCCAAACTATTTATATATGATTATCAACATATAAATTTATGCTCTATTTTCTTACAAAAAAAGAGACCGGATTTTTTTATCTAAATCCCATCTCTTTCATTAACTAAAACCATTTTTTCTTTTTATCTTTTTTGGTTGGCTCGCTTCCCGAATCCGAAGTTACATTCTTCGCCGCATTCAGACTATCACCTGTCACTGCATCAAACTGTTTCAACAGCTCTTTCGCCTCATGTGACAATTTATCCGGCACCTGTACTACCAGCGTCACATAATGGTCACCACGAACCTCTTTATTACGCAGGGACGGCACACCTTTTCCCTTTAAGCGAACTTTTGTATCGGTCTGTGTTCCTGCTTTTACATCATAAATCACTTTACCGTCCACTGTATCAATCAGAACTTCGCCACCTAACGCAGCAACTGCGAAGGATACAGGAACTGTAGAGTAAATATTATAATCCTGACGCTGGAAAATCGGATGACGCTGTACGATTACTTCTACAAGCAAGTCACCTCTTGGACCGCCATTAATGCCCGGTTCACCTTTTTCACGGATTCTCACACTCTGTCCGTTATCAATTCCTGCCGGAATAGATACCTGAATTTTCTTTCTGTTTGCAATGTATCCGCTTCCATGACAGTCTGTACATTTTTCTTTGACAATTTTTCCGCTTCCGTTACAGTCAGGACAAGTCTGTACATTTCTTACTGTACCGAAGAAGGACTGCTGTGAAAATACCACCTGTCCTTTACCGCCACATTTCGGACATGTTTCAGGATTTGTACCCGGTTTTGCTCCGGTTCCTCTACATGTAGTACATTCATCTTTTAAGGTAAGCTCGATTTCTTTATCTACACCGAAAACTGCTTCTTCAAATGTGATTCTTACACTGGTACGCAGATTTGCACCTTTCATAGGGCCATTATTGGCTCTTCCGCCACGACGGCCGCCACCGAAAATATCTCCAAAAATATCCCCGAAAATATCTCCAAAATCTGCACCACTGAAATCGAATCCGCCAAATCCTCCCGGACCGCCGCCACCTTCAAATGCGGAATGTCCGTACTGGTCATACTGACGTTTCTTCTCCGGATCAGAAAGAATTGCATATGCTTCCGAAGCTTCTTTAAATTTCTTTTCTGCCTCTGCATCCCCCGGGTTCATATCCGGATGATATTTCTTGGCAAGAGCTCTGTATGCTTTTTTAATTGCAGCTTCATCTGCATTTTTATCTACACCGAGCACTTCGTAATAGTCTCGTTTTTGTTCTGCCATAACAAACTCCTTAATTCTATACTGCGTGAAAAGGGTTAATAGCTTTGCTAAAAACCCCTTTCCCTTATCTTTTTACTTAAACTTACTACCAAACGCCGTCACACTTCGCGAGACGTCTTATTGGACTTAAAATTAAACTTCTCTGTAATCTCCGTCAACTACGTCATCTGCCGGTTCTGCATTCATATCAGGACCTGCCTGACCGCCCATACCGCTCATATCCGGGCCTGCACCTGCTGCACCCAGCATATTTTCATACATCTTTGTGAATAATGCCTGTGCGCCTGTCATTAATTTTTCTTTAGCAGCTTTCATTTCATCAAGTTCGGAATCGCTTAATTCTTTGTCTTTTGTTCTTTCAAGAATATCTTTTAATGCATTCAAATCAGCTTCTACGTTAGCTTTTTCACCTGCATCAATCTTGTCTCCGACTTCATTTAATGCTTTTTCTGTCTGGAATACGAAGGAATCTGCTTCATTTCTTGTGTCGATAGCTTCTTTTCTCTTCTTATCCTGAGCTTCATATTCTGCAGCTTCTTTTACAGCCTTATCAATTTCATCGTCAGACATGCTGGAGCCTGCTGTAATAGTAATGTGCTGTTCTTTTCCTGTTCCCAAGTCTTTTGCAGATACGTTAACAATACCGTTTGCATCGATATCGAAAGTAACTTCAATCTGAGGAACTCCACGCATTGCTGGTGGGATACCATCCAATCTGAACTGTCCAAGGGATTTATTGTCTTTCGCAAACTGTCTTTCACCCTGTACTACGTTGATATCTACTGCTGTCTGGTTATCTGCTGCTGTAGAGAATACCTGACTCTTCTTTGTAGGACTTGTTGTATTTCTTTCAATTAATCTTGTAGCGATACCACCCATTGTTTCGATGGAAAGTGAAAGCGGAGTAACATCCAAAAGTAAGATTTCGCCTGCACCTGCATCGCCTGCAAGTTTACCACCCTGAATAGAAGCACCAAGTGCAACACATTCATCCGGGTTAAGAGTTTTGCTTGGTTCATGTCCTGTGATTGCTTTTACTTTATCCTGAACTGCAGGAATACGTGTAGAACCACCAACTAATAATACTTTAGAAAGCTCAGAAGCTGTAAGTCCTGCATCTTTTAATGCGTTCTGTACCGGAATAGCTGTTCTTTCTACTAAGTCATGTGTTAATTCATCAAATTTAGCTCTTGTAAGGTTCATATCGAAGTGTTTTGGACCTTCTGCTGTAGCTGTGATGAACGGTAAGTTAATGTTTGTTGTAGTAGCAGAAGATAATTCTTTTTTCGCTTTTTCTGCTGCTTCTTTTAATCTCTGAAGAGCCATTTTGTCGTTAGATAAGTCAACGCCTTCTGCATTTTTGAACTCAGCAAGCATCCAGTCTGTTACTTTCTGGTCGAAATCATCACCACCGAGTTTGTTATCACCGGAAGTAGCAAGTACTTCGATAACACCTTCACCGATTTCGATAATGGAAACGTCGAATGTACCACCACCTAAATCGTAAACCATGATTTTCTGTTCATTTTCATTGTCAAGACCATAAGCTAAAGCTGCTGCTGTAGGCTCGTTGATGATACGTTTTACATCAAGACCTGCAATCTTACCTGCATCTTTTGTTGCCTGACGCTGTGCATCGTTGAAATATGCCGGAACAGTGATAACTGCTTCTGTTACTTTTTCTCCTAAGTAATTTTCAGCATCTGTTTTTAATTTCTGAAGAATCATAGCAGAAATCTGCTGTGGAGAATATTTTTTATCATCAATTGTACGACCATTGTCAGTACCCATATCACGTTTGATGGATGAAATTGTTTTTTCTGCATTAGTAACTGCCTGACGTTTTGCAGGTTCACCTACTAATCTTTCTCCTGTTTTTGTGAAAGCAACAACAGACGGTGTTGTTCTTGCGCCTTCTGTATTTGCGATAACGGTAGGTTTACCACCTTCCATAACTGCCACACAACTGTTTGTTGTACCTAAGTCGATACCGATAATTTTACCCATAATTTTCCTCCTGTTTACATAAAACATATATAATATATAATTAATAGTTTATCTATATTATCTGAGTCACTCTAACAAAAAATGCTTTAGTGATTCTTTTCATACTGTTATTGTACGACAGCAACCATGCTGTGTCTTACAACAGTGTCGCGGTACATGTAGCCTTTTTGTAATTCCTGTGCCACAACTCCTGATTCATACTCATCACTTTCCACCTGCATTACTGCATTATGGAAATCCGGATTGAATTCCTGACCTACCGCTTCAATCGGCGTTACCCCGATATTTGCAAGCTCATTCATAAGCTGTTTGTAAATCATGTTCATTCCGTCAGCGAAGCCTTTTCCTTTTTCTTCTTCCGGAACGGAAGCTAATCCTCTTTCAAAGTTATCTACAACCGGAAGTATTTTTTCAATTACACTCTTTGCACCGGTTTCAAACATCTGAGTTTTTTCTTTTTCTGTACGCTTACGGAAGTTATCAAATTCTGCCATCTGGCGTTTTACTTTGTCTTCCAGCTCGTCAATTTTTTCTTTTAAAGCATCCTGCTTTTTATCAGCTTTTGCTTTCTTTTTTTCTGCTCTTTTTTCTGCGAAAGTTTTAGATTCTTCTCCATCACTTTCTACTGCATCATCTTCTGTTTCATCACTTTCTGAAGAAGTGTTTTCATCCTCGTTTTCTACAGCTTGTGCTTCTGCTGTTTCTTCGGAAGTCTCTTCTGTATTTTCTACATCTTCAAGATTTTCTTCCAAAATTTCTTTATCGTTATTTGGCACGGTGTTCATCCTTTCTATTTTTTCTTATATAAATCATCCAGCTGGTGCATCAGGGTTTTCAATGTGCCTACAACCTTGTCATAGTCCATTCGCTTTGGTCCGATAATTCCTATCGTTCCTTTCATACCCTCTTCCAACTCGTAAGTAGCTGTTACCACACTGCAATCCTTCATGGATTGAACCGGAGTCTCATCTCCAATGTATACCTGAATTCCTGTTCCGCTTTCGTCTGCCAGCGAATCGTGAACCAGTTCAGTAAGCATCTGTTTTTCTTCAAAGGTATTTATCAGATCACTTGCTTTCTGTTTATCTGCAAGTTCGGGATATTTTAAAATATTGTTCGTACCGCTTGTGTAGATTTCCAAGTCCTCATCTGCTTTAATTGCTTCTGCGACTGCATCAATTACATCACTCACAATATCACTGTGTATACCTGCCTGCTGTTTCATTGCGGAAATCATACCTAAATTGATTTCTTCTAATGATAATCCATTTAAATGGGTATTCAGAAGAATATTTAATTTCAGCAATGTCTCCTCATCCAGTTCGTCCTCTATGGAAAGCATTGTATTTTTGATTACATTTCCTTCCACTACGATAACTGCCAAAAGCTGATGTGCATCTACTCTTGAAAGCTGTATAAATTTCAGCTTGTTCCGATGTATCTGCGGTGCCGTAATCATCGTTGCATAATTCGTATTTACGGCAAGAACTTTGGCTACCTGCTTTAAGAGGTGCTCCATCTTGTCTTCTTTTTCAAGAAGCATTTCCTTCATCTCATCAATTTCCCGCTCTTTGTCCTCCATCATCTTGTCTACATAAAGTCTGTAGCCTTTATCGGATGGAATTCTTCCTGCGGAAGTGTGAGGCTGAAGAATGTATCCTAACTCCTCCAAGTCTGCCATTTCATTACGGATAGTTGCTGAACTTAAATTCAAATCCGTATATTTTGAAATGGTACGGCTTCCCACCGGTTCTCCGGTTTCTAAGTAGTTACGGATAATGGCCTGCAATATTTTCATTTTTCTTTCATCTAACTGCATCCTGCCACCTCTTTTTTTAATTGTTAGCACTCAACCTTTAGGAGTGCTAACACCTTATAGACATAAAATATCACTTACTTATTTTATTGTCAACAATATTTAGGAAAATAATTTATTAAAGAATTCTAAATTTGAATTTCTTTTTTCTTCATATTTTTATGATACCCATTTTTAGAGTTATTCAGGTTGTTCAATTGAAACGATTCTTTTTCGGGTACCATATCTTCTTGTTCCTACTAAACTTGTACCTTCTCCGGTTCAGTCGGATTCAATTCTCGTTTTTATTCCTACTGCACCTTCGTTTATTTTCTTCCAGTCGGGCTTCCCTTGCTTTTACATTCCGACCTTTTCTGCTTTTCTCTCTTTCCAGTCGGGCATTTCTTCACTTTACTTCCCGACCTTTTCTTCTTTTCTCTCCTTTCAGTCGGGAATTCCTTGCTTTTACATCCCGATCTTTTCTTCTTTTCTCTCCTTTCAGTCGGGCATTCCTTCACTTTACTTCCCGACCATTACTACTTTTTTCTTCTTACAGTCGGTTTAGCTTGCTTTTCCCCCCGACTATTGCTTCTTTCCTCTTCTTATAGTAGGACTCACTCTGCTTTTTATCCCACAAGTTCTATTCACTTAAAATATCTCACAAAAGAATTCTCCGAATTCCCAACCACTTAACTACACACCGAAATAATATAAAAAAATTTAAGGGATAAATCAGATATGTCTACGTCAAACAACCAGAAGACATAACAAAGATTTACCCCTTAATTTAATGTTAAAAAATTATAACTGTCATTGCGTAAACAACGACTCTTTTTCACTTACATATTAAATTGTAGAATCTACAATTGCAGATGTTACTTCATCTTTCACCGCATCAGCCCCATTTTCAAGACCTGTAATGTTAACATTGCGATTTACTTTTGCATCATAGGTTCCTGCTTTCACTACTTCGGAAAGATCGATTCCAACCGTTTCTTTCATAGATTCAAACAGCTTCGCCATAACAGCCGGTACATTGCCGGCTACATCACCTACACCGCTACCTGCACTGTCTCCACCGCCGATAATTGTAATCTTGTCAATCTGTTTCAACGGCTCAGAAATCTTACCTGCAATATCCGGCAATACATTGATGAGCATTTCTGCCATAGCTGCATTGTTGTATTTCTGGTAAGCTTCTGCTTTTTTCTCCATGGCTTCTGCTTCCGCAAGACCTTTCGCACGGATAGCTTCAGCTTCCGCTTCACCGACCATACGGATACCGACAGCTTCCTGCTCTTTCGCATATTTCTGGGCTTCCGCTGTTGCTTTCATGGCCTCTGCTTCTTTTTCACGCTCAAACTTCTCAGCTTCCGCTCTCTTCTGGCGTTCGTATAATTCTGCTTCTGACTGCTGCTGGCGTGCAAATTTGTCTGCCTCTGCCTTTTTCTTAATTTCAGCATCCAACGCTTTTTCACGAACTTCTGCTTCACGCTGTTTTAAGACAACTTCTTTTTCCTGTTTTGCAATGCTTGCTTCTGCGGTTGCAATTTCAATTGTCTTTCTCTGTTCCTGTTCCTGAATGCTGTATGCCGCATCCGCTTCCGCTCTCTTTGTATCTTCCTGTTTCTTTAATTCTGCCTGCTGTAATGCAAGCTCGTTATTTTTCTTTGCAATTTCTGTTGCTGCATTTACTCGGGCATCATTTGCCTGTTTATCAGCTTCTGCTTTTGCAACTGCAATTTCTTTATCAGCTTCTGCTTTTGCAATTGCTGCCTTTTTCTTAATCTGAGAAATGTTATCAATACCGAGGTCATCAATAACACCATTGCTGTCTGCAAAGTTCTGTACATTGAAGCTTACGATATCAAGACCCATTGCTGCAAGATCAGGCTCTGCATTTTCTTTTACAAGGTTTGCAAACTTTTGACGGTCACTAACCATTTCTTCCAGTCTCATGCGTCCTACGATTTCACGCATGTTACCTTCCAATACTTCTCTGGCAATTCCCTGTATGTACTGAGTATTCTGATTCAGGAAGTTTTCTGCTGCAAGTGCAAGCTTTTCCGGCTCACTACTGATTTTAATATTAACTGCGGCATCAACCTGAATATTGATATAGTCCGCTGTAGGAACTGCATTGGATGTTTTTACATCAATAGCAATCAATTTAAGACTTAATTTATCCAATCGCTCCAAAAATGGAATTTTAATACTTGCCTTTCCGATGATAACCTTCTTACGAAGACCGGAAATAATAAATGCAGTATCTGGTGGTGCTTTTTTGTACCCGGTTATTATAATTACAAAAATTAATACAATAACCAATGCGAGAATGATTTTTCCAACAATCGCTCCCATAGTTCCCCTCCTTAATGAAATTTAATAAAATGTAATACTTACCGCTATTTTCTTTATATATTTACTGCTTTCAACAATTAACGCGGCAAAATAAGTATATAATATATATGAAAAAATAGCAATTTATATTCTATTTAAAATATGTTGGTTTTCTTCCTCATACACTTATTTATACATCACCTTATCCATTATTATATTTCTCTGCTTCTGCTAATTTTCTCCGCAATTCAGCAATTTCTGCTTCTTTCTCATGCAATTCCTTATCTCTCACGGATAACTGCTTATCCATCTCTGTCAATTCCCGGGTTCTCTCTCTTAGCTCCTTGTCCTTCTCTGTCAGTTCCCGGGTTTTCTCGCTTAACTCCTCATCCTTCTCTGTCAATTCCCGGGTTCTCTCGCTTAGCTCCTCATCCTTCTCTGTCAATTGCTTGTTTCTCTCGCTTAGCTCCTCATCCTTCTCTGTCAATTGCTTGTTTCTCTCGCTTAGCTCCTCATCCTTCTCTGTCAATTGCTTGTTTCTCTCGCTTAGCTCCTCATCCTTCTCACGCATTTCCTGCTCCAGCATGACCAATTTTTTTAACTTTTCGTCTATAATTTTCTCGTATTTTTCAAACTCAAGTTCCAATATAGGCTCTGTCATTCCTATTACCTCCTTCAGTAACTTTTCATTCTTATAAAATACCCTGATTAATGACTTGTTCAACAACGATATAATAGCCTTTTGGTTTCTTTTGCTCAAATATCCCACGGCAACCTCTTCCTTTAATAAAAGTATAATTTCCTCATAAAACGAAGTCAATTCTTCTTTAGTTACACTACAATTCTTTTTTGCCGGTGGCATTCTTTTACGAAAACGAAGCGGTAAAAAGGGAATAAGTACACAAAGATGCCTTTCTCTAATATCATCCAATGTATAACTCTGTACCTTTAACACAGGAATTTTATATTCATATCTGCCTCCGTCCTGAAACAGTATTTGACACTTTAATTCATTCGGCGTATTTCCGTTATCCTGAAGATATAAAACCGCAGAGTATGGAAATTTCAGTTTCATAACCCTCCCTGAACTTTGTCCTGTCTCTGTCTTGTCATCCTCCACTTGAGAATAACTCAGTGCAATGTGCACATCATATTCAAACATTCTCATTACCATTGTTCCGTCATTTTCAATCTCACATTCAAAATGATAAATATCTGACTTATTTACCAACACGGTAATATCCGCCCGGATAGATGTTATTTCTTTTGTATCCGATCTCTGCACAGAAAATTCCGTGGCTAAAGGACTAATTTCCGTATCTTTAGGATACACTTTCCCGTGAATCTCTTTTATTAATGGAAAAAGCTGTTCCGGCATAAGAAATGTTTCCTTTTTCATAATCTCATCCCATAATTGTGCTTCTGTCGAAATATTTTCCGGTAACCCCTCCGTACTTTTTATTTCCTCCAAAAGTTTATGTAAGTCATAATGTTTTTCTGTCATAGGCAGAATCCTCCTCTTGCATTCTTCAAAATAGATAATATGGGGTTCTTAAAGAATTTTTAAATTAGAACTTCTATAAGAATAATTAGAAATAAATAGATATAACAGACTGTTATAATTTAGAATCATAGCACATGCATCATCCTTTTTCAAGTCTCAATTCAATCGATTCATCAATTCATCAATTCATCAATGCATTTGTATCGGCGTTACTGTTCAATCCGTGACCGGTAACTTGTGTTTTCTGCATGCAAATTCTCCCTGGCTCCTCACTACATTCGAGCAATTTCCTATTACATAAAGCAAGCCCCGATTTCATCATCTAATGAAATCAGGGCTTATGCTCCGGCAATAATATAAATAATTTACTCAAATTAATATATTAAATCATAAAGCTTCCGTCAACTTCTCCATTGATAACATAGTATGCCATATTTTCTTCCGGTTTTACATAGATATCAACAGTTTTGAAATCTCCTGCTTTTTTCTTTAAATCATATTTCCAAATATCCTTTGCAATATTTACAAGGTCTTCTGTTTCGTATGATTTTCCGTTAAACTGTACATGTACAGAAGCTTTTACTGCTTCTTTCTTTGCAGTTTCTTTTTTAGCTGTAGTTTTCTTTTCTGCTGCTTTCTTTGTTGCAGGTTTCTTTTCTGCTGCTTTTTTAGCAGTTGTTTCTTTTTTCTCTTCTACAACTTCTTTTGTTTCTGTTGTAACATCAAGTTTCATCTGCTCAGCCTTGATTTCTACCGGCTTAGCTTCTTCTTTCACTTCTGTTTTCTTTGTTTCCTCTACTTTAGTCTGAACCTTTGTTGTCGGTTTTGCTGTCGTTTTTGACATTGCCATACTACATTCTCCCTTCACATGCAGGCAGCCCTCTTTCTCGAACGGCATCCCGCAACCTCGTCTGTATAACTCTTCATAATCGCATCTCTCCCGTGCAATTACTCTACTTAGCTTAACGCGATAAATCGCCGTTGTCAATATTTTGTACAATTTTGTTTTTCTTGTCAATAGTAATTATTCAAATAATTGCAATTATTTTACCCATTCCATAATTAATTCCTAAAATTATTTTAATAAGTAAAAATATCCCAACACTAAAACACCAAGCACAATTCTATACCAGCCAAACACTTTGAAATCATGTTTCTTTATATATCCCATCAGAAAACGAATTACGATTACAGATACAATAAATGCAACTGCCAATCCCACAAGTAAAATAACTGCTTCCGCTCCTGAAAAAGAAAGTCCGAATTTTAGCAGTTTTAAAAGACTTGCCCCCAGCATAACCGGTATTGCCAAAAAGAAGGTAAATTCCGCTGCGACTGTTCTTGAAACACCAATAAGCAATGCACCCACTATCGTAGCACCGGAACGGGATGTTCCCGGAAATACTGCTGCAATTAACTGAAACAATCCAATAATCATTGCAGTTTTATACGTAATTTGTGACAATTCCGTAATCCCCGGCTTTAACTCTTTATTTTTATTTTCAATAACGATAAAAGCAATACCGAAAACAATCAGTGCTATCGATACCGAAACCGGATTATAAAACAGTGCCTCTAACGGTTCATCAAATAAGATACCTACTACTGCTGCCGGAATACAGGCTACAATAATTTTAAACCACATATCAAAAATGTCTTTTTGAACAACAGGTTTTTGCTTGAATTTAAACGGAAACAGCTTTCCCCAGTACAAAACTACAACCGCCAGAATTGCTCCCAACTGAATTACCACAAGAAACATTTCCCAAAATTCCGGTGATACATTTAATGTTACAAATTCATTCAACAAAATCATATGTCCGGTACTGCTTATCGGAAGCCATTCCGTAATTCCTTCCACAATACCAAACAAAATCGCTTTTAAAATCTCAATCATCTAAATACGCCTTTAGCCTTTCATAATTTTTTTCGCCATCTTCATATCCTAATTTATATAATGCCTCCAGTTTTTTCGAATCCTTTTCGATTCTTCCAACACCACAGTCAGTTTCCGGACGTAATATAAATGCCTGCCCGTTTTTTTCCTGCCTTTTCATAAATTCAAGTGTAGCATTATAATCTATGTGGCGGTTCTTCATCAACTCATACACTTTAGGATATTTGAAATATTTTACTTTTAGAAGAGCCAGCATTTGCGGAGATGCAGGTTTTCTGACATAACCGTTTTCCTTTGTCATAATCACAACATTTTTACGATTTCCATCCAGAATCGATTTGCGAAGCGGTATGGCATCCACAATTCCACCGTCTAAATATAAATTATTTCCTATTTTTACATTTCTTGATACAAGCGGAAGAGAACTTGATGCGCGTACTGCTGTCATTCCTTCATGCCCATCCTCTATACGAATATATTCCGGTCTTCCGGTTTTTATGTTTGCTACAACTGCATATGCTTTTCCTTCATATTTATTAAATGTTTCATAGTCAAAGGGATTTAGGTAATTTGGAATCAAATCATAACACATTTTTACATTGAATAAATCTCCTGATGTAAGAAGACTCTCTACACTGCAATAATGTTTATTATCCAGATAATCCGCATAAAGCCGATAACCTCTTTCCCGTTGCTTTGCTAAATAGCTGCACATCGTACAAGCTCCCGCGGAAACACCATACACGCTGGAAAACTCTATCCCTTTATCCAGAAAGAAATCCAGTAATCCTGCGGTATAAACACCCCTCATTCCTCCGCCTTCTAACACAAGTCCTGCCTGATACATCTTAATATCTTACCTTTCTATTTTTTATATTCCGTCTCGACAAATCTGCGAAGTGCCGTTATCGAACGTTCCACTTTTTCCGTGTCAATACAATATGCCATACGGAAATACCCCGGACATCCAAAGCTGTCTGCCGGAACCAAAATCAAATCATACTTTTTTGCTTTTTCACAGAAGGCAATGGAATCTTCCTCCAATGCTTTCGGAAATATGTAAAACGTTCCTCCCGGCTTCACACAAGTAAATCCTAAATTAACCAATTCCTTATATAATATATTCATATTCGTTTCATAAACCGAAATATCCGAAGTTTTATCCAGAACGTCCACTATCCCAAGCTGCATAAGCGATGACGGGCAGTTATGACCGATTCCTCTGGAAATCTGCCCACACATATTTACAATCAGCTCTGCATCCCTGCACGCCGGATTCACAGCCAGATAACCAATTCGCTCTCCCGGCAGAGACAATGATTTTGAAAAAGAATAACACATAATTGTATTATCATAAAATTTTGATACAAAAGGAGCATCCACACCTTCAAACACAATTTCCCTATATGGTTCATCTGAAATCAAATAAATATCATGACCATATTCTTCTGATTTCTGCTTCAATATTCCCGCTAATTTTTCCATTGTCTGCGAGGAATATACCACACCTGAAGGATTATTCGGCGTATTAATCAGTACAGCCATTACTTTATCTGTAAGCATATTTTCAAATTGTTCAAAATTAATCTGAAAATCTTCTGTATTCGCAGGCACAATCTTCAACTTTGCCCCACTCAAATTTATATACGGATTATACTCCGGAAAATACGGCGCAAAAGTCAAAATCTCATCCCCCGGCACCGCCACACAACGAATTGCATGTGCAATGGCTCCAGCCGCTGCAGATGTCATAAAAATATGCTCTTTTTTATAATTCATTCCAAAACGCTTATTCAAAGATTCCGCAACTGCTTCCCTCACCGACGGAATCCCCAAACTCTGACTATACCCATGCAAATCCATCGGATTTGCATTTTGAAGCAGTCTGATTAACGAATCCGTAAACTCCTGTGGCGCCGGAACAGAAGGATTTCCCAAACTATAATCAAATACATTTTCATACCCTATTTCCTTTCCCCGCTCCGTAGCAAACTCCGAAAGTTGCCGAATCACAGATTTTCCACTTAACATCTCTTTATATTTTTGCGCAATCATTCTATCATTCCTTCCAAACAGACCCGCTATCCCGCAGTCCGTTTTCTTTCATTTCAGACAGACCACTCTGCCATCTTTCCTATTATAGCTCATAACTTTTTTTCTGTCTATTTTCAATCAAAAACCCCCCTAACACAACTTATGGCTCCGGATTTCAAACCCGAAGCCATAAAAATTAGAAACTATTTAATTTTACAGAAACATGTATTATCTCACACTGGATGCAATAATCTCCATATCCCCCTGTAAATGTACCTCACCATAACCTGCCGGCAAAATAAAATGATCACCCTTCTTAATCAACTGCCCATTCAAAAGTCCGTCCCCTTCCAGAACGCTCATAATCAGGAACGGATACTCCTGCTCAAAGCACACTGCTTTATTTACGGAGAGTTTCCATACACGATAATATTCACATTCCTTCAAAAGATTCATCTGATTCTGCGGAAGGTTATCCGTTGAACATACGCTGTCTTTCGGGTCTAACGCCGGAACTGTAATCACATCAATACTCTTATCCACATGAAGCTCTCTCGGCTTTCCATCAGACAAACGATCATAATCATACACTCTGTAAGTAATATCACTGTTCTGCTGTGTTTCCAGAATCATCGTACCGCCCTTGATTGCGTGAACCGTACCCGGATCAATCTGAATGAAATCTCCCTTTTTAATCGGAATTTCACGGATAAACTCATTCCATCTTCCTTCTCTGATCATGGATTCCAAATCGTCTTTTGATTTTGCATTATGTCCAACAACTAAAGTTGCATTCTCGTCACACTCTAAGATATACCAGCATTCCATTTTTCCAAAGGAGCCGTTTTCATTTTTCATTGCGTATTCATCATTCGGATGTACCTGAATACTTAAATCGGCTTTTGCATCAATAATCTTTGTCAGCAGAGGGAAACGGTCACTATCCACATTTCCAAACAATTCCGGATGAGTTTTCCACAGTTCGGATAACTTTTCTCCTGCATAAATGCCTTCTTTTACAGTACACTCTCCATTCGGGTGCGCACTAATTGCCCAGCATTCTCCGGTATCATCTCCCGGTATCTGATACGGGAAGTCTGTTCCAAGACGATTACCACCCCAAATCATCTGCTTAAATACAGGATTTAAGAACAATACCGGTCTTTCTCCACGGTTAATTAACAGATTCTTTCCGTTTGTCTCCATGACCTCCTGATACCAGTACGCAGAATCCTTTGCAATACGTTTCTGTGTTTCAAAATCCACATACACAAGTCCAAATCGTTCATTATATCCTTTTTCCCACTCAAAGTTATCAAGGAATGTCCAAAGGAAAAATCCTCTTATGTCTGCACCGTCATCTGAAGCCTTCTGAAGTGCTGATAAATACATATCCAAAAAGTCAATTCTGTTTTTGTCGTGTACTCTTCCATCAGGAGAAACCATATCATGACAAGACATACCATTTTCAGTAATATAAATCGGTTTCTGATATCTCTCATAAAGGAATTTTACTCCCCAGTAGAGACATTCCGGTGTTACCGGCCAGTTTGTAGCAGTTTTGGAAAATCCCGGTTTTCTACCTACGAATTCCGGCTCTCCGTCTTTTCCGGCACGAATAATATAACCATTATAAATATTCTGTCCGAGGAAATCGATTGGTTCGGAAATCAATTCCATATCTTCTTTTGTAATATTCGGAAGGTATTCTTTATACTTCTCCAAGCCTTCTTCCGGATATTTTCCAAGCACAACCGGATCTGAGAACCATGCAACGTTCCATGTCCAGTTGTCCAACGGATTATAGAAAGAGAACAACACTTTTCTTGCTGCTTCAATATCCTCTTTCTTATTTGTTTCAGGATATGCCATACCACACGTTGGTGCATAACCTACCTGAATAGGCTTTCCTGCATATTTTCTTAAATTCTGTACTGCTCTTCCGTGTGCGCGCATAGCATTGTGTGCAATCTGGAATACATCCTTTGCCGGAAGCTTTTTACCCGGTGCATGCCATCCTGACAAATGTCCAATTCCTACAAAACACTGTGGCTCATTTAATGTAATAAAATAATCACATAAGTCACCAAAATTTTCTGCAACTACTTTTGCATACTCTGCAAACCACTCAATAACCTCTTCATTAAACCAGCCGCCTCTGTCCTGCAAAGCCTGTGGAAATTCCCAATGATACATTGTAATATACGGTACAATGCCATTTTTCTTCATTTCCATAATCATATCACGGTAAAGTGCAATCGCTTTTTCATTTACTTTGCCTGTTCCTTCCGGCAAAATTCTTGACCAGCTTAAAGAAAAACGATATGCCTTTACACCAAGCAGACGCATAAGTGCAAAATCTTCTTTGTATCTGTGTATATGGTCGCAGGCTACTTCTGCACTATGATTCCCATATACACCACCTTCTTCAATAAATTTGTCCCAGATACATCTTCCACAACCATCTTCTTTATCTCTTCCTTCAATCTGATAAGCGCTGCTCGCAACGCCCCACACAAAATCATCATGAAACATTTCATTATCTCCTTTCTCTTTTCAAAACAAAGGGCGTACTTCTCTCTTTTTTACTTGGAAAAAATGAGTTAAGTACGCCTCTTAATTCACTTATCTTTTATAGACTTTTATAAAACTGATATTATTACTTCTAAACTGTAAACTGTGAAGTTGCTTCTTCCAATGCCTGTACTCTTCTCGCAAGCTGTTCTGCCTTTTCAGTCAACTTAGCAATGGAATTTGCCTGCTCATTTAATGTTGCTGTTACTTCTTCAGTTGCAGCAGCAGTCTCTTCTGAAACAGCCGAAATATTTCGAATAGAATCTTCTACATAATCCTTTTCCTGACCGATAGATTTCATACTTGTTGCCATTTCTTGTAAACCGCTTACCAACTCATCTACACAATTATTAATATAACCAAATACTGTAATTGTTTCATCCAAAGAACCTGCCTGTTTATAGATAAATTCTTCGGTCTTCTGTGCAGAATCTGTTGTCTGCTGAGTAGTTGAACGAATTGTACCAACAATATCTTTAATTTGGTTGGCAGCCTGCATAGATTGATCTGCCAATTTTCTGATTTCATCTGCTACAACAGCAAATCCTCTTCCGTGTTCTCCTGCTCTTGCAGCCTCAATAGAAGCATTAAGTGACAAGAGATTTGTCTGTTCTGCAATTTCATTAATAACATTAATTATCTTTTCAATTTCATCAGACTGTGTCTTAACATTTACAATATCCTGGCTCAATTCTTTTGTTAACCGCACAGTTGTCTCTGACTGTTTATTTAAATCTTCAATAATAACTTTTCCTCGGTTAACTGCGTCAATGGCTTTATCCGCCATACCGCCCATACTTTCTGTCTGATCACATACAGAAACAATCTGTACGGAAAATTGTTCCATCTTCTTACTGCAGTTTTCTGTTTCTTCTGCCTGTGAAACGACACCGTGTGCAACTTCATCCACTGCAGTAGCAATATCCTGCATGGAAGTGTTAATCGTGTCAGCAGTTAATGCAACATTACCGGAAAGTTCATTTACCTCCGTACCAAATCCTTTTACGTCCGTCATCAAACCACGTACACCGGAAAGCATGTGATTCAAACTGTCATTCAACTGACGGAATTCATCTTTACGTTTTGTTTTAAACGCAATCGTCAAGTCTCCTTCTGCTACTTTTCCAAGTGAACGAACGATACTCTTCAATGTTGAACTGATACCGACCGCAATCATACTTCCGACACCCATCGCAATAATTGTTGCAAGAATTACGAGAATAACTGTAATATTACGAATATCCTTTGCGTCTGCCATAATAACCGAGTAAGGAATCAATCCGCAAATCATAATACCTGTATTACCTACCGGAGAATATACATAAAGATATTTTTCTCCATTGTATTTAACATCCTTACTTCCTCTTTCTTCCGAACCTAAAGATTCCTGATAAAAATCAGTAGCTCCAAAGAAATCTTCCGCAATCTTCTGATTTACAGTAGTTGTTCCATCTTCTGAAAGAACTTCCTGTAAAATAATTTCTCTTCCGTCTTGCGTAATCAGAGCCTTGTAACTGTTTTCTCCAAAACTCATATTTTCAAGAGCTTCTACGATAGTATTCATATCTACATCCAACATTACCAAAGCATCTGCCTTCATAAATCTTTGACAAAATACAAGTCCATAATCTTCTGTATGCATCTGAGCTGCTTCATCTAAGTAGGAATGGTATCCTAACCATGCTTTTTGGTTTACACCTTTTCCAACATAACTGCCTTCCTTCGACTCCAGAAACTTCGTATATGCATCCTGCGCAAGAGTAATACGACCGGAAGTAACCTGCATTCCACCCGCAGCCAGAATATTATAACTCTTTATGTATCTTGCACTTGTTCCGATACTAAGCATATTCTTTCTTAAATCTCTAAAAGAATCATTAGCCTTTGTATCTCCATCATCATAAAGTCTCTCATAATAATCAGCTGTATTCGCATCTGTCACTACTTCTGTTGCTTTCGAAACTACTGTTTCACAAAGAAGCTCAAAATACAGACTTCCTGACGAAATAGAACTAATGGAGCTTTCCCGATATTTCTCGATAATCGTCTCTGATGCCTTTTGATAAGAAACTACACCAAGAATAACAATAAAAACTACCGGAACAAGAAAAGAGCCTACCAAAACGCTTTGTATTTTCTTGAAATTAATAAACCGTCCTATATTTAATTTCTTCAGAATTTTCAAATCTTTCGATTTTTTAACTTTTTCTTTTGTTTTGTCTAAATCCTGTTTTTGCTTTCGTCCTACCATATTGTGCCCTCCTGCGTACATCCATCCCCATATGGATTTCTTTTTAAGTCTTTCCTTTGTCAAAACGACGCAAATAAAAACTTAGAAGGCTCCGATTACAGAAACCAAATAAAACGGCACAACATCGTCTGTATGATCTTCAACTATCCTAATCTCTACTGTATGTTTCTTATGCTCCAATCCGGTAGCAGCTGTTGTAATGTAGAGACAGTCACCCCAATCTTCATCAAAGTTCCCATCTAATGTAACCGCATTATCTTCCATTCCATCGATAACCACTTCCGCAATTGGTGTTGGTTTTCTGACAGATTTTCTATATTGTACTGCAATACTTGTACCTTCTATATGTAGTACTATTTTATCATTTTTATGCTCTGCCGTCCAACCATTTCTAAAGATTTCTCTGATATTTTCCTGCTTTTGTTTATCTGCTTCAAAACCAAAACTTTCCGCTTCCGAATTAGCATTTTGGTAGCGTACTGAGTTTTCGAAATTATTTGGCGTAATTGGTTCCGGAAACTCTTTCTCTGCCTCCTCCGGTTGCTCTACGTTTTCAAACATTTCCTGTAAAAAGTATGTAATTACCTGTGCAACAAGGCTGTGTCCCTTATCATTCGGATGCAAATCATCCGGCGTTATATCACGATTTGCCAACTCTCCGCTTTCCACAAGCGGATAAATTGTTTCTTTCATTCCCACACAGGGAATATCATAATGTTTACCAACTTTCAAATGCTGGTCTTCTGCATTCTTTCCCGTATCATAAAACACATTATGCACAATAAGTACTGCCGGCTTTTCTTCGTTTCCGTAAATTTTTCGAATCAAACCTTCATAAGTTTCCAAAAAGAACTCATTATTATCATCATTTACACTAAATTCCACAATCACAAAATCCGGCTTGTAACGCAATACATCCGATTCCACTCTCGCCACACCAAACTGCGACGTAGTTCCTCCAATCCCTGCATTCAAATAAACAAATTCCGCATTCGGAAACGTCTTTCTCCACCAATCATAAACCAAATACGCATAACAAGTCTCCGGCGTACTTGAAAGGCTTCCCTGCGTAATAGAACCACCCAAAAATCCAAGCGTAATCTTTTCACCTGCCAAAGCACGTTTCATCACGTTCTTAATACGAGCCTGATTCCCTCTATTCACAATCCCTTTCTCCGTATGTAAATTAATCATCATATCCTTCTCCTTTCTTTTTATAGTAGACAAGGCAGCAAATAATCTGCTGCCTCATTACATACTTCGCGTCAAATAACTATATCACGAATTAACGTCTTCCGATTTCTGTATCAGTTGTTGTTACAACGCTATTAGATTTAATATAATCCACAATATCCTCTAACTGTGTAAACGCAAGTCCTACATAGCTGTCAGCAGCACCGTAGTAAATAGCAATCTTTCCACTTTCAGAATCATGAATTGTTGCACATGGGAAGCATACATTCGGTACAAATCCTCTTTCCTCATACCATTCTTCCGGTGTTAAAAGGAAGTTTTCACAACGATATTTCACGATAGAAGGATTATCGATATCCAAAATAGCTCCACCGATAGAATATACATATCCGTTACATGTTCCGCTTACACCATGGTAGAATAATAACCATCCTTCTGTTGTTTCAATCGGAGCTGCACCACCACCGATTTTTAAGGATTCCCACCATTCGTTTCCACGTCCCATAACGTGTCTGTGTTTACCCCAGTATACAAGATCCGGACTTTCGCTGATGAAGATATCACCGAAAGGTGTATGACCACTGTCAGACGGACGGCTTAACATGCAGAAGTTTCCGTTGATTTTTCTTGGGAATAATACTGCATTTCTGTTAAATGGAAGGAATGGATTTTCTACGCGTACAAATGTTTTGAAATCAGTTGTTTTTGCCATACCGATTGCTGCACCATAAAAATCCTGACACCAGATGATGTAATATGTATCTTCCACTTTTACAAGACGAGGGTCATATGCATAAACCGGCATAAATTCTTTTCCGTCTTCATCTACAAATGGAATTTTATTTTCATCGAAATCCCAATGAATGGCATCTTTACTTCTTCCCATATAGATGTAAGGAATTCCGTTTGTCTGCTCGCCACGGAATACACCGATAAATTCATCACCGTAAGGCATAACCGCACTATTGAAAATTCTTGCTACACCTTTTAACGGATTTCTTCCGATAATCGGATTTTCTGTATATCTCCAGATTGGAGCATCTTTTAAACCTTCAGGTCTTTCTTGCCAAGGTACATTTTTTACTACAGGGCTAATCATTTTTACATTGCTCATATTGTCCTCCTTGCCGCCTTTGTGGCTTCTTTTCTATTATTATTTTCCTAAAAATTCTAAGTTCTTTTTAATTAAATCAATACGCTGTTCTACACATTTTACGGAACGTAACGGATCTTCCGGTGTATTGAATACATAATCAATTAATCTGTCTAATGTAGTTGTTGCAACATGCATTCTTGTATCACTGGAAGCATAGTAAATGAATACTTCGTTCTTTTCATTTACAATTGCACCATTTGTAAATACTACGTTAGAAACATCACCAACTCTTTCAGCGCCACGCGGTCCGATTAACATACCGGATGGCTCTGCAATTACTTTGGAAGGATCGTTCAAATCGGTTGCAAAAGCGTAAATTACATAACGTAAACCTGCTGCCGTGTTTCTTACACCGTGTGCAATGTGAATCCAGCCTTTGTCTGTCTTAATCGGAGTTGCACCTGCACCATTCTTTACTTCTGTAATGGTGTGATATTTTCTTGTACTTGTCATGATTTCTTCATCAATTACAGCATGCTCAATATCATCACAAAGACCAAAACCAATACCACCGCCTGAACCTGTATCAATGAAATCATCCATTGGTCTTGTATAGAATGCATATTTTCCGTTTACAAATTCCGGATGCAATACTACGTTTCTCTGCTGTGGGGAATGTAATGTTTTCAAGTTATCCAAACGTTCCCATGTTTTTAAATCTTTTGTTCTTACAATTCCGGCTGCGGCAACCGCTGCTGATAAATCATTTACACTTGTATCCTTGCTCTCAGAACAGAACACACCGTAAATATATCCATCCTCATGCTGTGTCAGACGCATATCGTATACATTTGTTTCTTCCGGGCAGGTATCCGGTAATAAAATCGGATAATCCCAGAAACGGAATCCGTCCACACCGTTATCACTTTCAGCAACACCGAAGAAAGATTTTCTGTCATTTCCTTCAATTCTTGCTACTAAGTAATATTTACCATTCAGATAAATTGCACCGGAATTCATTACTGCATTGATTCCTAATCTTTCCATAAAGAAAGGATTTGTTTCCGGATTTAAGTCATATTTCCATGTAAGCGGAATATGGTCTCTTGTTAAAACCGGATTTTTATAACGGTCATAAATTCCGTTATATTCCTCTGTTTTTTCGTTCGGACGGCTTACAACTGCCTCATATTTTTTTAATTCTTCCTCATATTTTTTGTGTAACATCACGATCTCCTTTTCAGACAAATCTACTTATAATAAGTGGCCTCTGTTAATTACTTCAAAACACATTCTGCCGTTGTGATACGGACATTTCCATGGCTCAACAATCGGTTTCTCTGTATCCGGTTTTCCATCCTGACTTACACGCCAGAACCATTCGGAGCCTTCACGTTTATCCAGTACATATTCTTTAATAAACTCCCATGTTGCTTTTGCCGCATCCAGATAATCTGTTCTTTCAGGATTTTTCTCATATCCGTTTAAAAATCCTACGATTGTTTCTGCCTGTACCCACCAGACTCTGTTTGTATCAACGACTCCTCTTTCACATTCATTGCTTAAAGAACGTCCGTCAAATGCAATTTTATATATCTGGTTTGTTAAATCCTTTGTGATTGGACTCAGTTTACGCTCGTACTCTTCGTCTCCAAGCACTTCAAGTCCTCTGTCAATCAACCACGCTGTCTCGATGTCGTGTCCATAAGAATGTAAATCAATAATAGTGTTCCAGTATTTATCAAAGAAAACTTCCTGTCTGTGTATTTCCGGATTGTATACTTTATCCGCAAATATATCTAAAATTTCCTGTAACTTCTCTTTTACTTTTTCGTTCTTATCCACACGATATAATTCTGTATATGCTTCGAAAACATGCAACAGAGTATTCATTGTCTTTTCTGCCATAACGCCGTTTTCAGAAAGCTTCTCATTATCGATTAATTCAAATTTTTCATTAAAGGCTTCTAAATACCCGTATTCATCACGGCACTTTGTTTCGATTAATTCGAATAACTCATATGCCATATCTAATGCTTCTTTGTCTTTGGACGCATCATAGTAAGAAGAAAGTGCGTATATTGCAAATGCCTGATTGTACGTATGCTTTAAAGTTTCCTCTGGTGTTCCGTCATACTGTAAGGACCAGAAAATACCTCCGTTTTCTTTATCCATACAATAATTTTTCATAAACTCATAGCCGTGTTTTGCTTCATCAAGCAGGCTTTCGTCCTTTAACACCATATACGCATTAGCAAAAAACCAAGTAATTCTACTATTTAATATGCATCCTTTTACTGCCTTTTCATCTACCTTTAAGTCAAAATCCATGAAGCCATAATAGCCACCGTGCACATCATCCCTTAACTTTTTCCAAAAAGGAATAATATCGTTTATTAAATGATTTTTAACTTCTTTCTTCATCATGCCTCCGTCTTCCTGCTTTTGCAGGCACCTAAAATTTCTTAACCTTTAACCGCACCTGCTGTCAGACCACTATAAATCTGTTTCTGGAATGCAATAAATACAATCAACGCCGGAATCAAACTGATGATAACACCTGCACAGATTAAGTTGTATTTATTTCCTAACGGTCCGGTAAATGTATACAGTGATAACGCAATTGTTTTTAATTTTTCAGACTGTAAGTAAAGGCTTGCATTATAGTATTCGTTGTATGTACCTACACCCTTTAAGATTGCAACCGTTACGATAGCCGGTTTCAATAACGGGAATAAAATCTTAAAGAAAATTGTAAAATAAGAAGCACCATCCATAAATGCAGATTCATCCAGTGAAGTCGGTATATTTTCGAAGAACTGAATGAATACATAAATAGCCATTACATCTGTACCCATGGATAAAATAATGTATCCCCATAAAGAGTTAATAAATCCAATGTTATACATTAACTGGTATGTAGCAACCTGCATCGCAATACCCGGAAGTAATGTAGCAAACAGGAACAAACTACGAATCAATCCGTTTCCGGGAAACTGGAATCTGCTCAAAACATAAGCAAGCATAGAACCAACCATAACAGAGCCTAATACTACAAATACAAGAATAATTACAGAGTTAACAAATGCTCTTCCCATATGCGCTTTTGTAAATGCATCAATGAAGTTCTGGAAATTCAACCAGTTTGACGGCATTTCCATTACATTAGTGCTCATGTATTCCTGCTCTGATTTAAATGCTGTAACTACACAAGACACAACCGGCAGGAGTGCAACAAAAGAGAAAAATATCAGTGAAAAGTATTGGAAAATTTTCCATGCAATGGTTTTCATTCTTGAAGTACTCATGTTACTTTGCCCCCTTTGCTCTTAATTTAGCAAGCTTCTTCTCGCGTCTTGCTGCTGCACCTTTATCTTCATCCGTAGCATCTTTAAATACATACTTGAAGAATAATTTCTGTGCAATTGTTGCTGCAAAGATAATTATCAACAATACAATCGCCATTGCAGATGCAAGACCTACCTTCTGGCTTGTATGTGCAATTTCATTCATCTTAACGAAATATGTTGCTGTACCATTTGCACCACCGGATAATACAACGTAAGGAGGTTCAAATGCACTCAGAGAACCTGTAATAGACATAATCAGGTTTAACATAAAAATTGTCTTAATACTTGGAAGCATAATATATTTGAACTGCTGCCATCTATTTGCACCGTCTAACATGGCTGCTTCATACAATTCTGAATCAACAGACATTATGGCACCGATAAACAATACCATGTTCTGTCCAAAATATTTCCAAACACTGGTAAATACCAACGACCAGTTATTAATACTTGTATCTTTTAGCCAGTACGGAAGATTTTCTAAATCAAATCCAATCCATTGAAGAACCGTATCCAACACGAATCCTCTTGTATAAAAGAATTTAAAAATAAAACCGATTGCAATACCATTAATTAAGTAAGGGAAGAACATGAATCCTTTGAAGAAACTTCCTCCTTTTACTTTGAAACTCAATACCGTTGCAAGATATAATGCAAGCACAAGCTGTATTGCTGCACCAGCCATATAATAAAGAGATAACCACAATGCTCTGAAGCAATCGTCTCTCTTAAACACCTTAAGATAATTTTCAAATCCCACATACTTTTTCACACGAGTATATGACATATCATAAAAACTAAACTTAAACATTTCCGCAAAAGGATAATAGGTAAATACAAACAAGAGTGTCAAAGGAATAATTGTGAACAACACAATAATAATTGCCTGTTGTCCTTTTCTACTCTTCGCCCACTCAAGAAGATTGAACGGTTTCTTAGTCTTTGCAGCCGCTTTTGTTGTTGTCATAACACAATCTCCTCCTTCTCTTTTTCCACACATCATTTTTCTATTTTGCTATCTTTCATTATTTCATTTTTTAGTCAAAATGAGCCAGGGAGCCTTTGCTCCTTGGCTCATTTGCACACACATTTATTTATCAGTCGAATCTTAGTAAGTTACTTCAACACCAAGAGAATCCTGAGCGTCATTCCATTTCTGTGTCCATTCAGCTACAAGATC
Source organism: Lachnospiraceae bacterium (assembly GCA_017437065.1). Lineage (GTDB taxonomy): Bacteria > Bacillota > Clostridia > Lachnospirales > Lachnospiraceae > RGIG3002. The sequence continues at coordinate 74,041 of JAFSBX010000097.1, forward strand.
ATCATAAGGAGTTCCTGCTGCTGCTTCTTCAATAATTTTCTGAACTCTGGAATCACCACCATTGTTGATGTTTAATTCAGATTCTGCGTTCATTTCGTTCATAAGGTCTTCTTCACCTTCAAGAGATGTTTCATTGTTAACTACTTCTACGCCATCAAATACGAAAGATGTAGGAGCTGTTTTGGAGATTGGATATCCACCTTCAAGTTCACACCATCCGGATTCTTCAACCATCCATTTAACGAATACCATAGCAGCTGTTTTGTTTTCATCTGAAGAGTTTACGTTGATACCGTATTCATAGTCAGGACCTGCTGTAGCATACTGTTTGCCGTTAACTGTGATAGGGAATGGCATATATCCGATATCTTCGCCATGTTCACCTGCTGCCTGCATCTGAGCAACTGCCCAAGAACCAAGAACCATAGTTCCGATTTCACCGTTGTTGATCATAGCTTTACAGCCTTCCCAGTCAGTTGTTGTATAGTCATCTTCGATTAAGCCGTTAGCAACTGCATCATATAAGATTTTGTACAGAGCGTATGCACCTGTTCCATCACCATTATCTTTGAAAGGTTCTGCTGTATGAACTAATTTCTGGTTTAACCATGTTGTATCACCATGTGTGATTGCTCCAAGATATGCATCCCATGAACCCATTGTCCAACCTGCTGCATAGTTTGTGTAAAGCGGAATAGCGTCTGTGTTATCTTTGATTGCCTGTAATGCTGCAATAAATTCATCCGGAGTTTTAGGAAGTTCTGTTACACCAGCTGCTTCGAATACTGCTTTGTTGTAAAGAAGTCCCTGTGCATTTCCCATGTAACCAACACCGTAGCAGTAACCTTCACATTTTCTGTTGTCAGCAAAGTTAATGAATTCATCCATTTCTTCGATTGTTCCGTATGGTACGAAGTATGTAGGAAGTTCTGCTGCATCTACTGTCGGGATGAACATTACATCACCCCAGTCACCTGTTGGAAGACGAAGGAGAGCTGTTTCTGCGTAATCTGTGATTGCTTCTGTTTCTACTGTGATGTTTGGATATGTTTTGTTAAACTCTGCAATCATGCTATCGATTGTACCATCTTCCTGACGGTCTGTTTTATGATGAAGCCATTTAATTGTTGCTGTTAAATCTGTGTAATCTTCACCTAATTTAACCTGTGCGTATGTCGGTACGCCTGTAGCTTCTGTTGTTGTTTCTGCGTCTGCAGTTGTGTCAGCTGTGTCAGCTGCATCTGCTGTTGTATCAGCTGCTTTTGTTTCAGTTGTTGCAGTAGATTCTGCTGCGTCATTTGATGTTGTTTCGGAGCTTCCACATCCAACTGCGCCAATTGTCATAACTGCTGCGAGACCTAATGCCAATGCTTTTTTCATTTTCATTTGTTTTCCTCCCATAATTTAAATAGTTTTTTGTTTTTAAGTTATAAGCTCTGTCGCTTAACTTAATTTAATTATAATTTAATTTAATATTTAATCATCACTCAAAATTGTTTTTTATCTTCTATTCTTGCTATAAATGTGCGTTTTTCCTATTTACACAATTTAACGAGTATTTTTTTGTGCATATTAACAACAAGTTTGTTATTTCTTTATCACTCTTTTTTGACTTTTAGTCTTTTTTATTTTATTTTTTAAGTTAATATTGATTTTATTTAATTTCTACTTTAAAATTAAGTTAATAATATATATTACAATATTACATTATTATATATAGAAAGGAGCCGGAATCATGGACTTTGCAACTTCATTTTCAAATGCGCTGTTGACACCGCCGCATTTAACATCCGGATTAGACAAGACTATTCTTTATGGAAGTCTTTATGAGCAGAATCCTGAAACAAACAACCAGCTGATTACCATTTACTCTCGCGGTACAATCGATGCCGGTTATCCGTTCTTCTATGATATTAGTGGACTCGACTGTTACTGCTTTCTTTATACAATATCAGGAACCGGACGTTTGGAAAACAAGAGTAAAACACAAACGCACTCTCTTACACCGGGAAGTTTAGTATTTTTTGACTGCAGACAACCTTTTACTTTAGAAACAACAACTGCACCCTGGAAGTTCCGTATTTTATTTGCAGGTGGCGGTGCTCTTCCATTTTATATGGAAAACACCCATTCTTCTTTTGGATGTCTGTTAGACAATATACTTTCAGGAGACTTCCTGTTTTTCCTGAATATGATTTTTCAAAATAATATGGATAGTAATATCATTTATAAGCTTTCAGATGAAAAGAATATGACAAACCTTTGTACTGCCTTTCTTTCTCAATACTTGGAAAAGGATGAAGAAACACTTTATATTCCTTCTTATCTGTTAGAAATGAAAAAACTGTTTGATACTCATTATGAACAGACGTATTCTTTAGATGATTTAGAAACTTCTTTAGGTATAAGTAAGTATCGGTTATGCAGGGAATTTTCAAATTACTTTCACGAATCTCCCATCCATTACCTAAACAGAATCCGTATTTCCAATTCCAAGCTGCTTTTGCAGAATACCAACCTGAAAATCCACGAAATCGGAACAATGGTAGGAATCGAAAATACCAATCATTTTATTAATCTTTTTAAACGTCAGGAAGGAACTACTCCACTTATATACAGAGAAATGAGGCTGTCTCAATAGACAAGCCTCATTTTTATTACATATCTTCCTGAAATCTTTGTACACTGTCTTTGTATACCATATGTCCTTCCACAACCGAAAGACCTTTTTTATAACTTTCGTTAGCCATCTTCTTAATCAATGTATTAATTGTTTTTCTTGCCATTTCCCGCATGTCAACTTCATAGGACGTAATTTCTACGTCACAAAGCCCCGGATAAAGGTAATTATCAAAACCTACTACCGAAATATCTTCCGGTACGCAATATCCGTGTTCTCCCAACAATTTAATCAACTCACTTGCAGTTAAGTCACTGTTACAAACAAATGCCGTAGGCATTTCTTCCGGAAGCTGCATAGTTCCACCTTCTCCAATCAGACCCGTTTCCATATCACGATCCGCGATAACCCAGTCCTGACGCACTTCCACTCCATGCTCCATAAGTGATTTCGCATATCCAAAATATCTGTCGGTAATACTTCCGGTATACATCAGGGTTCCTACATAGGCTATTTTTTTGTGTCCCATTCTAAATAAATAATTGGTCAAAAGATACGCACCATAGAAATTGTCTGTTACCACCGCATCACACTCTTCGCTTTCACTATAGAAGTCGAGCAACATAAGAGGAATTTTAGTTTCACTTTCTAATTCCCTCAAATACTCTGATGACACCTTACCGATAATTACCAGACCGTCAACTTTATCTTCTTTTAAAATTTTCGGAATTTCCAGTTCTCTTTCCATTTGTAAAGTCAACACTTCCAACATGGTAAAACACTCTTTCTGTGCTGCCTTTGTTGTTACTTCCTGATATAACTGCCAGTAAAAAGTATTATATTTTCCAAGATAGTGTTCTGCGATAATTACACCAATATTATAGCTTTTATTTTTAGCCGCAAGTCGTGCTGCTGAAGGCTGACGGTATCCCAGCTCATCTGCCAGTTTTTTTATTTTTTCCCGCATTTCTTCACTGACACCCTTTTGTCCTGACAGTGCCTTGGAAACCGTAACGGTGCTTACATTCATTTGTTTAGCAATATCTGCCAGTTTCACTGCTTTTCCCATAGTACTCTCCATCCTTGCATAGCCTGCGTATTCTGTTGCACAGCTTATTGTTTTATGCGCAAATGCAATTTCTAATCTCAAATTAACTAAAATTAACTTAATTTAATTCTAGTGTTTTCTTTCTCTTTTGTCAATGAACTTTCCTGTCTTTTTTTACTCTTTTTTAAGCTGTTGTTACTTTTGCATAGTCAAATGAAGTAATTTACCTTTGAAATCTCCCCACGGATTTTCAATAAGAATACCGGCGTTCATCAAAGTATCTCCGGCGTAAAGCGCTCCGGTTTCTTCCAAAACGTAATTTGCTTCAGACTTAAGTCCTTTTAACTTAATTTTTCTGCTCTTACAATTCGGACGGTTTAATACCTGCACAAACGTAACAAGTGCCTCCGTCTGTTCCTGTGATACTACCATGTAGCAGTCATATTCATGATTCTGTGCATAAGAAGCAATACGATAATAATTGCCCTCTCTCACAAGGTCATTATATTTATGATACATCTGAATCTGCTCCGGAATGCTGTTTCTGTCTTCTTCCGGAATCTTTGTTACATCCAGCTCATACCCGAATGTACCTGCAAGTGCCACATATCCTCTTGTTTCAAACGGTGTAATTCTTCCTACAGTATGGTTCGGACAGTCTGAAACATGTGCTCCCATTGTAGAAAGCGGATAAATCATTGCCGTTCCTTCCTGAATGGACAGACGTTCAATTGCATCCGTATCATCGGAACACCATATTTGCGGACTATAATATAACATACCCGGATCAAATCTTGCCCCGCCGCCGGAACAGTTTTCCAAGAGAAGATGAGGGAATTCTGTCATCATTCTTTCCTGTAATTCATACACACCAAGCACATATCTGTGGAACAATTCTCCCTGTCTGTCTGCCGGCAACTCTGCACTTCCTATATCACTTAAAGGACGATTCATATCCCATTTTACATACTCAATATTTGCACTTCTGAGAATTTTCGCAATGCTTTCATAAGTATGTTCTCTTACGTCTTTTCTCGATAAATCAAGCACAAACTGGTTTCTTGCCCTTCCCGGTGTTCTGTCCGGCACTGCGATTGCCCAGTCAGGATGAGCCTTGTATAATTCTGAATCCGGTGAAATCATTTCCGGCTCAAACCAGATACCGAATTTCATTCCAAGTTTGTTTACTTCATCTACTAAGTATTTTAATCCACCGTTAATCTTTTCTTCATTTACATCCCAGTCACCCAAACTTGTGTTATCATCATTTCTTTTACCAAACCAGCCGTCATCCATTACCAACATTTCAATCCCAAGCTCTGATGCCTGTTTGGCTATCTGCAAAAGCTTCTCTGTATTAAAATCAAAATAAGTCGCTTCCCAGTTGTTAATTAAAATCGGGCGTTTTTTATCTTTATATTCACTTCTTATTAAATGTTTTCTATACAGTGTATGTAATGACGTTGTCATGCCGTCCAAACCTTGTGCCGAGTACACCAGCACAACCTCCGGAGCCTGAAATTCGTCCTGTGGTTCCAGCTTCCAACAGAAATCTTTTGGATTAATTCCCATAACTGCACGTACACTGTCAAACTGATTTAATTCTGCCTGTGCAAGGAAGTTTCCGGAGTAAACGAAATGCATACCATAAACATCTCCCATTTCCTGTGTAGCATCTCCGGCTTTCAACGCCATAAACGGATGATCCTGATGACTGGATTCTCCACGCAAAGAAGTAACTCCCTGCTGTCCATAACCGATTTTTCTGTACTGTACCTTACGTTCTCTCGCCCAGGAACCATGCATGGTAAGCAATTCAAAATCCTGATTGTCCATATCCAGACAGGCAGACAATACTTTTGTTAAATAAATCGTTTCTTTTCCTTCATTAACTACTTTTACACTTCTTGTCACAACGTCTGTATCTTCAAATACGCTGTAATATAAAATTACTTTTAAATCCAATACGTTATCTCTGCACACCAGTTCTAACGTACTACATTCCTGCTCTGTTCCGAAAGTTGCAGGAAGACCGGAAAGTGCCGGCTTTCCGGCATAAATTTTATGCTCCACATAGCTTAAGGACACCGCACTCTGTCCTTTCGATGTCTTTACCTGAATGCAGCTTTCCCTGAAATCCCCAAGACCGTGTGTGGAATATTCAAACGGAAAGGCATCCAAAAAGGACAGTCTGTCTCTTTCATTTTTGGATGGCACAAACGGCGCCTCATCTGTACGCATCAGATAGCCGAGTTTGTAGTCTCTGCACTTCTTTCCATAATACACATGTCCTACAAAATTCTCTTCATCCACCACCCCGATAATATAACTGCTCTTTGGTGTGTCCAGCTTAAAAATTCGTTCTTTCTCAAAAAATTCAATACCCATAATTCCCAATCCCTTTCTCTTTTTTTGAAATGAATAGTATAATTGTATTACTCTTTCATCCTTACAAAATTCTATAATTAAAAAATACCAGTTACTTACCCAAAAAGCAACTGGTATTTTAATCTTTTTTATTTATTTTTAGCTAATATCGTCAACCATTTTTCATATGATGCGTTTTTAATTATTACATTTTCTTTTTGTTCAAATTTTAGCTTTCTACAGAGCGCTTCGGAGGCTTCATTTCCTTCTTTAATATATGCAGCCACCTGTTCTATTTCCAATTCTTCATACGCATACTTTAAAATCGCATTACAGACTTCATAAGCATATCCCTGTCTTTGAAATGGTTTTGCAATAACATATCCCAACTCTACTGTTTCCGTCTCTTCACGCCAACTGATACCGGCACGGCCAATAATCTCTCTACTCTGTTTCTCCACCACTGTCCACAAACCGTATTCATAAAATTCATATATATTTTTTATATAACTTTTTATATAGTCTGTTTCCTGCTCCCTTTCAGGATACAACCCCTCCATATATGCAGTAATAGACGGCTCCTTATAAATTTCATAAAAGGCATCCACATCTTCCACGGTCATTTCACGGACAATACATCTCTCTGTCTCCAGAATTTTCCATGGAAGTCCGGCATATCTCCTACATATTTTATCCAAATAGTCTATATCTATATTTTCCAGACTTTCTATTGCGTAGCGTATCCCTCCAAAACTTCTGTCCTCCACACAACCAATATAGGCAATACAGGAACAACCGCCTTCTATAGCAAGCAGACATATGTCCGGATTGCTGCTGATAAACAGTGTCTCATAATTTTTTCCCGATACATGCTCATCCAATTCCTGTAATATCTCTTCTATTCTGTTATCAGACTCATCAATAATCTCCTTCTCTCCATTCTCCCTTTCCGCAATATACCGGACACAATCTATCCCTTCCCTATGAAGCACTTTTACAAATTCATCAGTTTCTTTATTCGACGATTCTTTTTCTAAAATAACTATGACTTTTTTTAACATTTCACTATCCCATTCTTTCCAATTATAGCTTTTATTATATCTTAAATTTCCAATCTTTTTCCATACTTTTTACTTTACGAACAGAGACTTATCCTATAAAATAATAATCATGTTTAAGATTTTGAATTATGAATTAATTCACATCTGATACTAATTAATCAAAGAAAGGACTATTAACATGGCACAGAATCCAATTGTTACAATTACAATGGAAAACGGAGACGTTATCAAAGCAGAATTATATCCTGAAATCGCTCCTGTTTCCGTAAATAACTTTATCAGTTTAATCAACAAAAATTACTATGATGGTCTGATTTTCCACAGAGTTATCAATGGTTTTATGATTCAGGGAGGATGTCCTGACGGAAACGGAATGGGTGGTCCGGGTTATTCCATTAAAGGAGAATTTTCATCCAACGGTTTCGAAAACAATTTAAAACATACAGAAGGTGTCCTTTCCATGGCACGCAGTATGCATCCTGATTCCGCAGGTTCCCAGTTCTTTATTATGCACAAAAATGCACCTCATTTAGACGGTTCTTACGCTGCTTTCGGAAAGGTTACCGAAGGAATGGATGTAGTAAATAAAATTGCAGAAACAAGAACAGATTACTCCGATCGCCCAATGGAACCACAAGTTATGAAAACAGTTACTGTTGATACTTTTGGGGAAGATTATCCTGAACCGGAAAAAATGTAACAAATTTGACGTTCATATTTTGTTCACATTTCATTCAGAGAAACTTAATTTGAAAATCATTAGTTATTCATTTCTGTCTTATATACTACATATATAAGATAAATGAATAGCTAATTACAAGTAATTTGATTTTTTAAATAACTTTTTCATAATAACAGCCAAGTAAAGTGCCCCTTTACTTGGCATCCTCCCTTTTATAGGGCTTTTTTTATTTTACAGAGGTTTAATTTGCCGTTAAAAAAGATGAATATGTTGTAAAGCATGTTGCAAAAAGGCTGTCGTACTTGTACGACAGCCTTTTCATATATTCGTTTTCTAACAATTAAGCTTTATTGATAGAACCGAATAATTCCATTTTTTCTTTAACAGTTGCTTTGATAGCTTCTGTACCAGGAGCAAGAAGTTTACGAGGATCAAATCCTTTTCCTTCTAAGTCTTTTCCTGCTTCAATATATTTACGTGTAGCTTCTGCAAATGCTAACTGGCATTCTGTATTAACGTTGATTTTAGCAACACCTAAAGAGATTGCTTTTTTAATCATGTCAGCCGGGATGCCTGTACCACCATGAAGAACTAACGGAAGTTCTCCTGTTAACTGCTGAACTGCATCTAATGTTTCGAAGCTTAATCCCTGCCAGTTGTCAGGATATTTACCATGAATGTTACCGATACCTGCTGCAAGGAAGTCTACTCCAAGATCAGCGATTGCTTTACATTCGTTAGGATCTGCACATTCACCTGCACCTACAACACCGTCTTCTTCTCCACCGATAGAACCAACTTCTGCTTCGATAGAGCATCCTTTAGCGTGAGCTGCTGCTACTAATTCTTTTGTTTTTGCTACGTTTTCATCAATTGCGAAATGAGAACCGTCAAACATGATAGAAGAGAATCCTGCTTCTAAGCATTTGAAGCAGTGATCGTAGCTGCCGTGATCTAAGTGAAGAGCTACAGGAACAGTAATGTTCATATCTTTGATTAAACCATTAACCATTCCAACAACTACGTCATATCCGCCCATGTATTTACCTGCACCTTCGGATACACCAAGAATAACCGGAGAGTTATTTTCCTGTGCTGTAGCTAAGATTGCTTTTGTCCACTCAAGGTTATTAATATTGAACTGACCAACTGCATAATGACCAGCTTTTGCTTTGTCTAACATTTCTTTTGCTGAAACTAACATTTTCATACCTCCATGAAATTATCGTATTTATCGTTACCATTATACCCTATAACATTTAAAAAGGAAATAAATTTCGCTAAATTTTTAACAAATTTTTATTTTTCACCCGGTACAATGATTTTCATTGCCTTTTCACAGTTCTTTATTGTTACTTTTGTATGATTTCCACCAAATTCTCCATCCAGAGTCCATGCCACTTCTCTATCTGACTCAAATGTAATCTCTGCACTCTTAAAACAATACATATACTCCGTATTCATATCACGATTCATAAGTGCTGCAGCTATTAAACTTAATTCAATGGGGTTTTTCGGCATTCGAATGAGAGTAACTTCAAATACTCCATCATTCAAACTGACATCCTTTCCTGTAATTTTCTTAAACCCTCCGACGGAATCCGAATTTGTGACCATACCAAATATGAAATCGTCTTCTATCGTTTCACCATCATGTTCCACCTTAAAATGAAATGGTTTAATGGCAGAAATACTCTTTACCCCCTCCAGAATGTAGGCTGTGTGTCCCAGCAGATTTTTCATTTCCTGTCTGGTTTCATAAGAAACATCCGTAAACAGCCCAAATGCTGCGATATAAACAAAATTATCGTCATTAAATGCTCCTACATCACACGGAAAGAGTGTACCGTTTATAATTACCTCTGCCGCCTTCTTCATGCTCTTAGGCAATTTAATACTATTGGCAAAATCATTGGTGCTTCCGGCAGGTATATAGCCAATAGGAACCTGTTTTTCCCCTTTCAGCATTCCCGTTACCACTTCGTCTAAAGTACCGTCTCCGCCACTACAGACTACCATATCATAAACAGCTTCCCTATCCCTCACAATATCAACAGCTTCTCCCGCTGCCTGTGTAGGATATGCAGTCACTTCATAACCGCCAACCGTAAAAATATTTATTATATCCAACAAATGATTGCGAATCTGCGCTTTTCCCGCTTTCGGGTTATATACAAAAAGCATTTTTGGTTTTCGCATGTTATTTCCCTTCTTTTACCAACATTAATTTTTCTTACAATATACAGCTTTTTAACTCCAAAATCAACTTTAGGCAAAAATTTAATGATTGTTTAATGATTACTTAATAATTTACACACCGGTTAAAATCCACAGAAAAAGCCGGCACACTTCGCGTATACCAGCCTCTTATCTGCTACTAAAATTATTCTGCCTTTAAAAACTTTTCAATGCCTTCCATTGCTGTATTTTCATCACTTCCGTTTGTTATCACCTTTACGGTTTCACCATTATCAAGTCCGAGACTCATCATACCCATAATACTTTTGGCATTTACTTTTTTGTTGCCGGACTCAATATAAATGTCGCTCTCAAACTGACTGGCCACCTGCACAAGTAATGCCACCGGTCTTGCCTCCAAGCCTGTCTCCAACCCGATTACTATTTCTTTCTCTCTCATATTGTTCCTCTCCTTCTACGTCCTAATTCTATCTGCAAGCTCACTTAATTTTCTTAGTCGATGATTTACACCGGATTTTCCTACCGGCGGGTTCAAATATTGTCCAAGCTCCTTTAAGGTAGCATCAGGGTAATCCAAACGCACTTCTGCCATTTCCCTTAAGCTGTCCTGCAGGTTATTAAACCCGTAATTATCACGAATAAGTATAATATCTTCAATCTGTTTAGACGAAGCATTTACCGTCTTCGTAATATTTGCAGCCTCACAATTCACACGTCTGTTAATGGAATTTCGCATTTCTTTTACAATACGCTGATTTTCAAATTCCATAAGTGATACATGTGCTTCCACTATATTTAGTAAGTCAGAGATTCCTCCGCCTTCTTTTAAATAGACTACATAATATTTCTTTCTTAGAACAATCTTTGCTTCTACCTGAAATCCCTGAATGAGGTCACGTAGCTGTATTGCCTGCATTTCATTAGTACATACCAGTTCCAAATGATAACTTTTTTCAGGATCGCTCATAGATCCTGCGGTTAAAAATGCTCCTCGTAAAAATGCTCTTTGACAGCAAGAGTTTTTTATTAACACTGCATTGACAGGCTGCTCAAATGAAAGTACCTCATACTCAGCATTCAATAGTTTAACAGTCTGTAATACTTTATATACATGTTCTTCCTCGTCCAGAACAAAAGAATATGTATGACTCCTGCTTTGACTTTCTAACGTCTCCCAAGCAGCATCAATACCTATATTAAATGTTTTTTGTAGTAATGTAAAGTACTTTCTGATAACCGATTGATTTTCGGTATGAAAGCTAAGTGTTTTCTTCCCTTCTGTTTCCTGATACTTTCCGCCAAAATGTATCATGGCTGCCAGCTCTGCAATCTGACAGTGTCTCGAAGCACTGATATGTTTTGTCAATTCTTCTTTTACTTCACCGGAAAAAGACATCGCTTTCACTCCTCTATCTTCCCTGTTCTACATCACGATGGGAAATCTTAAGTCCGTAATTTCCCTTTCCTTTAAGTTGCTTGTACAATTCATTTGCAAGTGTCACACTTCTATGCTTGCCACCGGTACATCCCACGCCTATAACAAGCTGATATTTTCCTTCAGTAATATAATTCGGAATAAGAAAGTTTACCATATCAACCAGTTTATCAAGAAAAACATGTGACTCGTCAAAGCTCATTACATAATCCTGAACTTCTTTATCATTCCCTGTTTTCTGTTTCAACTCATCAATATAAAATGGATTTGGCAGAAAACGCACGTCAAAAACAAGATCGGCATCTGCAAGTATTCCATTTTTAAAGCCAAAGGAAACAATGTTAACCATAAGACTATTATATTCTTCACCCTGTATAAAAATGCGGTCAAGTTCTTCTTTTAATTCTCTTGTTAAAAGATTGGAAGTATCGATAACATAATCCGCTTTTTTCTTAAGTCCTTCGAGAATACTTCTTTCCTTTTTGATTCCCTCTTCTACTCTTCCATCTTTTTCAAGCGGATGCAGTCTTCTGCTTTCTTTATAGCGTTTCAACAACACCTGATGATTTGCGTCCATAAATAAAATTTCAAAAGAATGCCCTTTTTCCCGCAACATATCCAATGTTTTCTCAACGCCTCCCATCGTCTGATCGGAACGAACATCAAGCCCAAGCGCAACCTTCGTCTCTTCTCTGCCGGGCGTTGCAAAAACTTCCATAAATTTTTCCACGAGTGGCTCAGGAAGATTATCTACACAATAAAATCCTATATCTTCTAACATTTTCAGTGCAGTTCTCTTACCGCCGCCACTCATTCCTGTTACTACTACAAATCTCATTTGTTACTCCATTCTTCTTATGTCAGAACTGTCCTATACGGATTACTTCCGGTTCCAACATAACACCAAACTGCTCTTTTACCCGTTCCTGTACCTCTATAATTAATTCGGAAATATCTGTTGCTGATGCATTTCCCGTATTAATAATAAAACCACAATGCTTATCGGAAACTTTTGCTCCCCCTATGGAAAAGCCTCTAAGTCCCGCATCCATAATCAGTTTCCCCGCAAAATATCCTTCCGGACGTTTAAACGTACTTCCGGCACTTGCATATTCAAGCGGTTGTTTTTCTCTTCTCCGTTCCGCAAAATCATCCATCTTCTTTTTAATTTCTTCCTTCATGCCTTCCTGAAGCTGCAATACTGTAGAAAGAACAATAAACGGACGATTTTTTATAGCACTGGTACGATAGCCAAACTCCATCGTGTCATTATCAAGCGTAAGGATATTTCCTTCCTGATCCATAACAGTAACTTCTTTCACAATCTGCTTCATTTCACCGTCATAAGCACCTGCATTCATAACAACAGCGCCTCCAAGAGTACCCGGAATACCGGAAGCAAATTCCATACCGGTCAACCCTTCCTCCATAGCTTCCCTGGCTGCTTTAGCAAGTGAAACTCCTGCCCCCGAAATAATTTGAGTTCCTGCTACATGTATTTCACTGAATTCTCCTTCCAGCTTTAAAACCACACCATCATACCCTTTATCGCTTACAAGCAGATTACTGCCGTTTCCCAAAACAAAAAAATCATGTTCTGTCTGTCTTAAAAAGGTAATTATTTTAGAAAGTTCCTTACTGTCTGAAACTTTAATCAAGCAGGCTGCCTCTCCGCCAACGCGGAAAGTCGTATGCCTGCTCATTAATTCATTCAGTACAATGTTTTCATTCGGAACAATTCTGCCTAAATTTTCAATAAAAGTTGAACTTAACATATGCACCTGCGCTTCTTTATTTTAGTCTAAAACCATCTTTGCAGCACCATAAATGCCTGCATCATTTCCGAGTGTTGCAAGTTTGAAATCTACATTTCTGCTTGCATGGAATACATAGCTTTCATAATATGGTTTAATATACTCAAAAAGAACTTCTCCTGCTTTTGATACACCGCCACCGATTACAAAAGCTTCCGGATTTACTACTCCGGCAACTGCTGCCAGACCTTTTCCAAGATAATAACCAAACTGCTGTGCAACCCAGATTGCTACTTTATCTCCTGCCTTTACTGCATCAAATACAGCTTTTGCACTTAATTCTCCGTTTCTTAAAACACTTTCTTCATCACCCTGCAATTTTCTCTTTGCAAGACGAACAACACCTGTTGCGGAAGCATACTGTTCCAGACAACCGCGGTTTTTACAGCCACAGATATCCTGCTCATCATCCTCCACATGAATATGTCCGATTTCTCCACCTGCACCAACTGCACCGCTTAAAATCTCTCCATTGATGATAATACCACCACCTACACCGGTTCCAAGTGTTACGGCAACCATATTTTTATATCCCTGTCCACCGCCTTTCCACATTTCACCAAGTGCTGCAACATTCGCATCATTTCCGGTTTTTACTTCCATACCATCTAACAGACCGGATAAAGTTTCGCTGACATTGAATACACCCCAGCCTAAGTTAACAGCCACATGAACTACTCCGTCTGCATCTACAGGACCCGGAACACCTACACCTACACCTGCAACTGCGTCTTTAGTAATCCCTTTTTCCTGCATCTTCTTCTGAATGCTTTCTGCTACATCCGGTAAAATAGCTTCTCCGCCATTTTCTGTTCTTGTTGGTATTTCCCATTTATCCACTACATTTCCGTTAGCTTCAAAAAATCCTAATTTTACTGTTGTTCCTCCGATATCTACACCAAATACATACTGACTCATCCCTAAAAATGCTCCTTTCGACTTATGTAATTAATACAAAATTTAATTATTCTTCATCTTCATCACGTTTACGCGCCAAAGAATTCTGTACTCTTGTATAAAGCTCCTGTGCTGCATTATATCCCATCTTTTTCTGTCTGTGATTAACAGCTGCTGACTCACAGATAATTGCCAGATTTCGTCCCGGACGAATCGGAATACTATGACATACTACCTTATTACCAAGATATTCCGTATATTCTTCTTCCAGACCAAGTCTGTCATATTCTTTATCTTTGTCCCAGTCTTCCAATTTGATAACCAAATCAATTCCCTGAGTATCCTTAACACTTGAAACACCATACAGTGATTTAATATCTACAATACCGATACCTCTAAGCTCAATAAAATGCTTCGTAATATCCGGCGCACTTCCGATTAATGTGTCATCACTTACTTTGCGGATTTCTACAACATCATCCGTAACCAGACGGTGTCCTCTCTTAATAAGTTCCAGTGCTGCTTCGGATTTACCGATTCCGCTTTCTCCGGTAATCAAAACACCTTCACCATAGACATCCACCAATACACCATGTACGGAAATGCATGGTGCCAGTTTTACCTTCAGCCAACGAATAATTTCAGCCATGAAATCAGATGTACTGGTCTTTGTAGATAATACCGGTACTCCATGCTCAGTTGCCTTTTTCAGGAAAAACTCATCCGGTTGTAAATCACGACAGTATACAATTGCCGGTATGTCAAAGGAAAGTAATTTTGTATAAACTTCTTCTTTCTGTTCTTCTGTCATACTTTCCATATAAGTATATTCCACAAAACCGATAATTTGTATACGTGTTGCATCAAAATGCGCAAAAAATCCCGCCATCTGCAACGCCGGTCGGTTAATATCCGGCTGCGTAACACGAATATTTTCAATATCAATATCCGGTGTCAGATTGTCCAGTTTCATCTTCTCGATGACCTTGCTCAGTTTTACACTTGCCATATCCCGCTCCTCTTTTCTTTGCATTTTATTTATCAAGAAACATGGGTCTTCTCCATGCCTGTCTTCGCCTCACTCATTTTAATATTCTATCATACCCACATTTTAATAGCAATAAAAGAGTTAACTCTTTTCCTCTTCGCTTTTATGAAAAAAAAAGTAAATCTCCTCCGCCGTATTCTGCGGAAGATTTGCTTTCTCCACCAGCTCCTCGGCAGTGGCATGCTTAATCTCATCAATTGATTTAAAAGCCTTCATCAGTGCCTTTCTCCTTGCCGGCCCGACTCCCGGGATGTCATCCAGCACAGATTTTACCTGTGTCTTACTTCTTAAAGAACGATGATATTCAATCGCAAATCTATGTGCCTCATCCTGAATTCGCGTTATCAGTTTAAATCCTTCACTCCGATGGTCAATCGGAATTTCTACATTATTAAAGTACAAGCCTCTCGTCCGGTGGTTATCATCCTTTACCATACCGCATACCGGAATGTTAATGTGCAGTTCATTTAAAACCTCAAGGGCAATATTTACCTGCCCCCGTCCACCATCCATCAACAGCAAATCCGGAAATTTGGTAAAGCTGCCGAATTCTTTTTCCAGCTCTTTTTCATCCAGCTCCTTTTGTTCCTCCATGCCATGTACAAACCGCCTTGTCAGTACTTCCCGCATACAGGCATAATCATCAGGTCCCGAAACCGTCTTAATCTTAAACTTGCGATAATCACTACGTTTCGGTTTTCCCTGCTCGTAAACTACCATAGAACCTACATTTGCAAAACCACTGATGTTAGAAATATCAAAGGCCTCCATGCGGTGAATTCTTTCCAGTCCTAACAGTGATGCAATTTCCTTTGTTGCACCGATAGTGCGCCCTTCCTCACGTTTAATCTTTTCCCTGTCCTGACTAAGTATCAGCCGGGCATTTTGTGCCGCAAGCTCTACCAGCTTTTCCTTTGTTCCCTTTTTGGGTACGCGGATATACACACGACTGCCTCTCTTTGAACTAAGCCATTTTTCCAATATTTCCACATCTTCAATTTCTTTCTGAAGCATGAGTTCTTTTGGAATAAACGGAGTGCCTGCATAAAACTGTTTTACAAAATCCAGTAAAATCTGCTCCTTTGGTGTGCCTGAAACATGTGTCATATGAAAATGCTCCCTGCCAATCAGCTTTCCGCCGCGCACAAAAAACACCTGCACAATTGCATCATTCTCATCTTTATCCAGCGCAATAATATCCTTATCTTCCATATCGCTGTCCGTAATTTTCTGCTTTTGGGATACCTGCTTTACGCTATTAAGCAAATCCCGATAACGGACAGCTTCCTCAAATTCCATATTTTCAGAGGCCTCATACATCTTCTTTTCCAAATCTTTTAGAATAGTATCGTATTTTCCATTCAAAAATTCCAGTGCCTGTGCCACCTGTTCCGCATACTGTTCCTTTGACACATATCCCTGACAAGGTGCAAGACACTGCTTGATATGATAATTCAGACATGGCCTGTCATTTCCGATATCCCGTGGCAGATTTCTGTTACAGGTTCGCAACTGATAAAGCTTGTTCAACAGTTCAATTGTATCTTTCACGGCACCCGCACTGGTATACGGTCCAAAATATTTAGACTTGTCCTTTTTCATCTCTCTGGAAAACAGTACTCTTGGATACTCTTCCCCTACCGTTACTTTAATATATGGATACGTCTTATCATCTTTCAGCATTGTATTGTACTTGGGGCTGTATTCTTTAATCAGATTATTTTCCAATACAAGTGCTTCTAACTCAGAATCCGTCACTATATACTCAAAACGTGCAATCAGCGTTACCATTTTATCAATCTGCGGACCACGCCCGATATTCGGACGAAAATACGAACGAACCCGATTATGTAAATTAATTGCTTTTCCCACATAAATAATTGTATCGTTCTCATCCCGCATAATATATACTCCCGGATTTTTAGGGAGCTTTTTTAACTCTTCCTCAAAATTAAACATATCTGCTCCTATATTATGCAAAATGCTGCTCAATAGCCACACTTCTTATTTTTACAACATTCGCACCATGCTTTTCTTATACAAAAAAGATTCTATGAGTCATACATAGAATCTTTTTACTTTTATTTTTCGTCAGAAGGTTTCTGTACCTGATGTTCCAATCCTGAAGGTGCATTGGAAAAACGCCCAAGCGGCTCATCAATCGTATGATTGATATGCTGTCCTATATGAGAATCATCACTTTTCATCTGATTCTGTATTCCAACCTCCTGCTGCCCCCACGCATATGTTGTCTGATTGTTATCCTGTGCAAAGAAATCATCAATTTCTTTCTGATTTTCATTCAAAAAATCATCCGTTGACATTTTATCTTCTTCAACCGTCTTGAAAGTTTCTTCTGTTTTCTTTTCATCTGTAACCGAATTCATCAGGCTGAGTTCCTGTCCGTTCTCTGCTTTTCCTTCTTCCGGCTTCTTCTCTTCCGGTTCAGGAATGCCTTTTTCGCGGCGGAAAATCTCCATAAACTCTTTTCCGGTAATCGTTTCCTTCTCAATCAAAAATTCGGCAAGTTTATCCATAACATCTCTGTTTTCCAAAAGAAGCTGTTTTGCTTTTTCATAGCTTTCTTTCAAAATTGCCATAACTTCCGTATCCACATCCGCAGCCGTTACATCACTACAATTCATAACTGTTCTGCCGGATAAATACTTGCTTTCCACAGATTCCAGACCTACAAGTCCAAACCGCTTACTCATACCATACTGGGTAACCATGGCGCGTGCAATTCCGGTTGCTTTTTCAATATCGTTGGACGCACCTGTTGTTACTGTATCAAATACAATTTCTTCTGCCGCACGGCCTGCCACAAGGCTTACAAGCATATCTCTAAGCTCTGCTTCCGTATTCAGATATTTTTCTTCCTCCGGTACATTCATGACATAACCTAATGCACCCATCGTTCGCGGTACAATTGTAATTTTCTGCACCGGTTCAGAATTTTTCTGAAGAGCACTGGTAAGCGCATGACCAATTTCATGATAAGAAACAATTTTTCTCTCTTCTTTGCTCATAATACGGTCTTTTTTCTCTTTACCTACAAGTACCTGTTCCACTGCCTCAAACAAATCTTTCTGGCAAACGCAGTTTCTTCCCATTTTTACGGCATTGATTGCTGCTTCATTAATCATATTGGCAAGGTCAGAACCTACCGCACCACTTGTTGCAAGTGCAATTGCTTCTAAATCCACACTGTCATCCATCAATACATCTTTTGCATGTACCTTTAAAATCTCGACACGACCTTTTAAATCCGGTTTGTCTACGATAATTCTTCTGTCAAAACGTCCCGGACGAAGCAACGCCTTATCCAGAATTTCCGGTCTGTTTGTTGCTCCTAAAATCAAAATACCTTTGGAAGTATCGAAACCATCCATTTCAGAAAGTAACTGGTTCAACGTCTGTTCACGTTCTTCATTACCGCCACCGTATTTCGAGTCACGGCTTCGTCCAATGGCATCAATTTCATCAATAAAAATAATACATGGTGCATTCTTATTTGCTTCTTTAAATAAATCTCTTACACGGGATGCACCAACACCTACATAAAGTTCAATAAAATCAGAACCTGTCAATGAAAAGAACGGCACTCCTGCTTCTCCGGCAACCGCCTTTGCAAGAAGTGTCTTACCTGTTCCGGGAGGTCCTACCAGCAAGGCACCTTTTGGAAGCTTCGCACCGATTTTGCTGTATCTGCCCGGATTATGCAGGAAATCTACTACTTCCTGTAAGGATTCTTTCGCCTCATCTTCACCCGCAACATCTTTAAAAGTAATTCCGGTTTCCTTTTGTACATACACTTTTGCAGTGGATTTACCTACTCCCATAGGACCTCCGCCACCGGAAATCTTTTTCATCAAAAAACTAAGCAATATCCACACAAAAACAAGCGGCAAAATATAAGTCAGAATAATAGACATCAACATACCTGAATTATCCTGCACCACTCCGCTGACTTCTACACCATATTTCAACAGTCTTTTTGTCAGTGTCTCGTCCTCTTCAATTTTTCCTGTGTAATAAGACACTGTCGAAGTTCCGTAAATATTATTACTCTTTTCTACTTTCGGATAAATATTAATCCGTTCCGGCGTAATCTGTACATTTCCTACTTTCCCGCTTTCTACCATATTAATAAACTGATTATAGGTAATCTCTTTTTCGGTTCCACCTGTCAAAACTTTCATAAAGTAGCTCATTAACAATAATGTTATTAATGATGCAACTAAAAAAAGCAGTACATTTGATTTCTTCGGGTTTTGTCCATTATTTCCCGGTCCGCCTTTTCCCGGATCATTTTGTCCCCCGTTTCCACCGTTATTATTATAACCATTTCCATTGTTATAATTGTTCACGTTATTACTGTCCATAACTTCTCCATTCTTTTGCACAATGACCTATGTCAAATCTGTTTTTCCAAATCGTTGTTTCTATTATAAGGATAGCTTTCCCATTAATCAATAACGTATTTGTGAAAATCCGGACATAACTCTAAAAGATTTATAAACTTTTTATACTCTTTTTTAAATGTTATTCATTCCTTTAATAATTGGTTCACAGGTTAAATCCACACCAAGCTTTTTAAATGTTTTCAAATCTACATCTGTAAGCATAACGGAGGTGTGCACCTGACATCCCTTTAATTTCGGAAGCTGCTCCAACGCTTTTCTCGCATTTTTATCGTTCATTGCTGAAACAGAAAGTGCAATCAGTACTTCATCCGTATGAAGCCTCGGGTTTTTTCCACCAAGATATTTTGTTTTCAACTCCTGAATCGGCTCAATGGCTTCCGGCAAAATCAAATGTGTATCATGGTCTACCTCTCCCAGATATTTTAAAGCATTCAATAATAATGCTGCTGATGCTCCGAGCAAGTCAGAAGTTTTGGATGTAATAATTGTTCCATCTGCAAGCTCAATCGCTGCGGTGGGTACTCCTAATTCTTCTGCACGTTTCTTAGCTGCGACAGTTACCTTTCTGTCATCTGTCGTAATCTTCGCCTGTTTCAGTAAAAGTTCAATTTTATAAACATCATTTTCTTTTGCTTTACCCCTGATTACATCATTCATTGCCGTATAATAGCGACGAATGATTTCCATATAAGAGGCTTCTTTGCAGGCTTCATCATCCACCATGCACTTTCCTGCCATATTGACACCCATATCGGTAGGAGACTTGTACGGATTTTCTCCGTAAATCCCCTCAAAAATTGCATTCAATACCGGGAAAATCTCAATATCACGGTTATAATTAACTGTCGTTTCCCCATAAGCCTCCAAATGGAAGGGGTCAATCATATTTATATCATTCAGATCCGCTGTTGCTGCTTCATATGCAAGATTCACCGGATGCTTTAACGGAATATTCCAAATCGGAAAAGTCTCGTATTTGGCATATCCTGCCTTGATACCTCTCTTATTATCATGGTAAAGCTGCGATAAGCAAACCGCCATTTTTCCACTTCCCGGTCCCGGTGCAGTAACCACAACTAACGGTCTGGTTGTCTCAATGTACTCATTTTTACCAAATCCTTCATCACTGACAATTAACGGAATGTTAGACGGATATCCTTCAATGGCATAATGCAAGTATACTTTTACATTATTTTTTTCCAGTTTTTCCTTAAATTCTGCGGCACGTACCTGTCCTGCATAACGGGTCAGTACTACACTTCCAACCAAAAATCCACGGTCTTCAAATTCCTTCATCAGTCTCTGTACATCTTCATCATAGGTAATTCCTAAATCACCGCGTATCTTATTCTTTTCAATATCAGCTGAATTTATTACAATAACTATCTCTGCTCTATCGGAAAGCTTCATCAACATACGTAATTTACTGTCAGGTTCAAACCCCGGCAATACTCTTGATGCATGAAAATCATCGAATAATTTACCACCAAACTCCAGATATAACTTATCTCCGAATTTATTGATTCTCTCTTCAATATGTTCTGATTGCATTTTTAAATATTTTTCGTTATCAAATCCAACTCTCATACTCATAACCTGTCCGCTTTCCTTTTTCATACTGATTTTCTGTTTACATACGTTTTTTATTGTAGCACAACGTTATTAATTATTCCATAAAAAATTGTCGCCGGACGGCGGACGGCGACAATTCTAAGAGAATGCTTCGCATTCTCCTTAACATTTTCCGGCTCACAGAATCATCTATGAGCCGGATTTCCAATAAACTGCTTATAAATTTTAGTATGCTTTACCCCAGTAAACCATTTTCTTCGCAGGTTTTCCACAGCAAACGCAAACATCGCTTAACTGCTCCTGTTCAAATGGCATACAACGGCTTGTAACAGCAAGTTTTTCTTTAATTGCATCTTCACATGCCTGTTCTTCACACCACATGGCTTTCACGAAACCTGTCTTTTCTTCAAAGATTTTTACAAATTCGTCAAAGTTTTTCGCCACATAGGTATGTTCTTCGCGGTGTGCTCTTGCACGCTCTAACATTTCTTTCTGCATAGTTTCTAATACTTCTGAAACCTTGCTTTCCAGTTCG
The DNA here is from genome assembly GCA_017437065.1 of Lachnospiraceae bacterium. Taxonomy (GTDB): domain Bacteria; phylum Bacillota; class Clostridia; order Lachnospirales; family Lachnospiraceae; genus RGIG3002. The sequence goes on from JAFSBX010000097.1 coordinate 95,746, forward strand.
TCAAGATTTGCTTCAATCTTTTCTCTGGTATCTCTACGGCAGATAACACATTTATTTGCTGCAATATCCTTAGGTCCGATTTCTACACGGATTGGAATACCGCGCATTTCCTGCTCAGAGAATTTCCATCCCGGACTCTTATCACTGTCGTCCACTTTCACACGGAAGTTTCCTAACTTCTCTGAAAGCTCTGCAGCTTTTTCAAGTACTCCTTCTTTATGCTGCTGGATTGGAATAATCATTACCTGAGTCGGTGCAATTGCAGGAGGAAGTACTAAACCTGAATCATCACCGTGAACCATGATGATTGCACCAATCAGACGGGTTGTCATTCCCCATGAAGTCTGATGTACATGTTTTAATTTATTATCTTTGTCTGTATACTGAATGCCGAATGCTTTTGCAAAACCATCGCCGAAGTTATGACTTGTACCGGACTGCAATGCTTTTCCGTCATGCATCAATGCTTCAATCGTATAAGTAGCTTCTGCACCTGCAAATTTTTCTTTCTCGGTTTTCTGTCCTTTAATAACAGGGATTGCCAGATACTCTTCAAGAAACTGTGCATATATATTCAGCATCTGAATTGTTCTTGCTTCTGCATCCTCAGCAGTAGCATGTGCAGTATGTCCTTCCTGCCATAAGAATTCTCTGGAACGAAGGAAAGGTCTTGTTTCTTTTTCCCAACGTACTACAGAACACCACTGATTATATACCTTTGGCAAATCTCTATAGGACTGAATTTCATTTTTATAGAAATCACAGAACAATGTTTCAGAAGTAGGTCTTACACAAAGTCTTTCCTGTAATGGATTTAATCCGCCATGTGTAACCCATGCTACTTCCGGTGCAAATCCTTCTACGTGATCCTTTTCTTTCTGTAAAAGACTTTCAGGAATAAACATTGGTAAATAAACGTTTTCTACTCCGCTCTCTTTAAACATTTTATCCAACTGGCTCTGAATGTTTTCCCAGATTGCATATCCTGCCGGTTTGATAACCATACATCCTTTTACGCTTGTATAGTCGATTAATTCTGCTTTTTTTACTACATCGGTATACCACTGTGCAAAATCAGTTTCCATCGATGTAATTGCTTCTACTAATTTTTTGTCAGCCATCCTGCTACTCCTCCTAATATATTATTGATAGGGATGAATACAAAAAAACGCCGAGTCTTTCCATCCCCGTAAGGGACCGAAAAACTCGGCGGTACCACCCTAATTAGTGTTAATACACTCATCTCTAAACCGTTAACGCCGGCGTACGTTGTATTTTCATACAAAGCTCCCGGGCAGGTTCCAAATATTATTCGTAAAAACCTCTCACCAACGGCTTTCTCTCTGAAACGCTTCCTATCTGTACTAATCCCATTCAACGCTGTTCAACTATTGACTTCCATTGTAGAAGAAAGGAAAATATTTGTCAATTGTTTTTTCCGAAGTCGTTACATTTCAGCGTTTGTCTGACTAATTTCTATTATTTAGCAGCTTCAAAAGAATCAAAGAATGCTGTCATAGCATCTGTACAATCACCCATATCAGTAACAATGATGTAGTACATATGGTTACCGATTGCACGGCAGTAACATTCCTGAGTAATTGCTGTACCTGCAAGGTCAATTGAAATATTGATGTGTGAGAATTCTACACCACCAAGTTTTTTAGCTGTTACATCTGAAAATTCTACTGTGCATCCCATGCTTTCATATGTAGTTTTTGTTGTTTCCTGTAAGCTCTCTAAATAAGTATCAGCTTTTACTTTTGCGCCGATAGTCTGTGTCATATCTTCAGCTGCAATCTGAATAGAAGATCCTGCTTCTGAAGTAATAACTGTTTCATAAACGATAGCTGCTTCTACTTTTTCTGCGTTTTCCATGGAAGCCATAGCTGAATCCTGGAATGACTGCATTGTTGCTTCATCTGCAATTGTTAATCCTTCCGGAACTGTAGCCTTAATTCCTACGGATGTGTTTGTATATACGTTACCTTCAACTGTTCCTTTTTCAAACTTAGCGCTGCCCCCACATGCTGTCAATGCAAGTACCATGCTCATTGCAAGTACAAGTGTCATAATTTTCTTTTTCATCTGTTTCATCGTTTTTCTCCCACTATGTGTTGTTTCCTTTGTTTCTACCCTTGCTATTATAACCATTTTTTTTATTCTGTCAATTTTTTTCTACATTTTTTGATAATTTACGGCATATAACACTTTCTCCCATACCAATCAGGATAAATACAACAGGCGTACATATAACTTGTTGAAAACTCACCATATTATGTATTGTATATGTAATAATGCATACCGCACTCACCAATGCCGGTTCGTGTTTTTTCCCTTCCTTCAACTGACGAAACACTGCCGTAATAAAAACTGTAATATACGGAAGAACCCCGCAGATTCCCAGATTCACCAATGTGGTCAGCCACTCATTATGTGCATTTGTAAGTCGTGCATCCCCAAACACATTATATAGTTCGGTAGCAATCTCCCATTCACTGTACACATAACGATAAAAGCAATCCGGACCAACACCCACCATCTTTTCCCTAAATGTCATCGTAGCGAATGCCTCCACTCCGGCTGTCCATGTAGCACCCCGGCTGTTTCCCCAGTCACTGTCAATAATAAAAGCATCTGTCAGACGGGAATTTTCTATCGTTTCAGGCATACTGTTATAATAAACAACCAATATTCCCACAACTACTGCTGCCAATAAAACAATGCCTGCAACAATATTCCGTAATATAACCAGCTTTTCTATTTTTAGCTCCTTATGCTTTATCCAATAACGAAGCACTGTGTAGCACACCACGAATACAGACAATAACAATACACCAAATGAATATTCTGTAATTTTTTCTGCAATCGTATTTTGATAATTCATACTTTCCGGAAAAAGACTTTTCAAAACACTAATTACTAATACGCTGACAGCAAACAAAATCATCAGTTCAAACCAGCGCAATAATCGGTTTTCCTTTCGAAATGATAAGCAGAAAATTGCAAAAATCATTGTTCCCAGAGCCAGAAATCCGCTGCTGCTTCCCTGAACAATCCCTGTCATAAAACCTACAATAATATATAGCATTAATCCTGCTTTTATCAGAACGGTATCTCCAATATCACTCCAGTAAAAAACCAAACCGATAGGAAGTAATACCATCCAGTAACTGCAAAACCAGTTTATATTCCCCAAAGTAGAAATAAAAATCGGATTTGCCCCTTTCATTTCAAAAGGATATATTGAAAAGCGGTTCAACAGCCCCAAAAGAAATACACAGGATGATACCATCAAAAACAGACTGTACCATACTTTTTCATTTTCAACAAAACGTGATATTACAAAATATATGGCTACAAACATTAATTGAGATACAGCACCCATATACCACCCTTCCGTCCCCCACAATGCTTCTTCTTTCCATTCTGTACACACAAATGACAAAAAAACGGCTACACCATACAGCAACATTGCTTTATCTGTAACAGAACATCTAAAATGTTCCTTTCTTCTCCATTTCATAAAAAGCAATAAAAGAACGGCAGGTACGAGCATTCCAAAACATACCAATCCTACCATCTTAAAAAAATAAAATTTATGAATTCCAATTTCTACATATCCCTTCGGCGCATAAAAAGGAAATACCGCTATAATAAATATCAGATACGCGTAAGTAACCGTTTTGGCGTAATTTCCTACACTATTTATCCATTCCTTCCATCGCTCCTGTTCTCCTTTATTCTTATTGCCTGTTCTTTGCCCCTGTATTTTCATCATTACTCCCATCTGCCTGTCATCATTCATCACTCGCATATTATATCTACGATATATTATTGTATCACTCCCAATAATCCGCTACAAGAAAAAGAAATGCCGTACAAGCGCCGGCTTACCCTGACGTTTATACGACATTCTTTTTTGATTCTATACTTTAAATTTATCCGCACTTTCTTTCAGATTTCTTACCACAAGTGTCAGTTCTTCTGCATTTTCTTTTGTCTTTACTACATGTTTTCGTGTGGTGTCGAATGTATCCGTTAATTCACTTACATTTTCTGAAATAGATGTTGTGGTTGCTGCCTGTTGCTGTGTGGTTGCTGCCAGATTTTCCACTACTTCACTCATCTGCTGTATATTTTCCAGCATCACTGCAATACCATGGTTTGTACTTTCTACCGCTTCATAAATCATATCAAATTCTTTTGCTGTTTTATCCACAAGCACAACACTTTCATCAATTTTTTCCACATTGTTCCCTGTCTGTTCCACTGTAGTCGTAATAATGCTCTGTACTTGTCCAAGAAGCTGTGCAATATTATCTGCGCTCTGACTTGAATTTTCTGCCAGATTCTTAATTTCCTGTGCTACAACTGCAAAACCTTTACCAACCTCTCCTGCTCTTGCCGCCTCAATGGATGCATTTAATGCCAGAAGGTTTGTCTGCTCTGCAATATTTTGAATAATTTCCACAATATCATTAATCTGTCTTGTCAGTTCGTTTGCTTCCTGTACCGTAACAGAAAGCTCATCTATGGAACTCTTTACTTCATTAATTTCAGCTGTTACATTCTGAATACTGTCTAATCCGGTCTTAGCACTTTCCGCCGTAGCATTTACATTGGCTTTTACGGAATCACTCTCTGATGTCATATCATTCACCAGACCACTTAACTCTGTAGCCTTTCCTGCAACATAATCTACCGTTGCTACCATTTGACTTACTGCCTCTGAAATCTGTTCTGCCGATTTTTTGTTATTTTCTACATTTTCAGACAAAATTCCAGCTGCTTCCACGTTTTCCGCACTGGAATTACCCAGCTGTTCTGCCGCCCTGCTGATATCACCTACTACACTTCTGATATTTCCCACACTGTTATTAACAGAACCTATCATCTGTCCAATTTCTGTCTTGTCTTTACTCTGAATGATTCCCGTCAAATCACCATCCGCTACTTTCATCATAAAATCATTTACTTCTAATACCGGTTTTAACATGCGTTTAATTACAAAAAGCATAATCACGAAAAGTAATACAAGTGCACCAACCGCAATACCCAAATATACATATCCAATGGTATAGCCGGATGCCATAACTTCTGCATAAGGTGCCAGTATAACAAGTTCCCATTCCACACCACTTATCGTAGCATTCTTCATCAGATAATTCGTACCGTCAATATCATAGCGTTCCTTTACATTGCCTGCGGCTATATCATCGGAAAGCTCATTATATTTTTCAGGAAGTGCAGTTCCCAACAGACTCTTATCTTTAATTGCAATAATTTCTCCCTTTCCGTTATAAATAAACGCAATACTGTTTTCGGTTATATTCACATGACTGACAATATCCGCTAAATCAGTAAGGAACAAATCCCCACCAAGTACACACTTTCCATCCCCAATTTGTCTGGAAAGCGTAATACACATTTGTCCACTGGCAGTATCTTTATATACGTCTGTAAACTGCGTTTCCGCACTTTCCATTGCACTTTGATACCACTCTGTTGCTGTTGGATCAAAATCCTCCGGAAGACTTTCTTCACAACTTGGATAATATAAATCTTTATTCGGATATGCAAGATAAATCCCCATTGGCATTGCTGCTATCTTATCCGCCATAACTTCCGTAAATTTTCTGGAATCGCCGGAATTCAGATTTGTAACGACATACGCACTGTTCTCTAACAGCTGCGTGTTCATGTCAATCCAGTTTTCAACCTCCTGCATGTAACTTTCCGAAGATGCCCCCATCCATTCCATTGAGCGCGTTTTAATCGTATTAAACGCCATGACGAATGAAAACACAAGTGAACCAATTAATATAAATCCTACCCCAAGCATTAACAGACCACTCAGTTTTCCACTTAAACTTTTTACTTTTTCTTCTTTACCCATTTCTCATATACTCCTTTTTGCTACCACCATTTTTTAATACCGCCTTCTCTTAAACCTGTTGGAAAATTTCTCCCTTAGGTTCTGTCTGAAATTCCATCTTCTTTTTTGTCTTTGGATGCATAAAAGTCAGTCCCGCAGCACACAATGCCACATTCCGCACTTCCATCTCTTTTGATTTCTGTTTAGATTCCTCTGTTCCATACTTCGCATCTCCAAGCAACGGAAAACCGGCATTGGCCATCTGTACCCGTATTTGATGATGTCTTCCTGTTACTAATGAAATTTCTAATAAAGACATATCATTTTCTGCATTATATGTAACTGTTTTCACCCAAAGCTCTGCCCTTTTTGCCCCGTTTTCTTTTTCTTCCGCTATCCTGGACATGTTTGTTTTATTATCCTTCACCAGATAATCTTCCAGTTTCGTTTCTTCCGGAAATCCTTTTCCGGAAACTACGGCAAAATATTGCTTGTTCAAAATATTACTTGTCAATTGTCTGCTCAGTTCTTTCGCTGCATACGCTGTCTTTGCAAACACAAGCAACCCTTCTACCGGCTGATCCAAACGATGAATTAACCCAAGATAGGAATTTCCACCAAGATAATTTTTAATCTCACTTACTAAGTCCTTCTGCCCTACTCTTCCGGTCTGTGTAGCAAGACCGGCGGGCTTATGGCAGACAAGAATGTCATTATCTTCAAATACAATTCTCTCTTTCAAATATATATCCCCTTTCTTTGTTTTTTCGTTTTTTTTCGTATTTAATAAATTCTATCATATAAGAATTATATTACACAACTCCTTTTTTCTGTATTTATTCATATATTTACTCATTTTTTTGTGGGAAACTTTTAAACATTTTAACCTTTTTCACAAAAAAAGTAGCCTGCCCCAATATGCAAACTACTTTTTTATATTTCCACTCTTACACTTTAAACTTATCCGCACTTTCTTTCAGCTTCTTAACTACCTGTGTCAATTCCTCCGCATTTGCTTTGGTTTTCACTACATTCTCCTGTGTTGTTACAAAAGTGCCTGTCAATTCGCTTATATTTTCGGAAATTGAGGTTGTGGTTGCTGCCTGTTCCTCTGTGGTTGCTGCCAGGTTTTCTGCCACATCACTCATCTGTTGTATATTCTCTAACAATATTTCAATGCCTTTGTTCGTGTTTTCTACCGCTTCATAAATCATATCAAACTCTTTAGCGGTCTTATCCACAAGTACGGCACTTTCATCAATTTTCTCTACATTGTAGCCGGTCTGCTCTACCGTTGTTGTAATGATTGCCTGTACCTGTCCAAGAAGCTCTGCAATATTGTCTGCACTTCTACCGGAATTCTCTGCCAGATTTTTAATTTCCTGTGCGACAACCGCAAAACCTTTACCTACTTCTCCTGCTCTTGCCGCTTCAATAGACGCATTTAATGCAAGTAAGTTGGTTTCTTCTGCACCCTCAAATATATGAGCAAAAGTGCCGTAAATCAGCTTATGACTTTACGAAATTGGTGCGACGGTGTCGAACCAATTTGAAACAAAGCCAGAAGTTTTGGTAAGCAATCTCTCATTTTCCCACATTAGGGAAATTATGGTAATTGAAGATTCTTTTGAAAGATTTTTTTATGAAACAGAATGTATGAAATGCAATTGGAGCGTAAGAGAACTTCGTAGGCAAATAAAAACAAATCTGTTTGTAAGAGCCGGAATCAGCAAGAAACCGGAGCTATTATTGACAAAGTCCGTAGATAACGCAACTTCAAATGCTTTAACCATCAAAGACCCGTTTACCTTCGAGTTTCTTGGTTTGGATGCCAAAGAAGCTGTAAGCGAATCCGATTTAGAACAGACATTGATGGACCATTTGCCGGATAAGAGGAAATTGGAGGAATTTATGTTGAAAGAATTGGAAGAAATGGGAATGTAACTGTAGAAAAGCTCGTGAAGCTTTGAATTTTGCAGAGGATATCATAAAGAAATCTGTCTTTATGATATCCTCTTTCACTATATAGAATATAGTACCATGCCCAAACAGGCAGAACTTAAAATCAATACAATAGGAGAGGTTTCAGTATGTTTTTTTGCTTTCACTATAAATTGTAAAATAAATATAATGGAAAGTATTATAAGCCCTCTTATGTCCAAGGAAACTGGGGATTCAAACTGTTGTATACTAAAAATTGTACTGAAAAACAATATTATGGATGTAGATAAAATTAAGCCAATAACGCATGGTCTGATGCCACTCAAAAAAGCCTGAACACCTTTATATTTAAGCAGATTGCGAATAAGAGTTGCAACCAGCAAAATGATGATAAAGGATGGAAGCACAACTCCCAAGGTGGCAATGAAAGAGCCAAG
>JAFSBX010000098.1 GCA_017437065.1 Lachnospiraceae bacterium
CGTGAAAAAATGGAAAGAATGAAGTTAAATGAGGCAGTGGAAAGTGCTGTCGAGGAATGTATCCGTAAAGATATACTGAAGGATTTTTTGCTGGAGCAGAAAGCGGAGGTAGTAGCGATGTCGATATATGAATACAATGAGGAATACGCGAAGAAAGCCAACTTCGAAGCCGGGGAAGAAGAAGGTTATGAGCGAGGACGTGAAGCAGGACGTGAGGAAGGTCAGGCGAGGTTAAACCGGCTGAACAGTATATTGATAGAACAGAATCGGGAAGATGATTTGGTTCGTGCAGTAAAAGATAAGGAGTATCAGGAAAAGCTGTTGGAGGAGTTGGGGATATAGTTTTGAATATGTTGGATTTTCGTTAATTTGCACATGGTATGTTTATTGCTTGTTACACTGGTTATGGAAGTGTATAAAGTGTATGAAAAAGGAAAAGAGCATAATTCTTTATTAAAACCGGCAGTTTCATTTATGCAGAACTGCCGGTTTAGAGTAAACGTCAATTAATAAACATATTCCATTTTTCTTCCCAAGCATTTATCTTTTCAACTTTTTCATGTTCCGTCATTCCACTGTACTGATACGAATTAAGAATTAATTTCTTTATTTCTCTTAAATCCAGAAGCTGTCCTAAGTACATTTCCCAAAAATCATAAGATAATCCCGGATTACCGAGTATCAGTGGATCATCAGAGCAGATAACACACGGAATGCCACGATTCAGATATTCTCCAATGGGGTGCATTCGTAAATCAGTTGTGTATCGTAAAAGCTGATTACTAATTGGACATACTTCTAAAGCAACGCCTTTATCCTTCATTAAATCGACCATTGCCGGAAATCTGAATAGATTTAATCCGTGTCCTATCCTTCTAGAGCCTAAGGTAAATGCAGAGTATATATTATCATCGTTTGCCCAGCAGCTTTCACCATCATGGAAGTAAAAAGGAACTGCACCTACACATCCGGAAGCATATAAAGATTCTGCATAGATATTTGTTTCATTACCCCGGTCTTCTTCGCCTACCAAATCATAGCCAATGATGAAATTTGTTTCGATATCTTCTGGCGGATTTTGTATCCATGTGTTTACCTTTTGAATTTCTTCTTTTATGAAATCAGCATTCTTACTTCTATTTCCGGCAATAATCAGTTTAAGCTTAAAGGTAGGATGAGATTTTTTAACAGCCTGATAGGAATCGTAAATTACCTGATATGGGTATGTATCAGACGCTAAGAGGTTTGTTCCTTCGGCATTAGCGTTTGGATGATGAGAATTTGAAACAAATAAATCATTATTGTTAGCAACAAAGTTTGGAGTGCCGCATCTTAATTCAACATAATCCACATTATCGTTTACAAGTTCTTCAAAGGATCTTATATAATATTCATAATAAAATGTTTTTACTTTAAGTATTGTAGAGACTCTTGTGAATGCCTGGTTAAAAGCGTCCCAAATATATTCTATCTGTTTGAATTTGTTATCGTCCATAAAACACAGATCAGACATTAAGTCAGCCTTTTCGTCATCTGTCAGTGTTGAGAATTTCTTATATTGATCAGATGGATTTATTGACTGCTCTTTATTATCTATCAGATATAATGTGTTCTTTATTGCATTCTTTTCAGGTAAATCCTGCATAAGTACATATACTGCCCAAGTATGTTGTCCTTGTCCGGAAATCAGGTCATCATTGTTATCAAACAACTCCAATAATTCCATTAAACTTTCAACACTAAGTGTGGCTGATGTATGTATATGCAGATTGCCTCCTTTTGGCATGTTTTTGAATATATCAAAGAGCTTATATTCCGGTGTATTCTGATTTTCCAGAAGCTTTGATTTAGCATCATAAAATGGATGAATCGGAGGGTAATATTTGGGTTTGGGTACCTCTTCCCGGATAGTTTTTACATATTTATTATTAATAATAGTCTGACGGAGAGTGTCCATATAATCATTTAGTTTTTGTTCATTACTATTTAATGCAATGTCTGAAGCTATATTATTAGTGGCATCGGTATCTTTATACATTTTTAGTTGTTTTTTATAGTCTTCGAAAGTGGTTGCCTGCACCAAAAAGGGTCTTTGATTGTTGTCATACCAATTAGGGAAATAGCACCAAAATCCTGTTCTGTCCCATGTTTCATAGTGTATAGTTTTGGAACAACGGACTTCCTTAGCACTGTCTGCAGAGGTATGAATAAACATTTTCTTTTTTTCATTATAGATACAGATCCATTTTCTACCACCCGAATTTGCTTCAATGTATTCAATATGGTCAGAAAGTATTGCGTTTTCAGGAAAGTTATATTCCCAGATTAAAAAAGTACTGTTATTATACTCGGCACGGTATTTTTTACCATCGTGATTTAAATAATCGATGTAAGTTGATAACCGCTTGTCATTTGAGTTACAATCAGAAATATGATACATGAGTATTTGGGGTTGCATATAAATCGACTCCTTTCTAATAGTGAAATAAAATTAAAGTTAAAATGAGAGTGTCAGAGACAGAACTCTATATGTTTATTATACAATATAGGAAATAAATGCAAATGGACGATAGGTAGTATTTGGAAGGTGCTATTGTTCTGTTGTATTTTTTATAGAAATATCTTCTTGCAAAAGTCGCCTGTCTTTGTTAAAGTAAATTATAGAAATATCGCATCAGCTTCTATGATGTAGTTTTTCTTTATCCTTATCAAGGAATCAAACTTAGTTCTTAGAAAATCAATTTGTATCCCGGAACTGATTTTATGTTATAGCTGAACGGAGTTAAGTAGTATATATTTAATGGATATAAAAAGAGATAGTGAGAATAGAACAATAGAATAAGTTTACTATTGCTTGGTAAGAAGTGTGGGGCCGAAAAAAATTGTATGTAAATTGAGGTGGTTAATAATGACGCAATTTGAAAATTTGGTTATAGAAAAATTAGGCAGTATTGATAAGCGTTTGGACAGAATAGAAGAACGTTTAGACAAAAATGAAAGTGATATTGCATCTTTGAAAAATGGACAACTTGAAATGCATAGAAAAATGAAGGAAATGGATTATAAGCTTACCAAAACATATGAGTTAGCATTGGAGGCGTGGGGGCAGGGAGTCGAAAACAGAAAATTACTGACAGAATTTTAGTTGAATTAGAAGAGAAAAGGTTGCAGAAAAGGCTTCAAAAAGGCAAAAAAGGCTTCAAAAAGGCTTCAATAGTATTTTTTTATTGAACATAGCTCAATCGTGGATTATAATGTAACAATGTGGATATTCCGCAGAATAATGGGATTATTAATAAGTAGTTTATATATTTTGGAGGAGAACAAATGAAAATAGCAATCGCAGGAACAGGTTATGTTGGTTTATCTAATGCTGTTTTGTTATCACAGAACAATGAAGTTATTGCAGTAGATTTAGTTGCAGAAAAAGTAGAGATGATTAATAAGAGAATTTCTCCAATTGCAGACAAAGAACTTGAGGAATATTTAAAGGAAAAAGATTTAAATTTATCCGCTACAACGGATGGTGCGGCAGCATATAAGGATGCGGATTTTGTAGTGGTATCGACACCGACAAATTACGATACGGAAAAGAATTATTTTGATACATCTTCTGTAGAATCTGTAATTGAGCAGGTAACAAGGTTAAATGAAAAGGCATTTATTGTAATCAAATCTACAATTCCGGTAGGATTTACAGAAATGGCTCAGAAGAAATACGGTAACGCACGTATTTTATTCTCACCTGAGTTTTTGAGAGAAGGAAAAGCACTTTATGATAATTTGTATCCGTCACGTATTATTGTTGGCCGTAATGCAGAGAATGAAGAGGCAATAAAAGCTGCAGAACAATTTGCAAAGCTGTTAGAGCAGGGGGCTATTAAGGAAAATATTGATATCTTATTTACAAATCCTACAGAAGCAGAGGCTGTAAAGCTTTTTGCCAATACTTATTTAGCACTTCGTGTTGCATATTTTAATGAGTTGGATACTTATGCAGAAGTGCGTGGTTTGGATACACAGCAGATTATAAAAGGTGTATGTCTGGATCCTCGTATCGGAGATTCTTACAATAATCCTTCTTTTGGTTATGGCGGATATTGTTTACCGAAGGATACAAAGCAGTTACTTGCTAATTATAATGATGTTCCGAACAATATTATTTCTGCTATTGTAGAAGCAAATAGAACGAGAAAAGATTTCATTGCGGATCAGATTTTGAGTAAGCTTGGAGTTAGTGCAGACAGTGCACATAGAGCGGTAGTAGGAATTTATCGACTGACTATGAAAACAGGTTCCGATAATTTCAGACAGTCGTCTATACAGGGAATTATGAAACGTCTGAAAGCCAAAGGTGTAGAAATTATTGTTTTTGAACCGGCAATGAAAGAGAATACTTTCTTCAGCAGTGAAGTAGTCAGGGATTTACAGGAATTTAAAAAACGGGCAGAAATTATTGTAGTAAATCGAATGGAGCCTGAGCTGGAGGATGTGAAAGACAAGGTATATACAAGAGATTTATTCAGTAGGGACTAAAATTACGATGAAAATAAGCGGAATGATTCAAAAGATACCATTTTTTGATAAAGGTATTCGAGAAGATAAGGTGGAAAAACGACATATAAATTGGGATGAAAATACAATAGTGACAATACTCATCTGTTTTTTTGCGTTAGCACCAATATTAGGAAAGTTGGGAAGCGGACTTATTCCTATATTTACAGTGCTGGGTGTAGTTTTTCTTTATGCAGGTCTTCTTAGAGAAAAGCGTACATTCTTAAAAAGAGCAGAAAAACCGCTGGAATTTTGTATAGCTGTTGTGGGAACATTGTCACTACTTGGAATTTTGCTATTCTGTCTGGGACTGGATATAGGGCAGCAGGAAGGGTATGAAACAGAGTTCCTTATATTGTTTTTTTCGTTGTTTTATTACTATGTATATAGTAAAAAGCAGATTAAGTCTGTAAATTTTGTGATAGTATTACATATATACAGTGGGATTCTTGTAGTAGCTCTGATGGAATTTTTAGTGTTTCCGCAGATGGGCATCTTTACGGATAGTTGGAAGAATGCGTCAATGGCATTATTGGTGGCATTAATGGCTGTAATACATTATTGTTACAGCAAAATAAGAGGACTTCGTTTGATTTATATAACGGAAGCTGTTGTAGCTTTTTTAGTCCTTGCGATTAACCATAATGTAATTAGTCTTTATATTATGTGTTTGATGCTGTTTTTACTGGCTGCATTGTTACCACCGCGAGTGAAGCCGATAAAAAGAAGTTTGCAGATGTTTTTTTGTTTTACATTTTTAATAAGTAATATGTCTCTTTTTACAAATTACACAGGATTATTTCCGGTAAAAGAACCCGGTTATTCGTTGGAAACCAGTGTTTTGGTGGATTTGCTTTTGTGTGTATTGGGAGTCTATGTTACGGGTGTATGGGATAAACTCCCATTAGAAAAAGAATACAATTGTACATTGCCTCTACGCAGAATGCAAAAAAATCTATTGCGGGTATCAGTAGGGTTTGTCGGAATATTTTTATTTTTTGGTTTGTGTGGAAATCATTTAGGCAAGTTACCCGGCGGTACGATTTTTAATATGGCAAAAGTAGAGATAGATGTTCTGTTTAAAGCGTGTCAGGCAAGTTTAACAGAAGGACTGCTTTTTAGAGCAGCTGAGGAGTATGGATTGTTTGGCATAGTGGTGTGTCTGGTGATCACTATTTTAGTAATAGAAAGAATAGTCGTGAACCGAAGGTTTTTACATCATGAAAATATTATACTGACAATGTGTTCGTGTTTGTTTGGTATAATATTCTGTTTTTACAGTGTAAATGCGAAAGTACTTCCGGTGTATTCTTTTATGCTGATTTGTGCATTAGTACCGGATATGCAATATGTGAAAGGAACAAAAAAATTATGGAAAAATTAAAGTATGTGGCAGGGAAAGCAGGTATTTTGTTGCTTATGGCAGTATGCTTTCTTACAGGAAAACTGACAGTTAATGCAGAAGAATTAGAGATGTATTATACAACGCAGAAAATAGAGGTCTATGAAAAAAAAGCGGATTCTTCCAAAGTGTTGACTACAATAGAAGAAGGTATTCCGATTATGATATTGGAAAAAGGCGATGATTGGTGTCAGGTACAATATATGGATGCTACCGGTTATGTAAAAACATCACTTTTACAGAAGGAAAATGAAGAACTGGCTTCCGAACTTGATGCACAGCAGGAATATAATAATACTTTTATGAATGAGATATTTCGTCTTGAAGATGAAAAAGCAAAATCACGAGTTTGGGGAGCAGTTATCGTACTTTTGATTATCGGCATCTTTGGTGTAGGTATTTTCAATACCATTAAGATGAATAAGAAAGAAGAACAGTCGGACGAAGGGCAACCGGAAGGTGAAGACGTTGCGGTAGGAGACATAATAGAAGAAGAGTCTGTTCAGGAAAATATAAGCGGTGCAGAAAATAGCGATGATATAGGAACGGATAACACAGAAGAGGCAGCTCAGGGTGAAGAAGCAGATAAAGCAGAAGAGACAAGTGAAACTGACGAGTCAGAAGAAACAGATGAATTAGAATAAAGAAAATCTATCAGTTGTTTGAATATAGTGGGGAAGCAATAGGAGTGTCGCAGCAGATTTGCAGAGCGACACTTTTTTGTGGAAAAGTGGTGGATGGTACTATATAATAAGTGTAGAAAAAATAGGGAAGGCTGATTTACCATGAAATATTATGAAAAAATGTCTGGCAAACGTATTTTTTTATCTCCTATGAGCGAAGAAGATGCAGAAATTTATACAGTTTGGATGAATGACAGAGAAATTACGGACAACTTGGGAAGTTCCACGATGGTTTTTTCGGAAGAAGCAGAGCGGGGCTGGATTGAAGAGAATTCGGGAGAGTACCAGTTTGCCATTATTGAAAGGGAAAGTGGTGAAATAATAGGAAACTGCGGTATTCAGGCGGTAACGCATACATTTCAGCGAGCAGAGCTGGGGTTGTTTATTGGAAAGGAAGAGAAACGTAATAAAGGCTATGGCAAAGAAGTTCTATCCCTGCTTTTGGAATATTGCTTTGACACATTGAATCTTCATAATGTGATGTTAAAAGTATTTTCTTTTAATGAACAGGCGATACATACTTACAACAGAGTCGGATTTAAGGAAATCGGAAGGCGAAGAGAGGCTTATTATGCCAAAGGAAGATTTTGGGATGAGGTATATATGGATATTCTGAAGGATGAGTTTACAAGAGAATTTTTGTAGACAGCTTTTATTGAGATGGCACATAAAAATTTACAAAATCTAAACACCTTTTTTATTGAGAGTGAAAGATGGACATTGTATAATGTCGAGGGATGAAAAGTTAACTATGGGAAAAAAAATAAAAAAATCTGAAAAATATAGAAAATTTTACGAAAGACAGAGAGAGCTACATAGATTGATTAAGGAAAATGGCAGTGATATTTTACACTCCGTTAATTTTAAAAACAGCAAAAATTTTGTGCAGCATGGAACTATGTCTGTACACAGTCACAGTCGTAATGTGGCTAAATATAGTCTTATTATAAGCCGGAAACTGGGAATTCAATGTAATCAGGAGGATTTAGTGAGAGGTGCTTTACTTCATGATTATTTTCTTTATGACTGGCACGATAAAAAAAGGGAGAATTACAACCCTCTTCATGGATTTTATCATCCGGGGATTGCATTGAAAAATGCAGAGAAAGAATATAAATTGACACCCAGACAAAAAGATATTATAGGAAAACATATGTGGCCATTGACTGTAGTTCCACCAAAATGCAGGGAAGCATGGATTGTAAGTATGGCAGACAAATATTGTTCCCTGATGGAAACAATCAGGTTGCATAAAGGACATAACCGAAGACAAAATAGAAGGAGAAAGTAAGTGGGTAAGCTTTACGATAAACTTACAGAATACAAAAAATCAGATTATTATCCTTACCATATGCCGGGACATAAGAGGAATATGAACGGCAGACCGTTTCAGGAGTATTATGAATTGGATATTACGGAAATAGATGGTTTTGATAATCTGCATCAGGCAGAGGGAATTTTGCGTGAGGTAGAGAAAAGAGCAAATCAGATGTATGGAGCGGATGATACCTTTCTCCTTGTGAATGGCAGTACTTGCGGTATATTGAGTGCTATTTCTGCTACGGCGGAAACCGGCGGGAAAATATTGATTGCAAGAAACTGCCATAAATCCGTGTATCACGGAGCATATCTTAGAAATCTTGAAGTTCAGTATATATATCCGAAAGTTTCAGAGCAGTTTGGGATTGCATTGGGAACAAATCCTGAAGATGTGGAAGAAAAGCTGAAAGCCGATAATGACATTTCGGCGGTAATTATTACCAGTCCCACATATGAAGGTGTGGTTTCCGATATCGAGAAAATAGCAAAAATTGTGCATAAGTATCATGTGCCGTTAATTGTAGATGAGGCACATGGAGCACATTTGGGATTTTCAAAGGACTTTCCGCAAAACGCGGTTGCAAACGGAGCGGACATAGTAATACATAGTTTACATAAAACACTTCCTTCGCCTACACAAACAGCCTTGCTTCATGTTTCAGGAAAATTGATTGATAGAGAAAAATTAAAACGATTTTTAGGAATATATCAGAGCAGCAGTCCGTCGTACCCGCTGATGGCAGGAATGGAATTGTGCCTGGATATCTTGGAAGAGGAAGGAAAAGAGCTTTTTGACGGATTATATGGAAACTGGACAAAAATGTTGGTTCAACTGGAGCGGTGTAAGTATTTAAAAATTTTACATAAGTTCGATGTATTGAAAACAGGTATGAAAGATTTTGATGTGGGAAAACTTGTAATATCCACAAAGGAGACAAGTTGGAGCGGGCAGCAGTTGTATGATGTTTTGTTGAATAAATATCATTTACAAATGGAAATGGCTACGGACAATTTTGTGCTTGCGATGTTTACGATTATGGATACAGAGGAAGGTTTCGAACGTCTGACGAAAGCTTTAACGGAAATAGATGAAGAAGTGGGTGCTGAAACAGATATGAAGGCTGCAGAAAGTGTCAAAAATGAGGTAGTTGCAGATAATAAGTGTAATGGATATTTAGTGCTTAGGACAGGTTGCCGGATTGCAGAGGCACTGGATGCAAAGAAAGAATGGATTGACCTTGCCCGGTGTGAAGGCAGAATGGCCGCAGGATTTGTCAATCTTTACCCGCCGGGGATTCCTGTTGTGGTACCGGGGGAAATATATAACAGACAGACAATTTCTAATATAGAGAATTGGTATAGAAAAAATTTATCTGTACAGGGAATAAACAAAAATATGGAAGCACCTGTGATAATAGAATGAGAGGAGAAAGAGGAGAAATGCGTAAAACCAAAATTATTTGTACACTTGGACCATCTTGTGAGAGTGAGGAAAAGTTAAGAGAATTGATGTTAGCAGGTATGAATGTGGCACGATTCAATTTTTCACATGGAGATCATGAAGAGCAAAAGGGAAGATATGCAAGAGTATTGAAAATAAGCGGAGAATTAAATCTTCCGATTGCTACATTGCTTGATACTAAGGGACCTGAAATCCGTCTTAGAGATATTGAGGGCGGAAGAACAGAGCTTGTAGCCGGACAGAAATTTACTTTGACAACAGAAGAAATTCTTGGAAATAACGAAAGAGTTTCCATTACTTATAAGAATCTGGTGAATGACATTACCGAGGGTACACATATTTTGATTGATGATGGTCTGATTGAAATGCAGGCAGAAAAAATCGAAGGAACAGAAATTATTTGTAACGTAATTAACGGTGGACCGATTTCCAATCATAAGGGTGTAAATGTACCGGGTGCTGTTTTATCCATGCCTTATATCAGTGAAGTGGACAGAAGTGACATTTTATTTGGTATTGAAATGGGATATGATTTTATTGCCTGCTCTTTTGCCAGAACGAAAGAAGATATCCTGCAGGTAAGAGCAATTCTTGATGAGCATAACAGCAAAATGAAAATTATTGCCAAAATTGAGAATATGCAGGGAATTGAAAATTTGGAAGAAATTTTAAGTGTTTCAGACGGTATTATGGTTGCACGTGGTGATATGGGTGTGGAAATCCCTATGGAAGAGGTTCCGGTTTTGCAGAAGCGTATGATTAAGATGGCAGAAGCGCAGGGAAAACATGTTATCACAGCGACACAGATGTTGGAATCCATGATTAAAAATCCAAGACCTACCAGAGCTGAGACAACAGATATTGCAAATGCGATTTATGACGGAACAACAGCGATTATGCTTTCTGGAGAAAGTGCTGCAGGTATGTATCCGGTAGAAGCCGTAAAAACAATGGCAAGAATTGCAGAACGTGCTGAAAAGGATATTGATTATAAAGGTCGTATGAAAAAAAGAGATTTGCCGGAAGATGTAGATACAACGACAGCTATTTCGATGGCAGCATGTACTACGGCAATGGATTTAAAGGCAGCTGCAATTATCAGTGTTACTATGTCCGGTTTTACCAGTGAAATGATTTCAAGATATAAGCCGGATTGTCCGGTGCTTGGATGCAGTGTAAATCCAAGAGTGTGCAGACAGCTTAATTTAAGCTGGGGAATTACACCGCTTCTTATGCAGAGAGAAGAAACAGAGGAAGAACTGTTTGAGGAAGCACTCAGAGTATGTAAAAAGGCAGGATATATTAAGAAGGGTGATCGTGTGGTGCTGACTGCGGGAGTGCCGTTAGGGGTATCAGGAAATACGAACATGATTCGTGTGTTTGATGTACAATAATACAATAAAATGATAAATGTGCTTATGAAAAGTGGGGCTGTAAAGTCTCACTTTTTTTGTAGTAAAAATTGATGCAATTTTTTGTGGATATTTTTTGCGGATAAGAAAGCTGACTATTCCCTAATATAAAAAAAACTGGTATACTGAAAATAATAGTATATGACAGAAGGAAAAACTTAGGGAAAGTTAAACGGTGAAAATGTGCAGTACCTTGTACCGAATATCACACCGAAGAGGATAAATAATTGGGCAAAATTGTATATCTGATGGGAAAAAGCTCAACAGGAAAAGACACAATATATAAGCATTTACTGAAAAATGATGAAATAGAATTTCATACCATTGTACCTTATACAACAAGACCGATTCGTGCAGGAGAAACGGATGGTGTGGAATATTTCTTTACGGATGAGTCAGGATTTTTAAAATTGAAAGAGGAAGGCAGACTTATTGAGGACAGAGCATATAATACCTGTTTAGGGATTTGGCGCTATTTTACAGTAAATGACAGTCAGATAAACCTAGAGCATAATAATTATCTGATTATCGGAACATTGGAATCCTACAATAAAACCAAGGAATTTTTTTGTGAGGAAAAAATGGTTCCGGTTATGATTGAATTAGATGATGGAATCAGGTTACAACGGGCATTGGATAGGGAGAAAATGCAGGATACACCGAAGTACGATGAAATGTGTCGGAGGTTTTTAGCTGATGCAGAGGATTTTAGTGAAGAGAAAATAAAGGCAGCAGGTATTCAGAGGCGTTTTATTAACAATGATTTACAACAGTGTCTGGATGAAATTATGGTATATTTAAAAGAGATGCTATAGGCAGGGGCTTGTTGAGAAGAGGCATAAAACCTGTTTAGTGCAGGTAAATGGAGGCAAATATGGATATTAAAATAAATCAGATACAGCAACCTGCCCCGATAGAGCAGACAAAACAGACGGCACCTACAGATGGTAATTTTAAGTTTACGCTGGTCAGTCACATACAGGAGCAGGAGCTGCAGACAAGATTAACTGCTCTCATGGAAGAAATTACAATGCAGGGCGAAAAGATTTCTAAAAAGAAAGACATAAAAGATATGAAAAAGTATCGTGGATTGATTAAGGAATTTTTAAATGAAATCGTCAATCGTTCCCATTCTTTTTCGAGAGAGAATTTTTTGGACAGAAAAGGACGTCACAGAGTATACGGCATTGTAAGACTTATTGATGAGAATTTGGATGAACTGGCTCAGGAGCTTATAAAGGATGAGCAGGACAGTATTGCGATTCTTAACAAGATAGGAGAAATCAGAGGACTGTTATTGGATATTTTTACATAAGTGAAAGTGTCCGCAGGTAACGGACAAAGATACTTTTATAAAGGGATTTTTGGTAGAAGCGAGAAAGTTGAAAGATTTTCAGTATCAGTAACAGATACAGAAATGAGGGAGAAATGGCGAGATTTTCAGATATTATCGGACAGGAACAGATAAAAGAACATTTACAGAACGCAATGGAAACAGGAAAGGTTTCCCATGCTTATATTATTAACGGAGAGCGCAGTGCGGGAAAAGAGTTTATTGCCCGCGTATTTGCGATGGCATTGCAGTGTGAAAAACAGGGACAGGAACCTTGTCAGGAGTGCCATTCCTGTAAGCAGGCACTTTCGGATAATCAGCCGGATATTATCAGGGTAACACATGAAAAACCGAATACCATCGGTGTAGAGGATATCCGTAGCCAGATTAACGGAGACATTGCGATTAAACCATATAGCAGTCCGCGGAAAATTTATATTATAAATGACGGCGAAAAAATGACGGTGCAGGCACAGAATGCGTTGTTAAAAACGTTGGAGGAGCCGCCGGAATATGCGGTAATTCTTATTCTTACCACGAATGTAAATGCACTTTTACCGACGATTTTAAGTCGTTGTGTTGTATTGAATATGAAACCGGTAAAAGATGCGTTAGTAAAAAAATATCTGATGGAAACTGTGCAGATTCCGGATTACAAAGCAGATGTATGTGTGGCATTTGCAAGAGGAAATATTGGTAAGGCGAAGCTTTTAGCGTCCAGTGAAGAGTTTGACAATATTAAGGAAGAAGCAATTACACTTTTGAAATATATTAATGATATGGAAATGAGTGAAATTGTTGCTGCAATTAAGAAAATTAATGATTATAAATTTGATGTAAATGACTATCTCGATATTCTTTCTATCTGGTATCGTGATGTGTTACTGTTTAAGGCAACAAATGATGCGAATCACTTGATTTTCAAAGGGGAAATACAGTATATTAGAAAAGTGGCAGACAAATGTGCGTATGAAGGAATTGAAGCAATTATCAAAGCACTGGACAAAGCGAAAAATCGTCTGAGTGCAAATGTTAATTTTGATTTGACGATGGAGCTTTTGCTGCTCACGATTAAAGAAAATTCATGAGGGTGTCGGTAAATTGGAGGTTTATAGATGGTAAAGGTAATTGGAGTAAGATTTCGTACTGCGGGGAAAATTTACTTTTTTGATCCGCTTAAGTTTGACATAAAGAAGGGCGATAATGTTATTGTAGAAACTGCAAGAGGCATTGAATTTGGTACGGTTGTGGGCGATCCGAAGGAAGTTGAGAATAATAAGGTAATACAACCGTTAAAACCGGTACTTCGTATTGCAACAGAAAAGGATAAAGAGCAGGAAGCTTCAAATAAAATAAAAGAACGAGAAGCGTTTAAAATTTGTCTTGAAAAGATTCGGAAGCACAAGCTGGAAATGAAGTTAATTGATGCGGAGTATACTTTTGATAATAATAAAGTATTGTTTTATTTTACGGCCGATGGACGTATTGATTTCCGTGAGCTGGTAAAGGATCTGGCAGCAGTATTTAAAACAAGAATTGAGCTTCGTCAGATTGGGGTAAGGGATGAAACGAAGATTTTGGGAGGAATTGGAATTTGTGGGAGACCGCTTTGCTGTCATACCCATTTATCTGAGTTTATTCCGGTTTCCATTAAAATGGCGAAGGAACAGAACCTTTCTTTAAATCCTACAAAAATTTCAGGTGTCTGTGGAAGATTAATGTGCTGTCTGAAGCATGAGGAGGAAACTTATGAGGAATTAAACCGTAAGTTGCCGGAAGTTGGTGATTTTGTAACCGCAGATGACGGATTAAAAGGTGAAGTACAGAGCGTCAATGTACTCCGTCAGTTAGTAAAAGTAATTGTAGAAGTAAATGATGAAAAAGAAATTCATGAATATAAAGTAGAACAGTTACGATTTAAGCGTAAGCACAACAAAAACACTAAAATGGATGTGTCTGACGCAGAACTTAAGGAACTGGAAAAATTAGAGAAGCAGGAAGGAAAATCCAAGTTAAATGACAACTAATACAGAAAATATTTCTAAAGCGGAAAGTGCTTCTGAAATGGAAAATATTCTTCTGAAGGAAAATGAGCGACTGGATGAACTGCAAAGAAACGGATACCGCATTATCCAAAACCCGGAGAAATTCTGTTTTGGTATGGATGCGGTACTTCTTTCGGGTTTTGCAAAAGCAAAGTCCGGAAGTAAGGTACTGGATTTGGGGACAGGAACGGGAATTATTCCGATTCTGATGGAAGCAAAGACAGAAGCAGAGCATCTGACAGGGCTGGAAATTCAGGAAGAAAGTGCTGATATGGCACGAAGAAGTGTAGCTTTAAATGAGCTGACACAGAAAATTGATATCGTACAGGGAGATATTAAAGAGGCAGGACAGATATTTGGTGGTGCCTCTTTTGACGTTGTGACATGTAATCCGCCTTATATGATTGGACAGCATGGTATAGCAAACCCGGATGCACCGAAAGCAATTGCGAGACATGAGATTCTTTGCACGTTGGAAGATGTGGTAAGTCAGGCGGCAAAGGTGTTAAAGCCGGGAGGGAATTTTTATATGGTACATAGACCGTTCCGGCTTGCGGAGATTATGGTGATGCTGGTGAAGTATAAGTTAGAGCCGAAGCGTATGCAGCTAGTATATCCGTTTGTGGATAAAGAGCCGAACATGGTATTGATAGAAGCAAATCGGGGTGGAAAGTCGAGGATGACGGTTGAGAAGCCGTTGATTGTGTATAAAGAGCCGGGCGTTTATACGGATGAGATTTATGAGGTGTATGGGTACTAATCAGATGAATGTAGATATAAAAGACGGAATAGAATCAGTTTGGCTTAGGTCAGTTAAGCGGAAAAGGGTTAAGTAGTTGTGACATGTAAAAGAGGAAGGCATGAATATAATTATGAAAAAATTTAAGAGTTATTTCGTTGTGTTAAGTTTATGTTTCATTGTCGGAATGTTGACCGGATGCGCTGGAAAAACAGAAGATGTTTTTTTACAGAGTGATGTGTCAGGAAATGACAGTGATACTGTTTCTGAACAAAATGAGTCGAATGGGAAATTGGTTGTTGAGGGAGAACCCATTGAAGAAATTGATGGAACTGTGGGAAATAATGAAGCGGTAGAGGTTCAGGGGAATCAGACAGGACATGACGATATGAATGGAAGTGAAACACCAGATGTTCAGGCAGATACGGTAGCTGGTGAAGGTGGAAATTTAAGCATACCTGACCGTGAAGCAGTAAAAGTAAAAGGAATTTATGTCAGTGGACCGATTGCGGGACATGCTAAAATGGAAGATTTGATTGCACTTGTGGATGAAACAGAATTAAATGCCATGGTTATTGATATTAAAAATGACGATGGAAGAATTACCTATAAAATGCAGTCGGAAACTGTTTTGGAAATTGATGCAGGTATTAATTACATTCGGGATATTGAAGAACTTGTAAAGAAATGTAAGGAAAAGAACATTTATCTGATTGCCCGAATTGTAGCATTCAGAGATCCATATCTAGCAGAACAGAAGCCGGAGCTTGCGGTAAAAACAGAGGCAGGAGATGTTTTTCGGGATAAAAACGGGCTTGCATGGGTAAATCCTTATAAAAAAGAAGTGTGGGATTATCTGATGGAAGTGGCGGCAGAAGCAGCGGAAATCGGATTTGATGAAATACAGTTTGATTATATTCGGTTTTCTACGGATATTAAGGCAGGAGAAGCTGATTTTGGTGCAGAGGCAGAAGGAATCAGCAAAATTGATATTATTACGCAGTTTACGGAATATGCATATGAGACGTTAACTCCACTTGGAGTATTTGTGGCAGCGGACGTATTCGGAACAGTAATTGATAACGAAACTGACCAGAAAATTGTAGGTCAGGATTATGCAAGAATGGCGGAGCATTTGGATTATATTTGTCCGATGGTGTATCCGTCCCATTATGTGAACGGAGCGTATGGTATTCCGGTGCCGGATGCAAATCCGTATCAGACAATTTATGAGGCATCCGGTGCTTCGGCAGAGGTTTTGGGTGAGTTGCCGGAAGAAAAACGGGCAACGGTGCGTGTGTGGCTGCAAAGCTTTACAGCTAAGTGGGTGTCCGGGTATATAAGCTATGGGCCGCAACAGATTAGAGAGCAGATTAAAGGTGCTTATGATGCAGGATATGAGGAATGGATTTTGTGGAATGCGGCAGTGAATTACCAGAGGGATTCTTTGCTGACGGATGAAGAAGCGGAGAGTGAGAGACAGCAGTGGGAAGCAGAGAAAGCGGCAAAGGATATGGAAACTGTGAGTGGGAATTAGCCGGAAAAGAATTACCATCTGGAAGTTATTGAAATTAGGAAAGGACAAACGGCGAATTATGGAAGAAAAAAGATTTCCGGGAAAACTCTTTTTGTGTGCGACACCAATTGGAAATTTAGGAGATATGACACCGCGTGTTGTGGAGACATTACAGGAAGCGGATGTGATTGCGGCAGAAGATACACGCAATAGTATTAAGCTGCTGAACCACTTTGGAATCAGCACACCGATGACCAGTTATCATGAATATAATAAGGTAGACAAGGCGAGAACGCTGATTGCACAAATGCAGGAAGGAAAAAATGTGGCGTTGATTACCGATGCCGGAACACCGGCTATTTCCGATCCGGGAGAAGTACTGGTGCAGATGTGTCATGAGGCGGGAATTACGGTGACTTCACTTCCGGGAGCGGCAGCATGTATTACCGCGCTGACACTTTCCGGATTGAGTACGAGAAGATTTTGTTTTGAAGGATTTCTGCCTGCGGATAAAAAGGAAAAGAAAGTGATACTGGAGGAATTAAAAGAAGAAAGTCGTACGATGATTTTGTATGAAGCACCGCATCACTTAAAGCGTACATTAGAGGAATTGTATGGTGTGGTTGGAAATCGGCGCATTACCCTTTGCAGAGAGTTGACGAAGAAATTTGAAACCATTATGCCGACTACATTAGAGGAAGCATTGCGGTTTTATGAACAGGAAGAGCCTAGGGGAGAATATGTGCTTGTTTTGGAAGGAAAAAGCCTTGCGGAGAAGAAGAAGGAAAAGGAAGCAGGGTGGCAGGAGATGAGTATAGAGGAGCATATGGCAGTTTATGAAGAACAGGGTATGGACAGGAAAGAGGCTATGAAGCAGGTAGCAAAGGACAGAGGTGTGTCGAAGAGGGAGATTTATCAGTATTTATTGGAAGAATAGGAAAAGTAAAGGCTGAAAACCGGTAAGAATGGTTTTTGGTCTTTATTTTTTATCAATACTCGAACAGAAATGTAGTCATATATGCTTTTTAATTGACTATATTACAACGATGTAGTACGATGTTGACGTGAAGTTAAAACAAAAGGGTTAGTTTGTTGACAGTACGAACAAAACAATCATGGAGGTTATTATGGATAAGAAGTTGAATTTTGATGTGTCAGAAACAGAAAAAGAAATATTGGGTTATTTGTGGGAAAATCCGCAGGGAGTGTTGTCGCGTGAAATGTTGGACTATTTTAATGAAGTAAAACAGAAGGATTGGAAAAAGCAGACGTTAAATACTTTTTTGTTGCGTCTTGCAGAAAAGGGATTGATTGAGGGGAAAGCACAGGGGGTAAAAAAGGTATATCAGGCTGTATATGATGCAAAGGAATATGAAGCTAAGAAGGCAGAAAATATTTTAGAGAGTCACTATGGCGGTTCGGTTAAAAATTTTGTAATGGCTTTGACAGGTGGGGAAAAAATAGATAAAACCATGGCGGATGAATTAAGAAAGATGTTGGAAGAATAGTAAGTACGATAGGGGGATTACAATTAGATGAAAATGTTGCAGACGATGTCGCTTTCGGGAAGCGTTGCATTGATATTTTATGTGGTAATTAAGTTGTGTGGAAGGAGAGGTTTTACATATTCATTTTATAAGAAAATGTTAATGATTGCTATGGTGTTTTTTCTGTTTCCTTTTCCGGAGTTTATATATCTTTATGCAGACTTATTAAAAACCATATTCCCGATAGAAGAGTGGGGATTGGGAAAATTGTTTCCACATACAGAATATAATAAACCGCTGGAACATTTTATTGAATATACCCAAAATGGACAATTTCGTATAAATCGGTTAGGATTTTATATTTTTACAATGATATGTCTGGTCGTTATGTTTATTTTTATGGCAAGCTATTTTTATAAAAGTCAAAAAATAAGAAAAAGTATTACAAAAAATACGGAACAGGTAAAAGGGGAAAATTTAAATAAACAATATGATGAATTGAAAAATCATATAAAAATAAGAAGTAGCGTAGAGTTACGAGTAAGTGAGAATATAAATTCTCCAATTACAATGGGAATTATTAAGCCGGTTATTTTTATACCCAAATATATGTATGATGAACAAAAGATGGAATTAATGATTGCCCATGAATTGAATCATATCAAACAAAAAGATATGTTTTTCACTATAATTTCTTTTGCTATTGTAATGTTAAATTTTTATAATCCGCTGGCTTACTTTCTTATGTTTGAATGGAAAAGGATAGTAGAACTTGCTTGTGATGAACAGGTTATGAAGGGCATGCCTGATGATGAGAGGAAGATATATGGTCATTTACTTGTGGATATGGCAGAAAAAGAAGTGTTTAGACAGCCAATCTATGCATTGGGATTTACCGGAAAGAAATTAATAACGGAAAGGATAGAAAATGTGATGAATAAGAGAAAAATGAGTAGATTTAAAAAGGTAGTGGCAGGTTGTTTAGTGGTGCTGATGACATTTGCGTCATCTTTAACGGTATTTGCGTATAAACCGGATGTATTTTTGGAAGTGGATGAAATTTATGGAGAAGCCCTAGATGTTGTTGTGTTAGGTGATGAAATTAATTTAGAAGAAATACAGATGGATGGTAAAGCTGTTATTTTTAAATCACAGAGCTATCAGGAGGAAGTGTTCTATCTTGATGAAAATGGTGAGTTGGTAGTGAAGGAACTTGATGCAGATAAAGCAGATTACGAGAGGGTAGGTGCAAAGGCCGGTTGTGTACATAGTTATGAAGAAAAAGCAATTGCTTATCACACTAAAATAGGAAGTGGATGCAGTGTGAAAATATATAATGCAAAGAAGTGTAAAAAGTGTGGTTATGTGAAATCGAAGACGCTATCCGAGTCAAGGACATATACGACATGTTCTCATTGATGATATGTTCTTGACAGGATGGAAAAGGTATGCTAGCATTGTATTACAACATTGTAATACAATGCTGTTTTGTATTGTGCAGCTGCAAATTATTTAAGAAAAAGATGGGAGAAAAAAAGCACGAGCATTGCTGACATCAAATACTACAAATAGTTCTTTAGAACTTCGTTCAGCATTAGTAGGTATTTATAGTGATACCACAAAGATAAAACAAGAATATTTTGTAAAGACAAAAAAAGGGAACTAATTGCAAGTTGTATATTACAGGTGACCAGAATAATGGAACTAAGTATAAAGTAAAAATTTCAGGGCGTTATACATCTTAATGATAGGAGCAGGAAATATGCAGAAAAAACGTGCAATAAAAGCTGTGTGTTTCGGTGTGGTATGTGTGGCTGTAGGGATTTTTCTCTACAGCCGTATGCATGTAGATTATTTAACAGAAACACAGAAGCATAGAAGTAAAAGCACTGCCGGTGCAGAAAGTATAGAAGAAAATAAGGAAAAAGCACCTATAGTTTTTCCGGAGAAATTTCAGAAAGAAGTCAGTGAATTATTAAATTTTGATGTGGAGGTAGTAGTTAGTGAGGATTTTAAGACACAGAACTTTCATATAGCAACTGCCAAAAGAAGTCCGGTGGATGAGAAAACAGTTTGTTCTTATTTTATAGAAAAAGATGAAAACATTACATCGACAGTGTATGAAAATTATATGGATTTTGACGGGTATAAAACACCTATTACAATATATGAAAATGAAAATAAGGATATAGCGATAGCAGACTATGATTTTACTTATAGCACGAATCCACAAATGAACTATATACATAATTCTTTTTATGTTGGGTGCAGCGATTATTATAATGCGTATCGTTATTCGAAAGAGGACAGTCTTGGATTTATGAATCGAGATGCGGCATGGAATGCGGTGATTACCGCAATGGAAAAAATCGGCGTAGATATGTCAGCAGCAGTTTCGCAGGTAACGTACAGTCTGGATATGGAAACGATGTCCAAAGAAGAAAAATGTTTTGACATGGATGGAAATGAAATATTGGAAGAAAAGAACCCGAGCTGGTCTAAGGAAGATGAAGGCTATTATTACTATATTACACAAAGTAATCAGGGACTTCCACTTTATACAGGTGTAACATTGGAAACAGATGAGGAAACTGTTGCACCGCTGGAGATATTTCAAAACGAATCAGGAATTCAATTTGTTAATCTGATGCGTTGGTTTGATATAGAAGAACAGGAAGAGGTACTGGAGTTTACTTCCTTTGATAATATCATGCATACGATAGAAGAAAAATATTCCGGTACAATATATACGAATCAGCTGACGGTGGAAAGTGCCAAGTTATATACATTCACGTTGCCGGGGAAAGATGAAGAATATACATTAGTGCCCGTGTGGGTATGCAGAATTGCTGAAAAGCATGTGGATTGGGGAGAAGAAGTATATACCAGTTATATTTATATACCGATTAATGCAGTTACCGGGGAAGAAATGCTGGTGTTGGAGAATTAAGTATGGTCAGATATTTAAAAATGGATATTTATCGCATGATTACTTCGTGGCAGTTTTATGTAGGAGCAATAGGGATAGGTTTCTTATATTTATTTGGTGGATATCAGGGAAGGTATATACAAAGTGTGTACAGTTCCTATTTTTATAATGGTTTTTTTAGTACAGCTATTATGGCATATGCATTTTGTTGCATATCTTTTGCAGGATGTTTTATAGAAGATAGTGAATACCACTACTGGAATCAGGTGGTGCAAAAAGGAAGTTTGCGTTGTTATGCATGGTCAAAAACTATTACCTGCTTTTTGAGTGGAGTATGTACTATGGTGTTGGGAATTTTATTGTTTGTTTTTATGTTGCGATTGCGTGTTCCTTTTTTACAGGAGGAATATATTGTAGGGGGACAACGTGAAGGAGATACTTTTGGTTTTTTGATATATTCGGATACTGTTTTACTATATTTTATATGTTCAGCAGCGTTTTGTGGAATGTTGGGTGGAATACTGGCTGTAGTGTCTGCGTATTTGTCATTATATGAAAAAAACAGATTATTTACTATATGCATAGCAGTGGTTGGTTTTTACTTTCTTGAAAATTTTTTGACCTCTAATTTGGATTTACCGGAATTTTTTAATATTTGGGTAATCTATGGTGCAGGATATTCATTGTTCGGAAATAGTTGTCAGAACATCGTATATGCAATTTTTGTAGCAATTTTATTTATTTGTGTATTTGGATTTTTTATAGAAAAAAAACTGAAGGAGGAAATTCGTGGACTTGGGGATAAAGCAAGAGCTAATTAATTATCTGGGAAATCTTGGAATCAGAATACGATGTTTGCGGTTTGCAATAGTTCTTATAATGCTATTCTTTTTTATGGATTTATATTTAAGTGATTTTCGTGAGGATGTTATCCTATTAGGAGAAAAATGTAATATTGCAGTATTGCCCTTTTTACAAACGTCTGATTATTATATGAAAATAGTTTTTTTGGCAATAGTATATTTTTATGCCAATGTTCCTTTTATGGAAAAAAAAGAGTTATTTTATATAATCAGATTGGGAAAAGAATGCTGGGGAAGAAGAAATATTTTTTATATAATAGGAAGTTCTTTGGTGATAGTAGTTTGCTTTTTTGTATTTAGCAGTATAGAAATTCTTTCAGTTGCAAAGTTTTCCTGTTCATGGGACAGTATATATAAAACACTTTCACTTACAGGAGGGCAGAATCTTGGATTTGAAATTCCCTATGCTATTATAAAAGAATATGAACCGTTTATACTTGGGATTATTGTTTTTTTTCTAGACTGGCTTGTAGTAATGATGATTGGACTGATTATGTATGTAATCAGTTTGTATGGTCAGCGTATTCTTTCTAGTATAATTGCGATAGTTATTGTATTTTTGCCTTCCATTAATGCCTGGTTGGGAGGGATTCTCATTTATTATTCACCGATATCCTGGCTGGATTGTAGTAATTGGAGGATCGGATATGATAACAGGAAACCGGATTTATCCTATATGTTGGTTGCGGGAATATTTTTCAATGTACTTTTGATAATAATCAGTCAGTATCGTGTAAAGAAAATGGAATGGAAAACACAGGATGATTAGGGGAGGAAACTCAAATTGAAGCTAATAAAAGAAAAATCAAATACAATACAACAGGATGAGGTACCAATAATTGAACTGGAGCAAGTGACAAAACGATTTGGAAAAACAGAAGTTCTTCATGATATAAATATAAAGTTTTATGCAGGAGAAATATATGGTTTTATAGGATATAATGGTTCGGGAAAGACGGTTTTGTTTAAATGTATGTGTGGTCTGTTTTTGCCGGATGAAGGATGTGTATATGCCTATGGGAAGCCTTTAAAAGGGGAAATGCTACAAGATGCCGGAATTATTATAGAAAATCCGGCATTTTTATCAGGAAAGACAGGAAAACAAAATTTAGAGTTTTTATATATGTTAAATCATAAACGTGATACAAAACATATTGAACAGGTATTAAAACAGGTGGGACTGAATCCACTGTCAAAAAAATGTGTTAAAAACTATTCTTTAGGAATGCGACAGAGATTAGCAATTGCACAGGCTATTATGGAAAATCCGAAAATATTGATTTTGGACGAACCGATGAACGGGTTAGATAAAAAAGGAGTATGTGAAGTGAGGGAAATGCTTTTGAGTTTGAAAGAGCAGGGAACAACGATTATTTTGGCGAGTCATAACAGGGAAGACATAGATGTGTTATGTGATATTGTTTATGAAATGGAGTAGCTTTTTCTAACTGTGATAATATGGTGCAACAATAAGTGCTATGCTATTATGTATACATACTTATAACTGCAAAAAGGGGAAAGGTTAGTAAAAATGAAAAAGAAAATAGTAAAAATAATTACATTAGCAACTATGAGTTTATTTCTGACTTCATGTTCAAATAAGCAGGAACAAAATATTGTCATTAATCAGAAGGAAATCATACAATGTACAAATTTTGATGAAAAAGAAACTTTGAAAGAAAAGTTAATAATAGAAGAATTCAAGATAAGGATTCCTGAGAATGCAAGTGTGAATAGTTTTTGTGTGTATGAAAATATGGTTTATTATTCTGTGGAATTCGGAGATTATCTGTTGGGACCAAAACAAATCGGTAAAGAAGAGATTCCTTTTGAGGATAAATATAATACACAAATAAGAGCTTTTGATACAGAAACGAAGGAAGATAATATGGTGTATCGGTATAGCGCGAAGGAGTGTATTGGTGTATCGGATATACAATGTAATGGAAAGGAACTGGTTTGGGAGGAGTATCAAAATGGTACATGGAATATAAAACTTTTCCTTTTAGGAGAACCTCAAAAAGAGCCGATCTTAAAATCACCATATGAACATATAAACATACATGATGGAGTAAAAAGTGTTTGTACAGAAAAAGAAAATAATATTAATATGATTCAGTTAAGTGATAACTTAGATATCTTAAATTTAGAAATAGATATGGATGTAAGTGCTCCAATTGCCAATAAGCAATTATGCATCTGGATGAAAGGGTATGATTATCATGAACGGCAGGAATTGTATTGCTTTGACAGAGAAAAGCAGACTACATATTGCATACCTACATCTTACACGTTTGCTTATGAAGTATTGGACGATATGATTTTGTTAAATCAAGAAGATGAAATCATATGTTATAATGTGAAAACTATGGAAAAAACAACGCTTACAGAAGGAAAAAAGGGATACGGATTTTTATTTTCAGGGATAGATGGAAATGTATACGCGGAGATATTTGATGAGGAAAAAGAGGATGGAACG
The DNA here is from genome assembly GCA_017437065.1 of Lachnospiraceae bacterium. GTDB lineage: Bacteria > Bacillota > Clostridia > Lachnospirales > Lachnospiraceae > RGIG3002. Next base: position 24,225 of record JAFSBX010000098.1, read on the forward strand.
CTAAATGTCATTAATATAAAAAAGAAATAATCATTTTTTTATTAAGTATATCTCAGAAAAATAAGAGGTTGTATTTTCTGATAAAGGTTATAGTTATATAATTGCAAGTTTTTTGTGAAGCATAAAAGATTTGGTATTGACAATCAAAGAAAAAGTATGATATTGTTGTAATACAAAATGTACTACAAAATAGTAATACATTTTACTTCACTAGTGAAAATAAATATTAAAAATAGGGAGAACTATATCTATTAAAACAAAGAAAATATCAAAAAAAATCTTAGCGGGTGCTATTGCTTTAGTAATGACTGCTTCAACATTTATGCCGGTTATAGAAACTAAGGCCGCAAGTTATTCAGCATACAGTACTGTATCAATTAGAAAAGTTATAGGAGATGGTGTGCGATTGAGAAAGGAAGGCTGGAGTCAAGGTACGGTATTAGAATTAATGTATCGTGGTGAAAAAGTGTATTTTTATGATGATATTCTTGGCAGTGATCCTGAGTATAATTATATGCGCAGAGATAGTACAAAAACATATGGATATGTAGACCACCATTATGTAAGATAAAAGATAGTTATAAAATTTAAACATTTTAAATGTTAATTTTTAGTAGGGAGGGTTGTATCAGCATCCCTACTAAAAATTATGTTGAAATAGATTGGGTTTGAGAGAGGCACTATGAGAAAAAGAATTAACATAGTTATTCCAATTATAATATGCATGTTCATTTTATTCTCCTGTGAAAATGATATTAAAGAAAATAACGGTACATCGGGAGAACAAATAATAAGTACTGAAGAAATAGCAAAAACCAAAGCAGGTCAAAAGAACTGTCTCCAAGATATAGAAAATACAAAGCAGAATGTGACATATGAAATATCTGACGCAGAAGTTACAATTGGCTATGAAGGAGAACCTTTTACAAAATCTGTTTTTAAAACGGGTGGAGAAATGGTATATATACATGGAATAAAAGAAGATGGAAGTTATTTTTTAGGTAATATGAAAAAAGAAGAAAAAATATTAAAAGAACTTTCGATAGAAGTGCCTGAAAATATGCGTATTATAAATATGGCAGTAGATTTTTATGAAGATTGCCATATTCTTTGGACAAGCGTGGATGAAATAGAGTTGGATGGACACAAGGTAAGTCAGATGACCTTTGAAAAGAGTCTTATTACCAAGGTGAATAAAGAGGGGAACACGGAATTTACAGTGGATATTTCAGAAATAATAAAAGAAAAGGTAATTCGACCGTTTTGCTTTAATATAGATAAAGATGGAAATTATTATTTGGAAAATAATAGCGACATATATGAAATAATTAAAATAGATTCTAACGGAAATACGAGTTTCTGTTTTTCTTGTGAAGGAAATATTGAAGTAATCGGTAATGGGAAATCGGGAGCAGTGTATTGTATATACACGAATGAAAAGGGTGAAGAACTGCTTGGAAAACTGCAAGAAAATGAAATAGTTTTCTGTGATGTTATTTTACCGGAGGCAAATGCAAAATATAGTGAAATTTGCAGAGGAACAGACACAGAATTAATTCTATATAATAAAGAAAATGGAGTATATATATATGATTTAAATAGAGAATCCGTAGAACAACGTAAGAAAGGGAATGATTTGCCTGTATATGGTGAAGAGGTAAGTGGATATGGAGTTTTGGGTGACGGACGTTTATGTTTAATGACACAAAATAAAACAGGCACATTTTTTTATTACATTCCAATAGGAAAATAAAAGAAGTAATATGAAGCAGGTGAATAAATGCACAAAGGAATTATAATAGTATTGACATTAATATTGCTATTAACAGGATGTGGAGAATCAAAAAAACAGGTGACAGAGGATGGCAAGGAAATATTGGTACTTGCTTCTTTTGGTGAAAATCAAAAAATAAATGAACAGGTTGAAGCATTTAATCAGAAAAATAAGAATTATAAAATAGAAATAAAGAGATATGAACGGTCAGAACAGCCCGAAGATGATGGAATTGCTCAATTGCAGAGGGAGATAATGTCAGGTGAAGGGCCGGATATAATTGATTTTGGTTGGGGATATACAGTCAGTGACATAGCCGGAAAATATACGGAAGATTTGCTACCATACATAAAAAATATGGAAGAACAGGAAGACATAACACTTTTTCCAAATATATTGGAATCTTTTTATTACCGGAATGGTTTATATGCAATGCCTATAAGTTTTACATTGGAAACATTTGCAGGAAGAAAAGATAAAATAGAAAATCTAAATCACTGGAGTATTCAGGAATTAATAGCATGTTATGAAGAAATACAGGATGATATGATGCTATATCCGGGAGAAACAAAAAAAGATGTTTTTGCTACAATACTGACCGGATGTATGGAATATTATATTGATTGGGAGACGGGAGAATGTAGTTTTAACGGAGAAGAGTTTAAAAAGATAATGGAATTTTCCAATACATTTCCTGATACTTTACAAATAACAGAGGATTTTTCCGTGGAACAGGCTTTTATAAATGGAGATGCTCTCTTAATACCGTTACGGTTAAATGATATTTACAGTACTGCCAGAACAGAACTCATTTTTAACGAAAATGAGGTAATTTATATTGGATTTCCGGTGGAAGGAGAGTGTGGTACGGTTATTAAACCATCAGAACCAATGCTTGCAATCAGTATAAACAGTCAACATAAAGAAATGTCATGGGAGTTTATCAAACAATTCTTGGAAAAGTCTTATCAGAGTGAATTGGAAGACAGTTTTTCCATCTATCGCAGTGTGCTGGAAGAAAAGTTGATGAAAAATCGTGAGCCGGAATATACAATTGATGCAGAAGGAAATCAGATAAAGGCAGTGAAAGCAGAACTGATGTTTGAAGGAACGGAGCCGATGGAGATTTACTGTGTTACAAAAAAACAGGCGGATGAACTACTGCATTTAATTGAGTCTGCAACTATATGTACTACTACGGATCATCAATTGTATAATGTTTTTTTAGAAGAAGCTGACAGTTATTTTAGAGGCGATAAAACATTAGAGGAAGCCGTAGCGGTAATGCAAAGTAGAGCCTCCATATATGTTGGGGAAAAAGTAAATTAAAACAGAGTATTTGTAGTGGATTTTTGTGGTCTGCAGTGTGTTTTTCAAAAAATCACATTGCAGATTGCTTTTTACATAAAAAAATCGTAATATAGTTGTTGACAAAATATATTTTACCAAATATACTTTGAATATCAAAATATTAATGAATTTAAAAACAAGGAGATTATTATGTTAGAAAGAGTAAAAGAAATCATTCAGGAACAGTTAAACTTAGACGGAGTAGAAATCACAGAAGCATCTTCTTTTAAAGATGATTTAGGTGCAGATTCTCTTGACTTATTCGAATTAGTTATGGCTTTCGAAGAAGAATACGGAATCGAAATTCCTTCTGAAGACTTAGAGCAGATTACAACAGTTGGTGCTGTTATCGAATATATGAAAAGCAAAGGTGTAGAGGCATAATAAAATAAAAAATCAGAGATTTTTTATTTGGCAGATTCGGAGTTGTCCGAATTCGCAGTGTGTGACAGCATGGAGGAATACAATGAAAACAAGGGTAACCGAATTACTCGGAATTGAATATCCTATCATTCAGGGCGGTATGGCATGGGTTGCTGAATATAATTTAGCAGCAGCCGTTGCAAACGCAGGTGGACTTGGTCTGATTGGTGCCGGCGGTGCTCCGGCAGAATTTGTCCGTGAACAGATAAGAAAGACAAAGGAACTGACAGATAAACCATTTGGTGTGAACATCATGCTGATGAATCCGGAAGCAGATGCAATTGCTCAGGTGATTGTGGATGAGGGTGTAAAAGTTGTAACAACAGGTGCCGGAAATCCGGGGAAATACATGGCAATGTGGAAAGAAGCAGGAGTAAAAGTTATTCCGGTTGTAGCCAGTGTTGCCATGGCTAAAATGATGGAAAGAGGCGGAGCAGATGCTATTGTGGCAGAAGGAACAGAGTCCGGTGGACATATTGGTTCTGCTACAACTATGACATTAGTTCCGCAGGTAGTAGATGCGGTAAGCATTCCGGTGATTGCAGCAGGTGGTATTGCAGACGGACGTGGTTTCGCAGCAGCTATGATGCTTGGTGCGGAAGCAGTGCAGATGGGTACACGTTTTGTTGTAGCAAAGGAATCTATCGTGCATGACAATTACAAGAAAAAGGTAATTGCAGCAAAAGACATTGATTCAGAAGTAACAGGAATGAGTCATGGACATCCTGTACGTCAGCTTCGTAACAATATGACCAGAGAATATCTGAAGCTGGAAAAAGAAGGAGCTTCTTTTGAAGAACTGGAGCATCTGACACTTGGTGCATTGCGTAAAGCAGTAGTAGAAGGTGATGCTGTTAATGGTACATTAATGGCAGGACAGATTGCCGGTTTAGTGAAAAAAGAGCAGACTTGTGCAGAAATGATACAGGAAATTATGAAAGAGGCTGGGGAGCTTTTACATAAATAAGAGAAAGTTATTTATAGAATACATAGATAAAGCTGCTGCATAGGGGAGATGCAGCAGCGAATTTTTATGAAAATATTTTGATACTCAAATAATCAGAAGAGAATACGGAGGTTAGCTATGTCAAAGACAGCTTTTATTTTCCCGGGACAGGGAGCACAATATGTTGGAATGGGAAAGGATTTTTACGATACAATTCCGGCATGTAAGGAAACAATAAAATTAGCAGGAGAAGTCAGCGGTCTTGATATGGAAGCACTTCTCTTCGAAGAAAATGAAAATATTAATATTACAGAATATACACAGATAGCTATGCTTGCAGCAGAAGCAGCTATGCTAAAAGCAGTAGAAGAAAAAGGAATTAAACCGGATGTAACAGCTGGTTTAAGTCTTGGTGAATATGGTGCCCTTTTGGCAGCAGGCGTTATGGATTTAGCAGACGTATTCCGCCTTGTTAGAAAACGTGGTATTTATATGCAGGAAGAATATCCGCAGGGTGGTGCCATGAGTGCTATTCTCGGTTTAGATACAGATACAATTGAAAAAATTTGTGAAGAAACAGAAGGTCAGGTCAGCGTAGCAAACTATAACTGCCCGGGACAGACTGTTATTACAGGTGAAGAAAATGCGGTAGCAAAAGCAGCAGAAAAGCTTGCAGAAGCAGGAGCAAAGAGATGCGTTTCCTTAAAGGTAAGCGGTCCTTTCCATTCTCCATTACTTGCAGGTGCAGGAGAAAAGCTGAAAGCTGAGCTGGAAAATGTTACTGTTAATGATATAAAAGTTCCTTATCTTGCAAACGTAACAGCAGATTATGTAGCAGATAAGTCACAGGTAAAAGATTTACTTGCACGTCAGGTTGCATCTTCCGTACGTTGGCAGCAGAGCGTGGAGAAAATGATTGCAGACGGAGTTACTACTTTTATTGAAATCGGACCCGGCAAGACACTTGCAGGATTTATGCGTAAAATCAATAAAGATGTAACAGTAATTAATATTGAAAAAGTAGAAGATTTAGAGAAATTAGAAGCTTTAAAATAGAAATGGGGAAGCAGGAGGATAACAGAATGTTAAGCGGAAAAGTAGCATTAGTTACCGGAGCAAGCAGAGGAATCGGAAGAGATATCGCACTTACTTTAGCAGAATATGGTGCAACAGTTATTGTAAATTACAACGGTTCCAAAGAAAAAGCAGAAGAAGTTGTAGAGACAATCAAAAACAATGGTGGGACAGCAGAAAGCTATCAGTGTTCCGTAGCAGACGAAGCAGCATGTAAGACAATGATTGATGCAATGCTTGCAAAATACGGACGTATTGATATTCTTGTAAACAATGCAGGAATCACAAAAGATAATCTTGTAATGAAAATCAGCGAAGAAGATTTTGATGCGGTTATCAATACCAACTTAAAAGGAACATTTAATACAATTAAAGCAATGTATCGTGCCTTCTTAAAACAGAGAGGCGGAAGAATTATCAATCTTTCTTCCGTATCCGGTGTATTAGGAAATGCAGGACAGGCAAATTATGCGGCTTCTAAGGCAGGTGTAATCGGTCTGACAAAGAGTGTGGCAAGAGAGCTTGCAAGCAGAAATGTAACAGTAAACGCAGTAGCACCGGGATTCATTGCAACAGATATGACAGATGCAATGACAGATGCGGCAAAGGAAGCAACTTTGAACCAGATACCGTTAAAACGTATCGGACAGACTAAGGATATCGCAGAAACGGTAGCTTTCCTTGCAAGTGATAAGGCGTCATATATTACAGGACAGGTTATTTCAGTAGATGGCGGTATGGCAATTTAAAAACAGAAAGGTATGGTTAGTAGGATGAGCAGACGAGTAGTAGTAACCGGATTAGGAGCAATTACTCCAATCGGACTTAGTGTAGATGAATTTTGGGCAAGTGTAAAAGAAGGAAAAACAGGTTTTGGTGAAATTACAAAATTTGATTCTTCTGAATATAAATGTCATTTAGCAGCAGAAGTAAAAGGCTTTGAAGGAAAGAATTTCATGGATTTCAAGGCTGCTAAGAGAATGGAGCTTTTCTGTCAGTATGCAGTAGCTGCAACAAAGGAAGCTTTAGAGGATTCCGGAATTGATATGGAAAAAGAGGATCCATATAAAGTAGGTGTTTCCGTAGGTTCCGGTATCGGTTCTTTACAGTCTATGGAAAGAGAACATCAGAAATTATTAGAAAAAGGACCGAATAAGGTAAATCCTCTTTTAGTGCCACTTATGATTTGTAACATGGCAGCAGGAAACGTATCTATTCAGTTTGGTTTAAAAGGTAAAAATATTAACGTAGTAACAGCTTGTGCTACAGGTACAAACTCTATCGGTGAGGCATTCCGTGCAGTTCAGTATGGCGATGCTGATGTAATGGTAGCAGGTGGTACAGAAAGCAGTGTTACTCCAATCGGTATTGCAGGTTTTGCAGCTTTAACAGCACTTACTTCTTCAGAAGACCCGGCAAGATGTTCCATTCCGTTTGATAAAGACAGAAGCGGTTTCGTTATGGGTGAAGGTGCTGCAGTTGTAGTATTGGAAGAGCTTGAACATGCAAAAAAACGTGGTGCTAAGATTTATGCTGAGGTAGTAGGATACGGATGCAGCGCAGATGCATTCCATATTACTTCTCCGGCAGAAGATGGTTCAGGTGCAGCAAAAGCAATGGAATTTGCAATGAAAGATGCAGGAGTAACTCCTAAAGATGTAACTTATATCAATGCCCACGGAACAAGTACACATCATAACGATTTATTTGAAACAAGAGCAATTAAGTTAGCATTTGGTGAAGACGCAAAGAATTTGAAAATCAACTCTACTAAGTCTATGATCGGTCATTTACTTGGTGCGGCAGGTGCTATTGAATTCGTTACCTGTGTAAAAGAATTAGAAGAAGGTTATATTCACCAGACAGTAGGTTTACAGAATCCGGATGAAGAATGTGATTTGGATTACTGTATGGAACCGGTACAGGGAGAATTTGAATACGCATTATCCAACTCTCTCGGCTTCGGTGGTCACAATGCAAGTATTTTGGTTAAAAAGTATAAAGAAGACTAGGAGATTACATTATGGCAGTTCTTGATACAAAACAGATTATGGAAATCATTCCGCACAGACAGCCGTTTCTTTTGATTGATACAATTGAAGAATTAGAGAGTGGAAAAAAAGCAGTTGGAAAGAAATGTGTTACATACAATGAGCCTTTCTTCGCAGGTCATTTTCCACAGGAGCCGGTTATGCCGGGTGTTCTTATTGTAGAAGCACTGGCGCAGGTAGGTGCAGTAGCAATTTTAAGCCAGCCGGAATTTAAAGGAAAAACAGCATATTTCGGTGCAATTAATTCCGCAAAATTCAAAGGAAAAGTAGTACCTGGCGATGTACTTCGTCTGGAAACAGAAATTATCAAAGTAAAAGGCCCTATCGGGGTTGGCAGTGCGAAAGCATATGTTGGCGATAAATTAGTTACACAGGCAGAATTGACTTTTGCTATCGGAGAGAGCGTATGAAAATAGAACCGTTAGTTATTGGTGATTTAATTGCAAAAATTCCTGTGATTCAGGGTGGAATGGGTGTCGGAGTCAGTTTGTCTAATCTTGCCGGAGCTGTTGCTTTAGAAGGCGGTATTGGTGTAATTTCCACAGCACAGATTGGCTATCGCATGCCGGAGTTTGATTTACATCCGATTGAATCAAATTTGAAAGCAATTGGAGAAGAAATAAAAAAAGCAAAAGAAATAGCAAAGGGTGGAATCATTGGTGTGAATATCATGGTTGCCACACAGCGTTATGAAGATTATGTAAAAGCGGCAGTGGCAGCAGGCGTGGATTTAATTATTTCAGGAGCCGGACTTCCAATGTCCCTTCCTGAATTAGTTAAAGGTGCAAAAACAAAAATTGCACCGATTGTTTCCAGTGTAAAATCCGCACAGGTTATTTGCAAATACTGGTTGAAAAAATACAATTATCTGCCGGATATGGTAGTAATTGAGGGACCGAAAGCCGGAGGGCATCTCGGGTTTTCCAAAGAACAGTTAGACAATATAGAAGAGATGGATTATGATACGGAAATCCGTAATATTATAGAAGAAGTGAATAAATTCGGCAAGACACAGGAGAAAGAAATTCCTGTAGTAGTAGCCGGAGGTATTTATACAAGAGAGGATATGGAGCATGCGCTTTCTCTTGGAGCAAAAGGTGTACAGGTGGCAACACGTTTCGTGACTACTTACGAGTGTGATGCTTCTGATGCTTATAAGCAGGCATATTTAAATGCGAAGAAAGAAGATATTGTGATTGTAAAAAGTCCGGTAGGAATGCCGGGACGTGCAATTAACAATGCATTTATGAAGAGAGCAGCAGAAGGTCAAATCCCACACGGAAGATGTCATCTTTGTGTACAGACCTGTAAGCCGGCAGAGACACCATATTGTATTACTGATGCTTTGGTGAATGCAGTAAAAGGAAACCTTGACGAAGGGCTTATTTTCTGTGGCGAAAATGCATGGCGTTCAGAAAAAATGGAATCTGTAAAGGATATCATGCAGGAGTTTGCAGATAAAAATTAGAGTAATAGGTATTACGAAGTTTGATAAATAGAGATAGGTATATTACAGGAAAGGCTGAAATATACGGAGAGAGGCTAGAGATGTCTATAAGAATAATGGGAACAGGTAGTTGTTTACCGGAAAATGTAGTAACAAATGATTTCCTATCTACGATCATGGATACTTCCGATGAGTGGATTAGCAGTCGTACAGGTATCCGTGAAAGAAGACTTGTAAAAGAAGAAACAACGGCTTCGATGTCTGCGGAAGCGGCAAAAAGAGCACTTACGGATGCAGGTATTCAGGCGGAAGATATAGATTTGATTATTGTAGGGACACTTTCAGGAGACTATGTAACTCCTTCTACGGCATGTGAAGTACAGGCAGCAATCGGTGCGGTAAATGCGGTTGCATTTGATATAAATGCAGCATGTTCCGGTTTTATGTACGGAGTAAGTATGGCTTATGCCTACATGAAGTGTGGAATGTACAAAAATGCACTGGTAATTGGTGCAGAAACCTTATCCAAAGTTATGGACTGGAATGACAGAAGTACATGTGTATTGTTTGGTGATGGTGCAGGTGCAGCAGTGCTGGCATTGTCAGAGGATGAAAAATCCTTAGGAATTATTGAACTTGAGCAGGGAGCAGACGGTTCTAAAGGAATGGTACTTGCAGGTCGTGACAGAATGAACAACAATCCGTTAGTAACGAACCCAAAAGAACCGGGATATGTACAAATGGATGGTCAGGAAGTTTATAAATTTGCGGTAACTACTGTACCGGAGTCAATTAACAGAGTTTTGGATAAAGCACAGTTGAAGGTAGAAGATATTAAATATTTCCTGCTTCATCAGGCGAATATCCGTATCATTCAGTCTGTATCAAAAAGACTGAAAGTACCTATGGAGAGTTTCCCAATCAGTTTGGATCATTGTGGAAATGTTTCTGCGGCAAGCGTACCGATTTTATTAGATGAAGTGAATAAAAAAGGAATGCTGCAAAAGGGTGATAAGATTGTAATGTCCGGTTTTGGTGGCGGACTTACATGGGGAACCTGTGTGTTAGAATGGTAAGATGATGAAACTGCATCTTTTCAATATAATTTGATTTTGCTGAAGTCAAAATTGTAGATTATGTTGAAAAGGATGCAGTTTTTTTGTGTGTGGAGGATTCGGCATCCATGCCTCAGTTCAGCCTTTCGCCAACATCGTGTTGGCGAATTGCTGGTTACTATCAAAACATTAAGAAAATCTAATATCCTGCACAAGTCACAAATGACAAAATAATTTTATGCAACATGCGTATGTAGCTTTTGACAGAACTTATGTTAGGTGAATCTTTATATAGTATAGAGTTATATAAGGTTTGCCTTGACCAGGCGTTTGCGGATTTCGGTTCCGGCGAAGGTAGCAATTAGGATTTTGGTGGCATCACCCGGGAGGTAGGGGAGGACACCTGTTATCAGTGCGGTGCTGAAACTTAGGTTACTTTGTATACTAAGCCATGTGGTGCCGAAGGCATAGCATATAGTTGTACCGATAATCATACCGATAATGTACATATATATTTTTCCGATAAATTTTTCAATAAAATAACCACTGACCATTGCCATGAATATAAAACCGATTAAGTACCCGCCGGTAGGACCGAGGAGTTTGGCAGGTCCGGCAGTAAAAGAGGAGAAAACGGGAACACCTGCGAAGCCGATGAGCAGATACAGCATACAGCTTATTGTTCCTTTTTTTTGTCCTAAAATCATAACTGTAAGATAAATGGCAAGGTTTGTAAAAGAAATAGGAACCGGAGAAATTGGGATGACTATGGATATAGGGCCTAAAATACAGGTAATGGCGGTCATTAATGCAATTAGTGTCAGTGATAGTGTTTTTGTATTTGTCATATCAGCTCCATTTTTGTCAAGTTTCCTTTAGAGAGTAGTATAGAAATAGGGAAAAGTCAACGTAATTATTAAGTTTAAGAGGCATGTATTGTTTAGGAAGAAACGTATAAGCCTCTGTTTTTATGTAATAGAAAATTACGCGAGACAAGTGGTGGGAGTTAAGGCGTATGTATAATATAAAAGCGGAGTTCATATACATGTATATGAATAAACAGAAAACGGGATGCTGTTATGCTGAATTATATATGGGCTTTTATGATACTTTTGGGGATAGTTTATGGTGCATTTACAGGAAATATGGAGGAACTGACGAATGCAGCAATGAATTCTGCGGGGGAAGCAGTTTCCTTATGTATTACCATGCTGGGGGTAATGGCGCTTTGGATGGGATTAATGGAAATTGCCCAGAAATCGGGACTAATTGCAAAACTGACAAAAGGAATACAGCCATTTGTCAGTTTTATGTTTCCTAATATTCCGAAAGGACATGAAGCAAGAGAATATATTTCGACAAACTTGATTGCAAATGTACTTGGGCTTGGCTGGGCATGCACACCGGCAGGTTTAAAAGCGATGGAAGCGTTGTCAAAGCTGGAGGAGGAGCGCGGGAATCCGCAGTATACGGACAAAGGAAGGTTAAGGGATGCGAGTAATGAAATGTGTACTTTTTTAGTGTTAAATATTTCTTCATTACAGTTGATTCCGGTAAATATGATTGCATACCGAAGCCAGTATGGAAGTGCAAACCCGGCAGCAGTAATTGCACCGGCACTGGTGGCGACTTTTTTTAGTACATTGGTGGCGGTAGTGTACTGTAAGATAAAGGAGAAAAAATAAGGTGGATTTGGCATAAGATGAATTGGGTATATATGTAGCTGACTTATTTAAAGGAGAATCACATGGTTAATGTATTATCAAATATTTCCAATATTATTATTCCACTTGTTATCTTTTATATAGTAGCATATGGTCTTGCGGCAAAAACAGAGGTGTATGACGATTTTGTGAAGGGTGCTAAAGAAGGAGTTATGACTGTTTTTCAAATTATGCCTACATTGGTGGGGCTGATGGTAGGAGTCGGGGTACTTCGGGCTTCCGGATTTTTGGATTTTTTGGGAAAGTTATTGGCAGGGATTACGGAACAGATGGGATTGTGTCCTGATTTGGTTCCTATTATGATTATAAAGATGTTTTCTTCCTCGGCTGCAACGGGACTGGTACTGGATATTTTTAAAACTTATGGTCCGGATTCTGTTACTGGAATGATTACGTCTATTATGATGAGTTGTACGGAAACGGTGTTTTATACTATGTCGGTTTATTATATGGCAGCCAAGGTAACGAAGACACGGTGGACTTTGAAAGGGGCATTAATTAGTACTTTTACGGGGGTAATAGCAAGTGTTGTGCTGGGGAAAATGATGTAAGAATTTAAAAAAGAAGATAGCAAAGAAAGTACATTCTTTGTATAATTATAATATAAGCAAGAATGGAAAAAGGAGGCGGATATATGGGCTTGACGATAGAATATTTAAGAGAACTCAATTTGTTATCCATTTGTCTGAGAATTATTTTATCGCTTATTATAGGTGGGATTCTGGGCTTGGAGCGAGGTCGGAAAAATCGTCCTGCCGGTTTTCGAACGTATATCTTAGTATGCCTCGGTTCTACAATAGTCATGATGACAAATCAGTATGTCTATCAGGTGTTTGGAGCTTCCGACCCAACCAGAATGGGTGCGCAGGTAATAAGTGGTATCGGTTTTTTGGGTGCCGGAACCATTATGGTAACGGGCAGACAGCAGATTAAAGGAATTACGACGGCAGCAGGAATGTGGTCGGCGGCATGTTGCGGTCTTGCGATAGGTATCGGTTTTTATGAAGGTGCCATTGCGGGTGGGATTATTGTCTTTCTGATTATGGAATTTTTGGAAAAAATGGATGGAATTATTAGAAGACATTCCAATATTATGGACGTTTATTTGGAATTTGACGGGAAGAAAATGTTCAGCACATTTTTGTCCAGTGCCAGGGAGAATGGATTTGATGTGTCTAATATACAGATAAGCAAGAATAAACATGTTAAGACGGGAGAACTGAGCGTGGTGTTAACGCTGGAAAGCCAGACAAAACGGACGCAGGAGGAGATGCTTTCTGTTATTGGAAGTGTTGAAGGGGTTAGTTTTATTGAGAAGTTGTAAGAGTAAAAAATATTTGTAACAAAAAAATATTTTGAAAAATTACTTGCAAATTACTTTAATACTTTATATAATTAAAGCAATGTTGTTAGGTTTTAAGAGCCATAAAGCAGGGAATGATTTTAACCATTTTCGGCAACTTTCGTTGCCTTATTGATTGAGTGAAAACTCGTTTGATTTAAATTTGAAGTTTTTTAACGAAGCTGTATATCACATTTAGTGAACAATCAATAAGAGTAGTAAAAGTAAGTTCTTGCTATATAGACTCTGGAGCCATATTTCTGAAATAGACGGAAGATAAAATAATGTATTTTATCGTGATGTAGTGAAATATTGTATGATTAGAAACTTAAGTGGTACACAGATAAAGTGTATCACTTTTTTCATGTGACAGGATTCTGGTGTCAAAAGATTCAGATTATAATAGTACCTTTTGACACCAGAAGCGTGATAGTAAATTACTTTTATGAAATGAGGTAATGCCATGAACAAATTAAAATTATATGGATTTAACAATTTGACAAAATCTTTGAGCTTTAATATTTATGATGTATGTTATGCAAAAACAGCAAGAGAACAAAAAGAGTACATTGCTTATATTGATGAGCAGTACAATTCCGATCGTTTGACCAAAATATTATTTCACCTGACAGAAATGATTGGTGCCCATGTGCTTAATGTATCAAAACAGGATTATGAACCGCAGGGAGCTAGTGTTACTTTTTTGATTGCGGAAGGAAATATGTTGCCGTCAGGTTATGAAACATTGGCAGATGCATCTATAACCCTTCGTGACACCGTGGTAGGGCATTTGGATAAGAGTCATGTAACTGTGCATACTTATCCTGAATATCACCCGGATACCTGCATTGCTACATTCCGCGTAGATATTGATGTGGCGACTTGTGGGGAAATTACGCCGCTTAGCACCTTGGATTATCTGATCGGAAGCTTTGATTCGGATATTATTACAATGGATTACAGAGTGCGTGGATTTACCCGTGATATGAGTGGTAAGAAGCTCTTTATGGATCATAAAATTACTTCCATTCAGGATTATATAGCACCGGAAATTATACAGAAATATGATGCAATTGATATTAATATGTATCAGGCAAATTTATTTCACACAAAGATGTTGATTAAAGATATGGATTTGCAGAATTATCTTTTTAATACAGATATTTATGAAATTCCACCAAAAACAAGACTTCAAATTAGTAATAATTTACGACAGGAAATGATTGAAATTTTCAGTGGAACAAATATCTATGAATAAATGTAATTATTCAGAGCAATTCATGAGAAAAAAATAGGCATTGAAAATATGTTTTGCGAATTAAACTCATGGGATGAAAATAATATGGTAACGCGTAAGAGGGAGAGAGAATATGTCGGTTTTAAATCAGGACAAAGCACCAATCATGGAGGCGCTTCAACAGTTAAAAACAATGCGAATTGTGCCTTTTGATGTACCGGGACATAAAAGAGGAAAAGGAAATAAAGAACTGACGTATTTTTTGGGCGAAAAGTGCATGGAGCTGGATGTGAATTCCATGAAGCCGCTGGACAATCTTTGTCATCCGATTTCGGTGATTAAAGAAGCAGAGGAGCTGGCAGCGGATGCCTTTGGTGCGGCACATGCCTTTTTTATGGTAGGAGGGACTACCAGTGCGGTACAGGCAATGGTGTTAACGGCATGTAAGCGTGGGGACAAGATTATTCTGCCGAGAAATGTGCATAGAAGTGCCATTAATGCAATGATTTTGTGCGGTGCAGTGCCTGTATATGTTAATCCCGAAACGAATCATGAGTTGGGGATTTCTCTTGGAATGCGTGTATCCGAGGTGGAAAAGGCAATCAGGGAAAATCCGGATGCAAAGGCTATTTTGGTAAATAATCCGACGTATTATGGAATTTGTTCAAATATCAAGGCAATTGTGGAGTTGGCACATGCCCATGGAATGATGGTGCTTGCGGACGAAGCTCATGGTACACATTTTTACTTTAATAAAAACCTGCCAATGTCAGCAATGGAGGCAGGAGCAGACATGGCATCGGTAAGTATGCATAAGTCAGGTGGTTCTCTTACACAAAGTTCCTTTCTGTTAATGGGTCCGAATGTGAACGAAGGATATGTAAGACAGATAGTGAATCTGACACAGACAACAAGTGGTTCCTACCTGTTTTTATCCAGTCTTGATATTTCCAGAAGAAATCTGGCATTGAACGGAGAACAGGTCTTTGATAATATCATCAATCTGGTACAGTATGCAAGAGATGAAATTAATGAAATCGGTGACTACTATGCATATTCTACAGAATTGAAAAATGGTGATTCTGTTTATGATTTTGATGTAACGAAATTGTCGGTACATACGAGAAATATAGGACTTGCCGGCATTGAAGTTTATGACATTTTAAGGGATGACTATGATATACAGACGGAGTTCGGAGATATCGGAAATCTGCTGGCTTATGTATCCGTAGGTGACAGACCGAGGGATATAGAGCGTTTGGTGAGTGCTCTTGCTGAAATTCGTCGCAGATACAAAAAGGATACAAGCGGAATGCTGGAGGCAGAGTATATTAATCCGATTGTGGCAGCAGCCCCACAGGACGCTTTCTATGGAGAGAAAGAGTCGTTACCTCTTGAAAAAACAAACGGAAGAGTTTGTGCGGAATTTGTCATGTGCTATCCCCCGGGAATTCCGATTCTGGCACCGGGCGAACTGATTACGGAAGAGATATTGGATTATATTCGCTATGCAAAAGAAAAAGGATGTTCCATGACAGGACCGGAGGATATGAATATTGAGAGGATAAATGTGCTTAAGTGAGTCAAGTTCATATGGATTTGACGAATGTCTACATGAGTGTAGGAGAAGCCGTAGCGAATGGAGCTTTGCACGAAGTGCTAAGGAGCATAGTAGCACAGTAGTAGAAAGAAAGGGGAACAAACAAATGGAATTGTGGTTTTCAGAAAAGCATACGCAAAATGTTAAGTTTTCCATAAAAGTTGACAGGCAGCTTTATTCGGGAAACAGTGAGTTTCAGCGAATTGACATTTTTGAATCGAAAGAATTCGGCAGATTTCTGGCATTGGACGGCTATATGATGCTGACAGAAAAAGATGAATTTATTTACCACGAAATGATAGTACATGTGCCGATGGCGGTGCATCCGAATGTAAAAAAAGTGCTTGTAATTGGTGGCGGTGACGGTGGTGCAGTCAGAGAACTTTTAAGATATCCGACCGTGGAATGGATTGATTTGGTTGAGATAGATGAGCTGGTAGTGGAAGTTTGTAAAAAGTATATGCCACAGACCGCGGGACAGTTAAGTGATGGAAAAGTGCATATTCATTATGAGGATGGACTTGCTTATGTTCGTCATATGGAAAATGAATATGACTTGATTATTGTAGATTCTACAGATCCTTTCGGACCGGGGGAAGGCTTGTTTACGAAAGAATTTTATGGGAATTGCTTCAAGGCACTGAAGGAAGACGGCATTATGGTAAATCAGCATGAAAGTCCGTTTTATCAGGAAGACAGACAGGCAATGCAAAGAGCGCATAAGAGAATTGTAGAGTCTTTCCCAATCAGTAAGGTTTATCAGGCACATATTCCAACATATCCGTCGGGGCACTGGTTGTTTGGCTTTGCTTCTAAAAAATACCATCCCATTAAAGATGCAAACTTTGTGAAATGGAATGTGCTTGGATTAAAAACAAAGTACTACAATACGGAACTTCATGCAGGAGCATTTGCCCTGCCGAATTATGTGGAGGAGATGTTAGAAGATGTGGAATAAAAATATAGAAACTTTTTTAGGCTGCGACGCAGATTATGAGGAAGCAAGAATTGTATTGTTTGGCGCACCTTTTGATTCAACAACATCATATCGACCGGGAACAAGGTTTGCCAGCAAAACCATGAGAGCGGAATCTTACGGTTTGGAAACTTACAGTCCGTATCAGGATTTGGACTTGGAGGACTGCAAGATTTTTGACGGTGGGGACTTGGAGCTTTGTTTTGGAGATACTTCTCTCGCATTACAGGATATAACAGAGTGTACAAGAGAGATTTTGAAAGACGGAAAAATGCCACTGATGATTGGTGGAGAGCATTTGGTGACACTTGGGGCAGTTCGTGCCGTTTTTGAAAAATACCCGGATTTGCATGTGATTCATTTTGATGCTCATGCAGATTTAAGAGAGGAATATTTGGGAGCAACCCTTTCCCATGCAACGGTTTTGCACAGAGTATGGGATTTGGTAGGTGACGGAAAGATTTTTCAGTTCGGCATACGAAGCGGAGAACGTGCAGAGTTTGCATGGGGAAAAGAACATGTAACTACAAGAAAATTTGACTTTGAAGGATTGGAAGAGGTCATTGAAAAGTTAAAAGGAAAACCGGTGTATTTTACACTGGATTTGGATGTGCTTGATCCGTCCGTATTTCCGGGAACAGGAACACCGGAGGCCGGAGGAGTCAGCTTTTTGCAGCTTTTAGATGCGGTGATGAAGGTTGGAGAGCTGGATTTGGTTGGTTGTGATATCAATGAACTTTCACCGCCACTTGATGCCAGTGGAGCATCTACGGCAGTGGCATTGAAGGTGTTGAGAGAGTTGTTACTGAAACTGGAAGAGAAGCATATCAAGTAGAGAGTACAAATGATCGTAGTCATAAAGATAAAATCATAACGAAAAAAGATGTATGAAATATCTGATAAGAGATTTGTGGCAGAAATAAGACAGGAAAATATGCAGAAGCATATCTGTAAAATAAAGGAGAATGAAAAAATGGGAAGAGCGTTGATTATCGGATGTGGCGGTGTTGCAAGTGTGGCAATTCACAAATGTTGCCAGAACAGTGAAGTATTTGAGGAAATTATGATTGCAAGCCGTACAAAATCAAAATGTGATGCACTGGCAGAGAAGCTTTCCGGTGGAAAGACAAAAATTCAGACCGCTCAGGTAGATGCGGATAACAAGGATGAAGTTGTAGCATTAATTAAGCAGTTTCAACCGGATTTGGTAATGAATATTGCATTGCCTTATCAGGATTTGACTATTATGGATGCCTGCCTTGAATGTGGTGTCAATTATATGGATACAGCAAATTATGAACCGGAAGATATTGAAGATCCGGAATGGCGTGCCATTTATGATAAGAGGTGTAAGGAAGAAGGATTTTCGGCGTATTTTGATTATTCATGGCAGTGGGCATATAAGAAAAAATTTGAAGAAGCAGGACTTACTGCACTGTTAGGTTCCGGTTTTGATCCGGGTGTAACACAGGCGTTTTGTGCCTATGCTTTGAAGCATGAGTTTGATGAAATTGATACGATTGATATTTTGGATTGCAATGGCGGGGATCATGGGTATCCTTTTGCAACGAACTTCAATCCTGAAATTAATCTTCGTGAGGTTTCCGCACCGGGAAGTTATTGGGAAAACGGACATTGGGTCGAAATTCCTGCTATGAGCATTAAACGTGAGTATGATTTTGAAGAAGTTGGAAAAAAAGATATGTATCTTCTTCACCATGAGGAGATAGAATCTCTGGCTAAAAATATTCCGGGTGTAAAAAGAATCCGTTTCTTTATGACCTTCGGACAGAGCTATCTTGACCACATGAGATGTTTGGAAAACGTAGGAATGCTTTCTACAACACCGATTAATTACGAAGGAAAAGAAATTGTGCCGATTCAGTTTTTAAAAGCACTTTTACCGGATCCGGCAAGTCTTGGACCGCGTACAAAAGGTAAGACAAATATCGGTTGTATTTTTACAGGCAAGAAAGACGGCAAAGAAAAAACTTATTATGTTTATAATGTTTGTGACCATCAGGAATGCTATAAAGAGGTTGGTTCACAGGCGATTTCTTATACAACGGGTGTACCGGCTATGATTGGAGCAATGATGCTGCTAACCGGAACATGGAATAAGCCGGGAGTTTATACGGTAGAAGAGTTTGATCCCGACCCATATATGGAAGCGTTGAATAAATGGGGATTGCCGTGGAAAGAAAGCTTTGAACCGGTGTTAGTGGAGTAGGTGGAATGAATTGAAGGTTTAGGTTAGAAAGGTTTCATTGGCAGGAAGCTATTTATAGATTCCTGCCAATGAAAGTTAAGAAATGTTGTGTTTAATGAGTGGTTTTCCAGTATTTTTCGAGGTAGGTTTTTGCAATATCATGATTAAGTCCGTAGGATTGTATAAGTTGGTTTAAAGTATCATTTGGGGAAATATTAAGATTTTGGCAACTTCTGATAAAAGAAATAATACCTTCTTCAAGGCCTTTAGCCATACCTTGTTGTATACCTTGTTGTATACCTTGTTGCATACCCTGTTGTATACCTTGTTGCATGCCCTGTTGTATGCCTTGTTGCATACCCTGTTGTATGCCTTGTTGCATACCCTGTTGTATGCCTTGTTGCATACCCTGTTGTATGCCTTGTTGCATACCCTGTTTGATACCTTGTTCGATGCCCTGTTCATGACCTTCTTCAAAACCTTTTTCTAACCCAATTTTATGACCTTCTTTAAATCCCTGAGCCAGACCTTCCTCACGATGCATTTTTTCAAGTTCCCATGATTTCATATAATTTATTCCAACCTCCTTTCGGGATTTTATTTTTTCAACAATATGGTGGAGTGTATCAATGTTTTGATTAGTTATATTGTCCGTAGTTGTATGTTCAATATATCTTAGCATATCGCGAAGTTCCTGACTAGGATTTCCTTCGGTGCCTTTGGTGTATAAAAAAATCTTTTTTGCACCATCGTTATATGGAACGGCGGAATCTTCTACACATTGATTTTGTATGGTGTAAACCATACGGTTTTTTCCAAATGGATCATAGGGAAGTATAATAATAATTGCTACGTTGGGGAGTTTATCGTAGTCGATGTTCGTTGCGAGGAGTTGAGTATCAATTAGACCATGGTAGTAACGCATACGTTTGGGAAGTGTCTTTTTTTCATAGGTATTATTAGGTTCTACATCATAGATGTCAGAAATAACTTCTGCTTCTAATGTTTCTGTTCCGATACCCATAGTTTCTTCCGAGATGTCTTCAATATATGCGTCCATACGAATACCATGGTGGTTGGTGTCTATGCCGAGTACATTTTTCTGAGGAATGATTCTTACTTTACTTATAGGTTTTCCTAAAATTGTACTAAGTAGAATGCGGCAAAATTCCTCACCATCTTCTTTTTGCATGAGAAGCTGTTGAAAAAGAAAATCATCAATCAGATTAAGTTCTTCAAGTGGTCGTTGTGTATAAGTTGTGGAATTTGTTTGAGTGTTTTTCATAAAAATCTCCTTTGAATTGTAATAATAGAATTGATACTAATGGCGAAATGCCGGATGTGAATAATTCACAAGAATAGTAAATCAATAGATAAAATAACAGGACAAGAATATCCTGAAAATGTGAATATAGTATAACTGATTTTTAACGAGTCTGCAATAAGTGTATTCATATTTTTCAAATTTTTATGTATATGAAGTGTTATAAGAAAATGAAAGGAAACAATTTGCAGATACATAGTTTAGTATTTGTAACCCAATTAAATAGAGCAATTTAAATTGGGGAATGGTAATATATTATGAAAATAAAAAAAGAATGGATGCAACTTCCCACCCCGTGCTATGTGGTGGAAGAAGAGCTTTTAATTAAAAATCTTGAAATATTAAAAAGTGTAGAAGAGGAAGCAGGTTGTCATATTCTCTTAGCACAGAAGGCTTTTTCAATGTATCATTTTTATCCTCTTATCGGTAGCTATATTTCCGGTGCGACGGCGAGCGGATTATATGAGGCAAAATTAGGTGCTGAAGAAATGGGAAAAGAAAACCATGTATTTTCTCCGGCATACAAGGAAGAGGATTTCGATGAAATTCTCGCTCTTTGTGACCATATTATTTTTAATTCTTTTGCACAGTGGAAGAAGTTTAAAGAAAAAGCACTGGCAGCGGGAAGAGAATGCGGAATTCGTATCAATCCTGAATGTTCTACACAGGATCATGGTATTTACGATCCGTGTAGTAAAGGGTCCAGATTGGGAGTAACACTGGCGAATTTTCAGCCGGAGCAACTTGATGGAATCGCCGGATTGCATTTTCACACACTTTGTGAACAGGGTGTGGATGCATTGGAAATTACATTGAATGCTGTGGAAGAAAAGTTCGGTAAATGGCTTCCGATGATGAAGTGGATAAACTTTGGCGGTGGACATCATATTACAAAACCGGACTATGATGTGGATAAGTTGATAAAAATTATAAAAGAGTTTAAAGCGAAATATCAGGTGGAAGTTTATCTGGAGCCGGGAGAGGCAGTGGCTTTGGATACCGGATTTTTAGTGGCAGAGGTATTGGAACTGATTGAAAATGACGGGCAGATAGCAATTTTGGATACTTCTGCGGCGTGCCATATGCCGGATGTACTGGAAATGCCTTACAGACCTTTTGTAATCGGAAGCGGAGAAGCCGGGGAGAAGAAATATACTTATACTTTTGGCGGACCGACCTGTCTTGCAGGAGATATGATTGGGACATATTCTTTTGATGAACCGCTGAAAATCGGGGATAAAGTGGTATTCTGTGACATGTCGATTTATTCTATGGTAAAAAATAATACATTTAACGGAATGCCGTTGCCTGCGATTGCTGCTGTGGATAGGGATAGAAATGTCAGTATCGTGAGAGAGTTTGGCTATGAAGATTTTAAGGGAAGGCTTTAAATCAGCAGGGAAAATGTACTTTGTTTATGGTAGAAAACTTTCAGTATCAGGTATGGAGTGAGACTGAGTTGTGGGAAATTCTCGAGTGATTTGCGGGAGAATTTTACACAACTTGGTCTTGTTTTTGTAATGGAAATGGCATATAATAGCGGCAGTATCATATCAAAGTGGATAAGGTATTTAGATGACTTTGATGTATTAAAAATCATCGATATTATTCATGTCGAGACGAAAAGAAATTCGTTTTTTAGTTCTTATTTTAGTGTTTCATCTATAAATTCTTGAGATTTCTCATTTTTTTCACAAAATATTTTATGGAAGTAATTGGTAGGTGTAAGTTTTGGACAAAAGGAAGGAGAAAGAGGTAGAATGAATTCACCATTGACAGAGTTTGATGAAGAAGAGTATGCGAAAATGTTGCGAGAAGAAGGGTATAAAGAGGGATATGAGGAAATAAGAAAAGGAGTAATGGGAATAGTAAAAATTTGCAAATCTTATGGACTATCTAAATTGGAAACAGTGAAAAAGTTGAAGGAAGAATTAAATATTTCAAAAGAACAGATAGAAGAATATGTAGAGGCTTATTGGGAAAGTTAATTCATAAAAATGGCCTTAGTGCAGGAGAAAGATATGAAAAACTTATATTTTATTATGGATGAGTTTTTAAAAGTAGAGTATGACATAAAAGCATTGCTTACTGTATTGGCTATAATGGAAGGTGGTTGTGGTGAGGAAAAGGAAGAGGTGAAACGCATAATTAATGTGTTGGAGGGATACTTAAAATCAGTGGAAGAAGAGGTACATACAGCAATTGGGTCTTTGGATAGGTTTGTTGTAGAAGATGGACGGAAATGTAGATGAATTTAATGAGGGAATTATTTACTAGCACTAAAAGTATTAGTAATATAAAATTATATGAGAAACTTGGTTACAAAACTTATAAAAAAGAATAAATATCAGAAGACGTATGTTTAGAAAAATGTTAAGGTCGAAATACATACAAATTCATAGATTTATGCGAGAGGTGTATTTCGCTCTGTGAGCCGCAGTTGAAATAGTAATTAAAAGGAGATTGGAATGGAAGAAAAATATGGAGAAATTTTAATCTATCAAACAGAAGATGGGTTGACAAACATAAATGTTAAAATTCAAGATGAAACAGTTTGGCTTACACAACAACAACTGGTAGAGTTATATCAATCTAGTAAATCTAATGTTAGTGAGCATATTAAACATATTTTTGAAGAGGGAGAACTTGACAAAGAAGGAGTTGTTCGGAAATTCCGAACAACTGCTTCTGATGGCAAAAACTACAATGTAACTTACTATAATCTGGATATGATAATTTCATTAGGTTATAGAATAAAATCATCTATTGCAACTCAATTTAGACGATGGGCAACTGAACGAATAAAAGAGTACATGATAAAAGGGTTCACGATGGATGATGAACGATTAAAAGGAAATGGAGGTGGTAATTACTGGAAAGAATTGCTTGATCGCATTAGAGATATTCGTTCATCAGAAAAAGTGTTGTATCGTCAGGTCTTGGATTTGTATGCAACAAGTGTGGATTATGACCCTCATAGTGAGCAATCTATTTTATTTTTTAAAATCGTACAAAATAAATTGCATTATGCAGCGCATGGTCATACTGCTGCCGAAGTAATATATGAGCGTGCGGATGCAGAAAAGCCCTTTATGGGGTTAACGTCATTTAAGGGAGAATTGCCTGCGCTTAAGGATATTGGAGTTGCAAAGAATTATTTGAGTGAGGATGAACTGAAAATATTGAATAATCTTGTATCCGGTTATTTTGATTTGGCAGAAATCAACGCAATTGAACACAAACCGATGTATATGACTGATTATGTGGAGCAACTGGATTCTATTTTATCGTCAGGGAATCGAAAGTTGTTAGCTGATTCGGGTAAAATCAGTCATGAAGAAGCGATGAAAAAAGCAAAAGAAGAATACAGAAAATATCAGGAAATGACATTATCACCAGTGGAACAGGCGTATATGGAAACCATTAAAGATGCAGGTCAGTCGGCTAAAAAAGGTGTACGGAAATAAATTATGTTCCCTTATTTGTTAAGTATAAGGGCAAAACAAGGAACTGATGGAGAAATGTGAGAAGTTAAGGGAGTATGCAATTTTAATTGCAACGATACGCAAGTATCAGGAGCAAGGAATGGATTTGGAAAAGGCAGTAAGTCTTGCGTTGGATGAATGTCTGGAAAAAGGAATTTTGACAGAGATTTTGAGAAAGGAGCGTGCGGTAATTATGAATTCGATATTAACAGAATTTGATGAAGAGGGATATGCAAGTATGCTAAGAGATGAGGGATTTGAGGATGGTAGAGAAATTGGAAAAATAGAAGGCATGATTAAAATGTGTATATCTTTCGGAGCATCGAAAGAAGAAGCTGTGGAAAAGATAACAGAAGAGTTGAATATTCCAAAGGAAGAAGCAGAAAGCTATGTAGAGAAATATTGGGATAATTAAAGGAAATAAAAAACGGGCTGTGACATTCGATTTAAAATGTGACAGCCTATTTCTTTGGATACGGATGTTTTACATTGCTTGCGCCTGTGATGTAATCAACGGAAACATTATAAAATCTGGCAAGTATTAAAATACTGTCAATCGGAATTCTGGTTTTACCACTCTCATAATCGGCATAGGTTCGTTGACCAATATTTAAAAGGTCGGCTATCTTTTGCTGGGTCAGGAAATTGTCTTCACGGATTTCGCGTATTCTTTCATTATATTTCATGTTAAGTACACTTCCTTTCCCAAAATAAAATTTTATTAGTAGATTCTATGAAAATAGTATAAAGAACGACAAAAGAATAATTGACTTTTAGAGTTATAAACTCTGAACTAAAGACTAAGACAGACCAATATTGCAGAAGAAAAAGAAGGTCGAAGTACTTAGGAGGACAAGGTCATGGGTAAGAGAGTTTTAAGTGTTTTTTTATGTGTTGTGTTGCTTTTGTCGTGTGTGGATTATACGGTATTTGCGGCAGAAGTGGCAGAGAGTGTACAGGAAACGGAGCAGGAGACTGTAACGGTAGAGACTGTACAGGAGACGGAGTCGGAATCTGTGACGGTAGAGACGGAAGAAGTTGAGGACGAGCCAGAGTCTCCGTTAGAGGAAAGTAGTGAAGTGGTTGAGCCAGAAGAAAGTAGTACAGTAGTTGAAGACAACGATGAACAGGATAGTGGTACTGAAATAGAAGAGGAACAAACTTCACTAGAGGTAGAAGAGAGTAGTTTGTCTGAATTTATGGAAAGTGAAGAGCAATGCAGTAGTCAAATGGAGCAAGCTAATATAGTAAATAATGGGGAAGAAGCTACATATGAGTTGATTTATGAAATAAACGCGGATGGAACAGCAACTATTACAGGTTTTACAGGAACTGCAAGTGGGGATTTAGTTATTCCAAATACAATTGATGGCTATAAAGTTACAGGAATAGGTGGATTGGCGTTTCATGCATGTGATGAGTTTGAAGGAATGCTTGTACTTCCGGAAGGATTAGAGATAATAGGTGGGCACGCATTTTTGGGTTGTAGCGGATTTACTGGAGATTTGGTTATTCCAGATAGTGTAACTGAAATTTTGGATGGTGCTTTTGAGAGTTGTGGGTTTACAGGAAGACTTAGACTTTCAGAAAATTTAGAGGTGATACGGGATGGAGCTTTTTTTGATTGCCGTAATCTTACTGGAGATTTGATTATACCAGAAGCGGTGACTTCGATCTGTGATAGTGCTTTTGCGAATTGTGGGTTTACAGGAAAGCTTGTATTACCAATGGACTTAACAACAATAGGAAACTCTGCTTTTTACGATTGCAGTGGATTTACTGGAAGTTTGGTTATCCCAGAAAAGGTTACTAAGATAGGATGGTTTGCATTTAGCGGTTGTAGTGGATTTACAGGAGACTTGAGTATACCTGAAAAAGTGGTTGAAATAGGAAATAATGCATTTGAAAATTGTAGCGGATTTACAGGAAAACTTGTATTGCCGGAGGGATTAGAAAAAATAGAGAATTGTGCATTTCGGAATTGCAGTGGGTTTACAGGAGATTTGGTTATACCAGAAAGTGTAAGTGAAATAGGATATGATGCATTTGAAAACTGTAAAGGATTTACAGGAAAACTTGTATTGCCAGAAAATTTAAAAAAAATAGGAAGTGCTGCATTTAGGTATTGCAGTGGATTTACAGGAAAATTAGTGATACCTGAGGGTATAACAAGCATTGAATATTATACATTTTATTGGTGTAAAGGTTTGAATGATGTGTATCTGCCACAAAGTATTTCTTACATTGAACAGTATGCATTTGAATGTGGTAATTCAGATGCTACTATGCATTGCTACATAGGCTCCTACGCCTACAATTGGGCAATTGAAAATGGTTTCGAAGTTATTGGGATAGAGAAAGCCAGCACCACACCAATAGTTGCTGACCCAGAAAAACATATCATTTATATTTACGATACCGAATCCGAAACCCCAATTACCAATGCCACAATATCCATCTCCGATAAAACATTCCAAACTTCTTCCGAAGGTCTTATATCTTTCCCAGCGGTTGATGTTGCGATAAAGACCAAAATCCAAGTCTCCGCCGATGGCTACCCGGTACTGGAAACCGTTAAAAACATCAAAAACGGAACAGTAACCCGTATCGGAATGCAACCCACTACAGAAAATCTAACAGTAACATCTGTAAGTGGCGAATTAGGCGAAGAAAAATACGATTTCCTCAATGGAAAATTAGTATTAGGCTATTACGCTGATACGAGCAAGATTGAAAAACCGGAACAGCAGACTCTGAAAATTACGGCAAAAGCAAATAAAGCCGTTACAAAGTACGAGATTATTACCGAAGATGGAACAACGGTTATGTCAGATGCCAACGGAGTATTTGAAATTACCACAATTACTTCAGGAAAAACAGCGGAACAGAATACAATAAAACCTAATATGCCCATTAACAGTACCTTTGAGCACGGAAAAAAATATTATGTAAGAGTTACCGATAATGAGGGTAATACAGCAAAGAAGAAAATAGGACTTTCGGCTACTGTTAATTATATAACTGCTGAAAATGAATATCAGAAAGGAGCTTTTAAATTAGGAGAATCTTTCAAAATAGATATTCCAAGTGATGTGCCATTTATTGGGGGAAGTAAATATAAAGTGGGTTTTGAAGAAGCATTACCTGTAGAAATGTCGGTAGATGAGTCCGGTAAAGTCAAGATTGCCTTGAATAAACCGGCAGATGTACCACTTAATAAATTTCATGAGAATTATAAGAATTTAGAGAAGAAAGCCAAAAGAGGCAGTGATATATCCAAAGCTTTTGGAAAATCCGTAAGCCCATTTGGTGCAGGATTCATTGATGTAAATGGTAAGGTTTGCGGATATGGAGAAGGTAATATCAGTGAACTTGATAAAGGAAATTTAACAATTAAGTTAGGAATTATTGCAGAAATTGAAGGTGAAGGTGGCTATAAGTATTATTTCTTTCTTGGTTCAATTCCGGTAAATGTCTTTGTGGAAGGTTCGGTAAAATCGTCTTTTCAAACGGAAGGAAAAGTAACGATTGAAAACTGGAAAATAAAGTCGTTGGATATAACGGGTGGCAGCATAAACATAAAAATAGAAATAACTGTTGGAGGTGGTGTTGGTGTAGGAATAGAGTTAAATGCCTCAGGAACAGGAAATATTAATTATTTATGCAAGCCTGCAAGAAATTATCATAAAGCATGGTTGGAGGGTTCGCTTAAAGTAGTGGGATGTGTAGGTCCATTTGAAAAAACGCTTTGGAAAACTGAGAAATATAAATATACTATTTTGGAAAAAGGAAAGGATGCCGCACAAAATCTTCTGGGAGTTACCTCTAGTGGGCTGACAGGTGACACTTATACAGAATCATCTTTTACACCAATAAGTAGAAATTATTTAAACTATTCAAAAGGCTACAACAACAATTTTAAGACCCAATCGCTGTCAACAAATGAAAAAACAACATCCAAAACCATTCTAAGAGAAGCAGTGTACCCATCTGCCAGTCCCAAAATGGTTGAAGTAAATGGTTCGAAATACTTATTCTGGTTAGAAGACATTACATCCAGAAATTTAAATAACCGTACAGCATTAGTTTACTCAAAATCTCCAAACGGAATTTCATGGAGTGAGCCGATACAGTTGATAAAAGAAATGGAAGACGGAACACTGGATAATACTTATGATGTTTATATAGAAAATGACAAAATCTACGTTACATGGCAAGATGCTACAAGAGTCATCACAGAGGAAGATGACGTTCTATCGGCCATGAAAGCAATGTCCGTAAGGCTGGTGGAATTTGATACACAGACGGATACTGTGACAGAAAACAATTGTCTGACACAGGATTCCGGATATTACATGTATCCGTGTACCGTAGCGGCAGGCGGAGAAAGCTATTCAGCTTATGTTCACAATATGCTGGACAGTGAAGATGTTTTAGGTAACAATACACAGCATCTGTATTGTATAAAAGGAACAGACAGTGAAGCAAAGGAAATAACACTTCCTGAGAAGGCACAAATTGTAAATATGGACGGTGGCATCTTTGAAGGAGAAGCAAGCGTAGTCTGTGAAGTGGATTTGGATGGTGATATTGCCACAGATACAGACAGAGATATTTATGTGTACAGTATGCAGAGTGAAAAATCCTACTGCTTAAGTAATAATAGTGTAGTAGATACTATGCCGATTCTTGCAGACAGCGGAAAGGTATACTGGTATCAGAATGTAAATATTATGCAGGCATCGGATGGCGAAAGTGCAGCAGAACCTGTCTTAGAAAAAACACAAATGTCTAGCCCGACAGTGTTCACTGTAGTTACCGATAATGATGGAAGAGATACTATTTTGTGGGAAGCAGGTGACCCGGAAGCAGAAGATGGTTCTATTGCTGTCTACCAGACATGTCAACAGGAAGATGGAAGTTTTGGAAACGTGGTAAAATGTTTAGAAACAGATGGCAACGTTGCATATAGAATTACGGCAGCAGGAAGTGCATCGGATTTACAGATTGCTTATTTAGAAGGTGTCTTTTTAGAAGATGGAAGTCTTTTAAAGGATTTGTGTGTAACAACACGTCAGAATGTAAATGACATTATGGTAGAATCTGTTACCTACAATGAAGAGGTGGCAGGTGCCGGAGTAGCACTTCCATTGCAGGTTGCGATTGTAAACACAGGAAATACTACTATAAATGAAATAGCAGTTAATGTAAACAAACAGACTATTACAACTTTGAAGGATATAAATCTCTTACCGGGAGAAAGCAAAGAAGTTACAATAAATGGATTTAAAGTACCGAAAGACATAACTTCAGCTCAAAATTTTACGTTGCAGGCAGTTGCGAAGGGTGAGCAGAATATTGTAGATAATCAAGTAGATTTTTTGTTGGGATGCTCAGATGCATATATGGAGACAGAAATACGTCTGGCAGACGAATCAACATGGTTGGATATCAATCTTTGGAATAATAATGATTATGAAGCAAACGGAACTTTAAAAGTACATAAAGGAACATTAGATGGAGATGTAATTTACGAAAAAGCATTTGAGAGTATTAGTGCAGAAAATGGTTGTTCATATACGGTAAATTTAGGAGCATATGAGGATGAAAATGTTAAATACTATGTTGAAATTGTTACCGAAAATGAAGAGAACAACGAAGGTAACAATACAGAATTTGTTTACATTGGTTATGGAACAGGAGTAGAAGAAAGTATCGAGGGGGGAGAAGTTGCAGAAGAGATAACCTCTCTATCTCTGAATGTACAGAATTTAGAACTTACTATTGGCGAGACGGCTCAATTGGAAGCAAACTCTAACATCGGTAAAGAATGGAGCGGTGGCGAGTTATTTTGGGTTTCCAGTGACAAGTGTATTGCCAGTGTAGACAATAATGGACGGATAAAAGCACATCGTGAAGGAAAAACACAAATTACAGTATATTATGGAGAACTTTCTGCGATATGTGACGTAGAGGTTTCAGAAGAAAAAAGTAAGACATTTTCCGTAAAATTTGATACGCAAGGTGGTAACCTCATTGAAACGATTACCGGAATTACGCCTGGAAGTACTATTACTATACCGGAAAATGCTACGAAAGAAGGATATATATTTAAAGGATGGTATACTTTGCCAAGAGGTGGAGAAAAAATCTCCGGTACCAAAATAATAGTAGAAGAATCAATGACATTGTATGCACAGTGGATGGAAGAGTTCGTGGAAAACGGTTTGTGGATTCAGAGTATTCCGGCACAAACTTATACCGGTAAAGCAATAAAACCAAAGGTAGCTGTCTATGATGGTAAAACGCTTTTACAGGAAAAGAAGGATTATACGATTTCCTATAAAAACAATGTAAAGGTAAATGATGCTTCTATTGCCAAGAAAGCCCCTACAGTCATTATTACAGGAAAAGGAAATTATTCCGGCAAAGAAACAGCTACGTTCCGCATTATACCAAAAGAAATAGAAGATTCGGATATTCAAGTTTCAGATATAATTGTTGCTTACAACAAAAAAATACAAAAACCGGTGCCGGTTATTACAAGAGATGGAAAGAAATTGAAAAATAAAACAGATTTTACAGTAGAATATCCTGATACGAAAAATGGTGCTTATAAAGAAACAGGAACCTACAAAATTATTATAAAAGGAAAGGGTGGTTATACCGGAGAACGGAGTATACAGCTTACAATTACAAATAATATTTTAATAAGTAAAGCCTCTGTCTCCAAGATTAAAAATCAAACCTATACCGGATCTGAGATTAAACCGCAGCTTACGATAAAATATAAAGGAAAACTTTTGAAAAAAGGAATAGATTATAACGTTTCTTATGAAAATAACAAAGAAATAGGAACTGCAGTTGCTGTTATTACGGGAATAGGAAAGTATAGTGGAGAAAAACGTGTAAACTTTAAAATAACAGGTACGAGTATCAGTAAGGCGAAGGTGCAAGGTCTTGTTAGTACAGTTATCTATCATGGAGAAGAAATTAAACAAAATTGTAAACTAACTGTTAAGGTAGGTAGCAAAACAATACAACTGAAGGAAAATAAAGATTATACGGTTTCATATCAAAAAAATCAAAATGTCGGAACTGCAACAATAATATTTAAGGGAATAAATGGTTATAACGGTACGCTAAAAAAGAAATTCAAAATTAAAGCTTATGACATAAAGAAAGATACAGAAAATGCTATCCGGATAGAAGAGAATATTTCAATTGTTCATGCAAAAGGAGGCAGTAAACCTAAACCGGTTGTTAAATTTAATGGAACGGTTCTCATAGAAGGAACAGACTATAAATTAAGTTACAAAAACAATAGTACAGTAAATGACGGAAGCAACAAGAAAAAAATTCCAACGATTACTATTACCGGTAAAGGAAATTTTAAAGGAGCAAGAACCGTGTCATATAAAATTAGGACACAGGATATTAAGTGTCTCAATATGACGGTGGCAGATAAGACTTATCAAAAGAAAAAGAACAGTTACAAGTCAGTGCCCAAAATTGTGGATTTGGATGGGAAAGTGCTTCGTGCAGGAAAAGATTATGATAAGAATTTGGAATATACTTATGCAGAAAATACAATTCTGGACAATGGTGTTATAAAAAAAGCCGGAGAAATCATAGGAAAAGATGATATTCTCCCGGTAGGAACGGTAGTAAGAGTTACGGCAAAAGGTATTGTAAATTATGTAGGGACAATTAGCGGAGAATATCGCATTGTTCAAGCAGATATTAAAAAAGCTTCCGTAAAAATTCCGGCTCAGATTTACAGCGGTTCGGAAATAATACTTGATAAATCGCAGATAACAGTAAAAATGGGAAAAATAACACTGGAAGATACCGATTATGAAATTGTAAGTTATAGTAATAACATAAAGAAAGGTACTGCAAAAGTAGTTCTGCAGGGTGTAGGAAATTATGGAGGAACGAAGACTGTGAATTTCAAAATAAAATCAAAGGGATTGGTTTGGTGGTTTAGAAACTTATTTAGTAATTAAAATATAATAAGTCAAAAAATGAATAAATAGAGCAGACGTATCGTAAATGAGGTGACACGTCTGCTCTATTTAGATTAATTCACAAATCTTCAAGACATAAAGCCAAAATGTAATCGAAACAGAACTCAAAAAAGTAGTTGCAACTACCACACTTGAGGTCAACACCCCTTCATGTCCCATATTTTTAGCCATAATATAACAGCTTACCGTAGTCGGTGCTCCCAACATAATTAAAATAGCTACCATTTTTTCATCCCGAAACCCCATGTATGCGGCAAGTGGAAGAAAAATAGCAGGCTGCACCATCAATTTGATAAAGGAACAGACGAAAGTAGGCTTTAATTTTGCCAGAGCTTTCTTTCCTTCAAATCCTGCACCCAGCCCAATCAGGGCAAGTGGTGTGGCGAGAACCGAAATGTTGCCGATAGTCTTAGTAACAATGACCGGAAACGAAATCCGGCAGAGTGAAACAATCATACCTAAAAGAATACCAAGAATAATCGGATTAGTAACAATTCCTTTGATAGATTTTTTGATGGCAGCTTTATCCATACCATGACTTTCCGGTCCGGTGAAGGATAAAACCAGAACAGCGGCAACATTATACAGAGGAACCGTGCCTACAATCATAAGCGGAGCCATTCCGGAAGTGCCATAAATATTCTGAATAAAAGCAATTCCCAAAACGGCGGCACTTCCACGATAGGAAGCCTGTACAAATTCCCCAATTAAATTTTTATCTTTGTAGAAAATTCCTGAAATAATCCATATAACACATATGCAAAATAGAGAAACCAAAAAGCAGAATAAAACATATTTCGTGTCCCAAACTGCATAAAAATCTGCTTCTGCAATATCCTTAAATAAAAGAACCGGAAGGGTAACTTTATAGTTAAAAGAGTTTAACGTTTTTACAAAACTGTCATCTGCCAGTTTTAAATTTTTACATATGTATCCAATGACCATAACGAGAAATATGGGGATGGTAGCGTTTAAACTGAAAATTAGATTTTCCATAATAATAACCATGCCTTTCAGTCAATTTAAACATTATTTTCTAATATATATTCTTTAATCTGATATCAAACTCTCATGCAATTCATGCATCAACATAGATAAAAGTTTCAGGTATGGGAGTTTGGTTATTAACGCACATAGACGAGTATAGAACTGATTTTATTTTATGTCAAATTCTCTCACCTAAAATTTAAATTTGTGTTATACTGTAATAAAGTTTGATATTCAAATATTTTGAAAGGTTGACAATTTATAGTTTGTTGTATGAAAACTTTGAAACAGTGGAAAAAGTTGGAGTCAATAGAAAGTCAGAGTGAGTTAGATTATGTCAAATAATGCAATATTAATAACTATTATAACAGGAATTTGTATCATAGCTTTTTTGGTTGCTATGATTGTTATTGTAAGTCGCAGAAAAAAAAGAGCCCAAAGTATATTGGATGAAATGGAAGGACATGAGTTTGAATATTTTTGTGCAGAGCTGCTTCAGGAAAATGGGTTTTATGAAGTGGAAGTGACAAGGGCGAGTGGAGATTATGGAATTGACATTCTCGCAGAAAAGGATGGAGTAACTTATGCCATTCAGTGTAAATGTTATTCCGCTCCGGTTGGGGTCAAGGCTATTCAGGAGGCTTATGCAGGGCGTGATTATTATGACAGGATGGTAGGAGCAGTGTTGACAAACCAGTATTTTACAAATCCGGCAGTGGAGGCAGCCAGAAAGCTGAAAATTTTGTTGTGGGATAGAGAATATCTGGAAAGCATGATGGAGGAAGAATAGAAGTGGATATTAATGTAGCTTTAAATGAAATACTGGTAAAGCTTTTTCGCAATATAGGTACGATAGAAGAAAATACGTTAAAAAAGGGAAAATACAAAAACGTGACCGTGAACGATATGCACGTTATAGAAGCTATCGGAATAGGAGCACCTAAAAATATGACCGCAGTGGCTAAAACGTTGGCAGTTACCACGGGTACGCTGACCATTTCCGTCAATAGTCTGGTGAAAAAGGGTCTGGTAGAGCGTGTACGAAGTGAAGAGGACAGAAGGGTTGTGCTTGTTTCTCTTTCGGAAAGCGGAAAGGCAGCGTATGAGTATCACCAGAAGTTTCATAGGGAAATGGTAAAAGCAGTTATTAAGAATCTGAATGAAGAAGAAAAGGATGTTCTTACGAAGGCACTTTATAATCTTTCGGATTATTTTCAGAGGTGTCTGGATAAATAGAATTGTTGGATTTGCTTTCAGAGGAAATTTGTATGTTGAAAATAGCAATATGTGATGATGAAGCGATTTATAGAGAAAATACGGAGAAGGTATGCAATGATTACTTTCAGGGAGATGGGAAAGCTTTTGGTGATGAAGTGGCTATGTTTACCTTTTCATCCGGGAAGGAGTTAATGGATTCTTCGGAAGAATATGATGTCTTGTTTCTTGATGTGGAAATGCCGGATAGTGATGGGATTTGTGTGAAAGAGTGCTTTGAGAAGAATAGGAAGAAAACGAGAATTATTTTTTTGACCAGTCATGAGGAAAGAGCATTTGAAGCATTCGGGAAAAATGTGATGTACTTTTTACGGAAACCTTTAAAGGCACAGGAATTTAAAAAGGCTATGGATAAAGTGATGACAGATATTAATGGTGCAGTGTTGGAGATAGAAGAAAATGGGGAAATTATTATTTTACCGATTCGGAAGATAAAGTATGTTGAAGCACAGGATAAGTACACTGTAGTGTTTACAGAAACAAAAAGTCAGATGGTTCGTAAAACTATGAAATTTTGGGAGGAGCAACTACCAAAGCAGGATTTTGGACGTATTCATAAGTCTTTTTTGGTAAACTTTGAATTTTTTAGGAAAGATAGGGATGAAGTTGTACTTGAAAAGGATAAAAGGGTAAAAATCAGCAGGAAAAATAAAGAGGAAATTATGAATCAATATAAGGAATATTTGAGGAGGAAAGTGAGGATGATGTAAGTGTCAGAAAATGTCCTAAAATTAGTTTATTATATTATGTATTCAGTAGAGATTTTTCTGGTTGGAGAAGCATTATTTCATAATAAGGTAAAAGAAAAGATTAAGTACATTGTAATGACAGTGCTATATTTATTAGTAATGATTCCGACTATATTATTGATAGATAATCCGTTTTTTTTAGTACCATTAGCATTGAATATATTGATATATATAGTGCTATTTCAAGGAAAGCTATTACTTCGATTAACTCATTTTTTGGGAGTATACATATTTACCGGTATGGCAGAGAGTGTAGTGGGGGGGGATTTGTTCTTTTTTATTTGATCAGCCTGTAAATAGTATTAGAATCAGTGTGGTTACGCCTGAGGGAAGAGTAGTAGTTGTCGTGATAACGACAGTGCTTATTCTTGTAATAATTACTAGAAGGCCAATACAAAACTTTATTGGTTATTTTCAGGTACTGAAATGGTTTCAGTATGTTGCAATTATTATGATAGCACTTAGTGGTACTTTGGTAATGGCGATAAGTGAGGTAGTGTTGGAGTATATAGATAATAAAGAAGTTGGGAATGTATTGCATACAGCAACACTTTTATTATTAGTAACTACTTTTGTAGGAATTGTTTGGTTTATATCCAGTGTATATGGGAAGGAATATTATTTAAAACAAAATCAGTTAAAAGAGGAGATTATTATTTCTCAACATAAATATTATAATAGTATTTATGAAAACGATAGAGAAATGCGTAAGTTCCGCCATGATATACGTTCACAATTAGGTTGTTTGCAATTATTGTTGGCGGAGGGAAAAACTGATGAGGCTATAAAACATTTATCTTTAGTAGAAAATAATTTCAAACAGATTGATACTCATAAATACCATACAGGGAATGAAATTTTGGATGTAATTATTAATCAGAAATGTTCAGAAGCGAAGAAACGAGATATTGATATCAGAGTTGAAGGAAGGCTTACTGCATCAGAGTTTATTGATGCTTATGATATGTGTACCATTTTTGCTAATGCCCTCAATAATGGTATGGAGGCTTGTGATAGAATACAGGATACGGGAAAAATAATACTCGTTTCAATTTTGGAGCATGGAAATACAATCTTGTTTCAATTTGCGAATCCTGCAACGACTGAAATGTATGAGACAGTAAAGAAAGGTAAGACGATAAAAGAGGATAGCCAAAATCATGGATTCGGTATGGAAAATATAAGAATGGCAGTAGAAAAGAATGGTGGAGAATTACAATATCAATATAATGACGGAAAAATTACGTTGGAAATATTTTTTGAAGTTTAAAAAGAACCTGAATTATTCATGAGAATACTTCAGGTTCTTTCAGACTGTAGACAAAGTCCGAGGCACATGCCTCGGATTTTTCTGCTAAAAGAGCTAGAAATCCCCTTGTTTTTGGAACTTTCGGGCTCTTTTCTGGTATAATAGAAGTATCAACGAAAGGTGGGATGCTTCTATGATGACTCAGAATGCGGACAAGAAAAGAGAACAGATTCAAATGTTCTGTATGGATGACATGGTTCCACAGGACCATCTTCTGCGTATTATTGA
>JAFSBX010000099.1 GCA_017437065.1 Lachnospiraceae bacterium
AAACGAAAGATGAAAGAAATTCAAAAAATTAGCAAAGGGAGATAAATTACTACATTGTAAAACGAAACCCAAAATCGCTACAGACCTTGAATTTAAAGGCTTGTAGCGATTATTTTGTCTATCAAACTGTTAAAGACGGGAGTATAGCACTATCATTTTTAAATTGCAAGCCCTATAATTCGTTTTTTCATGATTTTTACACGCTTTTTCCGTATTTTACTTTTCTTCTTTACTATCTGTCACTATTTCATGATTTTTTTGCCTGTTCTATATAAAAATCAAGCAATCCATAAAGGTAATTGTTCAATTCTTCAAATACAAATCCCTTTTTCTTTGCTTTTTCGGTATTAATCGAATATGCCGGTGTTCCGTTATAAGGTGCTATGCTTCCTTCTTCCTTCCGGACAAGTACTGCTCTTTTTCCTGTCTTTTCTTCCACATAACGAAGAATCTGCTCTAACGTTACCGTTCCGCCATTTGCAGCATTAAAACTTCCTGTTTCTTCGTTTTCTGCCATCCATGCCAAAAACGCCCCTGCATCTTTTGCTCTGATAAAGCTCATTTCCGCTTTCAGATTATCTATATACATAGGCTTCTCTTTTACCACATTTTCCACATAAAAATACAGCCTTCTTGTATAATCTTCTTCCCCTATCACAAACGGAAAACGAACAGCTACGGCATTCCTGTTTGGATATTTTTGAAACAATGCCGCCTCAGCCTGTCTTTTTATTTCATCATAAGGGGCATCCGGTCTTTCATACCATTGTAAAGTATATGACAGTGGATGAAACTCCTCCTCTTTCATATCTATATGAAAATCCTTAAGAGGATACACAGACATTGTGGATGTCATCACATATCTTTTACACTTTGCCACTTCCAAGAGTCTTTTCACATCCATGGAAGCATAACAGATATTATCGACAATGCAATCATATTCTTTCTCTTTAAAAATTTCTGCAAGACTGTTTTCGTCACAACGCTCTACAATCAGACGTTTTACCCGGTCTCCAAAATGGTCTTTTGCAAGTCCTCTTGTTGCAATCGTTACTTCATGACCTTTTTCCAACAGCTTTTCCACTAAATGTACCCCAAAAAAACGAGTTCCTCCAAATACTAAAATATCCATACCTACACCTATTCTTTCCTTTTATATATTTTTCTCAAGTACGTCTGCTTTTTTCAGTATTCTTATACTTTTTATCGGTTACTTTTCATTTCTGCTTAGTAGGTCAATATTTCATAACCATCTTCCGTCACCAGTACCGTTACTTCCCACTGTGCAGACATGGAGCCATCCTCTGTATATACTATCCAGCCGCTTTCATCATCTATATAGACATCCGGTTTTCCTGCATTTATCATCGGTTCTATCGTAAAGACCATTCCCGGAACCATAAGCATTTCTGTCTTTCTCGGTCCAATATAAGTAATCATCGGGTCCTCATGGAATTCCAGTCCCACACCGTGTCCGCCAAAATCCAATACTACGGAAAATCCCTGTGACTTTACATAATCCTGAATCGCCTGCCCCATATCTCCGATGAAATTATAAGGTTTTACCTCAGTAAGACCAACCTGTACCGCCTGCTTTGCCACCTCAACAAGCTTTCTGTTTTCCTCACTTACATTTCCGATACAGAACATTCTGGATGAGTCCGAATAAAATCCGTTATAAATTGTGGAAACGTCTACATTCACAATATCCCCGTCCTCAAGAAAAACATTCTCTGACGGAATCCCGTGACATACTTCATTGTTTTTTGACGTACAAACACTTTTGGGAAATCCATCATAATTCAAAGGTGCAGGTATTCCGCCAAGCTCTATCGTTTTTTCATACACCATCTTGTCAATTTCCTCTGTGGACATTCCCATTTTTATATTTTCTGCCACATAATCCAGTACTGCTATATTTATTTTACTGCTTTCCCGTATGCCTTCAATCTGCATCGGATTTTTAATCATATCCCGGTCCGGTATCATGTGTCCTGCTATCGCATATGATTCGATTTTCTCGTCCATTGCATAATGGCATTGTTTATATTTTTTTCCACTTCCACACCAACATTTATCATTTCTTCCAAGTTTTTCCATATTATCCTTCTCTCTTAGTTCTCTGACCTACATATCCTATTCATATTTCTTCCTTAACCTGCAAATCCCATCACTGGTACAATTTTGACATTATTCATTGTTATATTACTACACCCCATATTATTTTCCAAGTAACAAGATAAGCAAAAATTCTCAGAAATGTTTCTTATATTTTGACACACTTTTACATATTCCATCATAAAATAGTATTAACTATATCGGGAGAAAACACTTTTTATGTATCTGTTTTTTGGAATTCTTATTCTCTTTCTTATTTTATGCTCTCTTCTTAATCACTACCGCCAAAAACGAATCTGCAAAAAAATCCATTGCATGACTGTAGAAGAAAAAAGTTCTATTTTAAATTCTATAACGGAATCATTTGGCTATTGCTATGATATATGCTCAGATTTGTTTGTTACTACTTTAGATGCATGGCAGAAAAATTTTGGCTACTGCCGCCTTTATGACGAAGCTGCTGCTTCCATGAATATGGTCTTTGACTGTGAACCAATTTATTTTAACTACCAAAACCGAACCTGGCTTATTGAATTTTGGAAAGGACAGTACGGAATCAACACCGGTGCAGAAGTTGGCATCTATCGTGCAGATTCCATCCTTCATGCGCATGAGCTTTCCTCCACATTGTTCTTCGGTGTCTCCGAACCTGAAATGCTCCCTGTTTCTTATGAACTAATTGACAAAGACGGCGACACTGTTTTTCAATACTCCAAGGTTCATTGGTGGCTTGGTACTTTTCGCATGGGACTTTTCTCGCACCCTGAAAACCTCCGGCTGAAAATCTCCCTCACCTTTCCCGACGAAGAAATGAAACGCAGTTATATTAATAGTCTTCTTCAGGTTGGCTACTCTGTTGATGAAATTTACGTGTGCCGACAGACAGTCAGTGTATTTTTTACTTCTCCCAAAACTGCCCAGCCCCTTCGTGAGTTACGTACTCGCATAGCACAATGGAAAAACAAGAAATTTATACAATTTTACCATTATTTCACAAAACCATTTGTTCACAATGCTGACCGTCTGCTTTACCTATATTATTTTGCACCACGACTTTTCAGAAGTGTCCTCAGCTCTCGCGGAAAATACCGCCGTATTCACAAAAAAACGATTAAAAAGCAAAACAGAAAGTAAACACAAAAAACCCACAGGCTGAAATCATACTTTTTCCAAAGTACAAATTCCTTCCTATGGGTTCTTTGCTATAGGCTCTTTACTTATTCTGAAATACTTATGTTAAAATCAATATTCCTAATTTTTCTTCAATATATTTCTGTACTTCTTTTTTCGTCATCTCAAGTGCCACTGACAATTCAGAATATAAATTATCTTCTGCAAGTTTCAAATATCGCTCATCTGTTGCCGCAAATTTCTTACCCTGTGCCAGTTTTTCTTCCCTTCTTAAATACAAAGTTTTAATAACTCTGATACATTGTTCACAATCACAACTTCTGATACATTCCTTATACTTCTCTTCCCTGATTTTCTCATTCGAAAAATACAATTCTTCCACTTCCGGCATATTGTCAATAAGCTCCAGTGCCTGTTCTTTTGTCAGCACTTTTCTTATTACTGTTTTTGTACTGTCTACCGGTGTAAAAACAGTACTACCCTTCTGGTTGTACGGAGTCAGTACATAGAACAACTTATCTTTCGGTATTCCCTTTAGATCCATATTTTTAATATCTGTAACTTCACAAACTCCGTTTGTTCCATAAACAACATACTCGCCTTTTTCAAACATATTATTCCTCATTTCCATTCTGACAGCCTGTTGGCTTTTACCCTTAATTTTGTTACTATAATTTTATCATTTTAAAATTTTTTTCGTCAGCGTTTCTTTTGATTTTATAGAATTTTCGTTAATAAGTGACAATGTATACCAAGGTGATTTTTGTGCAGTTTTTTATGTAATTAGCAGAATCATGTCTAACGAAAAAGAGATGGTAACTTCTAATTACCATCCCTCGAATTTTATCTCTGCTTCTTATACTTTTTTATCTGTCCATACT
Organism: Lachnospiraceae bacterium; assembly: GCA_017437065.1. Taxonomy (GTDB): domain Bacteria; phylum Bacillota; class Clostridia; order Lachnospirales; family Lachnospiraceae; genus RGIG3002. The sequence goes on from JAFSBX010000099.1 coordinate 4,131, forward strand.
GTTCCGTTTATTCCAATATCACTTTCATGAAAAACAGGCTTCTTTCCCTGTTTCTTTTGTTTCTCATAATTATCTAAAACTTTTAGTGCAATATTTCCAAGAAGAAAAATTGCTATAATATTTACAATTGCCATCAGTCCCATGGTAATATCTGCAATATTCCACACAAGTGCAAAATCAGCCTGTGCCCCTAAGAAAATAGCCACAATACATGTCACTCTGAATAAAAACATTACAATCTTATTATTTTTTATAAATACAATATTAGATTCTGCATAATAATAATTTCCAATCAGACTACTAAATGCAAATGCAAAAATTGAAATTGTAATGAAATGAATTCCCCATTTACCGACATTAGCACTGATAGCCGCCTGTACATAAGGTATTCCATCCATTACACCACTCACGCCGTCCACTCCTGATACAAGAAGCATTATCGCTGTACTGGAACAAATAAGTATTGTATCAATAAATACAGAAATTACCTGTACAAGTCCCTGTTTTACAGGATGCTCCACATCTGCTGATGCTGAAGCATTGGGTGCACTACCCATACCGGCCTCATTGGAGAAAAGACCTCTCTTAATACCAATTACGACTGCACTTCCGGCAAATCCGCCTGCCATTGCCCTGAAATTAAAAGCATTTGCAAATATTTCTGCAAACATCTGCGGCAACTCCGTAATATGCATCATCATAGTTACAATTCCCATGAGTATATATGCAACAGCCATTATGGGTACAAGTACCGACGTAATGAAACCAATTCTATGCACACCACCCCAGATAACAAATGCAGTAGCTGCGGCAAGTACAATTCCAAGAACCATCGGATATATGGAATCCGAGTAGCCTTCAATATAATATTGCAATGCTGAAGACATATTGTATGCCTGTAAACCATTAAAACCATACGCAAAACATATAATTAACAGTACAGAAAACAAAACTCCCATCCAACGTTTTCCAAGCGCACGTTCCATATAGTACATCGAATATTAATTAACTGATACATTAACTGTTTGCAACCTCGACATCAGAAACTTCATCAAGTTTATAGGTCCAATGGTATATTACCGGCTCTTGATTTACTTCTTCAAAATACTGGTAGATTCGAGTTTCCAA
>JAFSBX010000100.1 GCA_017437065.1 Lachnospiraceae bacterium
CATGGCAGGCAGAACAGCTGAAAGCTTTAGAGCAATATAAGCAACGAAATTTGAAAAAATATCAAGGTGTATTTGGCAAGCTGAACTCGGATATAGAGAGCATGATCCGTTTAATGCGACAGACTGGAAGAGCCAGTCAGGAGATTGGTATACTGGAAGCATTAAAGAAAGGGTACCGGAGACACAAGGAAATCAAGAGTGCTAAAATCGAAGGCAGATTTTTCAAGGTCAATGACCGAAAGTTAAATGCATTGATAAAAGCAACTATGAATGATATGGAGAAAGCTGAACAGGCTGTTCTTCGTATGGCGAATGACAAATACCGAAAAGCAATTTTCGCAGCACAGATCTATGCCAATACTGGAGCAGGTACATACGAAAAGGCAGTAGATATGGCAACAAAGGATATGCTTTCTGCAGGTCTTAACTGTGTGGAGTACAAAAATGGTGCAAGACATACTCTTGCCAATTATGCTAGAATGGCAATTAAAACAGCAAATAAAAGAGCCTATCTCATGGGAGAAGGCGAAAAAAGAGCCGAATGGGGCGTGCATACCGTAATTTTAAAGAAGCGCGGGAATGCATGCCCTTTGTGTTTGCCATTTGTAGGAAAAGTGTTGATTGATGATGTGTATTCTGGTGGCAGTAAAGCAGATGGAAACTATCCTCTTTTATCTGCAGCAATGGCAGCAGGGCTCTATCATCCAAACTGTAAAGATATCCACACAACCTACTTTCCTGGTATCTCCACTCCACCGGAGGGTGTGAATAAAGAGGATGTAGAAAAGGCAAAGGAGGATTACACCAATGAACAGAAACAGAACTATTGTAAGAACAATACAGAGCGCTTCCAGAGAATGTCAGAGAACAGTCTTGACCCGGACAATAAAAGAAAGTATGCAGCCAGAGCCAAGGAGTGGGAAGAGAAAGAAAAGTTTTATCAGAAGATTGCTGGAGAAGATAATGGCTCTACTATTCAAAATAAGATAGGAAGGTCAAAAAATCAAATAGATAATCTTACACGCAATAATCCACCAATTTCTTTAAATGATATAAAATCTGAATATCGAAACAGTTCTGAAAGGTAAAAATAATTCGCACTAAATGTAGTTAATACAAGCCATTTTCCCTGCGATAAGGTAAAATAAAAGAAAAACTTTATCGCAGAGGTGTACAAATGAGCAGAGAACAGGAACGAATCAGAAAAAAATTAGAAAACAATCCGATTGTTGAGTGTAATAAAATCCAGAAAAAGTATTGTCCGGAACTATTTTCTATGTTTGGAGAAGTGGCAGACCCACGTCATCAGAGTTATATAAAATATTCATCAAGAACAATGCTTGGGACATTGTATTATAAAAGTATTGCAGGAATCTCAAGTATGCAGGAAATGACAAGGGCATTCAATAATGAAAAAGTATGCAAAAATCTGTATGGCTTTATGGGGGAAGCTGAAAATGAATATCTGCCCCATGGAGTAACGGAAAATGAGTTTCTGGAGAGATTGAATCCTGAAGAATTAGATGCCATCCAACGGAATATAGTATATTCCCTCATTCGTCGAAAAACATTTGATAATGCCAGAGTCCTTAAGAAATGGCTGGTAATTGTGGATGCTACAGAATTGGATGAGGGATGTCAAAAGAAAAATAATTATTATCTAAGCCGCTGTTACAATAAGGGTGGAGATAATGAGTTTTACAAGTATCACAGAAGTGTACTTGAGGCGAAAATATATTTTGGAAACAACCTTATATGCAGCATTGCTTCTGAAACAATAGAAAACTCCGAAGAATATATAAATAAGAGTGATGAAACCGTAAAGCAGGATTGCGAAAGCAAGGCTTTTGTAAGACTTGCAGCGAAAATCAAAAAGAAATTTCCAAGATTGCCGATTATTATAACAGCAGATGGTCTGTATGTCAGCCGAAACGTGTTGCAGGTATGCAAAGAATATAACTGGGATTATATCATTCGATATAAAGAAGGATGTGCACCTTCTATAGCTGAGGAATACCGGGTATTACTGGAAAAAGAAACAATAGGAACGGATATAGAATTTCAGAATAAGATTATGTTTTATGACCATGATGTAAATCTTATTTATTACCGTGAAAAACGAATGGTAAAAGGTGAGGAAAAAACAACAGAGTTTTCATGGATAACAAGTATCAGCATTACAAAAAACAATGCCAAAAAGATAGTGGGTGCAGGGCGTAACAGATGGAAAATAGAAAATCAGGGATTTAACCGTCAGAAGCACTGGCAGGGAAACATAGAACATGCCTGTAGCTTTCATGAACGTGCACAGAAGAATCATTACCGGATGGAGCAGATAGCAGATTTTATAAAACAGTTGTATGAGTACTTTTTCCTTGAAAAGAATGGAATAAAAAAGACGCAAAAAAATATATCTTCTGAATTATTAGCAAGCTTTGGTCAGCAACTAACAGAAACAGAAGATATAAAAGCTCAGCTGCACAAAGCAGTTCTAAACTGATTTAATTTTAGCAAAGAAGGTGATGCCTGCCAAGAGGAAAATAAAAATTAATACACATTTTTTTGGGGGAAAGCATAAGTGCGCTTTACCAGTGTGGATAACTTGGAAAGGATTGAGAAAAAATGTGAAAATAATCCACATCCTCAAAAAGGCAGGCTATAAAATAGGTTTACCTTTTGGAACTGCATCCACAATGATGGATTTTGATTTTATGATTTCCTTTTCTATCGCAATTTCAACAGTTTTGGAAATCAACATATCCAAAAGATTTGTGTCTTTTAAACGCAGTTTGCGAAATTTTGTTAAGGAACTTGGATTAATCACTGCTTCTTCTGGTGTCATGTCAAGAAAAAATTTAAAAGACATATCGTATTTGGAACGTTCCACAACATCGATATCCGATAAGTTATAAATCGTCTTTAAAAGA
>JAFSBX010000101.1 GCA_017437065.1 Lachnospiraceae bacterium
CACCTCTATTATACAGGAAAGGTGATTGTGCTTTAAGCACTTATTGCACCACCCGCATAGCAGGTGGTTTATTGTTTCGCGCATCTCCATTTTTCAATTTAGAAAAACTCCGACGCGCTCAACAGACTAAAGTCCATAATCAAAAAATCCGCTGGCGGAGATAATTTCCACTAGCGGATTTTTATACAATAACTAATGCCGTATTTAGTTCAACACTCTCTTTTTCCTAAGAAATATTTTCCATTTTAAGTAATAATCTCTTCTTTTTATCATCATTCGAAAACTTACAAAGAAATCTACTCCCATAATTGTCATAAGTGTTATGCTGAGCACTTTCATCCAGCGTATATCCATCTGCAAAATAAGCTCCATTACCGGTTCAAAGCAAACACCCATAAAAAATGTAATAATAGAGGCAAATGCAATACTGGTAGGAACCGATGTATATTTTGTAATATGAAAAGGAAGATTTTCATAATTCCAATATTCGATTCCACACAGTCTTTCCACAATTTCTCCCAGAATAATTTCTGCAATACACACAACGAAAAAAGCACATAAAAAATAAAATATGTATTTCGCTCTTCTGCTTAATCTTTTTTTTAAATTTTTAGGTAATACCATCTGATTGGGTGTTCCCAAAACAAAGTAAAATACTATTACAAGTAAACCATACCCCAGTAAAAAAGGGGTATTCATATTTCGATTGTTTATATATCCTTTCGTTATCGCAAGCAATACATTTTCCACCACAAATCCAAGAAATGAAATAATTGCCGCCATAATTCCCAATGCATAAACATTGTACCTCAAGGTTTATTCCTCCTTTATAAAAACACAATATGACAATTCTAGCACTTTGTTCTTATAATATCAATTAAACTTTTCTAAAAAATAGTAACCTTGCCAAAAACCTTTCTCCAAAAAAACTGCACTTCAAATACTGAAATGCAGTTTTTCTGATTTTATATTTTATTTTGCAAGTAACATCATAATTTCATTGCTTCTTGTAATAAATTTTGTCATGGCTTCTGCGTCAAGCGGTGCATGCTGTAATTTTGCAAGATCATACAACTGCTCTGCAATAATCGGAGTGTTATCATTTTCTTTGTTTTCCACAATATACTGTACAAGCGGGTGATTTGCATTCAGGACAAGTGTCTCACCGTCTCCCTCTGCGCCAAACATTCCCATACCGTTCATGGAATACATTTTCATCATATCCTGCATACGTCTGCTCTCTTCTGACAATGTAATCATGGAAGAAATATTTTTATTTATCAATTTTTCCATTTTTACTGTGAGATTTTCTTTATTTAAGGCTTTTTTGATAATCTTTCCGATTTCTTCTGCCTGTTCTTCCATCTCTTTTACTTTTTCTTCAGATGTTTCTGTTTTAAATGTATCTGTTAAATCTGCATCAATACGCTGGAATTTAATTCCTTCGTTCTTTGCTTCTAACTGGGAAACAAATGGTTGGTCAATGTTGTGTGTCAACATAACCGCATCCATTTTTGCCTCTTTGAACATATTGATGTACTGGCTCTGCTGTACAGCGTCTGTTACATAATAGATAATCTTTTCTTTCTTTTCTTCAGCATTGTCTGCATCAGCTTCGTTTGCATTTTCATCCACAACTTCTGCTTCTACTTTATTACCCGCTTCATCCACTGCTGCGTTTTTATTCTCATCATTCTGAGACTCTTCATTATCTGTTTTGTTTACTTCCAGACACTCCGGTAAAGTCATATATTTACCATCCAGATTTTTGAAAAGAATATAATCTGTCATTTTTTCACAGAATTTATCATCTTTCAGGCAGCCAAATTTAATGAACGGGCTGATGTCATCCCAGTATTTTTCATATTCTTCTTTTTCAGTTTTGCACATACCGGACAGCTTGTCTGCCACTTTCTTTGAAATGTATTCGGAAATTTTCTTTACAAATCCATCGTTCTGTAATGCACTTCTGGATACATTAAGCGGTAAATCCGGACAGTCAATTACACCTTTTAATAAAAGTAAGTATTCCGGAATAACTTCTTTGATATTGTCTGCAATAAATACCTGGTTGTTATATAGCTTAATTGTTCCTTCAATGGATTCGTATTCCATGTTGATTTTCGGGAAATACAAAATACCTTTTAAATTGAACGGATAATCCATGTTCAAATGAATCCAGAACAACGGCTCTTTATAATCATTAAACACTTTACGGTAAAATTCCTGATACTCTTCCTTTGTACACTCATTCGGATGTTTTACCCAAAGCGGTGTAGTTTCATTTAAAAGCTCAGGTCTTTTCTTAATCTTTAACTTTTCTTCTTCGTCCTCTTTTTCCGGCTTAATTGTTTCAACTACTTCATCAGTATCTAATTTTTCTTCCAATTTAATAGTTTCTGTAGCTGTATCATTTGCCTTTGACAAATAAATTTCCGTCGGCATAAAGGAGCAGTATTTCTTGATTACGCTTCTTGCTTCGTACTCGTTACAGAATTTCAGGCAGTCTTCATTTAAGAATAAAGTAATCTCTGTACCTACTTCTGTACGTGTTCCTTCTTCCATGTCGTATTCTGTGCCGCCGTCACATTCCCAGTGAACCGGTTTTGCACCTTCTTTATAAGATAAAGTATCAATATGCACTTCATCTGCAACCATAAATGCAGAGTAGAAACCAAGTCCGAAATGACCGATAATCTGATCATCGTTTGTCTTATCTTTATATTTTTCAATAAAATCCGTTGCTCCGGAAAAAGCAATCTGATTGATGTATTCTTCTACTTCATCCTCAGTCATACCAAGACCGTTATCGATAAATTTCAAAGTCTTTTCTTCCGGATTTACGATTACCTGAATTTTCGCTTTCCAGCCTTCCGGAAGACTGTATTCACCCATCATGTCCAATTTCTTTAACTTTGTAATCGCATCACAACCGTTAGAAATTAACTCTCTGTAAAAAATATCATGGTCGGAATACAACCACTTTTTAATAATTGGAAAAATATTGTCACTGTTAATTGATAAGCTGCCTCGTCTAGCTGCCATTTTCTACACTTCCTTTTTCTTCTTATTTCTTAAATAAAATATTTTAAGCACTAAAAACATTTTATTGCGTTCTTTTTTGGAAGTCAATATAAATTTAGCACTCAATTCGTCTGAGTGCTAATAATTCTTGAAAAACGGCGTATTTTAGGGTTTTTCTGATTTCTTAAATTTTTGTAAACTAATATAATAACATCAAAATCAGCTTATTTTTAATACTCTGTACCGATTTTTATTTATGAAAATATTCTTCGTAAACATCAAAAAAGTTCTTCGTAGTAACTTCCGAATCATGAATAAAAGCTACACTCTCCCACAATTCTTCATTCAATTTTCTGGTCAGCGAACTTACAAACTGAGCATATTCCTCTCCGAACACTTCTTCTTTTCGCTGTTCTACAATTTTAATTTTATTGGCATCGGTTTCTTCTTTGTTAAAAGTACTGATACATTTAATAATATGATACCCATACTCTGTCTCCACAATATCACTAATCTCATCTGTTCCAAGATTAAATGCTGCCTCTTCAAAAGCAGGATCCATTGTCCCTTTTCCAAACGAATATGTGGCATTTACATCCTCGCTGTAAATACCAATCAGAGACGCAAAATCCTTTTCACCTGATTTCACTTCCTGCAAGATTTCCTGCATTTTCTGATAAGCTTCCTGTTTGGCACTTTCTGTATATTCTACTTTTTTTCCTGCTCCATCCAGTGTATAAGTCTTAATTAAAATATGTTCCACGGTAATCGTTCTGGCTTCGTCATCACTTATTTCCGGATTAATATCCTTGATAATATACTCATAAACCTTTTCTGCCAGTGCATACTCTGAATACAAGTTAACTATTGTTTCCTCGTTAATTCCCATTTTCTCAATCTCTGTTTCATTCAGTCCATTGTAATAATCCACTGCTGCATTGTTTACGTTAGTAAGCTCTTCTTCACTAAGTGTCACCTGATGCTGCTTAGCCAAAAGATTCATGGTCTTTACCTGCGCTATTTTGGCAAGTACGGTTTCTTTTACATTTTCTTCTAATGTAATACCTTCTAAATCCGCTTCCCAAATTTTTTCTCCGTAAACATTTTCATACTGATTCTGCGTAGTTGTCAGATACACCATGATTTCCGGTAATGTACAGGACATTTCTTCAATACGGAAGATTTCATCCTTATCAAATCCTGTCGTCAACACAATCTTTGTATCTGTATCCGTTTTGTTCCCACAGCCGGTCAGAGAACTCACCAACAAAGCCATAGCAAGCATCAGGGCTTTATAATGCGTTCTGCTCCTCCGTTTCATTCCGGTGTTTTCACTTATCATTCTCTTATCTGTCCTGCTCTTATTTTTCATATATTTTTTCATATATTCTTTCTTGTTTCCTTATATTTCTTATTACATATCCTTGCTATATACTCTTATTACATTCTCTTATTATATTCTCCTGCCGGATGCTTTTACTGTATTCTCCAGTGGCATTTTTTCTTTCTTAGCCTACCACATTTTGAATTCTGCTGCCACTATTGGTTTTTCGGATAACAATCTGATTTTCAATCCTCTCTCGCAATTCCGGCACATGGGAAATAATACCGATTAACCGTTCTTTTTCTACAAGTGACGTCAAAGTTTCGCATGCCTGTTCCAAAGACTCGCTGTCCAATGCGCCAAAGCCTTCATCGATAAATAAAGTTTCTACTCTTATACCACCATTGGTACGTCCGATAACATCGCTGAGTCCCAGTGCCAGTGCCAAAGAAGCTTTGAAAGTCTCCCCACCGGAAAGAGTTTTTACCGGACGTGATTTTCCCGTATAATAGTCCATTACACAAATTTCCAGACTGTCCTTGCTTCTTCCATCTGCCACTTCTTCACTTCGAAACATTTCATATCTGCCGGCTGTCATTTTATCAAATCTGACATTGGCTGCTTCCAACACTTGTTCAAAATAAACAGCCAGTACATATTGTTCAAATACAAGCCTCTTTACATTATTTCCACTTGCCAGATTATCTAAATCTTTTACAATTCCGTATTCTTTACTCAGTGTTTCCTGTTTTTCCTGCTTTTCTTTTAATGCCTGGCGAATTTTTGTTATTTCGGAAATTTTTTGACCTATCTCCATACGCAGTTTTGAAATTTCTTTCTTTTCCGCCTCTGACTGCTTTAATTTATCTTCCAGCTCTTTTGTATCCGTCTTTTGTTTCTTGCCATCGCAAACCTGTAATCCGGTACACCCGTTGACTTCCTCTTTTAAGTGATTCACTAAATCTGCCATCGATTTCAACTGTTCCTTAAAATGTCTACATTCTTCTGTCAATACTGCTTCTTCACTTTTCCGTTCTATAAGTTCCAGAAATGTCTGCTCATCTTTCAAATCATGCTGCAATATTACCTGTTTATAGACTTTTTCTAATTCGGTTACCTTTACCGACAATTCTCCCATTTCCAATCCGGCATCATTTGCCGTTGCTTCTTTTTCTGTAAGTAAGGCTTGCGCTTTTACATACGCAGAAGTTTTCTGTTCCAACTGACTTCTCTGTTCATCTGCCGACAGACGAAACCATACCTCGAAAAATGGCTTATTCTCTTCTGCCTGTATTACGGTCTCTTTTTTATTTCTCACCTCATGCTCGCTTTGTTTCAATGCATCTTCTATATTTTCAAGCTCTGCTTTAAGTGACTTTACTTCTGCCTGTACAAACAGTGCCTTTTCATGTGCTTTCAACATTTTTCCGTTTACAAAGTCATATTGTTCTCTAAGCTCTTTCAACTGCTTTTCGTCCATCAGAACACTTTCTGCCACTGCCGGATTCGGATGCTCCAAAGAACCGCATACCGGGCAGGGCTTTTCAGGCTTCAGCATCTTTGCAACGATTCCAATTGCAGAACGCTGATATTCCTCTTCTGCTCTTTCCAGACATTCTCTGGCTTCTTTTACTTCCTTTTCGACAAGAAGATACTCTGTCTGTTTCTTTTCCAGCTCCGCCTGTTTTTTTTGTAAATCTATAATTTTTTTGTCTTTTTCTGCTTTATACTTTTCACTTTCTTTTTCAGCTTCTGCTAAATCCGAAAGCAGTTCTTTATTTTCATGGAAGAATCGATTGTTCTCCAGTTTTTCGCGAATTTCTTTCTGCTCAAAACTCAAACGCTCCAACATTTCTTTCTGTTTTTCAAGCTGTTCTGTGCTGTTTTTAAATCGGATATAATCCGGCTCTGCAATCTGTGCTTTTCGAATCTGTACGGCTATTCTTTCTTTTTCCTGATACAAAGGCTCCTGTTCCTTTAATGTTAAAAGCTGTTCTTCCTTTTTCTCCAGCTTCTCCAATAGCACATTTTCCCTGACAATCTCCGCAATTTCCAAAGAAAGATTTTTTTCTTCTTTCTCTAGTTTTTCATATGCTTTATCCACATCTTTTTTCTGTTTTTTATATTTGGTCTTCACTTCTTCCAGATATTGGAAAACTTCTTCATAATTCCGGTCAGTTTTTTCTGTCAGTTCTTTCCATTCCTCACTTTCCTCATGAAGTAACTTCATGTCCTCGTCCATTCTGTGACGATATTCCATTACCTCCTTGTACAGGCGATTTGCTTTTGCTCTTAAATTCGCCGTAAACTGCTCCAGCATGGACGTCCCGAACAATTCTCTGAATATTTTAATTTTTTCATTCGGTGTCTCTGTCAAAAGTCTGGTGAATTCTCCCTGCGCAATCATGGAAACCTGCTTGAACTGACGATAATCCAGTGACAAAATTTCCTGCATTTTCTTTGTCACCTCTCCTGCACCTTCCATACAAGTTCCGTCAGGCATGGTCAAAATGGCATTTTCTCTTTCTTTTGTATACTCCTGTGTACCTGTTTTTCTCTTTTTGGGACGCAAATATTCCGGATTTCTATAGATTTCATAAACCTGCCCTTTATGCTGCATTTTTAAACGGACATAAGTTTTCGTATCCCTGTCTGCAAAATCCGAACGAACACTGTTTTTTTCCCTCATCTGCCCGCTCAAATTGCCATATAATGCAAAACTTATGGCATCAAAAATAGTGGTCTTTCCTGCCCCGGTAGGTCCGGTTACTAAAAAAAGCCCTCTTTCCCAAAGCTCTGTAAAATCAATTTTTTCCAACTGCTTATACGGTCCCCAGCCGGATATTTCCAGTTCTATCGGTTTCATACTTTCCCTCCGGTAACTTTCTCACATATCTTACAATCCATGTCTGCACATTCACGTTTCTTGCAAGCTTCGCCTTACTCTTCTAACGCCTTCCTTACTTCCTCCCGCCTTGCCTCATCCATCTTTTCACCACGCAAAAGCTCAAAAAACTCTTCAAACAGCTCCAACGCAGACTTCTGACTTATCTGTTCCGCTCTATTTGTCGTTGTCTTCGTTTTTACTTCATTTTTTTCCAATATAATCTGCATAACATTCGGGTAAACGGTTCGTAGGGTACCAATCGGATCAATCAGTTCTTCTTTATCTGTCAGCACAGCTTGAATATAATCGTTGGTATCCGCCAATGCCGTTATCTCCGGTTTCATCAACTCTTGCAGGCTGCCTCGGATTTTCCGCATGTCACGAAGAGGTTTTAACGGAATACGTTTCACGCTCTGTTCTTCTTTTCCTATCTCTATAAGAACAACACTTTTTTCCTGTGCAGCCTCTGAAAAGGAATATTTTAAGGGCGTTCCGGCATAGTACACTTCCCTTTCTCCTATTTTCTGAGGTTTATGAATATGTCCCAAAGCCACATAATCAAAAAAAGAAAATGCAGATGCTTCCACGTTATCAATGCCTCCCACATGCACCGGGCTTTCCGAATCTGATAATTCCGGTGTTTTTCCTCCATCCGTTACAAAAAAATGCGTAATCAACACGTATTTATGGTCTTTTTCTTTATTTTCTCCGCTTAGCCCTTCCCTCTCCAAAACGAGACGGACTGCCTCATCACTGCTTTTCGCCCCCACTTGTGCAGGTTTTATAAACGGGAATAAGACAAAGGTAATCTGTTCACCGTCTTTTTTCCATTCAATCTTTGACAGATTTTCTGTACTGTTTCCTGCAATAAATATTTTCTGTTTTTCCAAAACCGTATTCATAAAGGAAAGTCTTTCCCCGGAATCATGATTTCCACTGATTATCAGCACCATGATATTCCGCTCTGATAAATCCGTCAGAAATTCATCTAAAAGAGACACTGCTTCCACTGCCGGAATGCTTCTGTCATACACATCTCCCGCAACAACAACTGCGTCAACTTTTTCCTGCTCTGCAATTTTTACAATTTCTTTCAATATATATTTTTGGTCTTCCAATAGAGACATTTCATGTAACACTTTTCCGATATGCAAATCCCCTGTATGCAAAAACTTCATGTATTCTCCTATCCTCGTATTCCTTTTCACATGCAACCATATTTATCTTCCACAAATCCTATTCACTTTTTCATGCATGCTCGCCGTTAAATCAACTACTTCTCTTTATACAAGTTCGTTTCCATGACAATCATACCATTTTTCACCATTTGTCACTACATAGTCTTTCCCCGACTTTATTCTTTTTACATAGTCTTCTATGCCATTTAAGCGAGTCTTAAACGCCACCCCTGCTCCAAACAGGTTAGTTGTGTGCATATCCGAACCTGCCGTTATTGGTTTTGCAATTTTTCCTGCATATGCAATTGCTTTTCTGTCATATTCAGGGTCGTTATGCGATGTACTTCCGGTATTGGAATGTGTCGCGTTGATTCCTTCTACTCCGTCCACATACTCAGGATAAAGCAAAATTTCAGGAATATACCATTCCTCCCTATACGGATGTGCATGAATCACCAGTCCGCCGCTCTCACTTACAAGACGATACTGTTCTTTTACGGTCGCAGTCTTAAGTTCCGGGTGTGCCAGCATCCATTCTTTATCCAACCCATAAATAAGAAATTCCGTGCCTCTGAATCCTGCTTCCCAGCCAAAATAAACATCCAGACCAATTTTATCGCCTTCTTTTTTGGCTTCTTCGTAGCCTTTTACGAAATTTTCTACCCAGTCTTTCCACGGCATGGCATTGTTGATTCTTGTATTGCCGCCCCAGTTATGGTCGGTAATGATAATGCCTGCATATCCGGCTTCTTTGTAGGCTCTTGCCATTTCTCTGCCACTGCACTGAGCACATGCACTTGCTTCACTTGTGTGCATGTGGGTTTCATATAAAAATGGAAATTTGTCTTGTATTTTGCTCATAAATGTCCTCCAAAAAACGCACTCTTCTTATTCCCTCACATAATATCATTGTACCACAAACAGTCATTTCTTACATTATAATACCACTACTAAGTATTGGATTTTCTCACCTCTAAACTTAGAAAGCAACCCTTGCTTTTGTGAATACCTGTTAAGAACAATTAAAAAAAACTGAGAGAATTATAGCATTTCCGCTATATATCTCTCAGCTATACCTTTCTCTCTACCCGGACGCGTTCACAACTTTCACCATTCTCCAGCTTCTTGGCTTCAGCAAACTATATAAGAATTACTTAAAACAATGAAAATAATGTAGTTAATGTATTTATAGTACCATGAATTATCCAACTTGGTAAAATAGAACCATTTGCTTTTTTCTCATTCAAATATGCAAAAGCTACTGCTGGAATCATTGGGTAAATTACAATCACAGCCCCTGCAACAATTCCAACTTGTCCCCATACCATTGTCAAATGAATTGCTCCAAATATGAAAGCTTGAATTACATTAGCTGTTACAAAACCAAACTTTGCATTAGGCGTTTTAACAAAAATCCCCTAAACAAAATTTCTTCTGATAAACCAGTTTGAATATATGAATACGCTAATAAACTTGGAAATGCTGCAATTCCCATTCCTTTGTAGAATGAAGGTCAACCACCCTGAACCGATTGTTCCCATGAATCATATTAACACGTTTTTACATCCATGCAAACTTATATAACGTTCATAACACGACAAACGCATGAATATCTATTCTTCACCAAAACCATAATCCCATTTTTTAAATTTGCATCAAATCATCTATGAACTTTCCCGGTGCAAAGCTTATATTAAACCTTTTCCTTTTTAATGACATTTTCTTTCCTCTGATTTCAAGTAACTTTAACATACTTAAACACCATTTTCGAATAATATTCTGGTTTTGGTCCGCAATCTTATCTAACGTTGTATTTGCGTCTTCCTTAAATGTTACATCCACTTTCCAGTGCATTGCTTCCACCGCCCAGGTCCACGCACTGCACGACTAAATAATTCTATTTATTCTTGTTCATAATTTATTTACTCATGCGTTTGTCGTTGTGCTCACATATACCAAAATGAGAGAAATATAACATATCTGCTATACTTCTCTCACATAAATTGACTTCCTTATACCTTACCTGACTCTTCACCGTTTTACTCATTCAATTATAAATGCATCTGAAATTTCTTTCATGCTTTGAGAAGTTTTCAAATTTCTTTCAGCCTCTTCATTAACTTCTTCAACTACATGACTTAACTCAACTACATTTTCGGTTGTCATGGTGATTCCCTGTGCTCTTTCTTCAATTGAACATGATATGTCTTTAATACTTTCTACAACCATAACCATTTCATGACTCAAATGATTTATTTTCCCTGAAATGCTGTTTATCATATTTCCTACTTCATAAGCATCTTCATTATAACGTCCGGACAGCATTTCAAATCCTTTGTAATCTTCCAGCACATCATCATTTATAAACTGAATCATTTCTGCTGCTTTATCCGATAACTCAGTAACTGATTTAATTACCTGTTCATTCAAAGCCTGAATAGCATTCGCATTATCTTTACTATCATCTGCCAACTTTCTGATTTCATCTGCCACAACAGCAAATCCCTTTCCGGCTTCTCCCGCTCGGGCTGCCTCAATTGCAGCATTTAATGCTAATAAATTAGTCTGATTCGCTATGTTTAATATAGCATCTGTAAACTCACCAATTTTTACTACACTTTTACATTCCTCTATGCTCTGTGCCAAAGAAGCTTTCATCTCACTTGCCATATAAATGGTTTTATTTTGTCCATCCAGTGTTCTTTTAGAAATGTACGATGCTCGTTCTTTGAAACTATCTGTAAACTCTATTCCTTTCTTTATTTCGTCAGCGATGGCCTTTGTATCCTCATCCACTTCATTTGTTTTACGCATAATCTGAGTAGTCACCGCCGCAATTTCTTCTGTACCTGCTGAAATTTCTTCCATAACAGCTGATATATTAAGAATCTTACTGTTCGCCTGATCAATTTGCTCACCGATTAATTTAGCAGAGCTTTGTACAGCATTTGCATTATTTTGAATCTGACTAATAATCCAACGAAATGTCTTAAGCAATTTATTCTCATTCTCTAACATCTGCCCGATTTCATCATTAAATCCTTTAGGAAGAACTTCCGTCAAATCTCCATGTCCATTTTCCATATCTACAGCAATTTTTCTTATCTTTTTACTTGCATTGTTAACAGGTTTAATAATAGTAATATAAATAACCACCAGAACCAGAACACTTACCACCGTAAAAATAACAATAATATTGATGACAAGTTGGTATACTCTTGTAACACTTTTATCAACTTTTTTTCCTGCCTCATTTACTGCTGTATCAATGACACTATCAAGCTGATTACATACTTTTTCCTGTGCAAGAATAACTGCCAGTAGTTCTCCACCTAATATTTCTTTTGCCTTTAGAATTCCTTCTTCTTTTCGTGCAGTACTGCAAGCCACAATCTGTTTCACTAATTGCTGATTTCCCTTCTTATATGCATTGAAAGCGGTCTCCAATTCCGGATTTTTGGCAGTAATACACAATTGCTCCATTGTCTGCATAAGCTCAGATACTTGTCCACTTTCCATCTCAAGAAGCCCATACATATCTCCTGCTATTACCAACTCTTCATCCGTACTTCCAGCTAGAATATTAGCATACTTCTGCATGGTTTCTACTTTTTTACTTATAGTTCCATATGTTTTTTCAATCTGAAGATATGTATCACTTACATTTTTTGCAGCGGTATTAATATTATCTACCATTACCTTCATATAAAGCATGCTAAACAGCATTAGTACAAGCAACACTGCCAACATTCCTGTTATTTTTACCCCTATAGAAATGCCTTTTTTCTTTTTTTCCTTCATAATCATCACACCTTTCTATATAAGAGCTGCTCACAATTTAGAGCAATGATTCGTATAAAGCTACAATATCTTTAACACTTGTCTCTTTCGGGTTTCCCGGTCTGCATGCATCATCATATGCAGACTGAGCAAGAAACGGAATATCCTCTTTTTTAACTATTTCTTTTAAATCTGCCGGAATACCTACGTCCTGTGACAGCTTTCTTACAGCTTGAACTGCCGCTTTTCTGTATTCCTCTTGTGTCATACTCTCAGTACCTTCTACTCCCATTGCCTGAGCGATATACTTATACTTATCTCCGGTTGCTTCTGCATTGTATTCCATAACCGTCGGAAGAATAATTGCATTAGCTACACCGTGTGGGGTGTCATACAAAGCTCCGAGAGGATGTGCCATAGAATGAACAATCCCAAGTCCTACATTTGAAAATCCCATACCTGCCACATATTGCCCCAATGCCATATCTGATCTTCCTTCCGGCGTATTATTCACTGCTCCGCGAAGAGAACGTGCTATAATCTCAATAGCTTTTAAATGAAACATATCGGACAATTCCCATGCACCCGCTGTAATATACCCTTCTATTGCATGAGTAAGCGCATCCATTCCTGTTGCTGCCGTCAATCCTTTTGGCATAGTAGACATCATATCCGGATCCACAAAAGCTACTACCGGAATATCTTTTGGATCTACACAAACCATTTTTCTGTTTTTTTCTACGTCGGTTATCACATAATTAATAGTTACTTCCGCTGCCGTTCCTGCTGTAGTTGGTACTGCAAAAATCGGAACTGACTTATTTTTTGTTGCTGCTACTCCTTCTAAACTTCTGATATCTCCAAACTCAGGATTAGCAATTACAATACCGATTCCTTTCGCCGTATCCATGGACGAACCGCCACCAATTGCAATCAGATAATCAGCCCCTGCTTTTTTGAAAGCTTCCACACCTGTCTGTACATTCTCAATAGTCGGATTTGCTTTGATATTGGAATAAATTTCATAGTCCAGACTTGCTTCGTCCAGAATATCCGTAACTTTTTTTGTCACACCGAATCGGATTAAATCAGGATCAGAACAAAGTAATGCTTTCTGAAATCCTCTTCCCCTTGCCTCCGTAACAATTTCTTTCATTGCTCCAGAACCATGATAAGATGTTTCATTCAAAATAAATCTGTTTGCCATAATTTCCCTCCTATTTTTCTTTTTCAAATAAGAATTTTTCCGGTAAAATTACTTTAAAATCTTTTGCCAAATTTCGGAACATATCCGGTGTAATCGTCTGTCTTTTCTGCGGCTGCATGGATAACATTTTTACTAAAATTTCCGCTGATTTTTCTACCGTGTGCATTAGCCCAAAAGTTAAATCAAAATCTTCACCTGTAGCAAACAATCCATGGTGTGCCCAAACTGCTACATCATACTCCTTCATCAGTTTACTTGTTTCTACTGCAATTTCTCTTCCTCCCGGAACCATCCAAGGCACTACCCCAACTCCTGCCGGAAATACAACCGGACATTCCGTTGCCATTTCCCACAATTCCCTTGTAAAGGTTTCGTCATTCAATGGCAAAACAAATGTCAAAGCAATCAGATTTGTTGTATGCGCGTGATATACCACTCTGTATTTTCCATTTGTGACCTGCTTTTTTACTTCATGATTCATCAGATGAGACGGAAGTTCACTTGTAGGTCTGCCTCCGTTCACAAGCCCCCATACAATACGATAATTTTCTCCCTTGTTATCCAATTCAATCATGCATATAGAATCTTCCGGCTTTAATATCACATTACGGAAATATTTACCGCTCCCTGTTACCAGGAAAAATTCTCCCGCCAAATCCGGTACCGTTGTACCAATTGACTGCCATTCTTTTTCTACAAAACTTTCTCTTACTTCTTCAACCTCCTCCGGTTTTACACGATAGGACAAGTTTCCTCCGTTTCTTTCATGCCATCCCTGTTCCCATCCGTCGTTCGCCATACGAATAAATCCCTGTACAAATTCTGCTTCTAAAAACTGCATCTTATTTCCCTCTTTCTTATCTATTACATAAAACTTCTTTTTCATATTTTTCAATTTCCGCAAACCACTCTCCATCACAAGGCACATTACATTGTCTGCAATACTCTGCCCAAACATCACCAAATGGATAAGTTTTGATTTCTTCCTGTCTTACCATTAATTCTGTAAGACGATTTTCGTCCTGCATTTTTTTCCAGTCCTTATTCGGCGTACACAATGCGGATAGCATTGCCTTCTGCCAGTTTCTAAATCCTACCGTCCATGCTGAAATACGGTTGATTCCTGCATCAAAATAATCCAATGCCATATGTACTCTGTTCAAAGCATCATTACGGACAATTTCCTTTGCCATCTCTCTTGTTTCATCATCAAATAACACTACATGGTCACTGTCCCAACGAACCGGTCTGGTAATATGAAGTGCAATTTCAGGATAAAAACATAAAAGTGCCGGAATTTTATCGGAAACTACTTCTGTCGGATGATAATGTCCATTATCCATAAGTGGCATACATTTCTCTCTATGTTCTGCTGCAAAGCTTAATGTAAACTCTGCAGAACCTACAGTATAAGACTCTACACCAATTCCAAAAACCTTAGATTCTACACAAGGTTTTACCATCTTAAAATCATATGGCTCTTCCAAAATTTTTTCTATAGATTCCCTATACCTTTGTCTTGGTCCCATACGGTCTGCCGGAATATCCTTAAAACCGTCTCCTGTCCATATATTCATCACACACGGAATTCCGGTTTCCTTCGCAAAATAATTTGCAATACGTACACACGCTCTTCCATGCTCAATCCAAAATTCTCTTGTCTCTTGATCCGGACTTGAAAGTGTAAGACCATCTTTTACCTTGTCATGTGAAAAGAAAGTAGGATTAAAATCAATTCCTATATTATGTAATTTTGCAAATTCTACCCACTTTTCAAAATGCTTTGGCTCCAGTTTATCTCTGTCCACCTTTTCTCCCTCTTTAAAGATTGCATAGCAGGCATGGAGATTTAACTTTACTTTTCCCGGACACAGCGAAATGACTTTTTCCATATCCTTCATCAGTTCTTCAGGTGTTCTCGCTCTTCCCGGATAATTTCCTGTTGTCTGAATTCCTCCTGTTAATGGTCCATCATGGTCAAATCCAATTACATCATCCCCCTGCCAGCAATGGAGAGACACCGGCACCTCCTTTAATATTTGTATTGCCTGTTCAGTATCTACTCCAATTTGGGCATACATATTTTTCGCATCTTCATATCTCTGCTGAATTGTCATTTTTTTATCCTCCTAATATTCATTTATTTCAAATGAATTAAAAATACATTCTCTCGCATCTTCCACATTAGTAAGAACACCATCTGTCATCATCTGTGCTATAATGTTTCCTGTTGCAGTTGCTTCCGATGGTCCCGCATATACTGTTTTACCGGTCTCTTTTTTCGTCAGCTGGTTTAGATATCGCGCATTAGCTCCTCCACCAATCACATAAATACAATCATATTTTTCTTCCGTAACCATTTCAATTTCTTTCAGTGTCTTTGCATAACACTTTGCCAGACTATTATAGATAACGGCAGCTATTTGTGCTATCCCTTCCGGAACCTGCTGTCCAGTCTCTTCACATGCCCTCTGTACCTCTCGCACCATACTCTTTGGCGCAAGAAATCGCTCTTCGTTACAATCTACTATAGATGCAATATCTTCCATAGATGCTTTTGTACAAATTTCTTCAAATCCTAAATCTTCTGCAATCTCTTTTTTCACAGACTGTATCATCCACAATCCCATAATATTTTTTAGAAAACGGAAACGATATTCATATCCACCTTCATTTGTGAAATTAAGCTGTCTGCTTTGTTCTGTACAATTCGCCTTTCGTAACTCCGTTCCCATAAGAGACCACGTCCCTGAACTGATATACAGCACGTTCTTTTTTGTAGTAGGTACTGCCAACACAGCAGATGCCGTATCATGAGTCGGTGGTAAAACAACCTGGCAACTATATCCGATTTCATCTTCCATCTCCTTTGTCAGATTTCCAATCTTTGTACCTGCTTTTCGGATATTTTGAAAAATCTCTAATGGATACCCCAGTTTCATAATCAGATTTCTGTCCCAGTCCTTTGTAGTAGGATTTACCAATTGCATTGTTGTTGCATTTGTATACTCCGTTGCTTTAACACCTGATAACAAAAAATGAAAATAATCCGGAATCATTAATAATGCTTTTGCTTTCTGTAATTGTTCCGGTGCATTTGTCTTAATTGCCATAAGCTGATAAATAGAATTAAATATTTGTTTTTGTATTCCCGTTCTTGCATACAGTTCTTCTTCTGAAATACATTCATAAACCTTTTGATCCATTCCCTTAGTACGACTGTCTCTATATGCAACCGTATCTCCTATAACACAATCTTGTTCATCAAGGAGAACAAAATCCACTGCCCATGTGTCAATTCCCACACTAACCGGTATTTTATTTAATTGTGCACACTTCTTCATTCCAGTTTTAATTTCTTCAAACAGCCTTTGCAAATCCCAACATAAATGACCATTTTTTTCTATGACTCCGTTAGAGAAACGATATATTTCTTCCAACACCAGTTTCCCTTTTACTTTCTGTGCTAAAATATGTCTTCCACTGGAAGCTCCTATATCAATTGCTAAATAATAAGGTCCCATATTACCTTTTCGCCTTTCTTTTCATTTCATACATTTCCTTATCCGCCTGTTCCAACAATACTTCCAAACTAAAATCTTCTGTCACTTCTGACAAATAATGACCAATACTTACATCCATTATGTATGGTTTGTCCTTCTCTTTTCTGATATCAATTACTTCTTTTTTTATCCTGTCTATCATTTCTAAATAGGTCTCTTTTTTCTTGTAACATTGAAGTATTACAAATTCGTCTCCTCCGTATCGCATAACAATTCCTATCTCGCCGCAATTTTTTTGTAATACTTGTGCCACACTCTTAATATAAAAATCACCTTCTTCGTGTCCGTAAGAATCATTTACTGTCTTTAATTTGTCTATATCAATAAACAATAACAATGCCGGAAACTTCTCT
Organism: Lachnospiraceae bacterium; assembly: GCA_017437065.1. Lineage (GTDB taxonomy): Bacteria > Bacillota > Clostridia > Lachnospirales > Lachnospiraceae > RGIG3002. Next base: position 17,317 of record JAFSBX010000101.1, read on the forward strand.
TTTCTACATATTCCAATAACCTCTTCTGCTTTCTGATAAAAACCGGTGCGATTTAGTACTCCTGTCATGCTGTCACAAATCCACATTTTATTAAGCTTTTCTATCATGGACTGCATCAACATTTGTTTTCTGATATTCTCCAAACCATTTCCAAGACTTGTAATCCAAGACTGGAACTGTATTGTTTCCATCGGAAAATTGCTGTCACCTACTACACAATATCCCATATTATGCAGTCTGAAATGAATCGGCATAATAACAGCTACAACCCCTTTTGCAGACTTATAAAAACTTTTCGGAAGTAAATCCTTTGTTTTTATCTGTTCCGGTGTATGAAATTTTCCTTTCGTATAAGCAATCTCGACATTTACATTTTCCGTATAGTTCTCATTTTCCTGATTTACTATCCGATAACTTCCATCGATAAGTTCTATCTGTTCCGCCGGTTGTTTCTCTTCACAAAGGCAGAGATAAAAGTAAGGAAATTTTAATTTCACTATATACATTTTCAGTTTGTCAATAAATTCTGATAAAGTACTGATTTCATTTAAATCTGCCGACATGGCACTTAATATTTCTGCCCAATAGATATTGTCGCTTTTTTCTTTTGTTACTTTTCTTTTAAACTCTTTTATATCTTCTGTTGACCGGTGTCTGCACCCGCAACTTTCCGTAAACTTATAGTTTACCCGAAATCTGCGTTCTTCCGCACTTAAACCACCTGTCATTAATTCTTTACACGCAGTATATCCTATCTCGTAAATCGGCTTCCTGATACTGGTAATTCTCGGCTCATGATAACGTGCCTCTTTCGAATCATCAAACCCGGTTACTACTACCTCTTCCGGTATACGTATGCCCATCTCCATTAATTCTTCTATAGCACCAATTGCCATATAGTCATTAGCACATACAACCGCTTCCGGCACTTTTGCATGTTCTTTTATGTAGCGACGTAGAACTTGTCTTCCACTATCTGTCCAAAAATTTCCATGTTTTATGCAGAAATCTTCCTCTTTTTTTAACTGCAACTTTTCCATACATTTCAAAAAACCTCTTTCTCTTTCATTACTTTCCAAATTTTCCTTAGGTCCTGAAATGTATAAAATCCTTTTGCACTCATGACAAGTTACAATATGTTCTGCCATATCATACATTGCTTTTTCATTATCTACTTCAAAGCTGACAATATTTTGCATTTTCGCATCTATGGCAACCGTAGGAATATGTAATTTTTTCAGTTTTTTCTCCAGTTCTTTTACAACTTTTATATTTTGAATTGTGTTTGGTGCAATAATAATACCATCATAAGCACTGAAATCCGGCAGATTATATATCTGAAATTCACCTTTATTATGATTATTTACTTTATAAATATCTCCGCCACATGTAAAAACAAATACATTTGCCTCATTCTCTTTTGCACAATCCGTAATCCCCGCTACTAACTTTCTTTGACTGTCATACAAAAGCCCACCAATTAAAACTGCTATATTCACACGCTTCTCCTTTATACCCTAAAAGAAATAAATCCCTGCCTCCAACAACCTTTCTTCTCCTCCCGGTAAAATTACCTTTAGCTTTGCCTGGAAGGGAATTTGAACCATCATTTTAAACTCTCCCGTTTCCTGATAATTCCACGATACAACACATTCTCCGTATACCATACGATATTTTCCTGTAACTTTCGAAAAGCGGCTATCCGGCATAGGTGAAATATAAAACTCACCTTTTTCATTCCATGAAAAACCACACATCACCTCATATAACCAACCTGCTACACATCCATATGCATAATGATTCAGACTGTTCATATCATGACCATCAATTGTACCGTCATCATCCATGGAATTCCAACGCTCCCACATGGTAGTCGCACCTAAATTGACCTCTCTCAACCAGCTCGGATAATCTTCCTGCAAAAGAAGTCCATAAGCTTCTTCTAACAGACCACATTTGGAAAGTGCCTGCATCAGCATACCTGTTCCTACAAATCCGGTACTTATATGGTTATCATACTCCTGCAAAGCACTCTTTAATCCTTCTGCTAAAGCTTTTTCCTGCTCTTCTCTATATAACCCCATATATAATAAAATGGCATATGCTGTCTGTGTCTTTTCTGTTCTCAGATTACCTTCTTTATCCAGATATTCCTGAATAAAAGCTTCTTTTATGTTTGCAGCCTGTTTTCTCCATTTCACACTGTCTTCTGTTTTTCCAAGCACCTCTGCTGCCTTACTGCAAAGAATGGTAGAATAATAGTAATATGCTGAAGCAATCATTCCCATATCAGTTTTTCCGATAGGATTATGTATATTCCCATTATCCAGTGCCAACCAGTCGCCCAAGTGTCTGTCATTCTGCCACAAGTACTTTTTTTCGTTTTCCAATGTTCTACTTGTAATATACTCTACCCATGCACACATCATCGGATAATGCTGTGTTAACATATTTTTATCCTGATAATGCAAGTAAAGCTCCCATGGAATAATCGTTGCTGCATCTCCCCATGCACATGCACCTGCTGTTACAAAAAACGGATTAATACCTTCATGTGGTATAGGCTTTGGCTTTGGAATAAAAAATGGTACTGCTCCTTTCCAAAGCTTCTGCTCTTCTTTCAAATTCATCATATAATGATGCAGAAACGCGGGAGTATACATATGAAAACTCGCAGTTCTTGCAAAAACGGCAATATCGCCGGTCCACCCCATCCTTTCATCTCTTTGCGGACAATCCATCGGAATATCCAAAAAATTACACTTTTGTGAACGTAATGTATTTTCTATCAGCTTATTTACTTTCTCATTGGAAGTTTCAATACTGCCTGTAATATCCATGTCTGACATTAAACGGAATGCTTTAAAATCATTTTCTTTTATTTCTGCAAGCCCGCAGACCTTCACATACCGAAATCCATAATAAGTAAAATGTGGACGCAACCACTCCTTTTCTGCATTTCCTTTAAACTTAAACTCTGATTTCGCCGTTCTTAAGTTTTCTCTGTATAACTCCCCTCCCTGCATATGTTCAGCATACTGTAAAGCAAAATCCAATTTTCCGTTTCCAAACACTTCGACCCAACCGGTAATAGTTTCTCCAAAATCTAATACCATATCTCCAGTAGGAGTCTGAATAATTTCTTTTACTTTAAATTCTTCTACTTTTTTAATTGGTACATTTAATCTCGGCATCAATCGGTTTGTAGGTCCATTTACTACTTCCACAGAAAGTGTTTCCGTTTTTCTATTTCTATCTATAACTTCTCCATCATAAATATTATTACTTAAAATTTCCGTTTGTACCGCTTTCCATGTCTTATCCGTGTGAATCTGTTCTGTACTTCCATCCACATATGTAATATTTAACATAGCAGTTAACATCTTTCTGTCACCATAAAGATTTTCATAACCGCCCTCAAACGCAAATCTTCCTTTATACCAGCCTTCTCCCAATATAAATGAAAGTGTATGTTCTCCTTCTTCGAGCTTCTTTGTCACATCAAATGTCTGATATTGGTTCAACAAATCATAAGAATGATACCCCGGCAACAAATATTCTTTACCTATTTTATCTTGTCCAAGATATGCTTCATATAATCCAAGACCACAGCAATACAATCTTGCCGTCTTTACCGGTTTATTTACTGAAAACTTCTTATAAAGACACGGCATGGCTTCTTCTTCTCTTCCCGCACTAATCCATTCCGCTTTCCAACTTCCTTTTTCAAGTGCCGTTTCAAACCATGCAATTTCACTTCTGACCTGTTCATTTGCATCACTTTCTATCTCTACATACCAATAGTATCTTGTTTCTGCCTCCGGGATTAATTCCGGCTCATAATAAGGCACTCCATACCGCTCTATTTTTCCACTATCATAAACGAGTTCTTGAAATGCTTCATCCTTTGCGATGCAGACACGTGTCCATGCATCTGTCTTTCCCTCGCTTTCTGTCACTTGCCATGAAAAATGTAAATACTCCATTTGATACCCAAGCGGATTTACAATATGATTTGTTTTTAAATTACCTATCTTCATTGGCAGTCTCCTACCTTCCTTAATACTCTAATTCTTTTCTTCCACAGAAAGCATCTACAGGACTTACTCCTTTAAATTCGCTTTCTCCACATATCTTTTTTACTAACTCTTCTAATACGTACTGATTATTGGAATAACAGTTAATATATGTCTGCATCATAGGAACATCAAACAAATGATACGGATTCGCTACGCTGGCAAATAATGTTGGAACCTCCTTTACAAACCATGGAACATTATTTCCCTGTCCAAAAAAGGTATACCAGTTAATTCTGTTCGTTGTTTTATTGCTGGCATTCTCCACATTTCCAAGATAAATTACTAAATCATATTTACTCTTAAACATGGTTACATTGTCCACACCTTTTGAAAAATCTTCTTTTTCATATAGCGTAACAGAAAAACCTCTTTTTTCTAATTCAGCCCGTACTGTATGAATTACTCTTTCGTCCGAATTACAGTTTCCCAAAACTTCTAACAATACTCTTTTGTGTTTATGAGGTGTAATTGGCAAAAGTTTCTGTGTATCTTTTACAAGAGTAATTGCTCTATCCGCTAATTCATACGCCCATGCTACATGCTCTTCACATTTCAGAATACTTAATGCTTCCTCGCCCGGCACTAACCGATTCTCTGCTTTTTTCTTATGAAGTTTTAAAGCCGCTTTTGTAGCCAGAATGCGATATACTGCTTCCTCTAATCTTTTTGCAGAAAGTAAACCATTCCGATATCCTTCCATCATAAATTCATAATCTTCCGCTAAATCTTTATTAAATAAAATCATGTCACATCCGGCTTCAATTGCTACCGGAACCGCTCTGCTTCTTTCCATCGCCGCTGTATATCCAACCATAGGTGTAGCATCCGTAATAATCAGACCATTAAATCCCATCTTTTCCCGAAGCAGATTCTTCAATAGTTCTTTAGAAAGCGAAGCCGGAACCAATTTATCTTTCAACTCCGAATTAAAATACTTTTGATATGCAGGCATAGCAATATGTCCTACCATAACCGTTAAAGCTCCTTTATCAATCATATTCTGATATACATAACCGAAGCTTTCATCCCATTCCTCCACAGATAAAGAGTTTACTGAAGTTAAAATATGCTGATCTCTTTCATCTACTCCATCTCCTGGAAAATGTTTAATTGAAACAGCCACTTCATTTTCTTTTGCTGCTTTCATATATTCCAATGCATTCGAAAGAACCTTTTCCTTATCTGAACCATACGTTCTTACATTTGTAATTGGATTTCTAAAATTCATATCAATATCAATAACCGGTGCAAATGCCCAGTTAATACCTAATGCCTTTGCCTCGCTGGTAGCTATTTTTCCCAAATGATAAGCATACTTTGTATCATTTGCCGCCGCTACTTCCATCTGCTTTCCATATGGAGTTCCATCAGTCGCAGCACCATCACCACCCGCTTCTAAATTTGATGGAATTAATAGTGGTATTTTTGCATAAGCTTGTGCAAATGCAAATGTAGAACGCATTTCTTTTCCTACACCATCCCTAAAGAATAAACCTCCAATATGTTTATCCAATAAATCCTTTTTTAAATAATCCGGGTCTGTGGAATAACCTATCGGGCAAAACAACTGCCCTATCTTTTCTTCTAAACTCATGGATTGATATGTCTTCTCTACCCATGCTATATCTTCATCATTTAAATAAAATGGATTTGCCTTAAAGTTCATACTATCCTCCGTTTATCTCTTTTTAAAAACGGTCAAAGTACTTCTTCCTTGAATCATACAGATTCATTTATTACTTTGACCGCTTCGTTTATATATTCAATAAATCACTGAACGTTTTTAAAGGGTAGGTTACCAGCTCGCTATCAGCTGCTTCTCCTAAACCGGCACTTTTAAATCCTCCGTTATGTGCTGCAAGAATTCCTGCTTTTGCATCCTCTACTACAAGACACTTGGATTCTTCCAAACCTAAAAATTCTGCCGCCTTTATAAATACCTCCGGATCCGGTTTGGATCTGGAAATATTCGTTCCATCACTAATCGCATCAAAGTAATCGCCCAACCCAAGCTGCCCCAATATAAATTTTGCATTTTTACTGGAAGAACCGATTGCCAGCTTTTTCCCCTGTGCCCGTAATGTATCCAGTGTATTTTTTACTTCCTCTGTTAAGTCCTTTTCTGACATTTGTTTTAAAAGCTCTTTATAAATATTATTTTTTTCCTCTGCGAGCTTTTCTTTTTTTTCTTCACATAGGCTGCCCTCATACCGCTCCAGTATGATTTCCAGACTTTCCATACGGCTCACTCCCCGCAATCTGTTATTGATAATCTCATCAAAATACACGCCTAAGTTGTCTGCCATTTGTTTCCATGCTATATAATGATATTTATCCGTAGAACAAATGACACCGTCCAAATCGAAAATAACTGCCTTAAATTCCATTCTTACCTCCTATTCCCGCTTAATTTCTTTGAAACAGCTTCTTTAATTTACCTTCATTATTTAAATAAATTAGGAAACCTACCAAAATTAATGCTGTTGTAATCTGCTGAATAGAAGAATCTACGTCTAATCTTGCATACATAAGCGAAATCAACGCTGTTGTCACTGCACCAAGTACATATCCGATTCTTTCATTACAAAATCTTCCAATAAATCCACCAATGAACATCGGAAGGAATGCTGTAAACATAACTCCGATAGAACCAAAATTTAATGACATCTGAATGTTTCCTGTGTTAGTTGCACTGATAAATCCAACTATCCCCATCAACCCTCCGGTAATAGCATAACAGCCAATCGCATTTCCCACTTCTTTAATACCTGTATTTACAGATACTTTCTGTCCTGACATTAACGCTTTATAGTTATAACCAAACTTCGTATAATCAAATAAAAGAATAATAACTATCAATCCTACAATAATAAGAATCGAATAATTCAAAACACTCGGGAAACTTGTAAGTTCTGTATTCGCCACAAAGGATACACCATATCCGTCTGTAATCGCAAATGCAAGACCTTCATAAAATAATGTAATTCCTAATGAAACAATAATTGGTGGTATTTTAACAATGACATATACCATACCCGATATCGTTCCTAGAACGATACCACTTACTAAAGAAATAATTAGCATAACCGGAGTCGTCAATCCTGTATCAATGCATATTTGTGATGCAATAATTGAGGATACAAGGGAGATAGAACCAATGGAAAAGTCAAATCTTCCCGAGTTCAGATTAATGGATAATGCAAAAGTAGTAAGCATAACCGATGTTACTGACCGAAAGAACGCTATCCAGTTTCCCTGAGTTTCAAATAACAACACACCTTTAGATTCACACAATACTAACATAATAAGCAAAGTAACCGCAGGGATTGTTCCTATTCCTAAAATTTTTGTTATAAGCTTTCTGCCTCTCATAATTAACCATACCTTTCCATTGGTTCTTATTTAATAACTACTATGAAATCTACTGCATCGCTTTGATTTCATCAAAACTGTATTTACTTACAAAATCTGAAAATGTTGCATAATCTGCTCCTAATAAAGTATCTAACATAGCTTTTGTATAAGCCGGAGCTTCTGTTGAACTGTCAATTGCATAATATTCAGAGAACTGATCGTATGATGTTGCAATCCAATAACCCTGATCCAATGCTAAGGCATTTCCTTCTTCTGTACGAATCGGCGCACCTAATGTTGCACTGTAAGTTGCTGCAAAGATAGGTCCGATACTTGCAGAAAACTTACCTGACAGGTAATCTAACATACCTGCTTCCATTGCTTCGCCATATGCACTTGCATACGCATCTACACTGGCAATCTTAACATCTGTTCCCTGTACACTTGTTCCAAAGAAATCAGAACCATTACCTACTGCAAGAATAACTTCAAGCCCTTCTGTCTGAGCCATCTGTGCACATTTTGCAAACCATGCATCATCCATGTCATATCCGCCTACATAACCTACAAGGTTAATTGTTCCTATTGCACCTGTCTCAACAGTTGCTGTTTCAAAAATCTTTGCAATAATTCCTTCTTTATCTGTTGCACCCTGATAATTAGCACCTTCACCACCTGCTTCTACCATAGCTGTCAGCATACCTGCTGCACGATAAATATGCATTTCTGTATAATAAGGAACCGCACCACCAAAAATTGCAAAATTAGTTTTACCCTGATCCAGATAATACTTAGCCATATCATAGCCTGTCTGATACTCAACATCTAAAGATGGTCCGATTGCACCAATATAATATTCATTTGTTTTTACAGATTCATATTCTTCTGTTGTTAAAGTACCTGTAGCAACTGCATAGTATACATTTGCATCTGCACACTGCTTCAGCTGTGCCATACGGTCAAAAGACGAGAATGAAATTACTGCTTTACAATTGTTTGTAATGAATGTATCAATTGCAGATTTTTCCGCTGCCGCATCTGCAAGCTCATCAGAGTACATAAGTTCTACATTGTAATTGTTTGCAATATACTCTTTGTAATAACTCTGGAATGCTAAGGATTCTGCTGTTGTAGAATCAGATACTAAAACTCCGATTTTTACACTCTTACTCATATCCAGATTTGCCGCCGGGCTGCTTTCTGATGTCTCTGTCTGTGCAGACTCGCCATTGTTTTCTGCTGTCTGCGTAGTTGCTGTTGCTTCTTTTGTCTCTTCTTTAGTGCTTCCACATCCAACAAGAGTTGATACACTAAGTGCAAGACAAAGTACCATTGCTAATACCTTTTTCATGTTTTACCCTCCTAAAAAATTTAGATTAAAATAGTTTATGTATAAAGCCCTCATGTATATATAAGGCCTGATACCATTATCTCGGTAGCATTTTACCTCTCTGATTAAATGTTGCTACAAATACTACAATGATAAAGATTACTGCTTTTACCATCTGTCCGATTCCTGAATTTAAATTCAGAATATTCATAATCTGACCTAAAAAGCTCATCGAAAATGCTCCAATTACTGCTGCTGTAATTTTACTTCTCGCACCACCGGATACAGGCATTCCACCAAACACAATTGCAATAATAACATCCATACCTACACTGGAAGCTGTATTCTTTGTAAGTGTCGGTGCATAAATCGTTGTTATAAAAGCTCCTAAACCTACTCCAATTCCTGCCATCACAAATGCCACAATTGCCATTTTTTTATCTGAAATACCTGTCAGTTTTGCACAAACCGGATTACCGCCCACCATCTTCTGCTTCCGACCAATTTGGGTAAAATTGAATACAAACATACACACTAAGAAAAATGCTACTAATACAAATACCTTAAATCCAATATTGTCAAAGGCTTCTACTGCCGCTGCCGGTACTGCAATCTCAGATCCGGTTCCATTTGCTTTAATCAATACAAGTACCAATGCATTTAGAAAACTCAGCATCGCAATCGTTGTAACAAACACCGGCAAATTAAACACCGACGCCAGTACTGAATTAAACAAAGAAATCAATACGGCAATTCCTACATTGACCAAAAGCATACATAGGATACTTTCTGTTTTGTTATAAGTTATCGCCCCTAACAAAGCACTGACTGCCACGCTGGCGCCAAGACTGATATCAAAGGAACCCAGAGTATAAATAAATATGGCTCCCGTTGCTACAATTGCCACAACAACCGACTGATTGATAACAGCTTTCATTCCATACGCGATATTGATATCTTTTACTGTTCCCATAATCATAAATACGGCATATAGGAGCAGTAATCCCACAATTGGAGCCAGATTCATAATCTGTTGCCTAATATTTATTTTTTTCTTTTCCATATTTACCTCCTGCCGTTTTATATCATATACTTAATAATGTCTGACTCGCCAAGTTCACTGCTTCTCTGAAATTCTTTTTCAATTTTTCCATCTTTCATAACAATCAACCGATCAGCCATACCAAGTAGTTCTGCCATTTCTTCCGAAATGATGACGATAGATTTTCCTTCCTTTTTCATCTGATACATAAGTTGGTACATCGCCTGCTTTACACCGATGTCTACACCTCTTGTCGGACAATCCAAAATCAGAATTTCACTTCCTCGTCCAATCCACTTTCCGAAAACAACTTTTTGTTTATTTCCACCCGAAAGTGCTGATACATATTGATTCATTTCCTGACACTTAATACTCAAATCTTCAATCTGCTTCTGCACATATTTTCTTTCTTTACCTGGAAGAACCAAAAATTTCTTTACCGCAAATTCGTCCAATCCACCTACCGCAATGTTATCTTTGATACTTGCATTCAGACAAAGTGACTCCACATCTCTATCCTTTGCCACATAGCCAATTCGATTTTTCATGGCATGTGCTTCGTTTTTTAATTCCTGTCCACGGCAAATCACTTTACCCTTTTCCATTGTTTCTGCCCCGAACAGCACCTTTCCTAACGTATGCATACCACAATGTGAAAGTCCACCAATTCCTAAAATCTCACCTTTATGTAACTGAAAATTGAAGTCTACTAACTGATTCCCCAAATTTCCATCTTTAATTTCTAACACTACTTCCTCATCATAACTTCCGTCATAATCACTTCTGTAATAGTCTCCCTGAAGTTCCCGTCCTATCATGCTGGTTTTTATCAGTTCTTCATCAAATTCTTCCTTTGCAAAAGTAATAATAATCTTTCCGTCACGAAGTACTGTAAGTGAATCGCAGACATTCATAATTTCATCTAAATCATGAGATATAAATACAACTGCTTTATTTTCATCCTTCATTTTGTTCATAATCTTGTAAATAATATCTCGTCCTATTTGAGAAAGTGCCGTGGTTGTTTCATCCACTACAAGCATTTTAGGATTTTTACTCATAACTTTTGCTATTTCAATTAATTTTCTATCCTGTAAATCCAACATTCCGGTTATCATGTTCGGATCAATATGCTTCGCACCGATACCATCCAGTATTGCCTTTGCTTCTTTCATCATTTGTTTCCGATTGATAAGGCTACCTTTTTTAAAGCGACTTACTTCACCAAGGAAAATATTCTCTGCAACCGTAATTCCCGGAACCGTACCGGTTTCCTGTACAATCATTCCGATACCTTGATTTAAAGCATCTATCATGCTGCCCGGTTTCCAGTTCTTTCCTTCATACAACATTTCTCCTTCGTCTGCTTTCTGCATCCCAGAAATAATCGAAGTAACTGTCGATTTTCCGGAACCATTCTCTCCAATCAATCCTAAAATCTCCCCAGTTCTTACAGTAATACTTACATCATTCAATGCTATCGTAGAACCAAACCGCTTATTCATATGCTTTACTTCCACGAGAACTTCTTTCTTTTCCATAAGCTTTCCTTTCCCTGCATACCGCAAAACCAACTGCAATATTGCATCAATCCGTCAATTGAAATTATTGTTTACCCATAAATTCTATAATTTTAAGAGTGTCTTCCTGTTCATATGCTATCAATTCCATTTCCGGAATTTCTGAACTGTTAAGTACACCAGCCAAAGCAACATATTGACACAATTTAGATTTTAAATTCAGTCTGTCACCTTCTCCCGTTATCAGTTCTACTTTTCCTTTACAACTGTCTATCATTTGAAAAAGTGCATTAACATTTTTTACATTTTGAATTTTCATGTACACCTCTCTATTTTACCTCTATATATTTTGCTTTGTTGCTTTTATTTTGCTATAATGCAATTATATAGAAATCAAACCCAAGTCACAATTGTTTGTTTTAATCAATTCTATTGACTTTTTTTAAACTGAATATTAAAATCATCATATTAAAATGATACTTTTTAATATTTTCGAAAGGAGATTCAAATACTTTTTATTTGGATTTGAAACAGATTATGGATTTATCTACTTTGCAGAAGATGCTCTATGAATTAAACAGCGAAGAATTATTTTACCAAAAGTATTATTATGCCAAACAACAGGAATATTCCTATAAAAAATTTCTTGCTACTTTAGACATGGATTTTGTATTGAAACACTTCCTAATTATTCCAGAATTTCCAGAAACAGTTCCGCCTGTTTATGAAGATTATTGGATTTTTGATGTTGGACAACCCATCACCGCCCTCAAACACAATTGCTATACACCAGCAATTGTTCATGATCATACCTTTTTTGAATTAACGTATGTATATGATGGCACCTGTGAACAAAACATCAATGAACAAATTGTTAAATTGCGTACCGGTGACTTTTTGGTAATGCCTCCCGGGGTCAGACACTCCATTTCTGTATTTGATAAAAGTATTATTATACAAATTCCGGTAAAGAAAGCTACATTACAATATATTTTTTTCAATTTTCTAAGAACAGATAATATTTTATCCATGTTCTTTATTAACAGTATTTATGCACAACACATCAACGACTATATTATTTTTCATTCCGGTAATGATTTCGAAATAAAAAATGCTATTGCCTCTCTATTACTGGAAAGTATAAATCGTGAAGATTATTGGCAAACTATAATGGTTAATACAACCATGAATATATTCAGTCTGTTATTACGAAACTATGAAAATAGTGTAGAACTTCCTTCCATTGTGAAAAAAACCGACGTACAGCGTTTTGGTCTGGTACGCTTTATTCAGGAAAACTATACAGATATAACTTTAAATAAAATTGCCGAAAAATTTCACTACACACCAGAATATACTTCTAAGCTGATTAAAGAAACTACGGGGATGAATTTTAAACAGATTTTACAAAAAATAAGAATTGAACGAGCAGAATTTTTACTGCTAGATACTTCACTTACTGTTACAAATGTAGGAATTGAAGTAGGATATGACAATACTGAACACTTTATCCGAACTTTCAAAAAAATAAACGGAATGACTCCAAGTGCTTACCGTAAAAAATATGGTGACACAAAGGCAACAGGTTTATAATCGGAATGATTATAAACCTGTTACTTTTTGTATTTTCTTATTTCAACTTCCAAATATCTCTATTGTATTCAGCAATAGTTCTGTCAGATGAGAAGAATCCGGCCTTAGCAATATTCACAAGCATCATCTTCTTCCATTTCTGAGTATCTTCGTAATCTTTAAACATCTTATCTTTTGTTGCAATATAATCTTCTAAGTCAAGAAGAGTCATGAACCAGTCTTTGTTCAGAAGCTCATTGTAAAGTCTTTCCAGATTTTCTTTATGTCCAACCTTTAATGCTTCTTTACTTACGATAAAGTCAACAGCCTCTTTAATTACCGGACTCTTCTTATAGTAGTCCTTAGAAACATAATCGGCTTTTTCGTAATGTTCAATAACCTGCTCAGATTTCTCACCGAAGATGTAAATATTATCTTCTCCTACAAGTTCACCGATTTCAACGTTTGCACCATCAGATGTACCAAGTGTTACAGCACCATTTAACATGAATTTCATGTTACCTGTTCCGGATGCTTCTTTGGAAGCTAAGGAAATCTGCTCGGAAATATCACATGCAGGGATTAATTTTTCTGCATAGCTTACGTTGTAGTTTTCTACCATAAGCAGTTTCATATATGGGCTTACTTCTGGATCATTGTTGATAATTTCCTGCATAACAAGTAATAAATGGATAATATCCTGTGCAATTACGTAAGCCGGAGCTGCTTTCGCACCAAAGATGAATGTAAGCGGTGTAGAAGGTTTCTTACCTGCTTTGATTTCCAAATATTTGTGGATAATGTATAAAGCATTCATCTGCTGGCGTTTGTACTCATGAAGTCTCTTAACCTGAATATCGAAAATAGAATCCGGATTAAGTTCTACGCCTTCCACTTCTTTTACATATTCAACAAGTTCTTTCTTCTTGTTTTTCTTAATTGCTTTGATTTCATCAAGCACTGCCTGATCATCTTTGAACTCTAATAATTTTTCTAATTTATCAGCATCTTTCTTGTATTCTTCACCAATTGTTTTTGTCAAGAAAGCAGCAAGCTCTCTGTTACAGGAAAGAAGCCATCTTCTGAATGTAATACCGTTTGTTTTGTTGTTAAATTTCTCAGGATAAATCTTGTAGAAATGATTTAATTCTGTATCCTTCAAAATTTCTGTATGAATAGCAGCAACACCATTTACGGAATAACCATAGTGAATATCAATATGAGCCATATGAACTCTGTCATCTTTGTCGATAATCTGTACTTTTTCATCTTTGTATTTTGCTGCAACACGTTTATCTAATTCTTTGATAATCGGAACTAATGCCGGTACAACCTTCTCTAAGTATTTCAGAGGCCATTTTTCAAGAGCTTCTGCTAAGATGGTATGGTTTGTGTATGCACAGGTTTTGCTTACAACTTCAATTGCTTCATCCATCGTAAATCCTTCTTTTTTCGTTAAGATACGGATTAATTCAGGAATAACCATAGTTGGGTGTGTATCATTAATCTGAATTACTGCATGGTCATATAATTTGTGTAAATCATAACCATTTGCTTTCATCTCTTTTAATATTAACTGCGCACCGTTGGAAACCATGAAGTACTGCTGATAAATACGAAGAAGGTTTCCTGCTTCATCGGAATCATCCGGATATAAGAATAAAGTAAGGTTTTTCTCAATTTCTTCTTTATCAAAATCAATTCCTTTTTTCACAAGGCTTTCATCAATTGTTTCAATATCAAATAAGTGTAATTTGTTTACACCCTGGTCGTAACCGATAACATCGATATCAAATAATCTTGATTTCACAGTTCTGTCGCCAAACTCGATATCAAAAGATACATCTGTTTTATTTAACCATGACTGAGCTTCAATCCAGTCATTTTTCTCAGCACACTGTAATTTATCATTGAACACCTGTTTAAATAAACCAAAATGGTAATTTAAACCAATACCGTCACCAGGAAGTCCTAAAGATGCAATAGAATCAAGGAAGCAGGCTGCAAGTCTTCCTAAACCACCATTACCTAAAGATGGTTCCGGCTCGATTTCTTCGATTTTACTTAACGCCTTACCATTTGCTTTTAATACTTCTTCTAATTCATCGTATACACCTAAGTTGATTAAGTTATTGGATAAAAGTTTACCAATCAGAAATTCTGCGGAAATGTAATATACTTTTTTACTTCCGCTGATAACCGGTTTTTCACCCATTAACTTTTTGGATAAGTTCAAAATGCTGTAGTACAATTCACTGTCTGTACATGCTTTGATATCTTTTCCATAATCTTTTTGTGTAAGTTCCTGTAACTGCTGTTCTAAATTCATTTTTTCCTCCATTCCGGCGGTTCTTCCGCTCGTTGAACAAAATTATTATTTTCTACTATTTTGATTTTAGTTCTTTATTAACTTTATCTGAAATTTGTCCGTCTTAACATATAATATCCAAATACTGCAGACGTTCTATACTATATGGCAGTATAATTTCCTGCCCTTCTCCACCATTCATCAAACGATAGATTTCCTTAATTGCTTCCGCAGATATATTACTGAAATTCTGCTTTATGGTATTCATCTGTTTACCCACATAACCCATCAGCATAATGCCATCAAATCCACAGACCGGACGGAAAATATCCATTTCCGTAAGTGCCTTCATCGCTCCTATCGCCATTAAATCCGATGCACAAACAACCACATCTTTATTCTTAGCATATTGAAATGTAATATTCCTTGCCTGAAGCTCTGAAAATTCACCATTTTTGATAAGAATCTGCAACTTTTTGTCCTCTACTAACTGCTTGATTCCTTCTAAACGTCTGTCCGTAACATATCCGTTTTTCTTTCCGGCTATGTAAAGAACCCGTTTGCAGGTATTTTCTTCAATCGTACGCTTTGCTACATCATATTGTGCCTGTCTGTGGTCAATCCATACACATGATGTATTGACATTTACCATCGGTGCATCAATTAGTACAATTTTGAAGGTTTTGGATGCTATCAGCTCATGTAGCACCTTGTCCTCTTTAGACAAACCGTAAATCACAATACCCGAAATATTTTGCGATTGGAAATATCGTGTAATCTCCTCTACGCTTTTATCTTTAATCATGGAAAAGAAAACAGTAATAACATCAATTCCCATTTCCTTAGCCTGATAAATTGCTCCGGAAAGATATTGCATATCAATTTCATCAATTGCCTGTGTCTGTGTAATCATGTTAATCAGTAAGGCAACTCTGCCGGACTGCTTGGAAGAAAGTGCTGCTGCAATCGAATTTGGTACGAAATTCAATTCTTCAATTGCTTCATTTACCTTTCTCTTCGTTTCTTCACTGATATTCGGATAATTGTTTAATACCTTGGATACCGTTGAGATGGCAACACCTGCATGCTTTGCCACATCTTTGATTGATACCATCTTATTCCTCCATATCTTAGTGTCTGCAAATCTTTTTTCTTTCGGAAAACGTTTTCTGAGATTATATTACAATATCTGCCAGTCGTTGTCAATATCAAATTTTCAATGTGACTTTTGGTTGTTTTGCACAAAAGAATTTTGTATAACATGGAAATTTCCATTTCTAAAGTACCTTTTTCCCATTAATCATGTAAATGAAAAGACGTAAACCTCCTGCATTCCAGAAAACGGTTTACGTCTTTTTATCCTTTTATATATTCTCTTTATTTATCTGTTTACTTATTTGTTTTTTATCACAAGATGTTTTGGCACTCCATTTACCATAAACGGATTCAATTCTCCCATAATTAAAGGCTGTGCATAATCCACAAAATCCTGTGTTACGTTTAATCCGTCAGAAGTAATCCATTCAACGGGTACACATTTCTCAAAGTTAGCAATCTCATGAATATCATAAGTACCTGTTTTACAATGATACGGGAACTGACCGTCTCTAATCAATGTTACCATAATACCTGTTTTTCCTTCACGGGCTGCTTCCACCGCATCACTTCCTGCCATAAATGCCTCATCTATATCTGTTAAGGAAGCAATATGTGTTGCTGAACGCTGTACTGTAGAGAATTCAATGGCACGTGTCTTATAACCAAGCTCCTCTGCTATAATAGCGGACAATACGTTACCACAACCGGAAAGCTGTTTATGTCCGAATACATCTGTACCTTGATCTGTTTCTGAAAGCTCGCAGACAAACCTGCCGTCTTTTAATTTTACACCTTCGGAAACTGCCACAACTGCTGCCCTGCGTGTTTCTCCGATTTCTTTCATGTCTTTTACAAACTTTTCAATATCAAAAGTTCTTTCCGGCAAATAAATAGCTGCCGGTCCGTCACATTCGTCACTTCTGCACAGTGACGCTGCCGCTGTCAGCCAGCCTGCATGACGTCCCATGATTTCTACTACACAAATAGACGGTTTGTCCAATCCGAAAGAACCGTTATCACAAATAACTTCTTTTACGGTAGTAGCAATATACTTTGCCGCAGAACCGTATCCCGGACAATGATCTGTTACCGGTAAATCGTTATCAACGGTTTTGGGTACTCCTACAAAACGCTGTGGCTTATTATTGGCTCTCGCATAATCAGATAACATTTTAATTGTATCCATAGAATCATTTCCACCAATATAAAACAGCGCTTCAATATTATATTTTTCCATAATACGGAAAACTTCTTCATATAATTGCTCATTTCCATCAATTACAGGCATCTTGAAACGACATGTTCCAAGAAATGCCGAAGGAGTACGCTTCAAAAGCTCTATCCCCATATCATTTTCTAAATAATCATCCAGATTAATCATTTCTTCCTGTAAAAAGCCCTGAATTCCATGCACCATACCATATATCTTTTTGATTCCGGCTCTCTTTGCCGCACTGTAAATACCCGCTACCGAAGAATTAATAACGGCTGTAGGTCCGCCTGACTGTCCAACAACAATATTTCCCTGCATAATGCTCTCCCATCTGCTTTATTTCTTAGTATAAACTTTTTTCAACTTCATATGACTGTTTTCGTTCATTTTACGACACACCTATCATACCACATTTTTACAACTTGTCACGAAGTTTTTTAAAAAGAAAGAAAAAGAGTAAAACGTCGGACACTTTCTCGGCGTCCGACGCTTATTTTTCGTATATATATCTTTACATATTTACAATCATATATCCAAGATATGCTGCGTAACCTACAAGCATGGTAATACCACTCCAACGTTTCAATTTGTTGTCTTTGTTCAGTACACAGACAAAAAGTAATACTGCTGCCGCAACACACACAATACTGTCAAAAAGGAATGCTGCCTGATAAGTAACCGGAGTAATCATTGCAGATACACCAATAACTAAAAGAATATTGAAAATATTGCTTCCTACAATATTTCCTATGGCAATATCAGCCTTTCCTTTCAGTCCGGCAGTAACACTTGTCACAAGCTCCGGTAATGAAGTTCCAAGTGCAACGATAGTAAGTCCGATTAACTTTTCATCCATACCAAAAATTGTCGCTAACGTTTTAGCTGCGTCTACACTTACATTACTTCCTAACACAATCAATACTACACCGATAACAATTAAGACAATCATTTTAAGAACACTGTCCTGTTTTCCGTCTTCTTCCACTTCTTCCGTCACTGCCTGTCCTTTTTTTGCCATACGGAATAAATATGCTAAATAAATAATAAACAGCCCCAGTAAAATCAAGCCATCACCACGAAAAATCTCATTGTCCGTAAGACCCAGTACTGCAAAAATAACAGTTATAATAATCATGAAAGGAATTTCATACTTGACCGTAGATTTTTGTACGGAAAGTGGAATAATGATTGATGTAATACCCAATATAACAAGAATATTCATAATATTACTTCCCACTACATTACCAACTGCAATATCAGCACTTCCCTTCAACGCTGCAGATATACTTACCGCAGTCTCCGGTGCACTTGTTCCCATAGCCACAATAGTTAATCCGATAACAAGCTGCGGAATTCCAAGCTTATCCGCAATTTTTGAGGCTCCTTCCACAAACCAATCCGCACCTTTAATCAGCATCACAAAACCGATTACCAGTAAACCAATTTGTAACAATACTTCCATTTCTTTTCTCCTCCGTATTCATTATTTATACTCTTTGTCAGGAGCGTCATTGAATTCTCTTTGCAATAACTCATAACGTGTACATATTCCACAAAAAAAGACCTTTAGCACACAAAATGTATGCTAAAAGTCTCGTACTCTCAACTTATTGAAAGATGCGTAACCATGACTTGTGTCAGGGTGTGTTGATTACGCATAACAACTACTCCCTTTTAGAATAAACTTTACTAAAAGTAGCATAAATTACTTTTTCTGTCAAGTTCTGTCGAAATTTAATGCCACTTATGCCACTTAACAACAGATTTCTTAACAAAATGTTAACGCTTTATTCCAGACCGGTTCTTTTATAAGCAAATACGAACAAAACCACTGCAACCACCATATTTATTAAAACAACGCCTGTCTGTTCAAATTTTATCTCCATCTGTTCCAGCTGATTAATCAACAAATGAATCTGCTGTGAATATGTAAATTTAGCAATCTTAGCAATGCTGTCATTAAACATAGCTAACATTGGAAGAAAAGAAAATACCATCATCACCGGCACCGTAATTGAAGTTGCCATCATCTGATTCCGGCTCCATGTTCCGATTGCGGCACCAATCAATATAGACACCAGCATCCCAACACCCATGACACACATAAATTTCCCAAATACACTCCCTGTATACTTACCTGCAATACCAATAACACCGGCACCAATCATACAGATAGTCCATATATAAATTCCTACCCCCATCAAATATTCTGCCGG
The DNA here is from genome assembly GCA_017437065.1 of Lachnospiraceae bacterium. Taxonomy (GTDB): domain Bacteria; phylum Bacillota; class Clostridia; order Lachnospirales; family Lachnospiraceae; genus RGIG3002. The sequence goes on from JAFSBX010000101.1 coordinate 37,049, forward strand.
TTTTACATTGGACATTCGTAATACCCTCAAAGTATTCTTCTCTTTTTCTTCTGAAATAATAGCCGCCATACTGGTTAACGGTGCCATTCCCATATACATAACCGCAAAGAGTGTGGCAAAAAAATGTTCCTCCATCCCTTCCATTTTTACTGCATTTTCCATAATAATTGTTAATGCCGGAAACATCACAAACTGAATAAATATTGTTTTATTTTTAAAGGTATCTTTTATCTGCTTCCAAAGAATTGCAATCATATGTTTCATCATTTAATCTAACTTCCTTCCTGTCAGCTCCATAAATACAATTTCTAAATTAGGTTCTGTTGAATGAATTGTTTCCAATTCGCCCTTTTCCAGATAACCTGCTAACTTCTCTATGCTTGATTTATCGTGGACCAGCGTTACTTCCGAACCATCATATAAATGTAGTAAAAATTTCTTTTGGTGATTATAATTCCTGCATATCTCCTTAGGATTACCATATTCCACAATTTTCCCTTCATTCAAAAGAGCAACATTATCACACAGTTTTTCCGCTTCTGCCATATTGTGAGTTGTCAGAAATATAGTAGTTTCTTTCTCTTTTTCCTCTAAAATAAGTTTATGAATTTCTCCTGCGGTTTTTGGATCCAAACCGCTTGTAGGCTCATCCAGAAAAAGAATTTTCGGTTCATTCAAAATTCCTCTTGCCAATAACAATCTGCTTCTCATACCTTTTGATAAATTCGCCACTATTGTTTTACGTGCATCTTTCAATCCGACTTTATCCAGAACTTCATCAATTCTTTTTGACGGAATTCCATTTATCATTGTATAAAACTTCAAATTATCATAACAGTTCAATCGCTCATACAATCCGAAATTATCCATCATAATTCCGATTTTTCTATAATCATTTCCTGTCATTTTCATGGATACTTTTCCAAACAACATGGATTCTCCCAAGACCGGCTGAATCTGCCCTGTCAGAATTTTAATTAACGTCGTTTTTCCGGCCCCCGAAGGACCTAATAATCCAAAAATTTCTCCTTTTTTTATTTGAAAGTTTATCTTGTCCAGTACAACTTTTTCTCCAAAATTGTGTCCGATATCCTGCACATTTACTGCTGCTTTCATTAACATCCTCCTAGATTTCTCATCATTCTCTTCACATTTTCGGTATTTACAACTCTCTGCATGTACAGATTCACTTCTTAAAAATGTCTTTCCACACTATTCTCCACGCTTCAATCTCTCTAATGCTTCTTCCATTTTCTTATTTTCTATTTTTTCTTTTAATACTGATACAACCGTACTTACACCGGAACTAATCCCAAAACAGACAAAAAACATAACCCATGGCTGCCACATATTCACCGGAAACCATCCACACCGGATAATAAGCACTATCATAACCAAAATAATAATAGCAAACATACTTGCAATCCTTACCGCCAAAGGTACTTTCTTTATCAGTCCGTCTGTAAAAAATACAAAACGCAACGTGGCAATCACCACAGAAACAAAGAAAAACTGCACCATTGTAGCCACACTAAGTCCATATTTTCCCATTGCAAAAATAGTAGAATATTCTTTTGCACTTTCACCAAATAAAATACAGAAAATATTCAGGCATATTATCGTAAATCCATAGATTAAAAAAATCTGTCCTATATAATCAAACACTGTTTCATGTTTCTTCATCTCTCTACTTTTCTCCTTTCCTATACACCAAGTCTTCTTTTTATTTCATCCGCGTATTGTCTGGATACCATGATTTGTTCTCCGCTTTCCAACGTAAGACGTAGTTTTCGGTCTACATCGTTTTTCAAAGATTTGATATATCGTAAATGTACCAGACAAGATTTACTTACACGGAAAAATCCGCATTCCATAAGTCTTTCTTCCATTTCATACAATTTCAATTTTGACTCGTAATAATCGTCCTGTGTATATACAAAAGTTTTTCGCTCCATTGCCTCAATGTAAATTATTTTCGTAACATCAAGTATGTAAGTTTCATCGCCTTTCGTAACCATCAGCTGTTGATTTAAAATACGAAGCGTTGCCAGTATTTTTTCTATTTCCGGCGTCAGATGCCTGCATGATATTTGAATTTCCGTATCGTTTACAGCCGGATCTATATTAATTGCAATTTTCAAGTGGTTCACCCCTCCCTCTATTAGAACCTTAGCATTTATTTCCGCGCAACACAAGTTGCCGGAACATAAGTTGCCGGATTTGTAACATCAAATTCCATATTAAAAAAAAACAGCTGCCCGTAAACTACGAACAGCTGTTTTTTTATTTCGCCATATTTCTCTTAATTACCTTCAATCTGGTAAACTCTTCTCTTTCCTTCTCCTCAAGTGCATTAGTTATATCTCTAACCCTCTGTGTATAAAGAGGAATCGTAATATTTTTAAGTGCATTGGCTCTCTTCTGGGTCTTACGGATATTCATTGCCAGTCGATATGCTGAATTTTCTACCATGGACAGCTTAATTGTCAATTCCTTCACACGCTCAAAATTTGCCTTTGCCTCATCCAGACTTTCCTTCGTGGAAAGAAAAGAATAGGTCGGTCGGTCCATACTAGGCTCATATTCCACAAGTGGGATTTCCGTTCCCATAATACTTCTCGTCTTTATTCGAATGGAATCTTCCACAGGAACTGCATGGGAAAGCTCATCCACATAGTTAATTCCCATTTCAATATTTGCATTCTGCAATGCTCTATATGCCCTTGTAAAAGTCTCATCAATTTCTGTCTGAATCGTCTTCGCCTCATCAATCAGATTCATAAGCTCACGTACTAAAATGTTACGTTTCTTATCCATCAGCTCATGTCCCTGTTTCGCAAGCCCAAGCGAATTTTTCGCCAAAATCAGATTCCCTTTCGTGGGAAACTCATTCGGATCCATATCCCCACCTCCTTACGCTTTTCAATACCTATTACATGCCATTTCAAAGTGTATACTTAATCCGTTTCTGCATTCTCCTCTGTTGACAGAGCATAATATTGATCTAATACTTTCGTATTAATACGATCCAATTCCTCTCTCGGTAAGAGTCTTAACAGTCTCCATCCAATTTCTAATGTATCAATAATCGTTCGGTTCTCATCAATGCCCTGTCCCACAAATTCTGCTTCAAAAGCCTTACCAAACTGTAAGTACTTTTTATCCAGCGGTGACAGTTCATCCTCACCGATAACGGAAGCCAACGCTCTTGCTTCTCCCACCTTTGCGTAAGAAGAGAACAACTGGTTTGCCACGTCCTGATGATCGCCTCTTGTATATCCCTCACCGATACCGTCCTTCATCAGACGTGAAAGCGAAGGGAGTACATTAATCGGCGGATAAATCGACTGACCATTCATTACTCTGTCCAAAACAATCTGTCCTTCTGTAATGTATCCGGTAAGGTCAGGAATCGGGTGGGTAATATCATCATTCGGCATAGTCAGAATCGGAATCTGTGTTACAGAACCGTTTACTCCCTCCACAATACCTGCACGCTCATAAATCGTAGCAAATTCACTATACAAATATCCCGGGAATCCCTTTCTGGAAGGAATTTCACCTTTACTGGATGAAACCTCACGCATCGCCTCCGCAAAAGAAGTCATATCCGTAAGGATAACTAAAATATGCATATTCTTTTCAAATGCTAGATACTCTGCAACTGTCAGTGCAACCTTTGGTGTAATCAAACGTTCTACAACCGGGTCATTTGCCAGATTAAGGAACATGGCAACGTGGTCGGATACGCCACTTTCTTCAAAAGTATGACGGAAATATTCCGCAACATCATACTTTACACCCATTGCCGCAAATACAATAGCAAACTGTTCATCTGAATTTTCTCCAAGGGAAGCCTGTCTTACAATCTGTGCTGCCAGCTGATCATGCGGAAGACCGTTTCCTGAGAAAATAGGCAGCTTCTGACCTCTGATTAAGGTAGTCAGACCATCAATTGCCGAAATACCCGTACGAATATAGTTACGCGGATATTCTCTCGTAACCGGATTCAACGGTTTTCCGTTGACATCACGCCTTACCTCTGCAACCACTTCACCTAAGTTATCTATCGGCTCACCGATACCGTTAAAAGTACGTCCCAAAATGTCCGTAGAAAGTCCAATTTCCATCGGATGCCCTGTCAGTCTCGTATGTGTATTCTGTAAAGAAATATTTTCTGTACTTTCAAACACCTGCACAACTGCCCTGTCATCATAAATTTCTACAATACGTCCTAACTTCTTTTCTTTTCCTTCTACCGTAATCTCTACGATTTCATCAAATGCAGCACCACGCACACCCTCGATTACAACAAAAGGACCGTTTATTTTACTTAAGCCTAAATATTCTATAGCCATTTTTATTACTTCTCCTTCCCATTGTCTCTACTCGGAAGAATGCCTCCGGCATTCTTCCTGCACGAAACGATAGAAATTCTTAGATGGCGTCCTTTGCCATCTTAGAATTTCTTTTCGTGCTGTTAGGCATTACGTGCAATTACATCATCGTAGAATTTGTCGATTGCCTTTTTATAATCATCAAATTTGTACAATGCTTTATTTTCCACATCATATTTAATAGCAATTACTTTTTCGAAAATATCGTCTTCTTTTAATACTGACATCGGCATTCCCATAGCAATCAATGTTTTTGCCTTTGTATTCAGGTAAAGAATAGTTTCCATCATTCTAAGCTGCTTTTCAAGCGGTACACATGTATCCTCTTTATGGAATGCATTCTGCTGTAAAAATCCAAGACGAATCACTCTTGCAATTTCCAATGTCAGCTTCTGGTCATCAGGAAGTACGTCACTACCTATCAATTTTACAATTTCCATCAAGCTGGATTCCTGATTCAAAATAGCCACCAGCTGGTTTCTGTAATCTACGAAATCAGAACCTACTTCCTTGGCATACCAGGGAGCTAAATCTGTCAGGTATTCACTATAACTTGTCAGCCAGTGAATCGCCGGAAAATGTCTTGCATAAGCAAGGGATTTATCCAGTCCCCAGAAACATCTTACGAAACGCTTTGTATTTTGTGTTACCGGTTCAGAGAAGTCACCACCCTGAGGAGATACTGCACCAATAATCGTAACACTTCCTTCTGTTCCGTTTAAATTCTGCATCATTCCTGCTCGCTCATAGAACGCAGACAATTTAGATGCCAGATATGCCGGGAAACCTTCCTCGGCAGGCATTTCTTCCAGACGTCCCGAAAGCTCACGCAATGCCTCTGCCCAACGGGATGTGGAATCTGCCATAATTGCTACATGATATCCCATATCACGATAGTATTCTGCAAGCGTAATTCCTGTATAAATACTTGCCTCACGGGCTGCTACCGGCATGTTGGAAGTATTGGCAATAAGTACTGTTCTGTCCATCAACGGATTTCCCGATTTCGGGTCAACCAACTCCGAGAAGTCCTCCAATACCTGCGTCATTTCATTTCCACGCTCACCGCATCCGATATATACAATAATATCCGCATCAGACCACTTTGCTATCTGGTGCTGCGTCATAGTCTTACCTGTACCGAAACCTCCCGGTATCGCTGCCGTACCACCTTTTGCAATCGGGAATAAAGTATCCAGAATACGTTGTCCGGTTACAAGTGGTTTTTCAACCGCAAAACGCTTTGCTGTCGGACGTGGTACACGGATAGGCCATTTTTGTGTCATGGTCAGTTTCTTTTCTTCTCCGTTCGGAAACTGTAACACGGCAATCGTATCTTCGATTGTATACTGTCCGTCCTCTTTCACTTCCAATATGTAACCTTCCATATCCGGCGGAACCATAACTTTATGCGTAATGGCTGTTGTTTCTTTTACCTCCGCAATAATTGTTCCACCGCTTACATATTCACCTTTTTTTACAACCATGTGAGCATCCCACAGTTTTTCCGTATCCAATGCACTTACACTGATACCTCTGTTAATATATGCCCCCGAATTTTTGGCAAGCACCCCTAACGGACGCTCAATACCGTCAAAAATATTCGTAATAATTCCCGGTGCCAGTGTAACCGATAATGTACCGTCTGTACCGACTACTTCTTCTCCCGGTTTCAATCCTGAGGTTTCCTCAAATACCTGAATTGTAGTCATATCCGTTGTTAAAGAAATAACTTCTCCTACCAGTTTTTCCTCTCCAACATAAACCATTTCCGACATTTTAAATCCGGTATTTCCTTTGAGGTAAATAACAGGCCCGTTAATTCCATATATATTTCCCTTCTTTTCCATAGGAAATTCCTCACTCTCTAATCAAAATTAAATGAAAATTCATTTTTTGCTTCGTTCAATCTTGTCTCAAAAGACTGGTCAATTAATATGTTTTTCGAACGAATTACCGCACGCATTCCACCATGAAATCCATATTCACTGATAGAAATCTCCATTCCGGTTGCCGCCTCCAGCGCCATCCGTTTTTCTGCATCTGCAGGATCGATATAAATCTGAATTTCCTCATTTCCGGCAAATGCCTTTGCCCCTTTAATGTAACTGATTAAATATTTATCATATTCTTTCGTAGACATGTATTCTTCCAGCTTATTTTCCACCTCATGAAAAAGCAGGCTCTTTAACTCTTCCTGCTTCTTTCCAAGCTCTTTCTTAATTTCCATCTGTTGTTTGGATACTTCTGTATTTTTTTCTTTCTTTAAATTTTCTTCACTAAGCTTTATCTGAAGTTTCTGTTTTCGCAGAGCATCTTCTTTATGGCTTTCAAATACGGTTTCCAGTCTTTTTCTATATTCTTCTATCGTTTTAACACTTTTTTCGTTGGCATTTTCTACTGTCACGTCCAGAAAATGTTTCAGCTTCTCCTCCGTTGTCATTACTATTCCTCCATCCGTCTGCTATAGTTTGATACCAATTGCTTCATTCACATAAGCAGTAATAAAATCCGGTTTTCTTCCGGTTCCGTGCCGGTCAGGCACTTCCACCACTAACGGCATCTTATAATTTAACTTTACTTCATCAATTATATCCGGAAAATCTCTTCCGAATTTTTCTGTAAGCAACAAAATGCCTATCTCTTTATCCGCTAAGACCTTTTCTATCTCTGCCTGTACCTCATGCCTTTCATGAACAACGGCACCTTCCACTCCCGCAAGACGCATACCCGTGTATGTATCCACGTTATCACTGATTAAATACATTTTCATAAAATAATCTCCAAATCAAAGATTTTTCAATCTCTTACAGTTTTCCTAAAATCATGAAAGAAATAATCAAACCATACAGACATACACCTTCAGCAAGACCTACGAAAATAAGAGACTTACCAAGAATGGAAGAATCTTCACTGATTGCCCCAAGTGCCGCACTTGCTGCATTTGCTACCGCAATACCACCACCAATACAGGAAAGACCTGTAACAAGTGCTGCCGCCAGATATCCCATACCTGTTGCAGATGCAGATGCTGCCACTGTTGCCGCTGCTTCCACCTCTGCCGCACTAACGCTTGTACCAAACAACATAAGACTTGCAGTCAACGCAATTCCGAAAAATGCAATACAATTAAATGCCAATGTCACTTTATATCTTTTCTTTGTAGCTTCGCCTTTAAAATAAACTCTGAATGGAACTAAAATACTTAATACAAGTGCACTGAATAATAAAATTTTTCCTACTGTCATGATAATGACCTCCTAACATTTAATAACAATTATTTTTTACTGCCTTACTTTGCGATAAGGCTGAAATTCTCTTCCGCCGCCTTTATAGAACCGGCTGAAAAATTCATAATATTGTAAACGCAAAACCTGAATTCCAACGATAAGTCCTTCCATACCGCACACAAACAGGTTTCCGAGCACAACCACAATCCAATTCGGACTTCCTCCATTTTCAGCTCCTGCAAGCATCAACACAACTTCCATCATAGCCGCATGGCTGACTGCAAAAGCTCCGATACGCACAAAAGAAAGAGTATTGGAAAAATAACTTAATAACACTTCAAACAATTCGAAAAATGCCTGTACGAAAAACATTCCCTTTTCCTTCGGCATTACTTCGCTCTTCTTTTCCACCAAAGCTGCAAGCGGCTCTTTCAACGCCATAACTAAAAGCGGCACTACAAACATTACCACAAGTACAATTCCTGCCGGCAGATTATTTCCTGTCATAAACAATGCCACCACTGCAACTACCGCCGCATAAAATACAAATCCTGCAATTCCATTTGTGTCAAACAATGCGGCTTCCATATCTTTTTGTTTAAAACCGTTGATAATATGAAAAATCATCGTCAACAGTACAAGCCCCATACCAAATGCTATGGCAATAACAAAAACCGTATTCAGCTTTCCAATAAACGGTACCGTGGTCATTGCCGTCACCGGATGCAGCCACACCGCCTCAATAATATTTTCAAATCCGAAAACACTTCCGAACATAAATCCGAAAAACATCGAAAACAATCCGCATCTTGAAACAATTGCTGCCAAATCCATCTTTTTGAACTTATAAAGCAATGCTCCACCGACAAACAATAAAAATCCTTGTCCCACATCTCCAAACATGGCTCCAAATATAAAAGAGTAAGTAATTGCTACAAAAATGGTTGGATCAAATTCATTGTAATCCGGTAATCCATACATTCGGATAAACATTTCAAATGGCTTGAAAAACTTAGGATTTTTCAGCTTAGTAGGTGGTTTTGATATTTTACTGTCATGTCCCTCTTCTATAATACAGAATACCTTTTCATCCTTTTCCACTTCCTGTTCAAATGCTTCTGCATCCTTTTTTTCCATCCATCCACACAAAATGAAAAAAGTACTATCCTCTGAATGTGTATATGCCGCCATCCTTCTTATTTCAAAATTTTCAGATAAAACGGCAAGCTCATCCCTTGCTGCATAAATATCATCCAGACTGTCGAGTAAATCCTGCTCCATCTTTGCTTCTAACTTCGCCATGACATTTTCTGTTTTTTCCATTTTTTCGGAAAACATTTCATACGCCTCTTCCAGAGTACCTTCATACCCCTCCGGCATATGAAATTTTTCAAAATGCAAAGAAGCATACACTGCATCTACTTTTTCCGCTTCTGTAGCCGGCACAAAGTAAACACCCCAAATATATTCCTTATTACTCTGACATTTATAAAAAATAGTCGAAAGCTCATCGTATACATAACGTTCCAGTTTTTCATAATATTCTACAGGAATCTTTCCAAACTGATATTTAATATAATCAAAATGTAAAATATCCCGAATATCGTGATTCACATTTCGATATGGTTCAATATCCCGTAATGCCTTGGCAATCTGCTGTCTTTTTTCCTCCAGTTCTCCACGCTTTCTACGAAAAGTCTCTCTTTTTTCATCAAGACTTTCCACAATTTCCATAGCCTTCTTCGCCCCAACTGTTTTCTTAAGCGGATTTTCATGCTTTGTCATGGCCACCAGTTCTTCTGCTTTTGCAAGACTTTCTTTATACGGATTTGCTTCCATACACGGACTTACATTCTGCAGTTCTTTCAACTCTGCCATAGTATTTTCAAGCTGTATTTCATATTTGGATAAATATTTCTCCACCACTATATCCAAATCTTCCTTCGGTCCAATCATATTGATGAACTTCATTTTTGCTATCATCTCCGCTCACCTCCTACGCAATATAATTTTTTGTATCCTCAATACTTAATCCGTATCTCACACATTCAATCAATGTAGTCAGCTTATCGACTTCCTTAGCTTTCTTATAAAGATAGGTTTCAATGCAAATAATAGAATACGGATACTTCCTACTGCTGTTTTTGTGTATTTTCTCTATCAGTTCTTCATACATACGTTCAATAGACGTACTATCCATTCTCTCTTTGAATCGTGCATAATAACAGTTTGACAACAATTTTCCCATCTCTTCTATCGTTGGTGCTTCTACAATTTGTCTAAACAAATCTATATGCAACTTATAATGAACAGGTACAATAAAGGCATAAATATCTGCCGGTGACATATGATAGTATTTCTTTGCCCTGTAAATCCATTCCAAGTTCAACAACTCTATTTCACTACCATAAATCTCTCTGATTACTTTTAAATCTTTATTTTTCATAACTTTGGCAAATTCATTCCACATCCGCTTAAGATAAAAAAGATTTAAAGCATTTTCATAATCAAATAATGTAGCATCTGACACTCCTTCCAGCTTTTTTAACGGAGGAAAAAAAATAGAACCTCTGAGGTTTTCCACAAACTCTGTAATACTTTTAGAATCGGCCAACTTCATCACGTCAAGTGCCGATCTTTTTTCAAAAAAAGTCTGAAACTCCGATAAGTCCAATGTCACATCACGGTGGTCAAAAAGCATACGCAGACAATTTTTTAATATTGCTATTTCATAACGAATATAGTATATATCCAGAAATTTACGCTGTTCCAAACCGGAAAATGCATAAATCTTAGCAAAATCAGCATAAATTGCTTTTTGGAACAACGCTTCCACTCTTCCTCTATGAATATCAAATTCGCTCTCACCTGCAAAGATCTTTTGGTAAGAGGGATACCTTTTTAAATAATTTACAACTTCTGCAACACTACCCAATGCAGCCATTTCTTCATATTCCTGTTTCTTTACCAGTCTGCCGGTCATCGCTTTCATTTTCGCTGCTACGGCACTGTATGCAAACATTCCCTGCATCCGTCTCACATCCTTACTATAGACTTCATGATACTGTCTGACCATGCTCCATGCTCATTGTCATACTTTTGCTGCATGGCATTGAGTGTTGCGTCTGTTTCTTCCTTTTGTCTCTGCAACTCCTCATCCTTTTCTCTGTTCAGCTTCTCCTGCACTTGTTTCAGAGCCTCTTGCGTTTCCTTAGAAACCTGTTCATCAAACAATCTGGTCTTTTCTTCCATATCCTCTGCCAACTGTTTTTTCTGCAAATCCGTAGCCTCCATAATACGCACGGCTGTCGCTTCTATTTCTGATAATTTACCGATTACGTCATCTACTGAATGTTCCATACACTTCCCGCTCTCCTTTTTATAAAGCTTTTACTAATTTTAAACCCTTTTTTCATAAATTAACAGTATTATTTATCATTTTTTATATATTTTTTCTGACTTCTTAACAACTTTTTGACATTAACGCTTCTGCTTTATCACTTTATCATAATAAAAGCTGCCGTACCATTTCCGGCAGACAGCTTCTTTTTATAAAATTATTCAATTCGCATGGTCATCGCACTTTCCTCATATTCATCCATCCAGTCCGCATCTCCCACTTGTGTATAAGCAATTGTTGTCGTAATATCTGTATTTACAGTGTATTCCAGCCTTGTAAACTTCATACCGTCATGACTATATGTATATACAGCTCTGACTGCATCACATCCGTCCACTGTTGTCTTCTCATACTCCTTCAGGGTAATCTCTACTTTTTCCCCTACCTGTGAAGAAATATTTTCATTCATCTCATTTTTATATCCTTTTTCATCCGGAAGCTCTCCGTACAAAGGTGATGTCACTATATAAATATTCGAACCGTCTTCCGGATATTTACCGGTTACATAAATCCCGGATGGTGCCAGATATTCTTTAAAACCTTCCGGTATATCAATCACAGCCTTTCCATTCATTTTTGTCTCCTGCTGCGTCTGTGCCTGTTGCACATCCTCCAAAAGATCTTCTACCGCGGGCTCGTCCATCTCTTCTGTTTCAGTTTCTTCCACATTTTCTTCCCGACTCTCCGTAGAGGTTTCTTCTGTCTTCTTTTCTTCTGTACTACTTTTTCCACATCCCCACATTGCTGTCACCAAAACAGCTGTCATTCCTAAGCATAGTATCTTTTTTTTCATAGTCTTTCTCCATTTTATATCTCTTTATCTTTATTTTCATTGTTACGAAGTAAGAAATAATACTCCGAATGCCCCCGAACCACAATTACATGAAATGGTAGCCGATGCCTGATTTACTATAATTACATCCCAATGAACCCACTTTTTTATTTCTTCTTTCAAAAATTCCTGAAACTCATAAGAACACCCTGCCGTAATCAAAAACACAATATCCTTAACAATGTTCTTTTTCCTTAACGTACGCCGTATATACGCCCTTGCAAACCGCTGCTGACTACCGATGCAGACACCTACCGGTATCATCCTGCTTTCACACAATTGCAAAATCGGATGCAGTGAAAACAATTTACAAAAGCTATGAACCTTTTCACTGATTTTTCCTCCACGGTATAAGCACTCCGTAGAATTAACAATAAAACTGGTGGATACTTTTTCTTTCAGATTATCCAGTTCCTCTAAAATCAACTCCACACATGCTCCCCTCTTTGCCATATCTGCTGCAGCAAGAACCATAATTCCCATGCCTCCTGACAAATGTCCGGAATCCACTACATATACTTCTTTAAATCTCTCTGCTGCTTTTGATGCATTTTCATATGCCTCACTTACATATTGTGCCATGCAGATATGTACAATTGCACCCTCTGCCTTTTTACCTAAACTTTCAAAATATTGTTCATATTCTTCAACAGATGCACTTTTACTGCTTGCCCGCTGCCTGTCTCCTTCTATATATTCTATCAGTTCATCCGAAGTTATTTCCTTCGTGTCCTGAAAACGTGCTTCTTTCGTACGAATATAATAATACATCATAGGTATCTGATACAGTTCTTGCAGTTCCTTTGTCAAATCACATACACAATCCGTAGAAACCAATACAATATCCCCCATCATATCCGTTTGTCACCTTCTTCCTCATGTTCAATCAATTCGTCCGGAATCCATTTTCTTAATGTACGCTCCATTGCATTCATTTCAATCGGCTTTGTCACAAAATCCTGAAATCCTTCCCTAAGAAACATCTCTCTTGCTCCCGTTACCGCATTCGCTGTCAATGCTACAATCGGCACGTTTTTGAAATACTCCTCTTCCATTTCACGTATGATATGTGTTGCTTCCACTCCATCCATACCCGGCATCATATGATCCATGAATATAATATGATACTCCTTTGATTTTACCATTTCAATTGCCTGTTCCCCACTTTCGGCTGTTCTTATCAGCATCTTATAAGGCTTTAGCAACCCAAGCGCTACCTTCAGATTCATTTCATTATCATCTACCACTAATATTTTCGCCTGTTTCGCTGTAAAACGTCCCTTAAATATATCTTTTGTTCCTGCTACAAATCCGGCTTTTTTTCCATTAAGTATGTTGGCTACTGCCAAAGAATAGAATGGTTTATAAATATTATGTATATTATCCGGCAGTGTAATATGGTTTTTACGCTCCTGTACCACTGTAATTTCCATCGTTTCCGCCAGACAACTAAAATAGCCTTCTGCTTCCTGATATTCTTCTCTTGCTACAATCACATGCGTATAATCCGATTCTTTTACCAGAATCTGTTTCAGTTCATTCAGCGTACGACATACTTTATACTCCAGTTCTAACCCTCTTCCTATATTTGCAATAATCTTTTTATAATTAGCCTCGATAAAAGGATGGGTGTACTTTGTAAACCGAATGTAGCAAAGAATTTTTATTTTCCCCGTTTTCTTCACAAGAGCCAGGGGGGCTTCATTCACTACTTTTTGAGGAATAACAACCGTAAACTCCGTTCCTTTTCCATACTCACTGTCTACATGAATGACTCCGCCCATATTTTTCACTAATTGTTTCGAAATTGCAAGTCCCAGTCCGGTTCCTTCTATTGCCCTGTTTTTCTTTGTATCTACCTGACTGAAACTTCTGAATATTTTGCCAAGATTTTCTCTTTTAATACCGATTCCGCTATCTTTTACACTAAAATATAAATTCACACCGTAGCTTTCTTTCCTTGCACTTACCTTCAGCAGTACACCGCCTTCTTTTGTAAATTTGACTGCATTAGTTAAAAGATTCACCATAATCTGACGTATGCGTGTTTCATCCCCATAAAGCCTGCGTGGAATATTCGGGTCACAGTCTACCATAAACTCAATTTGTGCGTCACCTTTTCTTGCCATGACCATATTAATCACATCATTCAAAGTAGAGGATATATCATAATAGTCACTGACCAGCTCCATTTTCCCCGATTCAATTTTCGAAAAATCCAGTATATCATTGATAATTCCCAAAAGATTTCTACCGGATACATGAATATTACTACAGTTATCCCTCACATCGTCTGAAATATTTTCTTCTGCTAAAACCAATTCGCACATTCCCATAATTGCATTCATCGGAGTACGGATTTCATGACTCATATTGGCAAGAAAATCACTCTTTGCCCTGCTTGCCTCTTCTGCCTTCTTCAAAAGTTCTTTCTGTTCCTGCTTATAACACCACATCTGATAATGAATAATCAGACAGACTGCCGTCTCACAAAAGTATACAATCGGAAATCGTGTCAAATGTGTCTGACTATAGGAATATCCTAATTCATGCAATGGAGACCACATATAGACTGCTATAAGAATACCCAACCCCAAACTAAACAGTCCTCCATAATACAGCGTAAAAAAATACATCCCCACAGGCGGAACCAGAAACAGCCATACAAAGCTAAATCCTTCTTCACCTCCACTTACAACAAAATAAATCATTACAACTGCCATTAACAGCATAACACCCAAAATTCCAACTTTTGTATGCTTTCTGCTTCGAAAAATGAACCAACTGATTATCATCCACACACCAATTCCGGCAGTAATTATTGCCATGTAGTAAGAATTTACCATCAGATTCATACCACACATAAACATTCCGACACATGCAAAAGCCAAACAAAAAATTTCAAGCAGCTTCCGATCGATATTAATAAGTTCCGTACGCAACTCCCGAAATGTACTTCTTATCCCTTTCCATCTTTTCATAATAAAACCACGCCTCTCTTACATCTCCTGCATTAACTTTCGCAAGTCACCTTCGGCTTCCATAAAAACATCCAGAATTACCGGTTCAAAACTTTCTCCCCGTTCTTTTCCCATAATCTCAAATGCCTGCTCTATTGTCATACCTTCTTTATATTGCCGTTTTGATACCAATGCATCAAAAATATCTGCAACAGCTACAATTCTTGCTGAAAGTGGAATTTCCTCTCCTTTCAACCCGTCTGGATATCCCTTTCCGTTCCATTTCTCATGATGATGAGCCGCTACATCTACCGCCATATCTACAAACTCTTTATCTACAATACGAGACATATTCTCCCGAATCAGCTTTCCGCCTTCCACTGCATGACATTTCATCTTCACATACTCTTCATCATCCAATGCTCCGGGCTTTTGCAGTATCACATCTGAAACTGTGATTTTTCCTATGTCATGCATCGGAGTTGCTTTATTCAGATAATCCACAAAAGTCGGTGTCAGATACTCCTTATAAATTCCTTTCTCCTGCATTTTCCTTACAAGCATATCTGCATAAACCGTCGTTCTTTTAACATGCTCACCGGTAGTACCATCACGGCTTTCAATCAGATTCGCCATTGTGATAATAATATCCTGCTGTAACTGTGTAATTCTCTGTAGCTGCCTTGCTACCATATCTTCCAGATTTTTTCTGTAATCTTCCAATTCCAACGTTCTTCTGACTCTCTGCCGCATAATAGCCGGCACAAAAGGCTTACCGATATAATCCACTGCTCCCATTTTAAAGCATGCCTCTTCCGTTTCCGCACTACGGTCCGCTGTCAGAAAAATAACAGGAATCTTTTTCCATTCCGCATCTGCCTGCATGTTTTCCATGACTTCAAATCCATTCATTCCCGGCATCTGAATATCCAGCAAAATAAGTTCCGGCTGTTTTTTCTCCAGATACTTCATCGCAAGCTCGCCACTATTCACAACTGCCACATGATATTCTTCCGACAATAGCTTCTGTGCCACCATCAGATTGGACTTATCATCATCTACCACTAAAATTACCCTTTTTACTTTTTCATCCGTCATTTTATTCCGCCTCCTGTTTTTTCAGCCACTCTGTCAACAGTTCTTCAGCAAGGTCATATTCGAATTCATCTACCGCTGCGCGGATTTTCTCCAAATAAGCAATTTCCTGTTCCCTTTCTTCCTGAGAAACTCCCAATTGAAGAAGTTTCTCAATCTGTTCCATTGCCTCTCCCATTTCATAATCTTTAATATATTGCAATAAATTTCGGCATTCTTCCAAATATTCCTCTTTCGAAAGAATCTGTATCTGTTCCTCTTCTTTGCCCTTACTGTCATTTATTCCAAAAAGCATCTCCACTTCCTGTAAGACCTGCCGGTAATTTTGATAAAATGTTTCCCATCCCGTTTCCAATATATCCGTTTTTCCTTCTTTTGCTGCCAATTCCTGTACTTTTGCCTCTTCTGACAATACCGTTGCACCGATTGTAAGAGAAGTACTCTTAATGGCATGTGCAATTACTGCATAATCTTTCCATTCTCCTTTTTCACAAAGCTGCGGTATTGCAGCAACATATTTCATTCCCTGCTGATGATATGCTTTTGCAATTTCCCGATACATATCCTCACTTCCACCGCAATAATTCATTCCAATACTTTTATCAATTTGGGAGCTTTCCTGCTCCTTTACCGTTACAGCTTCTTCCTGAACCTGTTTCGTTGCTTCCTTCCATACAGCCATTCCTTCCGGTAAATGTTCGTATAATATTTTCTCCAGTTTATCAATCTCAACGGGCTTGGAAATATAATCCTTAAATCCTTCCTCAATATACTGCTCCTTCATACCGGTAATGGCATTTGCCGTCAGCATAATCACTGCAGTATCTGCGTTTGGGTTATCCTTTTCCATTTTAAGCATATGTAAAGTTTCCACGCCATCCATTTTCGGCATCATATGATCCATAAAAATCAAGTCATATTTTTTCTTTTTGGATATTTCCAAGCATTCTTTCCCGCTTAATACGGTATCCAGACATATCTCCGACTGTTTCAGCAGTTCCTTTATCACCGTTAAATTCATATCATTATCGTCCACAACGAGTATATTGGCTTTGGGTGCATGTAAAAATTTCTGTCCTGCTAATATTTCATCGCCTGATTTTTCATAGGCATTCTCCATATTTCCTATTGGCTCTTTATTCACTACCTTTTGCGGAATCTTTACCGTAAACATGGATCCCTTTCCATAGACACTGTTTACCCGTATCGTTCCACCCATTTTTGTTACCAGCGTTTTAGTAATGCTGAGTCCAAGACCATTCCCTGCTGCAAACTGGCTGTTATTCCCCTGAAGCTTCGTAAAACTGTTAAACAACCTGTCCATATCTTCCTTCCGAATCCCTTCTCCGGTATCTGCTACAGATATTACCAGTTGAAATTCTTCTCTGTCGTTCCAAATTCCCTGCACACTTAAAGTAATGCCACCTTCATGCGTATAATTCACGGCATTCTTAATCATGTGAGTCATAATCTGTTTAATTCGCACTACGTCGCCCTGTAGTACTGTCGGAAGCAATTCATCTGTCTGCACTCTGACTTCTAAACCTTTTTCCTCTGCCTTTGCTTTCAAAGACAATACTTCATCATTAATTAATGATGCCAAATAGTAGGAATTCTCCTCCAGCTCCATGCTTCCCTGCTCCATCTTGGAAAAATCCAAAACATCACTGATTAAGTTCAGCAACATCTTACTTGCACCATCAATTTTCTGTGCATATTCCTGAATTTTATTTTCCCGGCTTTCTTTCAATATCATGGTATTCATACCAATGACAACATTAAGTGGTGTTCTGATTTCATGAGACATATGTGCCAGAAATCTGGTTTGCGATACTTTATCAAAAACCGCCTTCTGTTTCTCTCTTTCTATACTCATGACATCCTGCCCTGTTTTTATGGCTGTCATAACCAGCAGAAAAACAAGTCCTCCACAAATCACAACCCCCGGAATGCGAACCATCAGATTGTATGCTCCCACAATCTCTCCTATGGCAGTTATCATAAGTCCTATAAGCCCCACTGCAACCGCAGTATATTCCTTTATAAAACCTTTCTTTATATCCTGCACAATACTAATTCCTGTCACAATTACCAACAGAACAATAACACTAACCATAAAAATCATGGTATCTAAAAAGTCACAAATATTCATGACCTGTAACATAGTACAGACCACAAAATCAACTGTTGCCAGACCACAAATTGCCATATACCATTTTTGATAACGACCTTTTTGCACATTATTCACATAAAGTGCAATCGGAAACGGCAACAACATAATCGCCAGAAATGCCATACTCGCAATTACAGTTATATTAGGCAATACTAACTGTCGCAGTCTGGATTCGGACAACAGCCATACAGATGCAAGAAAAATTCCCCATGCCAGATATTCAATCATAACCGTTCTATGGTAAAATACACGTAACACAATGCTGATTATAATACTGATAATTCCCAGAATCATAACGATAATGGCAACCACTGCTGCCGGTCCGTGTTCCTTTATAAAATACTGCCATATCGCAGATTTATCACCAATATACACTTCATTCATCACACCACTGTAGTTCGAATCACTTACTGTAGTTATCCAAAGTATTTTTCCTGCATCACCTGTATTGAGCTCTGCAAAAACATATGCGCTTATACTGTTTTTACCAAAAAGTCGTACTTCTTTTGTTGAATAGCTTTGTTTTAATTCAGAACCGACATAAATTTTCATATCCTGCTGGGAACTACGAAAACAAACCCATGTTTTTCCCACAATATCTGTCGGCAACCGGGTTACAAACACTACCGGTTCGCCTCTTTCTGCCTTACAATTTGACGGAACCTCAATGGGAATCTCTGTTCCATCTCCCAAAATTCTATACCATTCTGTATCAAGAAGCTCACATTTGCCATCATTCAAATCATGCTCCCGCGGCAACAAAAGTTCACCTAAAATAAAATATAAAAATACTACTGCCACCAATACTCCAAAAATGAAACGAACTATATGCAAAACCTTTTCTTCCTGTATGTTTCTCACGCTTATCTCCTCTTGTATACAGTATACACCATGAATATTTTCGTACCAAATCAATAATATATTCTTTAATTTTATCACATAGCATAGGAAAATGAAACTATTGAACAACAAAAAAGAAAGGTCTCCAAGACAGCTCTTCCGTCTTAAAAACCTTTCTTTTATCATGCGGATGACAGGACTTGAACCTGCACGTCATGGACACCAGAACCTAAATCTGGCGTGTCTGCCAATTCCACCACATCCGCTTATTGCAGAAATATTTTCTGCAACTTTTGTATTTTATCGTACTTTCTTCTTTATGTCAATTCCTATTCTGCATTGTTTGCATTATTTTGCATTGACACGTTTTTTTCTTCACCAATATGCTTAATTATCTTTCGATAGATACGCACAAGAAATACTGCCGAAAGCGTAAGTGAAAATACTTCCGCAACCGGAAATGCCAGCCATACATAATTGATTTCTCCAATCTTTGACAACAGATATGCTACCGGAAGAAGCACTACCAACTGTCTTGTAATTGACACAACCATACTGTATACCCCATTTCCCAACGCCTGAAATACACTTCCGCATACGATACAAAATCCCGCAAAAAGGAAACTGGTGCTGATACTCCTCAACGCAGGAACTCCAATAGAAATCATCGTTTCCGAAGCATCAAATAACAGTAGCAGTTTATCGGGAATCATCTGCATCAGTGCAAAACCAACCACCATAATCGCTACCGCATACATAATACTCAATTTGATAATCTTAATTACTCTTTCTTTTTTACCGGCACCATAATTATAAGCAATAATCGGTACCATGCCATTATTCAGACCAAATACCGGCATAAACACAAAACTCTGCAATTTGAAATATACACCGAATACCGCTGTTGCAGTGGAAGTAAATGCAATCAGAATCAGATTCATACCATAAACCATCACTGAACCGATAGCCTGTACAACAATTGACGGCGCCCCTACAATATATATTTGTTTAATAATCTGAGCCTTCGGTCGAATATTTTTCACACTGATTTTAATATATTCGTTATGCTTTGCATTAAAGAAAATGGCAAGAATTGCTGCCACAATCTGACCAATAATTGTTGCTACAGCTGCTCCGGCAACTCCCATTTCCGGAAAAATACCCACGCCAAAGATCAAAACCGGATCCAGAATAATATTAATAATTGCTCCGGCTCCCTGGGTAAACATTGTAAAAAAAGTTTTTCCGGTTGACTGTAAAAGTCTTTCAAACATGGTCTGAAAGAATATTCCTATGGACCCTATACAAATAATTGTAAGATACTGCTTTCCAAATTCCAAAATTTCTGCATCCTTCGTCTGTGTTAAATAAAACGGTACAACTGCAAAAATTCCTATCAGAAAGAAAATGCAATAACATACTGCCGACAAAAAAACTGCATTATCCGCAACCTTCTGTGCCTTTTTATAATCTTTTTCTCCCAATGTTTTTGAAAGTAGTGCATTCACACCTACCGCTGTTCCTACACTGATTGCTATCATAAAGTTCTGCACCGGAAATGCCAGTGATACTGCCGTCAACGCATCTTCACTGATTCTGGATACAAAAACACTGTCTACAACATTGTAAAGTGCCTGCACCAACATAGAAACCATCATCGGCAGAGACATTGACAGTAACAATTTGTTTTCAGGCATGACACCCATCTTATTTTCTTTTTGTACCTGCTCCATGTTTTCTCCTCCTCTTATCTCATCGTAAAACTTCTCTTACACGGCTTTTTTACATCTTCCTTATGAAAGACATTTTGCCTCAAACCAGACAAGTTTAGCACAGACTTTGACAAGATACAACCCAAAAACAGTTATCCTCTATGCTTATCCTCTATGACAACATACTATCAATATCATATATTTCTCTCGTTTATGTATTATTTTTTTTATTTTGTAAATCCTATATAAAGAAAGGATGGTAGCATATGCAAGATAATAAAATCAAAACTACTCCAAATGGTCAGACACCGGCTGATGTATATGATGACGGCAACATTCCTGCCGTAGATTTACCTGGAAATGTAATTCCCGATGAAGTTCCAAGAAAAGATGGTCCGGGCGGTGAAGAAGGCAGAGAGTAATCTCTCTGCCTCCAATAATTTCATTCTATTCATTCCAACTGTCTTAACAGTCTGTTTCTTATTTTTTCAAAACATCCTCAAGTGCCCGGATAAGCCGATGTTCTTCAAATGGTTTCACAATAAAATCCTTTGCTCCATACTGTACCGCCTGTGCAACCATTGCCTGCTGTCCCATCGCCGAGCAGATAATAATCTTTGCTTTCGGATCCATCTCCTTTATGAGTCTGAGTGCCTCAATACCATTCATTTCCGGCATTGTAATGTCAAGAAAAACCACCTCCGGTTTCAATGCTGCAAACTTGCTTACCGCCTCTAAACCATCCGCAGCTTCACCTATCATTGTATGTCCATGAGCCTCCAGCATCTGCTTTATCGTCAATCGCATAAACGCCGCGTCGTCTACTACCAATACACCTGCCATAATATTATTTCCACCTTTCGTATCATTTCATTTTATAAATATAAATTTATTTAGTTGTCTAACAAAAAAAACTTACATGCATATATTATCATACTTTTTTAGTTTATGGAATATATTATGTGATATTTAATTTTGCAATTTTTATTAATTTGTATAAAATAAAAAAAGAAGCATTGAATTCAACGCTCCTCTTCTTATTAATGAGACATCGGGGATTCGAACCCCGGACAACTTGATTAAAAGTCAAGTGCTCTACCGACTGAGCTAATATCCCATAATTATTAAATTAAAACTGGGCTAGCTGGATTCGAACCAGCGAATGCAGGAGTCAAAGTCCTGTGCCTTACCGCTTGGCGATAGCCCATCATTTTTCATGAACACCAAGCTGCGCCTGATTGGTTAAAACTTAAGGGTGGATAAAGGGATTCGAACCCTTGGCCTCCAGAGCCACAATCTGGCGCGCTAACCAACTGCGCTATACCCACCATA
>JAFSBX010000102.1 GCA_017437065.1 Lachnospiraceae bacterium
CCCACCTAATCGCCTTATCAAGTTTCTGTTCGTAGGCTCAAGAACTTTGCTACACCACTTCCTTCATCCATACCATTACTGATACCGACTTGTGGTTCGCTACACTTGGCGGTAAAAACCCGTGACTGGACTTGCACCAGCTAGATTAGTGCCATGCTTGGCACACTATGATAGGCTACTCTGCCTAGGCAAACATGCCCGTAAGGACAGGATTGCCGCTTTGCCACGAATACATATGCCGTGGAGGCTCATGTCAAGAGTACCGTGGAATAATGTTTCTGCGTGTAAAATTGAATGGCTCTACTTCTCCGGAATGGTGGCTCTCAAAATCCGGATATGTGGCGCAAAGTGAGCCGGAATATTCAATAGAAAAAGCACCTTAGAATTTCTTCCAAAGTGCCGATTCTACATTTTGTGAAATTGTAACAATAAAGTTTGTGAAATATTTCCCCGTTTTTTCCACCCTTTTTGACTGGTTTTGTCTCCCTGAAAAGGTAATGAAAAAAGTGCTCCCATCGAAAAAAGCCCAAACCACCAGGGTTTAGGCCTTCTTTACTTTTATGATTTTTGAATTTTGGGTACACTATCTCCACTGCTATTATGCAATACTTGAACCAATACGTCAACGGCAAAATTTTTCCCTTTTACCATATCCCAATTATAACAGTGAAACTCTCCGAAGCACAGCGTAGGCAAAACCGGCGAAGCCAATCAGGTACAGCAAAGATGTACCTTGCGCGAATACATCCAAGGGATGTATAGAAGTGCGCCCTTCTGGATTTTTACAATGTTCTATAATCAATTTTATATACCAAAGAATCAAATCCTACACTTCCATCTGTTTTTTCATAATAAGAATCTCTCTCGTAGACCATTCCTAGCTTTTCCATGACGCGACGACTTTTATAATTCTCCTCCTAATATAAATCTTCTATCGGTGGTAATACTTCTCCAATAAATATACTAAATCCGTCATCTGAAGTTCTGTACTTATGCCATGCTCTCTTGGTTTTTAAACTACAATATACAAATTGCAGTGATGCCACCATATCCACTGTTGGAGTAAACACATATTCTTTACCTGTTGCAACCAGTTTATCATTCATCCACCATGTTATTTCATAAAAATCTTCTGGGAAATTAGCATCAACTTCAACCCAAACTTTATATAGCTCTCCAGGCCTCAATTTTTCATTGTTATATGGTAAAGAAAGTTTCTCCGTTTTTGTTTCATCCCTATAACCACATCTTCCCCATGAATCCTCTACTTTAATAAAGAACGGAACATTATACTCTTGTTCTTTTCCAATTCTAACATAATATGCTTTATAACAATCTATGAAATCATGAGAATAACATATTGCTTGCTCTGCCTCTCTATAAGAAATAGGATTACCATGATACAGTTTATTTCGTATGTTCTTTAAAACCTCAATTCGATTTCTCACTTCTTCCTTACCAGAAAAATTATTCTCCAAAATTCCCTTAAACAGTTCATTATAGAATGTATCTTTACATAAAAAATAAGCAATGTCTTCCATTAAAATAGCATCAATTTTTCGTGGAAATCTTTTAGGATTATCACGCATTCTATCTGAAATAGTTTTTAGAATATCATTTTTAATTAAACTTTCTCCATTCTCAAATTTGTATTCAAAGTATTTCTTTCCATATCTTTCAACAAGCTTATCATTTATAATACGCCTAGACCAATGTTCTAACGATTCCATCGTTTCTTTCGCACTGTTTCGTATTTCTGTTTCACTAAATCTAATCATTTTGTACCTCTCCATTCTTTCTTTTGGCTTCTTTTATTAATGCAAACTTGAATATGTTGACAGCATGAACTCGCTGATGTGCTGATAGGCATATGCACAAAGGCTCAGATTCCTTCAACAGAAACCTGAGCCTATCACCTTTTGTAACAGCTTAGCACATCAGCCCCTGCTGTAAACATATCCAATTTCCTTGCATACACTATCTGGAGTTAAAACAAAGAAAATTCCCTTTTTTCTCTATATATTCCACGCTCAATTAGCTCTTTAATAACGCTTATCCGAGGGCGCATTCCTCTTCCATCATATACACATCTTCCAAAATGTTCAGATTCTTCAAGTATCATTTGAATATCAATATCATAAACTTCAAAGTAACAATCTTCTGGTGACTCATTATAAAATTTCACAAAATTAAGCCTATCCCATTTAATTTCAGGTGCAAAACTTGAAAAATCAGTCCTACCCGTTGCATATTTTATTTCAATACGATTATTTCCTTCTGGTGCATTCGGATCAAAACAATCAAAACCAAGTCTCATATCATCAACCCTCCAATATCCCATCTTATAAGCCACTAATGCTTCTACAAATTCCGCTGGCATATTAGTTGGTCTTCCACCTATTCTTCTTATTTTTTCATTTAAATTCATCCAATCAAAATACAGTTTCTGTAATATAAGCATATCTTCTTCTTCATATTGGATTATATTTACTGGAATCTCTCGTTCTGGAACATCTAAATAATTTTCTTTTCGTATCATTTCAGCCCCTCCTTATCCGAAGATATAAATAATAAAACACATAATAATTCTAAATATCTTTGAATAACATCTTGATATTTATTGTATGTGGCCTCCAAACAATTTATTTTTGTACATGTTATTACCAAAACAAACTCTACACTATGTTCTACTATCAGTGGTATTGCTAATATCGATTGATATTGCCTATCATTCTCCAAGTCTACAAATGGGAAATCACGACTTCTGTTTTCAATATCACTACAGTAAATAGTTCTTTTTTCATCAAAAGCCGTTCCAACTAGAGAATCATTACCTAATCTTAATTTATCTATCGTTCCCGGTGAATGTTTAGTAGATACTAAAATAGCACATTGTCCTTGATTATCTTTCACAAAAACACTTGTATTAATTTTTGCGGTTTTTGAAAACATGTCATCTCGAAAAATATATTCAATTTCCGCAATTAATGCCTGCAATTCTGTATTGTCATATTTTTTCTGGTTCTTGAGCAAATATAGAATCTTTCTATTAACAGAATCGGTGTTGATGTAGTATTCACACTTGTTTTTAAATAATTCCAAATCTTGGTCTAGGCGTTTAATTTCTTGGTCTATTTCATCTCTTTCTTGTTCTACATCCAATATTCTTTCTTTTAAGCACTCTATCGACTTAATCAATTCATCTTTTTCTTTTCTTAAATCTTCAACTCCTAACTTTTCAATTTGCTCATCAAAACTTTCTTCTTGCATCTTAAGTTTTCTTTTTAAATTGAAAATAATCACGACGAAAACAGAAACGATTACTGCAACTATTATACCTATAACCAAATACATATTATTTCTTTCAAAAGCATAGCATATTCCGTTAGCAATCATCTGAATAACAAAAACACCTATGCCGCCGAAAACATCTGTTTTTTTAATATCCATATTTCCTCCTTATGTAATATTACGCTTTTATATACAGCCGCTTTAAATTACACCATCCCAAAATGCTTAAGCGCATCCCTAATCGCCTTTTCCTTATCCTTCGGACACTGTGGCTGTTTTGCATCCTCCTTCTGAGATTTATTATAGTTCTCCCTCTCAATAATACCGCACTTTTTCTTCACCTGCGCAATATAGAGATTTGTCACCTGCAAACCATGTTTCTCAAGCACATATTCTTTTATCTCTCCGCATAAGTCGCCTTACTCTCTGCTGAAGTCAAATCAAGCTCATCCAGTTCCAATTCCACCTCAACATAATCATCCGCTTTTTGTTGGGACAAGAGAACTACAGTCTCGACATGCACCGTCATCCCAAACTGGTCCACTCCCCTCACTCTCTTAATCTCATACCCTCCATCACACAAAATCCTCAAATCCCGTGCCAACGTCGCCGAATCACAACTCACATACACAATCCTCTCCGGCTGCATTTTCAACATCGTATCAAGACAAACCTCATCGCATCCCTTACGCGGCGGATCTACCACAATTACATCCGGGTGGCGCATATCGGAATCCTCCGTCTTTTCATAAAAAGCCGGCAACACTTCCTCTGCCTTTCCCACAAAAAACTCTGCATTCTTAATGCCATTATTCTCCGCATTTTTCTTCGCATCCTCAATGGCCTGCGGGATAATTTCCACTCCGTAAACCTGCTTTGCCTTCTGTGCTAAAAACAAAGAAATCGTACCTATACCACAGTACAAATCCCACACAGTCTCCTTCCCTGTCAGTCCTGCATAAGAAAGTGCCAGACTATACAACTTCTCCGTCTGATACGGATTGACCTGATAAAAAGACAGCGGAGAAATACGAAAACTGATTGCCTTGTCCGTCTTCTTAAAATCATCACCTTCGCAAATTCCTATGCTGTCTTCAATCGTATCGCTTCCCCAAAGTGTATGAACCTCTTTTCCCATAATCACATTGGTTTTCTCTCTGTTAATGCTCACAGATATACTGGTCATACCAGAAATTTCTATCAAAGACTCTATCAGCTTATCCTGCTTTGGAAGAAACTTACCATCCGGCTGTTTTTTACCATTAATTACAAGACACACCATAATTTGTCCACTTGTAAAGCCTTTTCGAATTAATACGTGGCGTACCAGTCCTATTCCGGTTTCCTCATTATAGGCACTAATACCTTCATGCCTCATATATTCCAGAATAATTTCCAAAATTTCTTTATTTTCGAAAACCCCTAAAGCACAATCCGTATTTTCAATAATCGTATGTGTTCTCCCCGCATAAAATCCTGTAATCGGATTTCCGTCTTTGCCTGTCCCAATCGGAAACTGTGCCTTATTCCGATAGTGAAACGGTTCTTCCATCCCAACAATCGGCTCCATAACACTGTCAATAAACGTTTCATCAAATTTGCCAATGCGAATCAGATTTCCTCTAATCTTGTCCTGTTTAAACTGCAACTGCCTTTCATAGCTCATTGCCTGAATCTGGCAGCCGCCACACTGCTTATAATATGCACATTTTGGCTCTACACGAAAAGGAGAAGGTGTAAGTACCTTCTCTAATTTCGCATAAGCATAGTTTTTTTTGGCTTTCATGATTTTCACGGAAACTGTATCTCCAATCACCGCATCTTTAACAAACAGTGCAAACCCGTCAACCTTGCCGATTCCTTCGCCATCATTTCCGATATCTTCAATTGTCACTGTCAGCACATCATTTTTCTTATATTCCATTTTTATATTCCTTCTCTAACATAATCCTATGACCCTGCCGGAATCTTTTCCAGCCACTACTGCACACACTCTCTTAAGATAGTGGCTCAGCTCTATGCCAATTACTACTCCATTTATCAATCCATTTTTGTACTTTTCAGATTTGACTCAAATAAGCGATTATATCCAAGCCATCCTGTCTCCGAAGTTCCATTCAGAATTTCCGTAAATGTCTGCATTTTTGCATCTGTATTATCTGCAAAAGTCAACGCAACTGCCTCCATAATTGCAGGCTTTTTCGGTGAACCGTATTCCAACTCTCCGTGGTGAGATAAAATACAGTGCTTTAATTCATTTGCAAGTACAACCGGGAATCCGTCAATATCCCTGATTTTTTCCCCAACCATTTCACAACCGATAATAATGTGTCCTAAAAACTGTCCTTCATCCGTATAATCATTTTCCGGAAAAGCAGACAACTCTTTTGTCTTTCCGATATCGTGGCAGATAGCCGCGGAAAGTAACAAATCTCTATTTAATAACGGATAGGATTTACAATAAAAATCACACAATTTCGTCACGCTCAACGTATGCTCCAAAAGTCCTCCGACAAATCCATGATGTACGGTTTTTGCAGCAGATGACTTCTTAAATGCTTTGATGAATTTTTCATCTTTTTTAAACATATCTTCCATCAGTGTTTTCAAATAACGGTTTTCCATGCTGTCAATAAAACCAAGTAACTCCTTATACATTACTTCAATGTCTTTGGAGCTTACCGGAAGATAATCTGCCGGATTATACTCACCTTCCTGACAAACTCTGATTCTTTTTACGTTAATCTGCAAAGCTCCCTGAAAATTGTTAACTTCTCCATACACTTCTATGTAGTCCAACGTATCATATTCACCAATTCCTGCACTGTTTGGCTCCCATACCTTAGCATCAATTGTGCCTGTTTTGTCCTGTAAAATAACATTCTCATAGGGTTTTCCATTTTTTGTTACCGCTGACTGTTTATGTTTACATAAGTAAATATCAAATACTCTGTCGCCTTCTTTATAATCCTTAATATATTTCATTTTTTACACCAAGTCACAAGTAAAATATTAATATTTTATTTGTGGCATTTTCCTTTCCTACTAATTTTCATACTTCTCAACCATGCTTATTCCGGTTTTCCAAGCTCCACATCCAGCTCCATTGGCTGATACTCACCTACACTCTGCCGCTGTACAGTCAATGTTATCGTCGTTTCAGGTGGTGTGTTCAATATCGCATTCGTTAAATCCGTATAACTTACAATCGTAATTTCCCCAAAACCGGTAATAACATCACCACTCTGTATACCATAATTCATTGCCGGTGAATCCAAAGCAATACTTGTCACATATGCACCTCTTGGCACTCCTAATTGTTGCTGTGCTTCCATTGTAACATCCGTACCGTATACGCCAAGATAGGATAATTCCTGTCCATTTGACAACTTTTCAATTACCTTCTTTAAATCACTGATTCCGATTGCCGACACAAGATTCTCCGTATCAGAACTGTTATAGCTGTTATTTAATATTCCAATGACCTGTCCTTGCAAATTTATTAAAATTCCGCTTGCATTTATGCTTCCATAAATATCCGTTGTCATCAGATAATAATTGGCATCATTCAGATGAATCGGCGTCCCCATAGACGTCACTACCCCATAGCATACGGAATTACTGTTGCCAAGCGGACTTCCTACTGCTATAACCGGTGAACCTACTATGCTTTTTGAAAAAGAACTTCCCAAATTTGCATAAACCATATTATCTCTGGTTTCTCTATCAATTCCTGACAATGGTATCGCAATTACAGCCAGACCTGTAT
This sequence comes from Lachnospiraceae bacterium, assembly GCA_017437065.1. GTDB lineage: Bacteria > Bacillota > Clostridia > Lachnospirales > Lachnospiraceae > RGIG3002. The sequence goes on from JAFSBX010000102.1 coordinate 7,061, forward strand.
TGGCATCGCTCTGCTTAACAGTTGCCTCTGCCTGTGTTCCATTCCAAAACGTAACTAAAATAGTCTCTCCATTTTCAATCACTTTTTTCTCTGCCAGTATTAACAATTCCCGACCATTATCTGCAATAACTAAACCCGAAGTAACACCTTTATTTTCGTAAGTATTATTAAACCAATCCACATCCGACGTCACACTTGTAACCGTCGCAACAGATTTTTCTGCTTCTTTTGCCAGACTTCCAAGTGACTCATAAATCTCTTTGTAATCCTCTAAATCCAGCTGCACTCCGGAAAGAATCTGTTCAATTTGCTCCTCCTCCAACTTTACTTCTGTTTCCTCTTCAATCTGTATCTCCTCTTCGGTCAGCATATCCTCCGGCAACATTTCATCCGTGGCATCCGGCAACTCAATTATCTCCGGCTCCTCCTCCGGATATAACCAATTACTGAAAACAGGCTCCAAAACCAAAAATGTCAGACAGGCAATTAAGCCGAAAATGACCGCCATAGAAGCCGTAATTATCGTCCGCCTCAACAATTTCTTTTTATTTACCGGACGTTCTTTTATCCGTTCACTCATAAAATCAGAATCCTGATTCTTTTCCAAATCGCTCATGAAATCTATTTTTCCTCTCTCTTTTTCATCCAATCACTTAAGTATATCTGTTTTACATTATAATGTAAAGAAACACACTTTTAAAACATAGTATTTTAAAAAAAGATATGTTAGAATTATGAATGATTATAACTATAAATATATTATTATCGGAGACCAACCATGAACGAAAAAGTATTACGCGTTTTAGAATATAATAAAATAATTGATATGCTTACAGACCGTGCCACATCAGATCCCGGTCGTGAGGTCTGCAAAGCATTAACCCCTTCCTGCGATTTGGACGAAATTAATCAGGCACAGGAAGAAACAAAAGATGCGCTTTCCAGAATTTTCAAAAAGGGAAGCACTTCTTTCGGCGGAAACAAAGATTTAGGGTTTAGCATAAAATCTCTTGAAATCGGCAGTTCTCTTTCTGTTGTTGAGCTTCTTAAAATTGCCTCTCTTTTGGAAAATACGGCAAGAATTAAATCCTACGGAAGAAATGACAAAGAAGACTCACCAAAAGATTCTCTGGATGATTATTTTGACGGATTAGAACCCCTCACTCCTCTCTCTTCGGAAATACGCAGATGTATTCTTTCGGAAGATGAAATTAGCGATGATGCTTCCTCAAATTTAAAACACATTCGCCGAAGTATGGCTTCCACTAATGATAAAATTCACAGCCAGTTAAACAGTATGGTAAACGGCTCTTATCGCACCTATTTGCAGGATGCTGTCATTACAATGCGTAACAACCGCTATTGTATCCCTGTAAAAGCGGAACATAAAGGACAGGTGCCGGGAATGGTGCATGACCAGTCTTCTACCGGTTCCACTCTTTTTATTGAACCTGCTGCCATTGTCAATCTGAATAATCAGCTGAAAGAACTGGAAATAAAAGAAAAAGAAGAAATTGAAGTAATTCTTGCCACCTTAAGTGCACAGGCGGCAGAGCATACGGATACTTTAGCTGAAAATCAGCGTTTAATGACGCACCTTGATTTCGTATTTGCGAAGGCTGCACTTGCCTTGGATTTGAACGCAACACAGCCAATTTTCAATACAGACCACTATATTCACATACGAAAAGGCCGTCATCCGTTGTTGGACAAAAAGAAAGTTGTTCCGATTGATATTCATCTCGGAAAAGATTTTGATTTGCTTATTATTACCGGTCCAAATACCGGTGGTAAAACCGTTTCCTTAAAAACCGTTGGCCTGTTTACCCTGATGGGACAGGCGGGACTGCATATTCCGGCACTGGATCGTTCGGAGCTTTCCATTTTTACGGAGGTTTATGCAGACATCGGTGACGAACAGAGTATTGAACAGAGTTTAAGTACCTTTTCTTCCCATATGACAAGCATTGTATCAATTCTTGCCCATGCGGACGAAAACTCTTTATGCCTTTTTGACGAACTTGGTGCCGGAACCGACCCTACGGAAGGTGCAGCACTGGCTATTGCCATTTTGAACCATCTTCATGACAGGGGCATCCGCACTATGGCAACCACTCATTACAGTGAAATCAAGGTATATGCACTTTCTACCCCTTTTGTAGAAAATGCCTGCTGTGAATTTGATGTGGAAACCCTGCGCCCGACTTACCGTCTCTTAATCGGTATCCCCGGAAAGAGTAATGCATTTGCCATCTCCTCAAAACTGGGATTACCGGACGAAATTATTGAAGCAGCAAAAGAACAGATTAGCGAAGAAAACGAAAGCTTCGAAGACTTGCTTACCGACTTAGAGCAGAGCCGTATTACTATAGAAAACGAACGTGCTGAAATTGCCTCTTACAAACGTGAAATCGAACAACTTAAAAAGCAATTAGAGCAGAAACAGGATAAAATTGACCAGTCCAAAGACCGTATTTTACGTGAAGCAAATGAACAGGCACGTGCCATTTTACAGGAAGCAAAGGATGTGGCAGACGAAACCATCCGTACCTTCCAAAAAGCCGGTCCGAATGCTTCCATGCAGGATTTGGAGAAGTCCCGCCAGAAAGTGCGCGGAAAAATTTCCGAAAAAAACGACAAGCTTTCTTTAAAAGCCGCTCCTGCAAAACAAAGCGGTCTTAAACCAAACCAGTTGAAACTGGGCGAAAGTGTAAAAATTGTGTCCATGGGCTTAAAGGGAACTGTCAGCTCTCTGCCTGACAACAAAGGCAACCTTTTTGTACAATGCGGTATTATGCGTACTAAAGCAAACATAAAAGATTTGGTTCTTATAGATGAAAAAACAGTTACTTCTCCTGCTTTAAGCCGTACCAATACCGGAAAGATGAAAATGTCCAAGTCCTTCTCCGTTTCTCCGGAAATTAATCTTTTGGGAAAAACAGTAGATGAAGCTATTTCCGTATTGGACAAATATTTAGACGATGCCTATCTTGCTCATCTTCCAAGTGTACGTATCGTACACGGAAAAGGCACCGGTGCACTTCGAAATGCAGTACAGAGCCATTTAAAACGGGTGAAATATGTAAAATCCTTCCAGTTAGGTGAGTATGGCGAAGGTGATGCAGGTGTCACAATTGCAACCTTCAAATAAACGGACTTATGTAATTGCCTATAAATATAAAGAGGAGATTTTTTATGGTAAGTAAACAAAAAATTTTAATTGTTGATGATGATAATAACATTGCAGAGCTGGTTTCACTTTATCTTACAAAAGAATGCTTTGAAACAATGATTGTAAATGACGGTGAATCCGCCCTTTCTGCGGTAGATTCTTTTGCCCCAAACTTAATTCTGCTTGATCTGATGCTGCCGGGCATTGACGGCTATCAGGTTTGCAGGGAAGTACGGGCAAAATCCTCCATTCCGATTATTATGCTCTCTGCGAAGGGTGAAATTTTTGATAAGGTACTCGGTCTGGAATTAGGTGCTGACGACTACATGGAAAAGCCTTTCGATTCCAAAGAACTTGTCGCCAGAGTAAAGGCCGTACTTCGTCGCTATAAACCTTCTGCAACTACTTCTCCAAATTCCGATGTTAAGAGTGTGGAATACCCTGATTTAGTAATTAATCAAACCAACTACTCGGTAGTTTATATGGATAAAACTATAGATATGCCGCCAAAGGAGCTGGAGCTTTTGTACTTCCTTGCCTCCTCTCCGAACCATGTTTTCACAAGAGAGCAGCTTTTAGACCAGATTTGGGGATATGAATATATCGGTGATACGCGAACCGTTGACGTACACATTAAACGACTTCGTGAAAAAATCAAAGACCATGCTGCCTGGAAAATTGCCACAATTTGGGGTATCGGATATAAATTTGAAGTAAGAGGTTGACAGGAGGAGTACTCATGAGGAAAACCCTCTATCTGAAATTCGTACTTGCATATATTATATTTGGTGTATTCGGCTTTATTGTTGTGGCAACCTTTGTTTCCAACATGACCACCGAACATCTGAAACGTGAAAAAGCGGATGCTCTTTACAGAGAGGCTACATTAATTGCCAACACCTACGCATCTGACCTTTATAACAATGCAACCACACTCGATGTAGTAAAAAAACAAATGGATGCTTTGGATACTTATCTCTCTGCAACCATTTGGATTATTAACCCTTCGGGACGTATGATTCTGGATTCTTCCCACGAACTGAATATAGAAAATGAAGTGGTAGTAGAGAACTTTGACCCAACTATAACAGCCGGCTCCTACTATACCGTTGGAACATTCTTTGACACCTTTGAGTCAGAAATGATCAGCGTATTTGCACCGATTACATCGGAATTTAGGGTGAAAGGATACGTTGTAATCCATGCTTCCATGCAGGATATTCAAAATTCCTCCAACAGTCTTTTAAATATTTCCTACATCACGTTGTGTATTTTGTTCCTGCTTTCACTGATTATCCTTATTTTCTTTACGGAAATGGTTTACATTCCTTTACGGAAAATTACAGAGGCTACGGAACAATACGCCGCCGGAAACATGCACTACGAATTCTCCGTGGAAAGTGAAGACGAAATCGGCTATCTGGCGGCTTCTCTTTCCTACATGGCAAGCGAGATTTCCCGTGCGGAAGACAATCAGAAGAAATTTGTTGCCAACGTATCTCATGACTTCCGTTCTCCACTGACTTCTATACGGGGATATTTGGAAGCAATGCTTGATGGTACCATTCCGCCGGAAAGCTACGACAAATACCTGAATATCGTATTAAACGAAACAGAACGGCTGACTAAGCTGACAAACAGCCTTTTAACCTTAAACAATCTGAATACAAAAGGAATGATTTTGGACCGTAAAGACTTTGACATTAATAAAGTCATCCGCAACACTGCCGCTACCTGTGGCGGAACATGCCGACAGAAAAGTATTGCAATCGAACTGATTTTGACCGGCGATACCATGCATGTCAACGGAGATATGGAGAAAATTCAGCAGGTGCTTTACAACCTTCTGGACAATGCCATTAAATTCAGCCACCATAATTCTGTTATAAAAATCGAAACCACTGAAAAAGGTAACAAAATATTTGTATCCGTAAAAGACAGTGGAATCGGTATTCCAAAGGATGATTTGAAACTGATTTGGGACAGATTTTATAAATCCGATTTATCCCGCGGTAAAGATAAAAAGGGAACAGGACTCGGATTGTCCATTACAAAGGAAATTATCCACTCTCACGGGGAACATATTAATGTAATCAGTACTGAAGGGGTGGGAACGGAATTTATTTTCTCGCTGGCAAAGTCTGCTTTTGAGGATGAAGAATAAAAAAGTGTCGCTCTGCAGCGACACTTTTAATAACGATATTCTTAATTTATTCCTTCCACTGAAGTCTATGTAACTCCCCTTCTAACTGCATATCAGAAAACTGATTTTGTCGCAATGCCTCATAAAGTACAATAGCCACTGAATTAGAAAGGTTCAAAGAACGAATTTTTTCAAGCATCGGAATACGGATACATGTTTCTTCATGTTCTACCAGAATCTCCTCCGGTATTCCGGCACTTTCTTTACCGAACATAATAAAATCATCCGGCCCATAAGACACATCCGTGTAAACATGTTTCGCCTTTGTCGTAGCCATCCATATTTTTGCATTCGGATTTTTCTCCAAAAAATCCTCAAAGTTTACATATCTGGTTACGTCTAAATGCTCCCAGTAATCCATACCTGCACGTTTAATTTCCTTTTCATTCAAACGAAATCCTAACGGTTCAATTAAATGCAGCTTTGTATCTGTTGCCACACAGGTCCGCCCGATATTTCCGGTATTTGCCGGTATTTCCGGCTGAAATAAAACTATGTTCATAATTAACTACCATACCTTTTCCTTTTACTTTTCCTGCTCTGCCTGTAATTTACTTACAAATCTTTTCAGTCTCTCAATAGCAATTTTCAGATTTTCCAGTGAATACGCATAGGAAATACGAAGGAATCCCTCTCCGCAATCACCGAAAGCTGTTCCCGGAACAACGGCAACCTTTTCTTCCTCCAAAAACTTCATGGCAAATTCTTCACTTGTCATGCCAAACTGTTTGATACAAGGAAATACATAAAATGCCCCGTACGGCTCAAAACACGGCAGTCCCATTTCTTTAAAAGAATGCAGCAAATAACGTCTTCTCTGGTTGTATGCCTGTCTCATCTCTGCCACAGCTTCATCACCGTTACGAAGTGCTTCTACTGCCGCATACTGGCTTGTTGTCGGTGCACACATAATCGCAAACTGATGAATTTTGAGTATCTGTTGGATAATCTCCTTTGGTCCGCAGGCATAACCAAGTCTCCATCCGGTCATCGCATAAGCTTTAGAAAAACCATTAATTAAAATGGTTCTTTCTTTCATCCCCGGAATATTAACAATGGACGTATATTTATCCTCATGGTAAAATAACTCACTATAAATTTCATCGGAAATAACAAAAATATCTTTCTCCTCAATAACTTTTGCAATTGCCTCCAAATCCTTACGCTCCATAATAGCACCGGTAGGATTGTTCGGGAATGGCAACACCAAAACCTTTGTTTTATCGGTAATGGCATTTAAAAGCTCTTCCGCAGTAAGACGGAATTCATTTTCTGCTTTCAGTTCAATAATTACCGGAACGCCACCGGCAAGAATCGTACAAGGTTCATAAGAAACATAACTTGGCTGTGGAATCAGCACTTCCTCACCCGGATTTAACATGGCACGAAGCGCAATATCAATTCCTTCCGAACCTCCTACAGTAACAATTGTCTCATTATTATAATCATATTGAACATCTATCTTTCTCTTTAAGTAATTGCAGATTTCTACCTTTAATTCTTTCAGACCTGCGTTAGAGGTATAAAAAGTACGACCCTTTTCTAAAGAATAAATACCTTCATCCCTAATATGCCATGGGGTATCAAAATCAGGCTCACCAACACCAAGTGAAATGGCATCTTCCATTTCACTTACAATATCAAAAAACTTACGAATACCTGACGGTTTCAACTCTACAACTTTATCTGCTAACGGATTTCTCATGGTGTAATTTTCTCCCTTTCATCTTCGTCTTTCTTAGAAAGTACTGTACCGTGATCTTTATATTTCTTCAGTACAAAGTGTGTTGCTGTACTTAACACACTGTCCAGCGTAGATAATTTATCCGAAACAAACTGAGATACTTCCTTTAAACTCTTTCCCTCCAAAGAAACAAGTAAATCATAACCGCCGGAAATCAGGTATACTGCATGTACTTCCGGATATTTGTAAATTCTTTCTGCAATGTTATCAAATCCCTGTCCACGTTGTGGAGTTACTCTGACTTCAATCAATGCACTGACTTTTTCAATAGAAGTTTTCTCCCAATTAATCAAAGTATGATAACCGCAAATAACTCCTTCACTTTCCAGTGCCGCCAGCTCGTTCACTACATCTATTTCTTCCACTCCCAAAATAACCGCCAGCTCTTTTAAGTCAATACGGCTGTTCTTTTCAATAATAGCTAATAACGCTTCTCTCATACAGTTCTCTCCTTCTTTTTTCTATATATATTCGATTTTCTCTTCGAATTTGCATCACAGTTGACTTATGATTATCAAAACTTCACTTTATAAAATTCGTCCGTTTTACGTGGTTCTAAAAAGCGGCGTTCCTCGTCTTTTATAATCACTCTGTCATTACTGTCTGTAGTTTTTCCTATAACTACTGCCGCTATCTGTTCTTTCGCCAAAGCATTAACCAAATCAAAGCCGTCATTTACAGCAATCAGCAAACAGCCTCCCGAAATCAATTCATACGGATTTAAATCAAAATACTCACAGACTTCTATCGTTTCCTGCTTTACAGGAATCTTTTTTAAATCTATTTCCAGTCCAACGCCCAGTTTTTCTGCAAGCTCCCAAAGTGCTCCGAAAATTCCTCCTTCGGAAACATCATGCATAGCAAAAGCGCCGGACTTAACCGCGGTGGCAGCCTCCGGAATTACCGATAAATACTTTTCAAATCCCTTCGCTTCCTCTACTAAATGAGTAGGATACCTTGTCAATAAGTCTTTTTCTTTCTCTTTCGCCAGAACTGCCGTTGCTTCCAAACCAATCCATTTGGTAGCGACAATATCAAGCCCTACCGTGTCATGACATTCTGCATCTCTTCCTGATGATGCTTTCCCATAGTGTGTGTCAACATTTTCGGAATGTATTTTTCCAACTCCGGTTACGGTAAGTATCGGGCAGTTCACAGCTTCTGAAACACTTGTATGCCCGCCTGCAAGCTGAATATTTAATTCTGCGCACACACTTTCCGCTTCCGCCATCAATATCTTTATTTGAGGTTCCTCTATGCTCTTAGGAAGCATTGCCGCTATCGTAACCGCCACAGGCTCTGCTCCGCCTGCCGCCAGATTATTCACCGCTCTGATAATCGCATGACGAACAGTTCTTCCATTTCTCAGCACAAGCGGCTCTGTACTAACAGCACAATGTTCCGCCTCTTTAAATGCTAAAATGGCGCAGTCTTCCCCCACACCTGCGCCATTTAATACTTCATTTCGTTTTGTTTTTATTTGTTTTAATATGGAGCGCTTTAAAACGCTCTCTGAAACTTTTCCGATTTTCATCTAAAGCCTCCATCTAATTGCAACCTGTAAGTATGTGTTTACCCAAACTTTTCTCTTATATTGGTGGTAATTCACCTTCCGGTGTTACTTCCTGCACAGCCGGTTGCTGTTGCTCCGGTTGCGGCTGCTGTACCGCATCCGAATTTGCCGGTACATCGGCAGGCTGTGTCGGTTGCTGTACTGTCGGATCTGCCGGTGCTGCCGGTGCTCCCGTAAGTGCTGCAACAACTCCTCTTACATGGTCAATATTACTGGTTGCAACTGCTGCCATAACCTGATTATAAATGTCAGGATTATCCGTTGCAACACCAATTGTTACGCTTCTCGGTGTCATTTTATAACTACTGCTGTTTACCTGTGTTCTGCTTTCTTCCACACCATTTACAGTAACTACTTTCCATAATTGCGCTTTATAACCGATATGCGCACTCTGTATGGCAGATACATAACCAACAGGCTGTGCCGCATCCGTATAAACTAATTCTGTATCCGGATTTGTAACAGACAGAATCTTACTTTCGTAAGTAACCACTCTTCCTGTTTCTCTCGTCTCCACACCATAGATATTAAATGTAATGTGTTTATCCGGAGTAATAATTCCCTCAATATATATCGGATAATCCAAATTGTTTACAAATTTAAAGTCCTTTCCCGCGGACTCTGCAATCGCAGCATCTGCCGAAGGTTCTACATAAGTTACAATCATCGAATGATTATGTCTTTCCGTAACTTCTAATTCTGCCTGCAAAACCGCATTGTAAAGCGTTGTTGATACCTGACAGATACCTCCACCCAGACTTTCTACTACCTTTCCGTTCAAATAAGAACCCGCCGGATAATATCCGTTTTCAACCGAAAATGGTGCAATTGTCTCATATGTAGAAAATTCCTCACCCGGATAAAGCGTAATACCGTTAATTAAATTACATCCGTTCGTTACATTTGCACTTCTGGAACTTCCGGATGTAGCAAAGCTGGTGGTACTTGTACCAAGTATGTCTTTAATTTGTGAAAGCTCCTCGACACTTCCCTCCGGCTCCTTCACTACAACTTCCAGCTCGACTTCTGCCGACTCGTGATTCCATTCTGTTTCCATAAAAGTAACAAGTCTGGAAACTGATGTCTCCACATCTACACCATAACCGGTCTTTCCATCTACAATTTTAAACACATCATTTTCACGAATAAGCTTATAGTTTTCCACACCTGCATCATATTTCGTACATTCATCCTCTATTAAAGCGCGGATTGCTTCTTCATCTACAGAAAATGTGATGTCATAAACTTTATTTTCACGTCTTAAATCTGTAAGAGCTTTATATCTCTGTACAATATTTCCTTCTGTACCCAGAGTAACTGCTTCTTCAGCAATCTCTCTATTTGTCCATTCTAAACCGATCTCACCTGCAGTTGTTGTTACCTTATTACCATCTGCAACAATCAGGGTAATTTCCTCATCTTTTAAGGAAGCTACATACTCCTCAATTGCTGCCTCGGCTTCTTCTGCAGTCATACCGGACAATTCTACTTCATCTGCATAGACTCCTGTTTTTATCGCTCCAGCATCAATGGCTTTTGCTTCTGCTACTGTTCCTACAAGCACAGATAACATGATTGCCATCATAAACGCAGCGACACATATAAATTTTTTCTTCATTATATTTCCTCATTTCTACGCTGCTTTTCAGGTATCTCAATTTATTCATATTTGAATTAACTAATCAAATATGATAAAGTTGGTACTATCATAGCAAGTACTAAAATTGCAACTATGACGGATGAAATAATCCGTTTTGTTTTTTTGTTGTGCATATTAAACATCATGTTTTGCCGCCTTTCCGTGTACAATACGATTGCTCAATCCGGTATTATTCTAAAACCGGAAATTTACTCTTTTATTGAAAGGATATTATATATGAAATTACCTCTTTTTGCAAGTTTTATAGTCTTTTGTGTATGGGTCTCCTACCAACTGAAACGTCAACGAACAAAGGAAGCCCGCCTCGATGATTCCTATTGGGCACGGGAAGCTGCTGCCAACAATACAAGAAAGAAGCCTCTTGACGATGTAGAATACATCACTATCCCTTTTGATTTTCTCCCCATGCACACGCTTGCGGAGGACAACAAGGTTGCCGAATGTCACCAAATACTTCTTTCATTGCGTGACCAGAAAATCGTTAATCTTACCGGACTTACGAATACTGACTTGAAGCTTCGCTATGGTGTTGCCAACTTGAATTTTTTAGCAGATTGTGACCAACGATACACTTCTTTGGCGCGCACTTTGCAAAAATGGGCTTCTCTTTTATACGAAGCCGGCTATACCGACGATGCCAAAACTATATTGGAATTTGCGGTTTCTACCAAAACAGATGTAAGCTCTACCTATGCCCTGCTCTCCGATATCTACAAAAAAGAAGGACAGTCTGATAAAATTGAAAGTCTGCTCCAGATTGCAGAAGGCTTAAATTCTGCAATGAAACCGACTATCGTCCGCATTTTGCAAGAATCCGGTCCATGTAACGACTAGCTTCACTTCGAGTCAGCTTATCCACTTCCATGGATAAAATCGGAGACAGGTCACCATCCTGCTCTATAGATAGTTTATGCAGCTCAAGCAGACGATATAACCTCTCTTTTTGAGGTTTTGTAATCGGCGTTTCCCGCTTTACCTTATACAGAAGCGGTGTCGGTTTAAAATCCTCTTCATTGTAAAACTCTTCACACAGCTTTTTATAGAGATTTACCGTTGCTTTGGCATCCGCCATGGCACGGTGAGCTTTGTGTTCAATCTGATAATGTGAACATAAAAATCCAAGACTTCTGCTCTCTAACTCCGGCAGAAATTTTCTCGCTATTTTCAGCGTATCAATGCCCTGTCTTTCAAATGTCAGTTTACAATTTACTGCTGTTCTTTTTATAAAAGAAAAATCAAACAGTACGCTGTGTCCCAACAGAATGTCATCTCCTGCAAACTCCAAAAAACAAGGAATAATCTCTTCCTTTGGCGGTGCATTTTTCAGCATTTCATCTGTAATTCCCGTCAATTCCACGATACGTTTTTCCAATTTTCTTTCCGGTGCCACAAAGGACTGAAAAGACTCCACAATATTGCCGTTTCTTACTTTTACTGCACCGATTTCAATAATTTTGTCTGTTTTGGGATTTAAACCTGTTGTCTCCAAATCCAAGCATATATAATCTTCTATCATTTTCCCGTACTCTCTTTAACCTTTATGCCTTTTTCGTTCTGTTTCCCTTGTCTTTCTTCGACTTATCGGCCGTTTTCATCCGCTTTTGGTAATCTGCACACTGTTCCGTCAGGAAACACTCTTCACATTTCGGTGTGGGTGCTTTGCAAATCTGCCTTCCCAGCGTAATAATCTGGATATTGTACAAAATCCAGTGTTCCTTTGGCAGCACTTTCATTAACTCATATTCTACCTTTACCGGATCATCTTCCCTCGTAAGCCCCAATTTTTTGGATATACGTTTTACATGAGTATCTACCACGACACTCGGCTCATGATAAATATTACCTCTGATAACATTGGCAGTCTTCCTGCCAACACCTGCAAGGGAAGTGAGCTGTTCTATTTCTCTTGGCACTTCTCCGCCGAATTTGTCCCGAAGGTCTTTACAGCAGGCAATAATATTTTTGGCCTTATTGTGATAAAATCCGGTAGGGCGGATGTCCTGTTCCAGTTCCTTTAAATCTGCCTCTGCAAAATCGTTCACGGACTGATATTTTTGAAACAAATCCTTTGTCACGATATTGACACGCGCATCCGTACATTGAGCACTTAAAATAGTGGCAATTAAAAGCTGCCATGCATTTTCATGATTCAGATAACACACATATTCCGTTCCATAATGCATATCCAGTAAATCCAGTATTTCCTGCGTTCTTTTACTTTTCGCGGATTTTGTTTCTCCTGCCATACCAATCCCTTCCTTTCTCCGAACCTGCATATTTCCTTTGGTTACTACTCTTCTACCACATAAAATGCTGCTTCTGCATTCAACGGATTTCTCTTCTGATAATCAAATAACACCAGCACTCTTTTTTCTGTCTCCGTTTTACAGTTGTATACCTTGTTATCCCCCGGCTGTGCCACGTATTCCAGAATTTTTTCTCCATTCTCCAACCAGACCGGATATACAAACGGCTCCATATGTGTCATTTTAGAAGTCTGTTTGGAATTATATCCTTCATATCCCTTCAAATAGCAAGGATTTTCCTCTTCGTTCCTGTAAAAATTCCTGATACGTTCTTTCTCAGGTTCTTTCTCTCCCGCAAAAGAAGGACGGCTTTTCAGATTTTCCCTTAAATACATGTCAAAAGTTAAAAGCTCTTTATACAAATCTTCATGCATCTTGTCCACACTGCATGCAAAGCCAAGCAAAACCTCATACCGATAGGCTCTTGCAGGGCTATTCGTAAAGTACCCTTTTTCCTCATAATAATCCGCCAGTCTCTCGAACATGGCAAAAGGATGTGGAAAAGTCTTCTCCAAAACCGAAAGTGTGTGGGTAAACTGATTGCTGTTATAGTAAATTTCCACCATTTCTTCAATACGCTTTAAGCGAAGTACTTCCGTATAAGACAGCCACTTTGAGTATAACACTTCATAGGGCGGTTTTTCTGTGTAAAATATACCATATTCTTTTGCCATGGTATGCATACGGGAACCTTTCAATACTTTTAAAAATCCAAGCTGAAGCTGATTCGGTCTTAATTCGTACACATCATTAAAGGATTTCACAAAGCTGTCATAATCTTCATAAGGCAACCCCGCAATTAAATCCAAATGTTGATGAATATTCTTTCCACTACTGATTTTCTCCACAACCGCTTTCAAATGCCCGAAATCCGTAAAACGGTTTATTTCCTTTAACGTTACCGGATTGGTAGACTGCACCCCAATTTCCAACTGCACCAATCCCGGTCGCATTTTATTCAATAATGCAATCTCTTCCTCATTTAAAATGTCACCTTCCACTTCAAAATGAAAGTTTGTCACGCCATTATCATGCTCGTGAATATACTTCCAGATTTCTAAGGCATGATTATGATTGCAGTTGAACGTCCTGTCAATAAACTTCACTTGGGATACCTGTCTGTCCAAAAAGAACTGTAATTCCTTTTTCACAATTTCAAGATTCCGCAGACGCACTTTCTTATCAATGGAAGACAGACAGTAACTACAGCGATAAGGACAACCTCTGGAGGACTCATAATAAATAATCCTATTTTTAAACTGCTCCATATCCTCATACAGAAACGGAAGCGTACTAATATCCGTAAGCTCCCTTTCCCCTGTCTTTCCATCTGCAAGCAATAGTCCTTTAATCTCTTTGATATCCTTTAAATCTGTAAGGTTTCCATTCTTGTTTACATAATACTCAAGCAACTCTTTAAATGTCTGCTCACCTTCACCTACCATAATTCCTGTCACCGACGGATATTGCTTTAAAATATCTTCTCCACAAAAAGAAACCTCCGGTCCTCCCAGCCATATCGGCACTCCGGGCAAAATTTTTGGTATTTCTCCCAACAACTCCTGTATCACATTCCAGTTCCATATATAACAGGAAAAAGCAATCACATCCGGTTTCTTACCATAAATCCCCGCTAAAATATGCTCCATCCGCTGATTTATCGTATATTCCGCAATTTCGATATGCTGCTCCAAATCCTTCCCCACATATGCCCGCAAGCTATATATTGCCGGATTCGAATGTATATATTTGGCGTTCACCGCTGTCAATAAAAATTTCATGCTGCATCATGCCTTTCCTTAATCCTTATAAAACAACCGGACCTTCACCGATCTCCACTACATAAAAATCTGCCGCATAACCGATTTTTTCTTTATAAGCAGCTCCTACTTTTTCAATAAATGTGTCGATTGCATCTTCTTTTACGATACTTACCGTGCAGCCACCAAAACCTGCACCTGTCATTCTGGAACCGATAACACCTTCAATCTTCCATGCTTCTTCTACCAGAGTATCCAGTTCCTCTCCCGTTACTTCATAATCATCGCGAAGTGAAACATGGGATTCGTTCATTAACTGTCCAAACAACGCCACATCATTATTTTTCAGTGCCTCAACAGCTTTCATAGTTCTCTGATTTTCATACACAGCATGTTTTGCACGTTTACATCTTACTTCATCCTTAATGGCAGCCTTATAAACCTCAAACTGCTCCTCATTCAAATCCCCCAATGTATTAATGCCGATTGCCTGCCTGATTTCTTCCAGTGCAGTCTCACATTCACTTCTTCTCTCGTTGTACTTGGAATCTCCAAGTCCACGCTTTTTATTACTGCATGAAATAACAATTTTTGCATTTTCCAACTTTATCGGTGCATATGTATAGGATAAATTCGCTGTATCAAGGAAAATTGCATTATCTTTTTTACCCATTGCGATGGCAAACTGGTCCATAATTCCGCAATTTACCCCATTAAAATTGTTTTCGGAAAATTGTCCGATTAACGCTAAATCCTGATTTGTTACATTAAAACCGAAAAAGTCTTTTAAAATAAATCCTGTCAGAACTTCTACGGATGCAGAAGAGGATAAACCTGAGCCATTCGGAATATTTCCGTTTAAAAGCAAGTCCATTCCACAAGGAATTTCAAATCCCTTTTCACCAAATGCCCACATAATTCCTTTCGGATAATTAGTCCATTCTGCTTCTTTTTCCGGTTTTAAATTTTCAATATCGGATTCGATAATTCCAAGCTTTTCAAAATTCATGGAGTAAAATCTAAGCTTTTTATCATTTCTTTTTCTTGCCACACCATATGTACCGATTGTCAATGCGCACGGAAATACATGTCCGCCATTATAGTCCGTATGCTCTCCAATCAAATTTACCCGTCCCGGTGCAAAATACACTTTTGCTCCTTCACTATCTCCAAACACTTCCGCAAATTTTTCAAGTACAATATTTTTCATCACACTTCCACCTTCCATATTTTTTTACTTTATTCCCAATTTCTCACTGCATCAGAATAATACTGAATTAATGCCGGTTTCGATAATCTGTTAATTTCCACATTTTCGATTTTTTCATCTTTTCCAAAAGAAAATAATGCTGCCACATTATCATTATTCAAATATCTCGTCTCTACCGTGATGTCAAATTCATCATCCAGTTCCTTTTTCGAAGCCATATTAAATCCCCAGTCTCCAAACGCCGGAACCTGTAAATGATATGGTTTTACAAAAAAGCCTTCACTTTCCAGCGTTTCGTTTATACACCAAAAAGCCTTAGTTGCATAATAAGGGCTGGTAGACTGCACCGTAAGTATGCCGTCTTCCGTAAGAGAATTACTGCATAACCGATAAAAAATATTCGTATACAGCTTATTTAATGACTCATTATTCGGGTCCGGTAAATCTACTAAAATTACATCAAATAATTGTTGATTATCTTCCAAAAATTTATAGGCGTCCTGTGTCACTATGGTAAGTCTGTCATTTTCCAGTGCATTTTCATTTAATGCTGTTATATTTTTATTTTCGGTACAGAGTTTTATCATTTCCTCATCTAAATCCACCAGTGTAATTCGGGTGTCTTCATATTTCAGTAATTCTCTTACTGCTAAGCCATCTCCACCGCCAAGCACAAGCACATTATCTTTGTTTTCTGCCTTGGACATAGGCACATGCACTAATGCTTCATGGTATCTGTATTCATCCATAGACGAAAACTGAATATTTCCATCAATATAAAGTCTTAAATCATCTCTGTGCTTTGTCATTACAATATGCTGATACTTCGTTTGTTCCGATAGTATAACTTTATCTCTGTAAAGTCCGCCTTCAATAGAAGATGATAGATTTTCCGAAAACAACATCCCGCATAACATAACTACAAAGAGTACTGCAGTAACGAGTTTAAATGTTTTTGCTTTTTTAATCCGATTCGTAAATTTATAAATAATCAGCATTGCCGCTACAAGGTTCATCGTTCCCGTTAAAAATGCCGTGGCAAAATAGCCAAGCTGTGGCAACAATAAAAGTGGAAACGCAATAGAACCAACCAAACCTCCGATGTAGTCAAAACTAAAAATTGACGATAATGTAACTCGAAGATTTTCTTCATCATTTTCAATAATTCTGGTTAAAATCGGTATTTCCAGCCCTACAAAAGTTCCTATAACAATAATCTCTGCATACATTACTAACTGGTATGTTTCCAGATATAGATTAGCCATAAAAAGCAGTAAGGAGCTTACTCCACCAATTACCCCGACTCCGATTTCCACAACAACAAACCAGTCAAACAAATTTTTCTTTAAATATTTGGAAAGATACGAACCAAGCCCCATTGCTGACATATAAAGTCCGATTGTCACTGAATACTGTAATGTGCTGTCTCCTACCAAATAGGAACTTACTGCGCTTATAATTAGTTCATAACAAATGGAACACCCTGAAATAATCAGGGTGGTCAACATTAACAGTTTGTAATTTTTCATTAATAAATCACTCCACTAATTACAGCAGCAAGACCTACAAATATACCAAATACCATAATACCTGCAGCCGTATTTCCTTTACCAATCTCTTCATTCAAATTATATTTCTTGTTAAACAGGTTCACAACTACATAACCGATCATGAAGAAAACAACACCTACGATAAAGTAAATTACGCTGCCGGCAATGCCTTCTGCCAAGGATTCTTCCACCATATCTGTTACCGGTGACATGATTGCAGAACGTAAAATAACTCCAATTCCGATAAAGGAACCGGCGCTCAGCCAGCCAACTGCTGTATTTCCTTTTTTTATTTCCGTTGGGAAATGACAGGGTACAATTAAGTCGATTAAAAAGTTTCCAAGCATCATAAGTACGATTCCAAGTACTGAATAAATTGCAACATTCATAATATCTAATAATAATTCCATTGTTTTTCTCCTCTTCATTTAAACATTTTTATTGATCATAAACTAATTAATTAACCTTCCGTTACAATAAGTCTATTTACCACTGCTTATTCCGCCACCGGAAGACTGCCTTGCAGTGACACTTGCCTGCCTTACACTGTCTGCATATGAACTATATGTATCCGTAGAACTGGTCACTGTTGTATCATCAAAGGTACTATAGGGGGTGCTATATTTGCCAAAAGAACCCATATCACCTGTATATCCTTTAGAATAATAAAACCTTCTGTAATAACGATATGTATTATTTCGTGAGTGATAAGGCGCAGAATCAGTAGTATATACATATTTTCGTGTAGAAACCTGTATCAATGTTTCATTGTCTTCTGACACATACACTAAACAGTATTCTTTTGATGTAAGAATCGCTACACTGTTATCACCATCATCCGTATTTTGCTGTATTGCTTCCGTTTTTCCTTCAATGCCGTCAATAATATCCTTCACTGCCAAATCCAAATCCATTGAAGTCCTATACACATCGGCTTTCTGTCCTTCATTGCCCGTTATAGATGTTATATATTCATAATAATTTGACTTTTTCAAATACTTCGATATAACTTTTGAACCGGAAAAAATCGCCCCGCACATACCAAATACTACAGCCAACCCTGTAAACAAAGTAATAATTCCTACTAATGACGAACTACTTTTCTTTCGTTGTGTATTCCCATAATTCCCGTAAACTCCATGGGAACCCTGATACGGATTATTTGTCCCCTGACTGTTTCTTCTCTGTAAACTTACTTCATCCTCATCCAGATAATATCCGACAGACAACTCTTCTCCATCATCCCATATTTCAACAGACAAAATTTTCTCTTCGGTACTATCCTCATACTCTTTAAATTTGGCTCTGTCACCAACCTCAACATCTACAGCACCCCATGCACCAATGACTTTTTCTTCGCCACTGTCTACCAAATGGTATCCGCTTATAGAACTGTTTCGTATTACCTCCGATATAGAGTACTCTCGATATATCGAATCATAACTAAGCCACTTCTCGTTTCCGGAATTTTGTTGTATCATACGGTATTCAAACCAACAACATCCATCATCTAAATTTTTGTATTGAATTTTACCAATAACCTCATAGATTCCTCCGTCTACGCGAAGTGTATCACCTACTGAATATTCCACTTCTACTTCTTCTCCTCTTTTTCTAATAATCTCTTCTATAATATACCTAATATACTATTTTATCAATCATACTATATTTCTGTCATTCCGTATGCAGATGCAATAACATTTGTTCAACTGCCTCTTTGCAGGAATCATAATCAAATTCCTTCATTGCCTGCAACATACTGTAAAACAGCTCCTTCTGCTCCTTATGTTCATATCGGTACTGCTTCATTTCTTCCAAAATTTCTTCTGCACCGAAAGAATCATATTCTTCCAGACAGCCGGTTAACCTCCGAAGTATTTGAATCAATTGTTCCGAATCTGCCTTTATTGACACTTTTTCTTCCAATTTTTCTGTTGTCGATGCCTTTCCACCGTTCAACCATTCTTCACACTGTTTCAGATTTTCACCAAGCTCTCTGTATTGTCGCAGTAGCACCGGAGTCTTTTCACAAATAACTTGCATATTTTTAGTTCTGCCACTATCCTCCAGCTCTTTAGCAAGCTCTGAAAGCTCCATGGCACCGATGGTCTTTGAAACACTCTTGAGTGCGTGTACCTGTATGGTATAGTTCTCCAAATCGTCTTCTGAAAGGAACTTCTGTATATCTGCCGACCGCTTTTCCACTTCATCTGCATAATCTGTCAGAACATCATGATACAACGCTTCATCACCCGCAACATAATCAAGACCGATTGCCACATTCAATCCCTGAATATTGCCAAATACTGCCTCTATTTTTGTTTCTTCCGTTAAGTCATCTTTTGATGGACTTATCCGGGTTGTCTCCCGACCTTCATTCTGTAGTGGTGTTTTCTTTTCTTCTTGAATCTCATGTATCGGTATTATTTTTTCTTTCGGGAGCCATTTTTTCAGTTTATCGGAAAGCCGCCTCATTTCTATCGGTTTGGATACAAAATCGTTCATCCCCGCTTCCTTAAACATTTTCTGTGCACCATGTACTGCATTTGCCGTGAGAGCAATAATTGGTAAGTTTTTAAAGTAACTGTCTTCCTTCTGCCGGATAATTTTAGTAGCTTCAATACCATCCATTTTCGGCATCATGTGATCCATTAATACCAAATCATAATGTGTATCCATAATTTTTTGAATACTTTCTTCACCACTCAATGCCTTATCTATTTGCATTCCATAAGGTCTCAACAAACCTTCTGCCACCTTTAAATTTACAGCATTGTCATCTACAATTAAAATCTTTACATCAGGAGCATAAAAACGTCTGTTGCCTGCACTGATTTCCTGCTCATATAATTCTCTTCCAAGCTTCTCACGATTTAATGCCACTGCAAATGTCATACTGCAAACCGGTTTTTTAATCGTTTCTACAGCAAATTTTTCATACTCCGGCAGACAGGAATCTTCCAATAACAATACGGTTGTTTCCGCAGAAATCTGCCTTAAAATCTCTAATACGTCACTGGTTTTCTCACAATCTATAAACAGATGACTGATACCACCCGTCTGGCCTGCTATTATGGATTGCCTGTCGGTTATTTCTCTATATGTAAGTCCAAGTTGTGTAACTGTCTTTAATAATATATTTCTTACAGCTTCGTTTTCCGCGTATACCCCAATGCATATCTTTTCCTTGTCTTTTACATCCATGCCGGGGGCACCATTCACAACAATCTGTGGTATGGTAAAATAAAAATGAGAACCTTCTCCATATTTACTTTCAAGTCGCAGTTCGCCACCCATAAGTGATACAATTCTTTTTGTAATAGCCAGCCCCAGACCTGTTCCATTATAAGCACGACTGCGCTTGGAATCTATCTGCTTAAAAGCCTGGAACAGCTGCTTTGCATCCTCTTCTTTTATTCCGATTCCGCTGTCTCTAACGGATATTGTTAAATCAATGCCTTTTTCCGTTTCTACAAAATCTGCCTTAAAACAGATTTCTCCATGTTCAGTATATTTAATGGCATTACTCATCAGATTCATAATAACCTGTTTCAGTCTTACTACATCTCCTCTTAAACTCATCGGAAATGCAGGATTAATGTCAACCACAAGCTCCGGTTCTTTTTCTGCCAGCTGCATTTTAGCAATACTGCATATGTCATAAAAAAGAGACATTGTTTCATAAACTTCATCCGTAAGTTCCAGCTCACCTGATTCAATTTTTGAAAAATCAAGTATATCATTAATAACAGTAAGCAGATTATCTCCCGCATGATGAATTCCATATACATATTCTTTTACTTCTTCATCCAGGTTTTTCTGCATAACAAGCTCTGTCATACCGTTAATAACATTCAATGGTGTTCTGATTTCATGGCTTACATTTGCCAGAAAATCAGCTTTTGCCTGTCCGGCACGCTCAGCCAGTCTGGTTTTCTCTTCCGCAGTTTTCAATGCCTTCAGATGCCATTTCACCATAAGCAGCATCGTAATCTCGACAAGATAAATACACGCAATACGAACAATAATAATATAATCTTTTTCCTGTATAATATGAAGCAGCCACCCCTTCATAAGTAAATTGTATACCACGAATATCGTTGTACTGCCTAAATGAACATAATTAATACTGGGAACGTGATAAAAAGATAGCACACATGTTAACGCACACAATACCAGAAATATTTCTGTAAACTGGTTCGTATACTCACTAAAATTAAAAATAGTTACCGTAGAACAGAATCCAAGAAGATATGCCTGTGGCTCTGCTTTAAATTTTTTACTGAACGTAAGAAATCCTCCTGCGATTATCCCAATTATGCAAAGCCACATATCACTTTTCGGCCAGTTAATCAAACCGCTTATTGACCACATAAATATGACGTATATACAAAAAATAACATAGCCCGCTATTGCTATTTTTCTTCTACTTGTGTTTTCCATAAATTTCCCCTACTTACTCCCCACAATTTACACTATTCCGCTTACTATTTTCCGCTAAAAAATTTATCTAATTTCTCCAGCAAAGCATTTTTCGCTACCGGTTTCACAATATAACCTGCCGGACGAAGTGCAATACATTCTTCTACTGTTTCACGGTCTGTTTTCGCAGTCAGAAAGAACACCGGTATGTTCTGTGTCTCCGGTTTACTTTTGATCATTTTCAATACAGTTGCCCCATTAAATAAAGGCATCATATAGTCCAATAATATTACATCCGGTTTATATTTCGCCAAAAAATCCACGGCAACCTTCCCTGAATTCACTACAGAAACTTTATAATCATCCTGTAAATAAGCACGGATAAGCTTTAAAACAATCGGACTGTCATCTACAACAAGTACATGTTTTCTTTTGGAACCTTCATTTGCCACTTCACATATTATTACTGAGTTTTCCTCATTTGCCATACGTATACCTCCTCAACTCATATAGTACAATTATACCACTCTTAAGACTTGGTTTCTACATAATAAAACATTTACATTTTACATTTTTTAATAAAAATACCTGCGTACTATTTCATTAAGATTCACATCTGAATCCTATTAGAAATACGCAGGTATTTTTCCTTGCATTTATATAATTATACTGTGACTGCTTCTTTTCTAACCAGCAACACTGTTCCTGCAATAAAAATACAGGTTATTATCAAAAAAGTAACTGCCTGTGCAATTCCTGACATTCCTGTCACAAATTCCAGAATTCCACTACAGATTCTTGCAACAAGGCTTTCCGGATTCTTTGCAATATAGTCCGCAAACCTGTTAAATCCCAAAAACGTAACCATCCACAATGCCCACATTATCCAATATGCCACTTTCTTAAACTTCAGAATCAAAGCTCCTCCAAGCATTTTTGTTGCCGGAAGGATTATAATAATTCCCAAAACAACACGATAGTCTGCTAAAAAACCAACCAAATTATCAAATTCTCTGTCTGCATAAATAACCTTACACAAAAAACTTTCCACAAAATAAAATATTATAATTGCTATTGTTTCAATAATGACATTAACATAGTCCGTTACACCATTTGCAATTAAAAATTCCTTTCGGGTACTTCCAAGAGACATTACGGTATTAAAAGAATTACCAAAAGCAAAAATTCCAAAGATCCAATTGGCAAATACGCCTACAAATATTGCAAAAAGAGTACCAATGATTGTACTATTTGCTTCTGCATCCACTGTCAGCACCACTCCCTCTATAATCAATCCGAAAATCCCACATCCTAACATAAATAGAAGCGTTACATACAACTCCGTTGCCGTGAGTTTCCACGTATCAATAATTCGTTTTATCATAAATAACCTCCATTAGACCATAATCCCTTGTTATCTATACTCTGACTTCATATTCCTGAACGGCTTTACTGCATAATCCGGTCATAATTACATCGAAAACAACAGCTCCGATAATTCCCCATACACTGTAAGACACTAAAAAACTTCTTGTATTTCCAACGTTTGCTATCATAACTCCAACTACTAAAAATATACTCAAAATGACACCTGCCACATAAGCCCATGTGCCTGCTGTTTTTCCATAACGCAAAAATGTTGCACACACACCGTTTCCTGCCCCACAGCCAATCAAAAACAAAATCACGCATATACTAAGCCAATCCATTGTTGCAAGATTAGTAAAACCTAAAACATATTTGGCTCCAAACATCATGACTATCATTGCCTGAAATACCATAATATGTGTAAATACCTGCATTCCTATCACATTTTCTTTTCTTGTAGCCCCAAAAGAAATTGCTTCCGGCAAATAATAGTTGGCATTGCTTGATGCCTGGGACAATACTACAATCATTCCCAGCATAGGCATATACCGGAGTGCCATTTCAAACACCCCCTCTTTTACCGTAATGCTCATAAATATAATGGTTGCTCCTATTCCCAAAAACAATCGCCAGAAATTCTGTTCCATTATTTTCCCCCAATAAAGAAGGCTTCTTTTTATTCCCTCCATCTCTATTCAACCTCCTTGCCACACAATGAAACAAATACCTGTTGTAAGTTTACCGGCTGCACGGATACCTCTGTTGTCTGCTTAAGTGTCTGCCCCTGTTCCAATAAAACCGTAACTCCTTTACTTCTTCCCATTTTTTCTACATGGATGGTTTTCATTCCGGCAGTCATTGCATCCACGTCCTCTGCTTTTCCGCTGACATGACGGCTTCTGTCCAAAAGCTCCTGCGTATTTTCTTTTAAAATAATTTTCCCTTTATCTAACATTATGACTTCTTCAAATATATCTGCCGCTTCCTCAATGATATGTGTTGAGATGACAAACGTTCTTCCACTATCCGCAAATTCATCCAAAAGTACCCGATAAAAGTACTCTCTCATTACAACATCCAGTCCTGCCACCGGTTCATCCAAAAATGTATAATCTGCCTTACTTGCCAGTGCAGTAATAATAGTCACCATGGACATCATACCTTTCGAGAGTTTCGTAATCCTCTTCTTTGGTTCCAGTTCAAACTTTTCAAGCAGATGCTTTGCCAGCTCATTATCCCAATTTGGCATAAATACTGAAGCAATTTTTAAATACTCTTTTATACTGTAACCGCCCTGTCCCGCTGCGTTCAGCGGGTTCAATTCTCTTGAAAAACAGATGTGGTCTAAAGCTTCCCTGTTTTCCCATACCGGCATGCCATTACAGGTAACTGTTCCTTTGGTTGCCGGACTTTGTGCTGAAAGAATCGACAAAAGAGTGGTCTTTCCGGCTCCGTTTCTTCCAATTAATCCATAAATTTTCCCTTTTTCCAACTCTAAGTCCACATGACTCAATACATCTTTTTTCCCATAAGTTTTTACAATATCCCTACATATTAACTTCTCTTTGCTCATATCTTACCTCCACTTGTTAAAACGGCTTTTCTTTCTACTTTTACACACTCTGCTTAATCATTCGGATTAACTCCTCTTTTGTTATCCCGATACTTTCTGCTTCTACCAGCAATGTCTTAATATATTTATCTGCAAATTCCGTCTGTCTTCTTTTTTTTATTTTTTCCTTTGCCCCGGTCGCTACAAACATTCCGATTCCCCTTTTCTTATATAACACACCATCATCCACTAATATATTGATTCCTTTTGCTGCTGTCGCAGGATTAATCGCATAAACCCGTGCCAGTTCATTTGTACTCGGCACCTTCTCTTCTTCTAAAATGATGTCACGAAGAATGTCGTTTTCAATCATTTCACTAATCTGAAGATATATGGATTTCTCCTGTGTCAGAATTTCATTCATTTCTTCAACTCCTTTCCATACAGTATGCGAATTTTTCACTTTTTTTGTCATTATTTCATTTTCGTTTTATTCATAATAGTTTGTTACCTCGTTGGTTCATTACTTGTGTAATTAACCATATCACTAACATTATTTACTGTCAATACCTTTTTTATAAAAAAAAGGAAAAAAAAACATGAGAACAACCAAACAACGTCATTCTCATGTTCCTAACCTGAATCTAATGTACTAACATTCTTCTTTATATGCACTTCTTAAGCGATAAATTCCAACAAGCATCAAAATAATCGCTATAATCTGAAACAACATTATTATTGTCGGAGAAATTGCTACAGACTCCTTTGCTAACACAGCACAACTGTTTATAAGCATACCACACGGAAGCAACGGATAAACTTTTCCTTTTCCAAAACCACATTTTACCACCTCTCCTTTTCGTTCCTTCAATTCAGCTATAATATAATTTGTTTTAAAAGCAGCTTTCATCAAAACAAAAACTAATATCATAATAAAAAACATCATCCAAATTGCCATTTTATTCCCTTGCATGGCACACCACATTTCTACAAAAAAGCAAATCAATTCTATAATGGTTCCAATTTTGAACATCGTACGTATTTTTGTATAATGCTCAATACTGGAATCAACATCCGTATAAAGCTTAAACTCTCCCTCTGACGCAAGTTTACGCAAAATTATCCAAAAACCCCACTTTTGCACAATTTGTACACCCATATCTTCCATAAACTCCCGATAACCATTGCTTATATTGAAAAACTTGTCCCCGAAATCTATCTGATATGTATATTCTCCGGGTTCACATTGTTCAAACCTATAAAATCCTGCAAAAAAACCGGTCATGGCCCAGCCTTGAGCTACCATTTCATTTAACCAAGCTGTTTCCTTATCCTTGTCATAATACATACGAAATTTAATCATCTTCGCCTACCTCCATAAGTTCTGCGTTTTTCAATAACTCTTCTAATCTAAGCTTTTCCTCTTTAAATACGGATTGTCCTTCTTCCGTAATCAAATATTCTTTTTTCTTTCTTGAATCGGTGTCCTGACTGTATATACGAATCCAGCCCTTCTTTACGAGAGATTGGATTGCACCGTACAATGTTCCAGCTCCCAGCACTACTCTTCCGTCAGTCAGTTCCTCTACCTCCTGAATGATACCGTATCCGTGATTGGGCTTTCTGACTGCCAGCAAAATATAAAACAGCGCTTCTGTAAGCGGTGTATTCTTTTCCATACTTGTATCCTCTTTTCCCCATATAAAACTTCATATAATTTTTATATATCGTCAAGCGATATATCGTATATTCAATATATCGCATGCCGTTATATATGTCAAGTATATAAAAATAAAAAAAATCTTGCTTTTGTAATTTTTTTCTTATGTATATTTTTCTTTTTTTTGCAAACACTACACAAAGTAACATAGACATACAGCATGATTTATTATGCAAAATATAGCTTTATAATCAGTTACGTCATACTAATATTGTATGAACACAAATATAAGCAATCAAACGGAGGTTTACTATGAAAATGCTTAACTGTATTGCACTTACAATTGCAATTATCGGTGCCATTAACTGGGGTCTGATTGGCTTCTTTAACTTTAACTTAGTTGCATTCATTTTCGGTGACATGACTTTATTTTCCCGAATTATTTATGCATTAGTAGGACTTTGTGGTCTTTACCTGATTACTTTTTATGGATTTATATGCAAAGAAGAGACTGCCTAGCAGTCTCTTCTTACATAATTCAAGCTAAATCAATACCTTTTGACGCCCGAATCCTCTCAAATTACTAATTTTTCAATTGTTTCCGCCTCAATTTCTACTATGGCAGTATTCGCTGTTTTGTATCTTTTTACCATTTCATGAAAAGGTGTGTCATTGACAAATGACATTAATGACATAATATCTGCGCTGTGAGTAACAACAACGATGTCCCCATTCACCGGTTCACCACTTCCATTCACAGATTTACTGTTTGTGCCTTCTGCATAGTTACCTGCTTTGAGTTCTTTTATTGTTTTTTGTAATGCCGTGACTACTCTTTCCACCAGTTCCTGATAAGACTCACCTTTCGGTGGATGACCATACCGTCTGTTTTGACGCCATGCCTGATATTCCGCCGGAAACTGTTCTTCTACCTGCTCCCATGTAATCCCTTCCCACAAGCCAAAATTAATTTCCTCTAAACCGGATAGCACAATACACTCTTTTTCAAGCTTTGCTGCAACATATTCTGCCGTTTTGGCTGCCCTTTCCAACTTACTTGTATAAACTCCGATAACCGGTGTTTCTCGTTTTGCAAGCTCTTCTGCAAGACGTTTTGCCTGCTCTATACCGGTTTCATTTAAAGGAGTATCCGTACTACCCTGAATTCTTTTTGCTACATTCCAGTCAGTTTCTCCGTGTCTTACCAAAAGTATTTTCATAAGTATAACTACGCCTCCTCATTGCCTGCAAGTTTGTTCTACGTACAAAATCATTAATTTGTCTGTTTTTCTATGATACAGGTATGATGTTTTGTTTCATCATAATTAATACCGACCCACACTGTATACGAGCACTTTCACTACTCAAAGTATCATCAGACTATTTACATTCTAGCATATCAGCTTGCAAAAAGAAATGACAACGTAAACCTGTTTACTCTGTATCCTCTTTCTCCGCCAAAGAAGAATTAAAAATAACAGCTACAATCCCACATATAATTCCACCAATCGGAAAAACAATCCAGCTATATGCCATGATAGATGTTTTCCACTGATATCCCATTCCGCTTGCCAAATCTTCCTGAAATCCTCCAATTTCGATTCCAATACTTAATAAGAATAAAATGACAGCCACCATCATAATGACTCCGCACCATTTTCCAATTTTTCTCTGCACAGCACGAAATTCTTTATTTTGATCTTTGTTGTATTCATTTTCTTTATTATATACTTCTACACTATATTTAGATTTCTGTAATCCACCATACACCAATACTGTAACTGCTGCCGCAATTACCCAAAGAAAAATTGCACCGCTAAACTCGTCACTCAGTCCTCTGTTTATAAAAATCTTCTCTAATAATGACTGGCAGGCAACATTTATAATTATAGCTCCAATCGGTGCAGCCATAAGCCAGAGAAACTTTCTCTCAAACTTTTCTAACACTTCTTCCGTGTAAAACTGGTTAATGCTTGGATGTTTCTTTTTAAAATGATCATGCTGCATACCTTTTACAACAAACACTACAATTGATATTGCCGCAAAAACCCAAAAAATGAACTGATTTATCTCTTCTGCAACACCAAAACCTTCCAACATACACTGTAAACCTACATTAAAGATAAGAAATCCCACTGCACCTGCAATCCATTTAGAAAAATCATTCATATGTTCATCATAATGTGCTGTATCCTCTTTTACATTTTCCTCTACGCTTCCCCTTAATAAAGCATCCATATTACAGGAAAACATTTCACAAAGCTGTACCAGTTTTTCCATCTCAGGATAACTGCCATCTGACTCCCATTTTGATACGGACTGTCTTGATACACCTAAACGCTCTGCAAGCTGCTCCTGTGTAATATTGTTTTTCTTTCTTAAAAATTGTAAATTTTCTCCGAAACTCATCTTGTCTCCTCCTTATACCCTATGTATTTAAACACAAATTTCTACTATATAGCAATAGATAATTGGTTACTGTTCACTCCGTGACCGGTAACGATAATTCCTCTGTGTTCATCCGGGGTTATCTTATGTCCGTATTCTATCTGACACCCTCCGCAACCTCTACCAATTTTGTGTTGCATTTCAATTTTTTCATGTAAAGTTGCGGTTGCATCCCTTGATTTTAGGGCATTTGAGAACCAATTACCTTTTAATTGGCAATTTTATATTCCCGATAAAATTCTTTTCTGGCACATTCATCGTTCGCTGCTTTTTGAACATCCTCCAGCCGTCCATCAGCAAATAATTTTGATATCAGCAAGCCTAATTTTAATTCTCCTTCCATTCTGCCTTGCTCTCTTCCTTCTTCTCTTCCCTCTTCTTTAATTCCTTCAATCGCACGACACATATCAATCTCTCCTCTTACATTCCGCCAATCTTCTTTATACTTCATTAAATCTTTTTGGTTTACCATAACACTCATTACATCAAATGTTTCTTCATCCAAATGTGAAAACTCTTCTGCATTCTCTTTTATATAATTCCTCAATGCATTTTTATCCTCACTTCGTTTCATAACTCCAAGCAATTGTCTCAGTCCTGTTTTGAAGTTTTCCTCCTTTATATCCTGTAATGTCACTAAATTCATCTGATAATTAGTGATAAATTCCTTATAAATTTCATTTTCCCCTTCCAAATCTAATATTCCATACAAATCTCTGCTCCCTTCATATTCTCCCATTCCATGATAAAACATAATGACAACTACAGGATTCAACTTTTCATTTTTACTCATTCCTGACAAAAATTCTTCTCCGGTCCGGCATTCTTTTTGAAAGTTCATTTTAATTATTTTCAGTTGCCTGATATACTCTGCAACCTCATATTCCATACAACGAAACGGCATGGCATAGTGAACTTTGTTTTGATTCTCTACTCCCACTATCGCGTACTTATTGCCTTTCATAATTCCTTTGACTACATCCCTCTCCCGTTCCAATTTTTGCTTTGTTCCGCACCTATCCGTAATCTTTTCGTGATAAACCCCATCATAACTCTGTACGTCCTTCTCCTTAATCCGGCTTCTGCCGTTAAATAAAGTTCCATTAACAAAATCTGCAAAAACTTCGGGTACTGACAAATAACTGCACATTGCATCATTTTTTTCACCCATAATTACTTCACTCCTGTTCTTTTGTCTTATTTCCTTGAATCTACGGCAGAAATGCCTGATTTTCTCAGATACGCTTATAAGAAGCTTGAAATCATCTTAGAATCTGCATGATTTCAATGCAAAAAGCTTTGTGACATTTACTGTATCACAAAGCCCTTTTTCCTGCAAGTTTTTTCTTTTCACTTCTTCATTACTTCTTCATTACTTCTTCATCACCTTCCTATGCTGCCAAATCCTTTTTCCGGTACTTACCAAATGCAATAATAAATGCCAAAACAATTACTAAAACTCCTATCCCAAGCATAACTCCATCAATTTCTCCACTTGTAAAAATATCCGCGCCATTAGAGTAATAAAACGGTGTTATATACTTCACATTTTCAATTGCCGGTATAATACGGCACATCATATCTGCGGCAAACATCAGTATGGCAATTCCCAACCCTGCACCCATCAGATTCTTTTTGGAAAAAGCAGATATCATAAAGCAGACCGTACCAATTTCTGCCTGCATCAGAAATTGAGCCAGATGATATAACACCATCTCTTTTTCCATGAGTTCTTCGCCCATCATGACAAACCCTACAACATACATAGTCGTACAAACTAAATTAAACAACAAAATATTGCTGATTAACGCCAAATATTTTTCTATAATAATTTGCTTTCTTCCTATCGGAAATACATTTAAAAATTCTGATGTGTGTCCTGCTTCTTCCTTTGACAACATTCCCGTTCCCAAAATAGCGGCAAACATAGCGCCGCCCAGACCATGCATCATGGCTATTTCCGTGGCATAAAATCCTGTCAGCGTTGCAAGGCTCATTTTGTCCATTCCGAGTGCTGTCGACATAGCTCCCATATTAGAATAGACATCCGCAATATCCTGCAAAGACTCCTCTAAACTTGTATACAACAAAATACATCCAAAACATAAGCCTCCTACACAAAGCGTCCATATAATAAGACTTTTCAAATTCATTTTCATTTCGTGTCTGTATAAAGTCATTTTCAACCCCATCCTTTATTTCTCATAGTAGTGCATGAATATTTCATCCAACTCCGGTTCTTCGATCAAAATATCTGATATATCATGTTCTGCAAATCCTGCAAAAAGCTCATTTAGATTACCTTTGAATACAAAATCTTCCTCCACACCATCTTTTACCACTCGAATTCTCTTTGCACTTGTTTTTGTCAGGTTTTCCACGGTATCTGTGCAGATTAACTTTCCGTTACGAATAATAGCCGCATTCCGACAGTACTTTTTCACTTCCGGTAACACATGCGAAGATAAAAAGCAGGTGGCTCCCTGTTTGTTATACTCCAGAATCAGCTTGAAAAATTCTGCCTGCATAAGTGGATCTAGCCCGCTGGTCGGCTCATCAAAAATAAACAGCTCCGGTTTGTGTTGCATAGCACAGACAATACTGACTTTTTTGCGATTTCCTAAAGAAAGTTCATCTACTCTTTTCTCCGCATGAACCTCCAGCCGCTCACAAAGCATTCTGCTTTCCTCCACGCAATCCTTTTTTCGCATATCTGCTGCAAACTTTAACACATCTTTTACCTTCATGGACGGATAAAACATAGCCTCAGACGGCATATATCCTATCTTTTCCAGTACTTCTTTCTGTTTATTTCTTACATCCATTCCAAGGATAGACGCATTTCCTTCCTGAAACTGTATGAAACCAAGCAGGCTTCGAATCGTTGTAGATTTTCCTGCACCGTTCGGTCCCAAAAATCCGAAAATATCCCCTTTTTCTACCTTTAATGTAAGATTCGTAACACCTCTGGCTTTTCCGTAGTTTTTTGTAAGATTATTTATTTCTATGGCATACTTCTTATTCATGCTCTTTCTCCCTCCTGCACATTTTTTACTCTGTTTTTCATATCTCATTCGATACTATTGCACTTTTTCCTATACTTCCTGATGTCGCAATTTACTTAATGCTTCTTTTTATTGCTATCCGGCTTTTCTTTTGTCATTTGAAAGACTTTCAATTCTTCATTTAATTGCTTTGTATCCACATCACGTTTCACTTTATATACCAAAAATGCACATACATAAGCAAACAACATATATCCGCAAAATACAGCTGTCACGCCGATTTTTCTGTCAAACCACCCACACAAATAGCTTGTAATTGCATACAGAAGGGTACAAACCAAAGAAGCTGCTGCCTCAAATATTCCAAAATGCTCCGCTTCATCAAAATTACGCATTAAAAAAACCTGTATATATCCCATAATATAAGTAGACAATATCATTTCAGCCAAATAGATAATGCTTGCCTCCATACTTCCACCGATTACTCTATACATTGCATAGAAAAAAAGTAGTACAAAAAAATAGAGACATGCTTTAAACTCAATTCCTATTTCCTGTGCCAGATATTTTTTAAACTTTTCCATTCCGACAATCACACCTTTCTGTTTCTCTATATTTTTCCAAGTCCTTTATCGACCTGATACATTGTTATTTCGAAAACGATGGGCTAGTGTACTGACACTTTGATATTTGAATAAACTCCGTAGAATATTCGCTTAACAGCAAGGCGGCTGAATGAGGCGATGCGGTGGCATCGTCGATTTAAGCCAACGAAGTCTGATAAGTGAATAGGCAAGGAGTTTATCAAATTATCAACGTGTCAGTACACTAGGTCTCACCTCTTAATATTCTTCTCAATTCTTTTGCATACCGCCTTGAAATGATAACATGCTCTCCGTTATCCATCATTGCATCAATTCGGTTCCCCGACTCACTTTTCAACTTTGTTATGCGGTATATATTAATAATCATGGCCTTGCTGCATCGAAAATACCCTTCTTCCATGTACATTGCCTCTACTGCTGCCAGAGATAAATTCGTACGGTATACTTCCATACTGGTATATAAATAGGTAACACCGTCCACACTTTCAAGATAAATAACATTTTGTGGTGGAATGGCATACTGTTGACCCTCTTTCAAACCGATAAGCTTTTTCTCCTGCCTGTTTATGTAATTTACAATGCCTTCAATCTGCTCTGTCATATCCTTATATTTGATGACCACTTCTTCTGTGCCTGCGGATATTTGCTGTAATGTTACTTTCATGAGTTTTTCGCCCCCTTATTTTTTTATAATATAATCGCAAATAAAGTGCAATGCGTTTTTCTGTAAGAGGCACTTTTCTTCCTTTAAGATGCAAAATACATCGAACCGGTAAGGGATATTCGTTGCCTATGCCATATTCTTGTGCTAAAATTCGTTTGATGTAAGCGGTATTAATTGCAAGTTTGCAAAAAGATTGAAAGCAACAGAAACTTGAAGTTTACGCACTGTAAAATACTTTTGACACTGCTAAAATGAACAATGTCAAAGCGTTTTGATAGACCCAAATTTCTTTTTTGATTAAAGTGGGTTATGAAGGAGATGGCAAAGATGGAACTTAACAAGCAGATAAAAAAATATCGAACAGAAGCAAATTTATCTCAAGAGGAGTTGGCAGATAAAATTTACGTTTC
>JAFSBX010000103.1 GCA_017437065.1 Lachnospiraceae bacterium
AGGTCTACAAAGAAAGAAGAACATAGATTGTTTTGTGATGAGATCACTTTGGATAAAGACAAACTATCAGTTTTTTATAAGCAGGAAGAAGTGGTGTTGAGTTCTCCGGAGTATCAACTACTCTTGACCCTTATAGAGAATAAGGGGAAAACTATAACAAGAAAGCAACTACTGGAACAAATATGGGATAACACCGGAAACTATGTAAATGACAACACATTAACCGTTACCATGAAACGATTAAGAGAAAAGCTACATAATCCGACCTGCTTAAAAACCATACGTAGTTTTGGTTATCGAATGGAGGATACCGTATGACACAGACCAGTAAAAATAGAATAAAAGTGCTAATACCGATATTGATATGTCTTATTGGTATGGTTGGTATATTGGTTTATGGGATAAATCATTATAGGCAGCTATCCTTTCAGCACATTTCAAATCTGTGTCAGACAATTATCGAATCTCATCCGGAAGCAGAAGAGGAAGTGCTTTCGTCTTTAAAGGAATATTCCGAAGGTGCTAATCAAGGAGAGAAAGAAAATGAGTTCCTATTGAAATACGGATACAAAATCAGTGATTTTGATGGTGGTTTTCAGTCGGGGTTTATTTTTCTTACTCTTATGGTGTTCCTGATGATAGTAGTAAGTTTCATGATTTTTTACTGGCACACAGACAGGTATAACCGTAGAAGGATTGAGGAATTAACAGACTATCTGGAATGCGTGAATATTGGTAAGTTTGATAGAATTATTCAGTCCAAGGAAGATACCTTTTCGCAATTAGAAGATGAAATATATAAGACTGTAACTACGCTTCGGCAGACAAGAGATACAGCAGTCAAAACGAAAGAAAACTATGCTGATAATTTGGCTAATATTGCTCATCAGTTAAAGACCAAAATTACCACGTTATCTCTTGCATTGCAGCTTTCGAAGAAATCAGATTCTGCAATCTATGTACAGCAGATGGAAAGCCAGTTGGAAAGCCTTACTTGGTTGGAAGAGGCTTTATTAACGCTTTCTAAGATTGATGCAGGTGTATTACAGTTGGAATGTTCTAAGGTGGATGTCTATACAGCATTAACCCTTGCTACAGAAAATTTAAGTGAACTGCTAGTAGAAAGTGAAGTTTCTGTGTCAATTCCGGATAAGGGTTGTATTGAAATAGATGGTGATATGGAGTGGACGATGGAGGCTTTCATCAATGTAATCAAAAATTGTATTGAACATTCTGCTCCCGGAAGTATCGTACATTGTGATTATTTTGCAAATCCTCTATATGTGGAAGTATTGATTTGGGATGAAGGAAAAGGCTTTAAGGAAGAGGATATTCCTCACCTCTTTGAGCGTTTTTATAAAGGAAAGGATACCAGTGAGAAGGGGATAGGAATTGGATTATCCCTTGCTCGTTCCATTTTTGAGATGCAGAATGGTAATATTACTGCCCGGAATATGCCAGAAGGTGGAGCTTGTTTTGAAATAAGAGTATACAGTCACTAAGTTGTCACTTTGCTCTGTTATAATTGAGCCAAACTGGGGATATCATTTCAAAACAGGAAGGAGCAATCGTATGGAAATATTAAAATGCGAAGGAGTCAGAAAAGTCTATGGCTCTAAGGAAAATTTGGTAACTGCAATAGATGGGATTGATTTATCTGTAGAAAAGGGAGAGTTCGTTGCTATTGTGGGAGCGTCCGGTTCCGGTAAGTCAACATTACTGCATGTTCTTGGAAGTGTAGATAAGCCTACTGCAGGAAAGGTTTTAGTTGCTGGGGAAGATATTTCCGAGTTGAATCCAACCCAATCTGCTATTTTTCGCCGTAGAAAAGTTGGATTGGTATATCAGTTTTATAACTTAATTCCAACTCTTACAGTAAGAAAAAATATCCTTATGCCACTTTTATTGGATAAAAGAAAAGTAAATGAGGAGTATTTTAAGCAGGTAGTAAATCAGATTGGAATTGCAGATAAGTTGGAGGCAATGCCAAGTCAGTTATCCGGTGGACAGCAGCAGAG
>JAFSBX010000104.1 GCA_017437065.1 Lachnospiraceae bacterium
AGGGGCTGTTGCAAAAGTAGATAATTAGTCTACCGGAGCAGCAGCTCCTTTTCTGTGCCTTAAAATAGAAAAGCAGACTCCGAAGAATCTGCTAATCATGGTATAATAAGATATGCCTAGTAACTTAAAATACCATAAAAATTATACCGAACTTGGCGATTCTTATCAACTGGTTTTGCCATTAAGTTTGGAAGGTTTAGTTCCTGAAGATGAGTCTGTTCGTCTGCTGAGCCACATATTGGAGGAATTAGATTACACAAAGTTGTATCAGGCTTACTCTACCAAAGGTAGAAATCCAGCAGTGAACCCAAAGACCATGTTTAAGATCTTGACCTACGCATACTCACAAAATATCTATTCTTCTAGAAAAATCGAAAGAGCTTGTCGCAGAGACATCAACTTCATGTGGCTTCTTGCAGGGCAAAAAGCTCCAGATCATAGTACAATTGCAAGATTTCGTACAGGTTTTCTTGCAGAGGCTTGTGAAGATTTGTTTTATCAGTTAGTACGCCTATTAGCTTCGATGGGCGAGCTTTCTAAAGAAACAGTTTTTATTGATGGTACAAAGCTAGAAGCATGTGCTAATAAATATACGTTTGTTTGGAAAAAGTCTGTAAATAAGTGGGAAGAAAAGATGTTTCCAAAGATGGAAACGCTTGTCACTTTCTTAAACCGAGAATACATGAAGGATTTCACGATTACAAAAGAGAATCGAACACAGGAATTACAGCAGATTTTTGATTTTATAGATAATTATTGCAAAGATAAGCAGATAGAGTTTGTACATGGACGAGGTAAA
Source organism: Lachnospiraceae bacterium (assembly GCA_017437065.1). Lineage (GTDB taxonomy): Bacteria > Bacillota > Clostridia > Lachnospirales > Lachnospiraceae > RGIG3002. The sequence continues at coordinate 800 of JAFSBX010000104.1, forward strand.
CGAAGAAGTGTTCACCAGAAGTTCCATGAAATATTCCGACGCTTTTTAGACCGTCAGCTTCTTTATGATCTACACAATTCAAGATTTCTGGATCGTAATAGTTATTCAAAAACAGATGTTGATGCAACTTTTATGCATATGAAAGATGATCATATGCGTAATGCACAGTTGAAACCAGGATATAATGTTCAGATAGGTGTAGATAGTGAATATATTGTTGCCACAGATATTTTTTCAGACAGAAATGATGTCTGGACGTTGGTTCCTTTCCTTCAAAGAATGGAAGAAAAACTGGGATTTAAATATCCAACAGCAACAGCTGATGCGGGTTATGAAAGCGAAGAAGGTTATGATTACATGAAAAAGAATGGTCAGACACCTTACATCAAACCACAGACATATGAGAAATGGAAAAAACGAAGCTTCAAAAACGATATCAGTAAACGTGAAAACATGAAATATGATGAAGAAACTGACACCTATATTTGTCATAATGGTAAAAAACTGAAACCACAGTATATCACGAAAAAGACAAGTAAAAACGGATACGAATCAGAAGTAACCATGTATGAATGCGAATCCTGTGAAGGATGCCCATACAAAGAAAAATGTACACGAGCAAAAAGAAACAAACGAATGGGTGTATCCAAAAAGTTCATTACCCTTCGTCAGGAATCCTACGAAAATATCACCAGTGAATTAGGAATTCAATATCGCATGAATCGTTCAATTCAGGTAGAAGGAGCCTTTGGTGTATTGAAAAATGACTATGAATTTCAAAGATTTCTGCTTCGTGGAAAAACCAAAGTAAAACTTGAGATTCTTTTATTGTGTTTCGGTTATAACATCAATAAATTACATGCGAAAATCCAAAATAATCGCACAAAAACTCACTTCTTTGATGTAAAAACAGCATAGAAAAATAAGAAATATCAAGAGGTGTGTTAAAGTACGCTAAAAATTCAGGGAGATATCCACCTAGAAGGAGAAATCTTTCTTTTTTTATGCACAGAAAAGGAGCTGCTGCTCCGGTAGATTATTTATCTACTTTTGCAACAGCCCC
>JAFSBX010000105.1 GCA_017437065.1 Lachnospiraceae bacterium
CCTTAAATCATCCAAAATATCTTGGCTAACACCGGCTGCTACTCCTACTTCATGTTCGCAAGCCCAAAACATTTCTCCAGACTGCTCTGTGAATTTAGAAGCTGGTGCTTTACATTGTGGGCAGAATTCTGGTGCTTCCTCTCCTTCGTGTACATAACCGCATACCTGACATACATATTTACTCATAATTCATTCTCCTTTTCATTTAAAATTTTTTCTGTGTTTTCTAAATAGTAATGATTGCTGATTAAATATTATCATTAAACTTTTTTTCTGTCAAGCAATTTTCGAACTTTTTTGATAATCATTCTCATTTATTTTTGTATGCTTAAGGAAAATAAAAAGAAACAAGGAAATAAAATGAAGTAATTGGTAAATAATTGGGGAAAATGTTTTATGTTTTATACGAATGTGTTATGATGAGAGTAATCGAAGTTTCATTTTAATTTTTGGAAAATATATAGGAAAAATAAAATTGTAAGGGGGATATGATATGTGGTTTTTACTGGCATTACTATCAGCAATTTTTGGCGCATTGACCTCTATATTGGCTAAAGTTGGTATTGATGGTGTGAATTTCAATTTGGCAACAGCCATTAGAACTGTAGTTGTTGTTATAATGTCATGGGGCATGGTGTTTTTAACAAATGCTCAAGGAGGATTGTCGCAAATAAGTAAAAAAAGCTGGATTTTCTTGATATTATCTGGTCTTGTAACAGGTGCATCCTGGCTTTGCTATTACAAAGCACTTCAAATTGGCAATGCCTCAAAGGTTGTTCCTGTTGATAAATTAAGTGTAGTTATTACAATTATATTAGCTTTTGTATTTCTTAATGAGGAGTTTACAACCAAATCTTTGATTGGCTGCATTTTCATAGGGATAGGAACTTTGATTATGGTTTTATAAGTGTTTTTCATAATGCATAGATGATTCGTGAAGGAAAGTCAAAAGAAGAAGGTATTTCAGATTAAAAAAGAGACTGCGGATTATCAGATGCAAATTTTATCAGTGGAGGATAATATAGCTCATATTGAAGTTAACAAAAGAACGTAGGATTTTGTTAAGACACAAAAAGTTCACAAAAAAATTAGCACTCAATATTGACAAGTGCTAACAATGGTGATATAACATAATTAGAAACAGGAGAAAGAAAGAACCACAAGTTCATGATTCTTCCTAAACATCCCCAGTTTCAAAAAAACTATTTTGAAAAAGGAGCGATGATTATGTTAACACCTAGTATTTTTGGAGAAAATTTATTTGACGAATTCTTTGATGATTTCTTTGATTTTCCGGTATTCGATGATCGAGAAATGAAGAAGGCACAGAAAAAACTGTATGGACGCCATGCAGCAAACATGATGAAAACAGATGTGAAAGAACAGGAAGATCGCTATGAAGTAGACATTGATCTTCCGGGATTCAAAAAAGAAGAGCTTTCTTTGGAACTGAAAAACGGATATCTGTTGATTAGTGCAACGAAAGGTCTGGACAAAGAGGAGAAGGAAGAAAAGACAGGAAAATTTGTTCGTCGTGAACGTTATGCAGGCAGTATGAGCAGATCTTTCTATGTGGGCGAGGATATCAAGCAGGAAGATATTCATGCTAAATATGAAAGCGGTGTCTTGAGATTGTCCATTCCAAAACCAGAAGAAAGGAAAGCTCAGATAGAGGACAAAAAGTATATTGCCATCGAAGGATAAAGGCCCTTCTTCAAATAGATTATAGAAAACTGATTTTATCCCGGAGCAGCATACTCCGGGATATTTAAATGTGAAGGATTTATGATTAATTCAGAGATATATTAGGTATTTAATGATAATTCGGTTGCGGGGGAAATTTTGAGACTTTCCTCAAAGTATATCAGAGAGTAAGAATTAATTTTATTCAGCGTGATAAGAAGAAGGATAGAGCTGTTTTTGATATATGCTTGTAAAAATTAATTGAGCAGTCAGAAGTAGGAAAATGTTTGGTGAATGGAACGATTATGGCGGATTGCTTGATTATTAAGCAACAGAAAATTTCAGCTTTTATAAGGTTTTATAAAAATTAAAAATCACTTGACATATAAGAAAAATGGTACTATAATTCATACCAATTTAATACATTATAAAAACCGTTGAAGCGGAGATAACGGCAATGATGCCTTTACAGAGAGCCTGTGGTGCTGAGAATCAGGTGAGAAACAAGTTGTCAAATGGACCGCTGAGGGCATAGTCAAAGGTGTAAATTAGTTATACTGAGTATTCTATGACGTGTTGGCATACGTCAGTTGCCGGGGATATGTTGGTATCCTGCTAAGCGTACAGCGTCATAGCTGTAAATCAAGGTGGCACCGCGGATCGTGTTTACTTTTTATAAAGTAATGTATTCGTCCTTGACAGATTCTATCATTCTGTCAGGGGCGTTTTTGTTTTTAAGAAACTTCTTTGACAGATTGGTCAAAGGAGTTTTTCTTTTGTACAAAAACTGCCATATCGGGAGGTGTAATATGATGCGTAAACTGTGGTGGCGCTTATGCGCCGAAATAAAATGTATGGAACAGACAGGAAATGGTTAATAAAATCTTTTTAAGAATGTGGAGGATAATACTATGATGTATAATAATATTGAATTTGATACTTACTTTAAAAACTACCCTGATGCAAATGGTTATTTTGGAAAATATGGCGGTTCGTATATTCCACCGGAATTACAGACTGCTATGAATGAAATCAGTGAAGCATATCAGACTATATGTAAGTCCAGAAAATTTATTAATGAACTTCGTCGTATCCGCAAAGAATTTCAGGGCAGACCTACGCCGATTTCGCATCTGGCAAGACTTTCAGATAAGATTGGTACAGGAGTTCAGCTTTATGTAAAACGAGAGGATTTGAACCACACAGGTGCACATAAACTGAACCATTGTATGGGAGAAGTACTTCTCGCAAAGTATATGGGTAAGAAAAAAGTTATTGCGGAAACTGGAGCAGGTCAGCATGGTGTTGCACTTGCAACAGCCGCAGCCTATTTTGGACTGGAATGTGACATCTATATGGGTGCTGTGGACATTAAGAAACAGGCACCTAATGTTGCGAGAATGAAAATACTGGGAGCCAGAGTCATTGAAGTAACAGATGGATTACAGACACTCAAAGAAGCTGTGGATGCAGCGTTTATGGCCTATTGCAAGGAGTATAAGGATGCCATTTACTGTATCGGTTCTGTTGTGGGTCCGCATCCGTTCCCTATGATGGTAAGAGATTTTCAGAGTGTGGTAGGAATCGAAGCAAGGGAGCAGTTTCTGGAAATGACCGGGGAACTGCCGGATGCAGTTGTAGCCTGCGTAGGTGGAGGTTCTAATGCTATGGGACTGTTTTCCGGCTTCTTAAATGATCCAGTTGATATTTATGGTGTGGAACCGCTTGGAAGGGGAACTGCACTTGGTGACCATGCAGCAAGCCTTACCTATGGAGAAGAAGGAGTTATGCATGGATTTAACAGTATTATGTTAAAGGATGAAAAGGGAGAACCGGCACCGGTATATTCCGTAGCAAGCGGTCTGGACTACCCGTCATCAGGACCGGAGCATGCTTTTTTACATGACCTTGGCAGAGTTAAATATGATGTAGTAAGTGATGATGAAACGATAGATGCGTTTTTTGAACTCTCACGAATGGAAGGTATCATTCCGGCAATCGAAAGTTCTCATGCTGTTGCTTATGGCATGAAGTTGGCAAAACAGATGGGTAAAGGTTCTGTTCTTATTAACCTTTCGGGAAGGGGAGATAAGGATATGGATTATATTATTGAGAAGTATGGAATAAAATAATCTTCAATTTTGTAAGTGTTGAGACGGCAGGAAAAGTATGAATATCTCAAGGGATTTAACTGACAAACTCCTCATTTTATGTTTAGGTTATGCGGATAACTTTTGACTCGTACACACAGAATGGATAAAATAAAAGAAACTCATCACTTAAATGGGAGGAAAAACAGGATGGAAAAACGTGTACGAATTTGTGATATTGCGGAGGAATTAGGACTAAGCACCGCTACGGTATCGAATGTGATCCACGGTAAAACAAATAAGGTTTCCGATGAGACAGTTCAGCGTGTAACAGCCTTGCTGGAGGAGCGTCAGTACATTCCCAGTATGGCAGGGATTCTCCTTGCACGGAATAGTTCCAAAATCATCGGTGTCTTTGTCAATGACCACGAAAAATATGAGGGACACACGCTGGATGATTTTTTCATTGCGTCCTCCTTAAACTTCCTTTCCACAGAAATTGAATCCAGCGGACGGTTTATGATGGTAAAAAAAGCCAAATGCGCTGAGGAAATCATTCGATTTGCCTCCATGTGGAATATGGATGGGATTGTTGTGATTGGATTTTGCGATCCGGATTATATGTACCTGCGTAATCATATGCGAATCCCCTTTGCGGTTTATGATGGCTTTTGCGAAAAACCGGAGCGAATACTCAACATTACGATTGATAATTTTGAAGGTGGCTATCAGATGGGATGCCATTTCCGTGAATTAGGGCATCAAACAGCTCTGTGTATTTCGGATAATAACATTTGCGTGGACAAGGAACGCTTCTGCGGTTTTTGCAAGGGATTTGCCCCCGGTAAGGCAGATCTTTTGCTGATCCCAATGCAAAAGGAACAGAGATGGTCATTTTATCTGTCAAATTTGGAGAAATTTCAACAGGTGACCGCTGTGTTTGCAGTTTCAGATTACTATGCTATAGATTTGATGCATTTCCTGATTGAGCAAGGCTTTTCAGTGCCAGAGGATATTTCTGTGGCAGGATTTGATGATACGCCTATGTGTGAAATGGTCACTCCAACTTTGACCACAATAAAACAGGATGGTGCTTTGCGTGCAAAAATTGCTGTCAGAAAGCTGCAAGAGCTGAGAGAAGGTAAAGAAATCTGCACAGAAGTGAAATTGCCAGTGTCTTTAGTTGTACGCAGAAGCACGAAGGAATATAAGTAAAATTGCACAAATCTACAAAGCGTATTTTGTAAATAGTTACATACTTAACCTTTGTAATTCCACTTACCGGTTGCTACAATGGAAACAAATCAATTGGGAGGTGTGTTATGAAAACAAAGGATCATTTTTTCAAAGCA
>JAFSBX010000106.1 GCA_017437065.1 Lachnospiraceae bacterium
ATCTGCTGAATGAGATACAGGTAGTCGGCACACCGGGTGAAGGTTTTGGAGCTTGTGGTGAAGGATATTTCCGGTTTTCTACTTTTGGTTCACCGGAAGATACGAAAGAAGCTGCAAGGCGATTGGTTGAATTGCTTTCGAAGTAAAGGATGAGGTAATAATAATTTTATCTGTTTATATTATGTCAGAAGGTAAGGAAAATGGAACCTATATAAGGACAAACGAATCAAAAAAATCCCGAATGACAGATATGCTCATTGATGGTACAATAAGTAAGGAAGTTTATGACGAAAAGGTACTTGAATTTACCCGTAAACTTCACACTCTTTCCGGGAGAAGACATCTTTTGGAGGAGTCAATTTACAAACAGAAAGATGTTGGCAAGTCTGAAAAGAAAAATGAGGTTTTTGAGAGATGAACAGTAAATTTTTTGATCTTGCAAAGGAAAAGCAGGATCGTATGATTAACGCAGCATTGAAGGTGTTCGCGGAAAATGGCTATAAAGGTGCAAGTACGGACGATATTGTGAAGGAAGCAGGAATTAGTAAAGGACTTCTTTTTCATTACTTTTCGAACAAAATAGGATTGTATACCTTTGTGTATGATTACAGTACAAGATATATGATGTTGGAATTGACTTCAGAGGTTGATAGTAAAGAAACGGACTTTTTTGAAATCTATAAGCAGATGGAAATGGCGAAGCTACAGGTATTGAAGAATTATCCGTATATGCAGGAATTTTTGAATCGTGCAATGTATGAGGATGTACATGAAGCAATTTTAGCCATCGAAGACAAAAGAAGTGTGTTGAAAGAATGCTATGAAAAAATACAGAATCAAATAGATTTTTCAGTGCTAAGGGAAGAAGTAGATATCGACAGACTGGTAAAAATGTTGGATTTGACGATACAGGGAATCATGGCAGAGCATTTCAGGCAGGGTTCCTTTCAACCTGAAATGCTCTATACAGAGGTTCTTGGTTACTTAGAAATGATGAAAAAACTGACACGTCGATAATTATTTTTTCATTTTGTAAACGGCATCGGCGGGATATCCGCCTTTCAGTTTCTGCATACCGCGTTGGATTGCGTCTTTGGAGTTTTTCCAGTCTGCATCCTGATTGCGGTAATCAAATTTTTCTACCATCCATGAAACGTCTTCAAACAGACGATTCATGTTTTCACACATTACTTTGGATACCATTGGGAAAAATTGAGATTTTTCCTTGTCGTTTAGTTGTTTTTCAGCTTCTTCACATAAATCGCCGAAATGAGTAAGGCAGAAGCCTTTGCCGGAAGCAATTTTATCACGGAATTCTTTATCCTTTTTATACATAACAAAAAAAGTATCCAGATACCTTGCATAAGTATCTTTAAAACGATTACAGATATAGCAGGATTGTTCACGTTCCTGAACCCAGATACCGATAGGATTTACTGATTCAGCATTTTTCTTAAATTTTCCCATGAGTGAAGTTTTGGTGGGAGAATAGGAAGAAGTCACTTTTTTTAGTTCTTCATTCATTTTTTTATAATGGGTTTTCAAAATCCATGCATTTCCAAGAGTATTCCCATAGTCAAACATTTTCTTAAAGTGTGTACGGCAAAAACCTTCTTTGTCTGTTGCATCTCTTATATCACTTTCCATGTAGGAAGATCCGGAACCTAAACAAAAGTCAAGTAGATCCTGTTCGATATCGCGTTCTACAAAACAGAACGGGCATTCGTCATTCGCATTTACTGCATCATTTAAAGGGATGGTATATAATTTTTCTTTCACAAGTATATCCTCATTTCTATTAGGAATTTTCTTGCCATAATCATGGCAAAATATTAAGTATAGTGTAACTGTTTTTGAAGAAGTTTGCAATTCTTTCATGGGGGGATTTGCCTCATTCGACTCAGTATTTGACCTTTCAAAAGGGCTAACATATAATAAAGTCATAGTACATATGAAAGAGGGAATAAAATGCGAAAAAAACAAGTAGGTGTGCTGATAATGTTACTGACAGGATTATTAGCAGGATGTAATAATGAAAAACAGCCAAATATAGAAACTTCAAAGATATCGATGGAGGTAGTGGAAGAAACGGATGAAATATCAGAGACAGAGGAGACAACGGAAACCGAAGTTGCAGTGATGCAGGACGAGTTTACTTGGGAGAAAAGGCATGGCGGGCAGGTAAAAGAAGACGAAAAGTATCGTTATATATGCAGTACTTCACGGATTTATAAAGTAGATAAAGTAAGTGGAAAAGCAGAAATATTATGGGAGCAGGAAGAACATCCGGAAACAGCAGCCATGTTTGATAATGGGAATGCATTGCTGGTGGGGGACAGGATTTATTTTGTAGAAGAAAAAACAGGGAATGAAGCAGAAACGGAAACTTTTTTGTCTGTTATACATACGAATGGAACAGGTTATCGGACTTTGGTAAAAGACCTTTCTTTAGGGTATTCATCACTTTTTTTACAGGATGATCTGTTGTTTATAGCTAATTATGATGAAGAATATTGTTATAAAATTTTTCCGGACGGAAGGCTTGAGAAGATGGAGGAGGGCTCATATGTTAAGCTTCCGGAAGGGTATTACTGTATTTCTTATACAAACACCGGAGGACACTATTTATCTGCGGCTGAAAGTATGGAAATGTATGGATGCATTCTTGCATATGATACGAATTATGAGACGGTACAGATATGGGAAGATGGAACGATTAAGGAAATACAGGTTGACGGATTAGAATGTTTAAATGAAAACTGGCTGTTAGCTACGGAGTTTATAGAGGGGGAAAAAGAATACCAAATATGGAACAGTAAAACATGGGAAAGTAAAAAGCTGAGTTTTTGTACGGGCGGAAAAGTACCGGTTATTATCGGAATGGATAAGGAATATATATATTATTGCTATAATGAAGAAAATCCACACGGAAGTCAGGTTTTGGCAGTGGAGAAAATGTCAATTGAAACGCAGGAGTCAGAAAGACTTTTTTGTTTGGGGGATAACAACACATCCGGGGCAAGATATTATGGAAGAGAATATGGCATGTTGGAATTCTTGCAGGATAGCGGCTGCTTTTACTACGCAGATGAGGAAGACTACAAGATGTATGTGAAGAGCAGAAACTTAAGGAATATTGAGACAGAGGAAGTTCTGACTCCTGCATTTTACGAAAGTGGTATTGCAGATGTGGGACACACGGAAAACTATTTTTTACAGATTTTTAGTGATTGTCAACCGGAAGTCTCATTGATGCAGATACAGACAGAACTGCTTGTCATAGATGGGAAGTTTGCAGGAGCAGAGAAAATTAATCAATTTTTGCAGGAGCAGGAATGGAATACAATTACATATGGTGAAGAAAGTGCTAAGGATCAGGAGAGATGTATCCGGGAGGGGGAGAGTTATGAATGGCTGTCCAATTACAGTATAGACAGCTTTGTTCCGGAAATTTCTTATTTTGATGAAAGATATTTCAGTTTTTATCAACAGGAATATATTTATCAGGGAGGGGCCCATGGTATGCCTTATCACATAGGTTATACATTTGATTTGCAGACAGGGAAACTGTTGGAATTACGCGATATTGTAGGAAACAGTGAAGAGGAATTGAAAGAAATTATTACCGGATACGGAACAGAATATGTGAATAAAAATCCGGAAGCATTTTGGGGAGATGCAGTGGAACTGATTGAAGAATATGCAGGATTTGATACTTCGTTTTATTTGGATGAAAAGGGCATTGTTTTTTATTATGAGCCATATTTTCTTGCCTGCTACGCAGAGGGATTTAAGGAAGTGACAGTACCATTTGAAGAATTTGAACTAAAAATACCATTAGGTGGTACAGAATAGTATCGGAGTCGGATGGCAACAAGGAAAGTTGGAAAGGAAATAAAGTTATATGAGATTTGTGGATATGCATTGTGATACACTTTATGAGTTGTTGCAGAAGAAGAAAAGGGGCGAACAGTATTTTCTGTATAAAAATGAAGGACATATAGACTTATGTAAGCTAAAGAAAGGCAATGCATTATTACAGAATTTTGCCATGTTTGTGCAAAAGGAAAAATGTGATAACCCAAAAGATGAAGTGCTGAAAATGGCGGAGATTTTCTACGAAGAAATGGAAAAAAACAAGGAAATTATTTTGCCTATCAGAACTTATGAGGAAATAGTACAAAATGAGAAAGACGGAAAAATGTCTGCACTTTTAACAATAGAAGAAGGGGCAGCCTGTTTGGGAGAATTGAAAAATCTGGAAGAATTTTATGAATTAGGTGTGCGTATGATGACACTTACCTGGAATTTTCCCAATGAAATCGGATTCCCAAATCTGCCGAAGGTTAGGAAAGAAGAGGCGGAAAAACCGGGCTTTGTATTTGACTATACAAAGCCGGATACGGAACATGGATTGACGGAGTTTGGTGTGAAAGTGTTGGAAAAAATGGAAGACTTAGGCATGATTGTGGATGTTTCTCATTTATCCGATGCAGGTTTCTATGATGTGGTAAAACATACAAAGAAACCTTTTGTGGCAAGTCACTCTAATGCAAGGGCAGTCAGCGGCTGGGTACGTAATCTGACAGATGAAATGATAAAGATACTGGCGGAGCGGGGCGGTGTGGCAGGACTGAATTTCTGTGCCGATTTTCTGACAGAGGTTCCAATGGGGACGCACAATCCGGGGACGATGGAAGCTGTCGTGCAGCATGCAAAACATATGATAAATGTGGGCGGAATTGAATGTGTAGGTCTGGGCAGTGACTTTGATGGAATTAATACCAATGAAGGAATTCCGGATTACTCTTATATGCCGCAGTTGGCAGATGTCTTTTTGGCGGCAGGGTTTAAAGAGTCGGAATGCGATAAAATTTTTAAAGAAAATGTATTGAGGGTGTATAGAGAAATTCTATAATGCCCTCAATAAATCAGATACGGTATCAAATTGATAAGCAGGCAGATATTGGGTTGTTTCCAAATCTGCCTTTTTTGCTTCGCCTGTAAAGAGTACACAGGTATCCACGCCGGCATTGATGCCACAGGCAATGTCGGTATACAGTCTGTCACCGATGACAAGCGTTTCTTCTTTGGAAAAGCCGGAAGCTTTCAGGCACAAATCAACTACCAGTGCGTTTGGTTTTCCGAGGTAGATTGGTGACTTTCCGGTGGAGTTTTCAATCATACCGCAGATAGAACCGCAGTCCGGCACAAAGCCAAAGGGAACCGGACAGCAAAGGTCAGGATTCGTGGCATAAAAAGGAATATCTGTTGTGGACAGAATTTCACATATAATTTCTAATTTGCGATAGGTAAGCTCGTTGTCGAAACCGACTAAGGCACAGGCGATATCCGGCTCTATATTTTCTGTAACGCACAAGCCATTTTTTTGCAGTTCCGCTACAAAAGAACGGGTACCTAAACAGTAGATTTTTTTGTCTGCAAAATTTTCTTTCAAAAAACGGATAGTCATAAACCCGGAGGTGATAAATAAATCTTCCGTAGTTTCCAAATGGAAAGAGTCGCGGAATTTTTTGACATAATCGATACCGCTCTTGGTGGAGTTGTTCGTAATGAAGTAGGATTTGCCACCGATGGAAGCGATGTGAGACAGAAGTTCACGGCTACCATCATATAAAGTGTCACCTAAGGCAAGTGTACCGTCTATATCAAATAAAAATAATTTTTTGTTTTGTAAGCTCATAAATAAAGTCCTTTCCGGTATAAAAAAATCAATAAAAAAGGTTGTCCAATTTTGAATAAAATTATTGTTTTGAAAGAAAGTGTAGCATAGAAAATTTTAATCTGCAAGGATTCTGTGGTATACTGTTTAAGTATTTAAGAAAGGTATTACACAGGACAGGAGAAACAGTATGTCATTACAGTTTTATTTCGGAGGTTCGGGAGCCGGAAAAAGCAAAAAATTATATGATGAAATAACAATACGGTCATTGAAGGAGCAGGATACAGAATTTCTGATTATTGTGCCGGACCAGTTTACCATGCAGACACAGAAGGATTTAGTGGAAAATGAGAACGGACGAGGCGGTATCAGGAATATTGATGTACTTAGTTTTGGACGTTTATCACACCGTATCTTTGAAGAAACAGGCGGTAATGAAAAACCGGTACTGGATGATACGGGAAAGAGTCTGATTTTGAGAAAAGTGGCAGCAGAAATAGAAGGGCGCCTTACCGTAATCGGGAAAAATCTGCAAAAGCAGGGGTATATCCACGAGGTAAAATCGGTGATTTCGGAATTTATGCAGTATGGAATCGGTGAGGAAGAATTAAAACAGATGATTGACTGCTCTGTACAAAGAGGTGCATTGCAGTATAAGCTGAAGGATTTGCATATTTTATATAAGGAATTTATGAACTATATTAACGGACAGTTCATAACTACAGAGGAAACACTGGGGAGATTATGCAGTGTACTTGGAAAATCTAAGCTGATTAAACGCAGTGTGGTTGTTTTTGACGGATTTACCGGTTTCACACCGATTCAGAATAAAGTAATTCTGGAACTGATGAAACAGGCAAAAGAGGTCATTGTAACTATTATTATGGATGGTAATGAAAATCCGTTTGAAGAAGGCAGCGAACAGAAGCTGTTCCACTTAAGTAAAAAGACTGCCGGAAAGCTTCATAAAATGGCACTGGAAAATGGAATTTTGCGAAGCAAAGATGTATATTTAAAAGACAGTCCTGTCCAACGTTTTGTAAGTAATCCTGAAATGGCGCATTTGGAAAAGTATTTGTTTCGTTATCCGATGATACCTTTTTGTGGGGAAAATGAAAATATCCGAATTTTTGAATCGTCAAGTCCGAAAGAAGAGATACGACAGACGGCAACACTTATAAAGGAGCTGGTTCGGACAAAAGGGTATGCGTATCGTGATATTGCCGTAGTTTCCGGAGATTTAAATGCATATGCACCCCATGTGGATTCTGAGTTTGAGAAATTTGGGATTCCCTGTTTTGTGGACAGGACGAGAGGAATTGTATTAAATCCGTTTATAGAATATATAAAAAGTGCATTATCCATGTTGCTTTATGATTTTTCTTATGAGACAGTATTTCACTATTTGCGGAGTGGGTTGACGGAGTTTTCAGCAGAGCAGATTGACCGATTGGAAAATTATGTGCTTTCACTTGGAATTCGGGGAAAAAGTACTTACGGCAGAATGTTTGCACGTATGCCGAAAGGGTATGATGCGGAGGATTTAGAGGAGTTGAACCATATGCGGGAAAGTATGATGGAACAGCTTACGCCTTTGCTTTCAGAAATGAGAACTACAAAGGAACAGGTACTTGCATTATATGCTTTTATTGAAAAAAATCAGATACAGAAAAAGCTGGTACATTATGAAAATCTGTTTTTGCAGGAGGGAGAGCTTTCCAAAGCAAAAGAATATGGGCAGATTTACAGACTTGTTATGGATTTGCTGAATCAGATTATCGGCTTATTAGGGGATGAGCCGATGGAATTGAAAGAGTTTGCAGATATTCTGGATGCAGGCTTTTTGGAAATTCAGGTTGGAACCATTCCGCAGAATGTGGACAGAGTTGTAGTGGGAGATATGGAAAGAACCCGACTTAATCAGGTAAAGGTGCTGTTTTTTGTAGGTGTAAATGACGGAAATATTCCAAAAAGCGGTGCAAAGGGCGGTATTATCTCGGATATAGACAGGGAGTTTTTGCAGGAGTCGGAATTTGAGCTTGCACCAACACCGAGACAGCAAATGTACATCCAGCAGTTGTATTTGTATATGAATATGACGAAACCTACGGAACGCTTGTTTTTGTCCTTTGCAAAAACCGGAAACGATGGAAAGGCACTAAGGCCTTCCTATCTGATAGGAACCTGCAAAAAGCTGTTTCCGTTGATTTCAGTAGAAAAAATGCAAAACAGAGCAGTGGAAGAACAGATGTCATCACGAAAAGACAGTGCAGATTTTCTGGTGGCAGGCATGCGGAAATTTGCAGATGATATGTTAAATAAAGAGGAAGAACAGCGTTTCCTGACTCTTTTTGCATTATTTTTGGAAGATGGAGACTGGAAAAATATTACGGAAAAAGTGACAGAAACGGCATTTTTATCCTATAAGGCAAAACCATTGGCAAGGGCGGTAGCAAAGGCATTGTATGGAAGTGTGCTGGAGAACAGTGTCAGCAGACTGGAAACCTATGCGGCGTGTGCATATGCACATTTCTTAAAATATGGATTGCTCTTAAAAGAGCGGGGTGAGTATAGTTTTGAAGCCTCCGATTTGGGAAATGTATATCATGGTGTTTTGGAGCTGTTTTCAGAGAAATTAAAAGCAGGAGGATATAGCTTTCTTGACTTTCCGGAGGAAATCGGTAAACAGTACGTGGAGGAGGCAATCGAGGCCTATGTAGCGGAATACGGGGAAACCATTTTGTTTGCGAGTGCAAGGAATACTTATATAATCAGCAGGATACGACGGATTATGTTGCGCACCGTATTTTCCCTAAAAGAGCAGTTAAAGAAAGGACTTTTTACACCGGACAAGTTTGAAATGTCCTTTTCTCAGATGGAGGATATTTCCAGTTTGAACATAGCTTTGTCTGAGGATGAAAAAATGAAGCTGAAGGGCAGAATTGACCGTGTGGACACTTATGAAGAGGACAATTCTGTTTATGTGAAGGTAATTGATTATAAATCGGGAAATAAGCAGTTTGATTTAGTAGCACTCTATTACGGTTTGCAGTTACAGCTGGTGGTGTATCTGAATGCGGCAATGGAACAGCAAAAAAAGGCGAATCCCACAAAAGAGGTGATTCCGGCAGCTATTTTGTATTACCATGTGTATGACCCTATGGTGACACCGGATAAGGAAATGACGGAAGAAGAAATCAATGCAAAAATATTTGCGTCTTTACAGATGAACGGAGTCGTCAATGAGGATGACAAAATAGTAAATATGCTTGACAGAACTTTTGAGACAAAATCAGAAGTAATTCCTGTAGAACGGAAAAAGGATGGCAGTCTTTCCACGCGTTCCAGTGTAATGAGCAAAGAAGAATTACAGGCAGTTTCTGATTATGTAAATCAGAAAATACACAAAATCGGAACACAGATTTTGCATGGTGATATTTCCATAAATCCATATGAAAAAGGACAGGCGGATGCTTGTACTTATTGTGCTTACAAGGCAGTCTGCGGCTTTGACAGTAAAATTCCGGGTTATAAAAAGCGGAAGTTAGATAAAATGTCGAAGGATGAAGCTATGGAACGAATTGTGGAGGAAACGAAGGAAAGCTGAGAAAAGGTAGTAGAAATGAAAGGGCGAAATGAAAAATGGGTTTTCAGTATACAGAGGATCAACAAAAGGTAATCAGCTTGCGAAATAGAAATATTTTGGTTTCTGCGGCAGCGGGAAGTGGAAAAACAGCGGTTCTTACGGAAAGAATCGTTGACAGGCTAAAAAGTAAAGAAGAAAAAATTGATATCGACAGGCTTTTGATTGTGACCTTTACCAATGCGGCGGCAGCAGAAATGCGCGAACGAATCCGAATGAAAATTATGGAATGTCTGGAAGAAGAGCCGGAAAATGAGCACCTGCAAAGACAGGCGACTCTGATTCATAATGCCCAGATTACAACGATTGACAGTTTCTGTCTTTTTGTGATTCGTAATAATTTTAATGATATCGGTTTGGATCCCGGATTTCGTATTGCGGATGAAGGGGAATTGAAGCTGATGAAACAGGATGTTCTGGATGCACTTTTGGAGGAAGAGTTTGGAAAGGCATCCGAAGATTTTTTGTATTGTGTGGAGTGTTACAGCACAGGCAATAATGAAACGATTCTGGAAGAAAATATAAAGAAGCTGTATGAGTTTTCCATGAGTTATCCGTGGCCGGAGGAATGGCTGAAGGAGAGGGTAGAGGACTATCATATAGAGAGCGTGGAACAGCTGGAGGAGTCTTCCTGGGGAAAAGCGGCAGCAGAGGCAAACAGTCGTACGATAAAAGATTGTCTGGAAATGATTGAGCAGGCAATAAAGGTATGTGAGCAACCGGATGGACCTTATATGTATGGAGAGCTTTTGGAAACGGAAAAAGAAATGCTTCAAAAGCTTTCTAAGGTGGAAACTCTTTCAGAAATGGAAACTGCCATTGAAAAAATACAGTTTGGAAGACTTCCGTCGAAAAAGGATGATTCCGTCAGTGTGGCAAAGAGAGAAAATGTAAAAAACATAAGAGCAGATATAAAAGATACCATTCTGGGGATAAAAGAGAAATATTTTTTTCAGTCTGTGGAAAAAAGTGTGGAGCAGTGTGCGGCTTGTGAGCGTGCCGTATGTGAGCTTTTGCGTCTGACTATTGCTTTCAAGCAGAAGCTGGATGAAAGAAAACGGGAAAAGAATATTATTGACTTTTCGGATATGGAACATTTTGCACTAAACATTTTGTTGGAGAGAAAAGAGGACGGAAGTGTTGTACCTACCAAAACGGCATTGGATTATCGGGCATATTTTAAAGAAATTATGATTGATGAGTATCAGGATTCCAATCTGGTGCAGGAGTATTTGTTGCAGAGTATTTCAGGAGAGGATGATGGGCATTATAACCGTTTTATGGTTGGTGACGTAAAGCAGAGTATTTACAAATTCCGTCTGGCACGTCCGGAAATATTTATGGAAAAATACCATGAATATGCACTTACGGACAGCGAGAAGCAACGTATAGACCTGCACCAGAACTTCCGAAGTCGCAGGCAGGTGGTGGACAGTGCAAATTACGTTTTTTATCAGACCATGGGAAAGGAACTTGGCGGTATTGATTATGATGACAATGCGGCACTTTATTTTGGTGCGTCTTTTTTACCGGAACTTCCTGAAAATGCAGAGTGGGATGATGATACGGAACTTTTGCTTGTGGAAAAGCCGGAGAAGGATACAGAACTTACGGCAAAAGAAAGTGAAGCTTATGCCATAGCGAAGCGTATTAAGGAACTGATGAAGGAAAATCAGGTGACGGATAAAGAAACAGGTGAGCTTCGAAAAGTGACTTATAAGGATATTGTGATTCTGCTTCGAACCAATAGTGGTTGGGATGAAGAGTTTAAAAAGGTCTTTAATGAAGAAGGAATTCCGGCGTATATTTCGTTAAAAACAGGCTATTTTCAGACTTCGGAAATACAGAGTCTTTTGCAGTTTTTAAGAGTGCTTGATAATCCGCGTCAGGACATTCCGTTGTTTGGAGTGTTGCATAGTGTATTTGGTGGTTTCAGTGAGGAAGAAACTGCACAGATTAAAATAGAGACAGAAGGGAAGGTAAAGAAGGGAGCACTTCTTTACGACAGACTTAGCCTGCTGGCAGAGAGCGGAGCAAGCCGGGAGGAGCAGTCAATCGTTGAGACAGGAGAAACAGGAAGTACGGATGAAGGCGATTTGAGTGATGTTTTGGTGAAAAAAGTGACGCTTTTCTTGCAAAAAATAGAGCGTTACCGCACAATGGTAGCATACAAGTCTATTCACGAACTGGTGCAGACTATCTTAACGGAAAATAATTTCCTTCTTTATGTTGCAGCAATGCCCGGAGGAGAGCAACGAAAAGCAAATGTGGAAATGCTTTTGGAAAAGGCAGCAGCATTTGAACAGACCAGTTACCACGGATTATTTCATTTTATCCGTTATATTGAACAGATGGAAAAATATGATGTGGATTATGGTGAGGCAGGTACTTTGGAAGAAGAAGCGGACGTTGTACGCATTATGAGTATTCATAAGAGTAAGGGACTGGAATTCCCTATCTGCTTCGTGGCAGGACTTTCCAAGAAATTTAATATGCAGGATACGACGAAACCCCTGATTGCAGACGTGGATATGGGAATCGGTACGGATTTCATTGACCCGAAACTGCGAATTCGGAATAAGACTTTACGAAAAAATGTAATGGCAGGAAAAATGCGTCTGGACAATGTAGCGGAAGAGTTGCGTATTTTATATGTGGCATTGACGAGAGCGAAGGAAAAGTTAATCATGACAGGAACGATTGATAAACCGATAGAAAAAATCAATGGACTGTCATATCTTTTGATGCATAAAGAAACGATGTTACCGTATTCGGTTTTGTCCTCTGCCGGAAGTTACATGGATTTTGTACTCGCATCCTGCATCCGTCATCCTGCCATGCAGGAAATCCTGCAAGAGAATGGATTGGATAGTGGAACAGGAACTGTGGGAGAAATAGTGTCCGCTCCGCTAAAAATACAGATTATCAGTACGCAGGATTTGGTAAAGGCCGAGGTAGAGGAACAGATTTCTTTTGAAGGAAAAAAAGAACAGTTAAAGTTGTTTGCAGGAAAATTAGATAAAAGCTTATATCTTGACTTGAAGGAAAGATTTTCTTTTAGGTATCCTTATGAAAATCTTGCAGATTTATATACAAAAACAACTGTTTCTGAACTGAAAAAAGCAGGACAGAATGAAGAAATGGATTTCTCATTCCACTTAATTGAGGAAGAGGAAATTGTACCATATATTCCGGCATTTATGAAGGAAGTAGAAAGTGTTTCCGGCACAACCAGAGGAAGTGCCATGCATAAAATTATGGAGCTTTTAGATTTTGAAAAAGTAACGGATAAAGCCGGAGTGCTGAAAACAATGGAAGAAGAATTTGAAGATGGAAGATTGAGTGAAGAATACAAAGAAGCAATCCGTGTGGACAAGGTTGCCACATTTTTAAATTCTGGACTGTGCGGACGTATGAAAGAAGCACAGAAAAAAGGACTCCTTTACAGAGAAGCACCTTTTGTTTATGGTATTCGTGCTAATCGCTTAAACGCCGGATTTCCGGAAGAAGAAACGGTACTGGTGCAGGGAATCATTGACGTTTATTTTGAAGAAGACGGAAAAATTGTAGTTGCTGATTATAAGACAGATGTGGTAGAACGGGAGGAAGAACTGATACAACGTTATAAAGCACAGCTTAATTATTATGCGGAGGCATTGGAAAAGCTGACCGGTAAATATGTGAAAGAAAAAGTTATTTATTCCTTTTATTTTGGGAAGGAAATTAAGGTGGAGTAGGCAGGAGGTTGAAATGAAGGGAAAAACAGTAAAATGGATATCATATCTTTTAGCTTTCATAATGATTTTTTCTGACTTGATGTGCTATTCAACACTTACTGTTTTGGCGGAAGAAATACCCTGTGAAGCAGGAATGGAAGATCTGACCGAAGGAACAGAAGAAGAGAGAATCGTGGAAACGGAAAGTGAAAAGGAAGAAGTAGCCGAGGAAACGGAAAGAGAAGAGGAAGAAGTAGCCGAGGAAACAGAAAGAGAAGAGGAAGAAGTAGCCGAGGAAACGGAAAGAGAAGAGGAAGAAGTAGCCGAGGAAACGGAAAGAGAAGAGGAAGAAGTAGCCGAGGAAACGGAAAGTGAAAAGGAAGAAGTAGCCGAGGAAACGGAAAGAGAAGAGGAAGAAGTAGCCGAGGAAGCGGAAAGAGAAGAGGAAGAGGTAATCGAGGAAACAGAATGCACAGAAGAAATAGGTATTCTGACGGAAATTTCAGAATTGGAACAGGAAGTGGTTAGTGAGGATGGATTTATTTTAAAATTTCAGGAGGATTTTGAAGGAGAATCACTTAATACAGACTATTGGAGTTATGTAACATATGAACCGGGACGGGTAAATAATGAATTGCAGGAATACACAGATTCACCGAACAATATTTTTGTGTCCGGGGGAATACTTACTATTCAGGCAAACAAAGAAATACGGGATGGGGAAGATTACTATACCTCAGGAAGAATAACGACACAGGATAAGTTTGATTTTAAGTATGGCAGGATAGAAGCCAGAATAAAAGTACCGGAAGCAACAGGTTTATTACCGGCATTTTGGATGATGCCGTCTGATGAAAATATTTATGGACAGTGGCCGAAAAGCGGTGAAATTGACATAATGGAAATTTTGGGACAACAAACGGATACAGTGTATGGTACGATTCATTATGGAAATCCACATAAACAAAGCCATGAGAAATATACTTTGGCGGATGGAGTGAAGTTTTCCGATGATTTCCATATTTTTTCGGTAGAGTGGGAACCGGGAATGGTTACATATTATGTGGATGGTATAAAATATCATGAAGTCAATACATGGTATACCAAAGAGGAAGGAGAAGATGAGATTACTTTTCCAGCACCCTTTGACCAGAATTTTTATCTGATTTTTAATTTGGCAGTGGGTGGTGATTGGCCGGGAAATCCGGATGACACCTTTAGTTCAGAGGGAGAACAGCTTTTGGTTGACTGGGTAAAGGTATGGCAGAAAGAATTTTACGATGAAAATGTTGAAAAACCGGAAGTATATTATCGTGAGCCGGATGCAGAAGGTAATTATATTGTAAACGGTGATTTTTCAGTAGAAGAAGACCTTTTTGATGCTAGAGACTGGAGTTTTTTGCTTGATGAAGGTGGAAAAGGCAAAGCGACCATATCGGATCATATGCTAAGCATAAACACTGATGAGGATGGAATAGGTACGCAATTATATGCTGTGCAGCTTGTGCAGCCGCAATTACCGATGAAAAAAGGGAATACATATAAATTGACCTTTGAAGCAAGGGCGGCAGAAGAAAGAACCATGGTAGTGGATGTTTCTGCTCCGGACAATGGCTGGGTTCGTTATCTGGAAGATACAAGCGTGCAGCTTGGAACAGAGTGGGAAGAATATGAATATTTCTTTACCATGACATATGATAGTGATGTAAATGGTCGCTTGGAATTTAACCTTGGAAATCAGAATTCTACTGCACAGGTTCAAATTAGAAATGTAAAACTGACAGTAAGCAGTGTATCGGAAAACGATGAAGAGAAGAGTATACGTGCAGATGGTAATTATGTATATAACGGAGCATTCGAAATAGGTACAGATCGCTTAAAATATTGGGAAATTGAGAATACTGCAGAGCAGGCAGCGGTAAGTGTAACAAATGATAATGGTGAGCGTTGGTTAAAAGTGGAGGTTGCGGATAAAGTGTCTCCTGACCAAATAGTTATAAAACAGACAGGGCTGGCATTACTGCCGGAGAAAGAGTATAAACTTTGTCTGGATGCCTATGGAGATGTTCCTAAAAGTATACAGTTAAAGGTTGCAGGACAGACATTTGAAATTGAGTTGACATCAGAAGCTGATAAATATGAATATATATTTCAAACGCCTGCCGGATTGAACAATACAGATTTGGAAATGTATTTGGGAAATGCAGGAATTACCTATATAGATAATATAGTGATAAAAGAAAATGTAATGCTTTTGAATGGAGATTTTAATAATAACCTTGTTGGTTGGAAATATTTTACAGATTCAACAATTCGTGAGGATGTTACCGTAGGAGTTGTTTCGGAAGATGGCAATAATGTATTACAATATTCTATTTCGGATACAGGAAATCAGGATTGGAGAATACAATTAAAACAGGATAATATTTTATTGGAAAAAGGAAAGAAATATAAGCTTTCTTTTAAAGCAAAATCGGATATCGACAGAAAGCTCAAGTATGCGTTGAAAAAAGACAGAACCACTGATAATAAATGGACTTCTTATACGGGGACAGATATTGTTGAATTAACAAATGAGTATAAAGAATATTCTAAAACATTTACCATGAGTTATGATACGGATAAGGCAGCTATTCTGAATGTTTCTCTGGGGGCGGTAGAAGATGTGCAGATTCAGCAGGCACATCATATATGGATGGATGATTTTGTGCTGGTTGAGGTAGAGAATGAGGAAACGAATCCGGAAAATGAAAATCCGGCAGAGTTAATCAAAAATGGTAATTTTACAAGAGGTAATTTTGGCTGGAGAACGGTAATCAGTGAAGATGAATATGCAGAAGTTCGTTTTGAAAATAACAGTGCAGTTTTTGAGATTGCGGATACAGGAACCGAAAATGGGAATATACAGTTAAAACAATCAGGGCTGAATCTTGAAATCGGACAGGAATATATAGTTAAGCTTATAATACGAGCAGAAAATAGCAGATATATCAAATATAGATGTATGGGCGGAAAGGACACAGGATATAAATGGTATAGCGGCAAAACAGTGCGGTTACCTGCTGGAGAAGAGACAGAAGTTACTTATACTTTTAAAATGGGAGATGCTTATGGTGTAACGGAAAGTGACAGTAATGCAAACTTTGTATTGTCCTTAGGAAAAATGAATGAAGAAGAAGAGACTGCAGCAGGAAAAGTAACCGTGACATTCGTAAGTATCGTGCTGAAAGAAGGAGGAACAGAGAATCCGGAAGAGACGGAAACGGAAAGCGAGGAGGAAACGGAGACGGAGAGCCCGGAAGAGAAGGAAACGGAAAGTGCGGAGGAAACGGAGACGGAAGGTACGGAAGAGACGGAAAGTGCGGAGGAAACGGAGACGGAAAGTACGGAAGAGACGGAAACGGAAAGTGCGGAAGAGACGGAAACGGAAAGTGCGGAGGAAACGGAGACGGAAAGTCCGGAAGAGTCAGAGACGGAAAGTCCGGAAGAACCGGAAACAGAAGTGCCGGATAGTCCGGGGATTCAAGAGGGATTACGAGTAATAGATATTAATCAGCAGACCTACAGTGGAAAAGCAATGAAACCTGACGTATTGGTGTATGATGGTGCTGTGAAACTGCAGGAAAAAACAGATTATACATTATCTTTTAAAAACAACAAAAATGTTGGTATTGCTACTGTAACGGTAAAAGGAAAAGGGAATTATGATGGAAAAGATACAGTTTCCTTTTCTATTGTTCCTAAAAGTATATCAGATGATGATGTGATAATTAATTATAAAGATGCATTGATTGAAACAAATAAGAACCAGAAAGCGTTTCAGAAGATTACATACAATGGAGCTAAATTAGGAAGTAAAGATTACAAGGTAGAGTATTATCGGTATGAGGACGGTGTTGTGCCAAAAGGGGCAAAACCATTAAAGCAGATAAAGGCAGCAGGTGACTATAAGATGGTAATTACCGGTCTTCATAATCCCAAAACAAATAAAGGAAACTTTACCGGAACTGTTGAAAAAGATATTAAAGTGTATGAAAAAAATTCTGTTGTGGATATCAGCAGGCTGAC
Organism: Lachnospiraceae bacterium; assembly: GCA_017437065.1. Classification (GTDB taxonomy): domain Bacteria; phylum Bacillota; class Clostridia; order Lachnospirales; family Lachnospiraceae; genus RGIG3002. Next base: position 17,111 of record JAFSBX010000106.1, read on the forward strand.
GATTAAGATTGGTGGAAAGAAATCCGGCTACAGTGTAGTGTGTGATGGTACACGACAAAAGCCTTCTGTTGAAGTAATTGCGAAAGGAAAAGTGATAGACAGCACGAATTACACCGTGGAATGGGAAGATGATTTAGTAAGTGCAGGAACGAAAAAAGTTGTTATTTCAGGGAAGGCGGAAAAAGGCTATATCGGTACAGTGACTAAAACATTTAAGATTACGGCTACAAATCTTTCGAATGTGGCAAAGATAGATACTGTTAAATGGTTAGCAAAAGTAAACGTTGATGTTCAGACAGGAAGGGCTGTACAGCCGGAAAATATGCTGATTGCCAAAAAAGCCAATTCGGGATTAAGACTGAAAGAAGGCACAGATTATACAGTAACTTATCGTGGAAATGAAAAAGCAGGTAAGGCAACCGTAATATATACTGGAATCGGAAAATATAAAGGTACGATTAAGAAGACGTTTACAGTAAATGCAGTAGAATTATTTACCCAAAATGAACCGGTTGCCGGTGTAGTGGTTGAGGGGATTACAGATGCAAAGGGTAATAGTGTCGCATCTATATTTCACCAGAAAGGAAGCAGGTTAGACATAACAGTCAGCATTAATGGAAAGGTGCTTAAGGAAGGTGTTGATTATAAGGTAACTTATAAGAGGAATAAAGCAGTTACAACAGGAAAAATGAAGGAAAACCAAAAGCCACAGGTAATCATTCAGGGACTCAAAGCCTATAAAGGAAAATTAACAAAGAGTTTTGTCATTATTCCGGCCAGTTTAGAAGATATGAATATGACGGTTAAGGATGTGGCTTATCAAAAGAAGAAAGGCAAATATGTATCAGTTCCTGAACTTACAGATGCAGGCGGTGCGAAACTGAAAGTAAACAGAGATTATACCTTGACATATTATTTGATTGACGGGGAGAAACAAACTAAACTGGATAAGAAAAAAGATGTCGTAGGAGTGTATTCAAAGGTGAAAGTAGTTGCAACAGCCAAGAGTGCAAATTACCGGGATAGCAGGGAAGCAGTATATACTGTAACAGTTCAGGATATTGCAAAAGCTAAGGTAGTGGTAAAATCTAAACAATATACAGGAAAAGAAATTACACTTACGGCAGAAGATTTTACTACAATCAGAATAGGCAAAACAAATCTGAAAGAAGGTGTACACTACATAATTGTGGCAGACAGTTATAAAAACAATATCAAACAGGGAACTGCAAGTGTGACAATCAGAGGCATCGGAGATTATGGAGGTACAAAGAAAGTAAACTATAAAATTACAAGGCGGGCAATGGTTTGGGGACAGAACCTGTTTAAGTGGTAATACAAAAAAGAGAATAAGAACAATAAAAGTGCTTTCGGGATTTATAACACGAAGGCACTTTTATTGTTTTAAGGGTTCAAAATAGAGAGAAAGTGTATTAGTTTTTGGATAAATCCGCCCAATTATTTCTGAAATGTTTGTCACGATATTTATGGGGAGTTACGCCAACATGTCGCTGGAATACCTGAATAAAGTGACTTTGCGATGAAAAAGCCAGATAGTTTGCAATATCAGAAAGCGAATAATCGGAATAGGATAATAAGTTCTTAGCTTTATCTATTTTTTGCAAGGTAATGTAATTACTGACCGGCATTCCGATTTCCTTCCGAAAAATCTTTGACAGATAACTTTCCGATAAATTAGTGTATTCAGCCAGCTGTTGTATAGTAATTCGGGAATGTATGTTTTTATAGATGTAGTCCATACATAATACTACCGGCTTGGATAATATTTCGCTCTTTTTTAAAATATGCATTTTATTACAGAAGTCGTAACACATGGTATTATGTAATATTACAAGTTCAGAAGTAGAAGTGCATTTATCTGCTTTTAGTATATAAAAATCACTTAAAGTATAGGCTTTTTCTAATTCCAGTCCATTCATAACACAATACCTTGTAATCAGAGTAACGGCAACGACAAAGTGGTATTTGAGATTTTGTAATTCGTTTTCGGATAAGATTCCTTTTCCGGAAGTATTTTTGAATGATTCATCATTACGGTTATTTATTACATATTCTATATCTCCTTCGGCAATGGCTATATAGTCTTTAAATTCTTCTTCAACCGGTATATGTGAATGCATAGATTCATGGTTAATAAATTCACTTTTATACCATTCTTTTGAAATATCCATGTTATCCCCTCCAAGTTTTTTGTAATAGTATCATGATTTTTGTATTTAGACAACGAATACGATATGAAAAAAGGAAAAAAGCAACATGATTTTAACAATTATCACATGAATATGATTTTTGATTTTTGCAAATTCAATTAATATTATCTATATGTTTCGACAGGGTAATGTGCGGATTGGACGCAATGAGTCGATGTTGAAAAAAGTTATATAAGGAGATGGCAACATGAAATATGGTTATTTTGATGACAAAAACAGAGAATATGTAATTACAAGACCTGATACACCGGCACCTTGGGCAAATTATCTTGGTTCCCCGGAATATGGAGCAGTTATTTCTAATAATGCAGGTGGATACAGCTTTGCAAAATCAGGTGCAAACGGTCGAATTCTGAGATATGTTTTTAATAATTTTGATCAGCCGGGTCGTTATATGTATATTCGTGATAATGATAGTAAGGACTACTGGTCAGCTTCCTGGCAACCGGTTGGAAAAGACCTTGAGTCTTATAAAAGTGAATGCAGACACGGAATAGCTTATACAAAAATGCTTGCAGACTATAGCGATATCCATTCAGAAGCATTGTATTATGTTCCGTTGGATGAATCTTATGAAGTCTGGAATCTGAAACTGACAAACAATTCAGATGTTGAAAGAAATTTAAGCATTACAGGATATGCAGAATTTACAAACAACAGCAATTATGAGCAGGATCAGGTGAATTTGCAGTATTCACAGTTTATTACCAGAACTACATTTGTTGAAAACAGAATTCGTCAGGCAATTCATGGAAATTTGGATGGACTTGAGGATGATGAAGATGTAGATAACAAGACAGTGATTGAAAGATTTTTTGGTCTGGCAGGAGCGGAAGTTTCTTCTTACTGTGGAGATAAGGAAAAATTTCTTGGAAGATATCATGGATATGGTAATCCGGTAGGAGTTATAAATGGTGATCTTGGCGGAGAGCTTAATTACAATGAGAACGGATGTGGAGCACTGACATCTGTGATTAGCTTAGCCCCGGGAGAAACCAAGAGCCTTGCATTTATTTTGGGAATGAAATATAACGCAGAAGCAGAAAGCATTCTGAATAAATACAAAAATACGGAAGAAACGTGTGATAAAGAATTAAATGAATTGATTAACTATTGGCATGGAAAACTTTCACGCTTTCAGGTGAAAACACCGAGTCCTGAATTTGATACTATGATTAATACATGGAATGCATATAACTGCTTTATGACCTTTATCTGGTCACGTGCAGCATCCTTTATTTACTGCGGACTTCGTAACGGATACGGATATCGTGATACTGTACAGGACATTCAGGGTATCATTCATCTGGCACCGGAAATGGCAGTGGACAAAATCAGATTTATGCTTTCTGCACAGGTAGATAACGGTGGTGGACTTCCGCTTGTCAAATTTACTCACAATGCAGGACATGAAGATACACCGGATGATGCATCTTACGTTAAAGAAACAGGACATCCTGCATATCGTGCAGACGATGCTTTGTGGCTGTTCCCGACAGTTTATAAATATATTTCCGAATCAGGAGACGTTTCATTTATTGATGAAGTTATTCCTTTTGCAAATAAGGATGAAGGAACAGTATATGAACATTTAAAACGTGCAATTGACTTTTCTATGAATCGTTTAGGACCTCACGGTCTTCCGGCAGGATTATATGCAGACTGGAACGACTGTTTAAGACTTGGTAAAGACGGAGAATCTACTTTCGTAGCATTGCAGTTCTATCTTGCCATGACAATATTGAAAAAGTTTGCAGAATATAAAGAGGATAAAGAATACATCAGCTATCTTGATAAAGAACAGGAAAAACTTGGAAAACTTATCGAAGACCTGTGCTGGAACGAAGACAGATTTATCCGCGGATTTACAGAGAAGGGTGAAGTTATCGGAAAACGTACAGATCCTGAAGCAAATATGTGGCTGAATCCGCAGAGTTGGGCAGTAATCAGTGGTCTTGCTACAGAGGAGCAGGCTGATGCAGCATTGGATAAAGTATATGAGGAACTGAATACGGAATATGGAGCAATGTTAATGTATCCACCGTATCATGCACATGCTTTTGATGGTGCGCTTGCAGTTATCTATAATGCCGGAGCAAAAGAAAATGCGGGAATTTTCTCACAGTCACAAGGCTGGATTATTCTTGCAGAGGCTTTAAGAGGGCATGGCGAACGTGCATTTACATACTTTATGGAAAATGCACCGGCAGCACAGAATGACCGTGCCGAAATCCGTAAATTAGAGCCATACTGCTATGGACAGTTTACAGAAGGTAAAGCAAGTCCTCACTTTGGTCGTTCCCATGTACACTGGCTCACAGGAACAGCCTCTACAGTTATGGTAGGCTGCGTGGAAGGAATTCTTGGTATGCGTCCTGACTTCTACGGACTTAAGATTGCACCTTCCATTCCAAAAGAATGGGAATCCTTTGAAATTGATAAAGAGTTTAGAGGAAAACATTTACATATTGTGGTTAAGAACCCGGGACATGCAGAATCAGGCTGCAAAAAACTTATCGTCAACGGTAAGGAAATCGAAGGAAATTATGTGCCGGAAGAGCTGATGGAAGCTCAGACAGAAATTGAATTGCTTATCTCATAAGTTTTTTTCCCTTATTTAATATAGTTTTTAGAAAAAGAACGATGCTGTTGTTAGGATATGACAGCATCGTTCTTTTTTGATGATATATCAAATTTTTGTTCCATTTTATATTTTAAATCAATGGTTATGACATGGATGTGATATTTTTACCATTATTTTTGTATAGAGAATGTAAAAATAAAGCTATAATTCAATCATCGAAAGCGATAAAGAAACAAAATAAGACAAAGGCATAAAGAAATTTATTCATAACAAAATTTCTTTACATAAATGCAAATAACTAAAAAACATGTTTAGGGAGGAAATAACATGAAGAGAAAAGTATTAAGTACTTTACTGGCAGCAACAATGGTAGCAAGTGTATTAACCGGCTGTGGTTCCAAAACTGAAAGCACATCCAACACAACAACAGATTCTGCTACAAGTAAAACAGACACAGCAGATAAGGCAGAGGCTACAGACACAGCGGATGCTTCATCCACAGAACAGGGAAAAATCGTTAACATCTATTGTTGGAATGACGAATTCAAAAGCCGTTACGAAGCATATGCAGCTGATTTGGCTGAAACACACGGTGTTGAAGTAAACTTCGTAATCGTAGCAAATGAAAACAATGCGTACCAGAACAACTTGGATGCAGCATTAACTGCTCAAGAATCTGCAGCAGCAGACGATAAAGTTGACGTATTCTTAATTGAAGCAGACTATGCATCAAAGTATACAAAAACAGACTTCACATTGGATGTTATCAATGATGTAGGATTAACAGCAGAAGATTTATCCGGACAGTATCAGTATACAAAAGATATCGTTTCAGTTGACGGAGTACAGAAAGGTACCACATGGCAGGCAACACCGGGTCTTTTCGCTTACAGACGTTCTATTGCAAAGGAAGTTCTTGGAACAGATGATCCGACAGAAGTACAGGCAATGTTAAGTGACTGGACAAAATTCGATGAAGTTGCAGCTAAAATGAAAGATTCAGGTTATTTCATGCTTTCCGGTTATGATGATGCTTTTAGAACATTCTCTAACAACGTATCTGCACCTTGGGTAAGCGGTACACAGATTGTTATTGATGACAACATCATGAAATGGGTAGAGCAGACTAAATTATATACAGACAACGGATATAACAACAAAACAACTCTTTGGGCACCGGAATGGAGTGCTGATCAGGGTCCTGCAGGTAAAGTATTCGGTTTCTTCTATTCAACATGGGGAATTAACTTCACATTGTTAGGAAACTCTTTAGAAGATGCAGAAGGCGAACAGGCAGTTGGAAACGGAATCTTTGGTGATTATGCAGTATGTGAAGGTCCTCAGGCTTATTACTGGGGTGGAACATGGATTTGTGCAGCAAAAGGAACAGATAACATTCCTTTCATCAAAGATATGATGTACAGATTAACATGTGATGCTGCAACTATGAAACAGATTACTCTTGATACACAGGATTATACAAACAATGTAGCAGCTATGGAAGAAATTGCAGGCAGTGATTACGCTTCAGATTTCTTAGGCGGACAGAACCATATTGCACTTTTCTCAGAAGCAGCTAAGAAAATTGATATGAGCAACATCAGTGACTATGATCAGGGATTAAATGAATCAATTCAGCAGGCAATGCACGAATATTTCGAAGGCAATGTTGATTTAGATACAGCTTTAGAAAACTTCTATACAGCAGCTATGGAAAAATATCCTGAATTAACAAAATAATTTTGTAAGGACAATATTGTGACAGAAAAAAGGGGCGTCTGAGAAAAGAAAAAAGGATGTCCCTTTTCTGACTAAAATCTGTCAGGAATAGGAGAAGGAATATGAAAGCTTCCAGCATGAAAAAGAAAAAGCATGTAAGTTATTCTAAATGGGGATACATTTTCCTCATACCGTTTTTTCTGGTATATACGATATTTTCGCTTATACCTATGATATCAACTTTTTATTACAGTTTCTTTGAAAACTATATGTCCGGATTAAAGACAATTGGACCAACATTTATTGGTTTAGAAAATTATAAAACATTGTTAACACAGGGCGATTTGCTGAAATATATAGGAAATACTTTGATTATGTGGATTCTTGGATTTGTTCCGCAGATAATCGTTTCTTTACTTTTAGCATCATGGTTTGCTAATTCGCGCTTAAGATTAAAATGTTCCGGTTTCTTTAAAACCGTTATTTATATGCCAAACCTGATTATGGCATCTGCAATGTCAATGTTATTCTTTGCATTATTCTCAAACAATGGTCCTATCAACATGGTATTAATGGATGCAGGCATTATAGATGAGTCAATTCATTTTATGTCTTCCACAGGCGGTGCCAGAGGTTTGATAGCACTTATGAACTTTTTAATGTGGTTCGGAAATACTACGATCGTTTTAATGGCAGGAATCATGGGAATTGATCCGGGGTTATTTGAAGCAGCAGAAGTGGATGGAGCAACTCCGGGACAGGTATTTACTAAAATTACCTTACCGTTATTAAAACCGATTTTAACATATACTTTTATTACTTCCATGATTGGAGGATTGCAGATGTACGATCTTCCACAGATTCTTACAAATGGTGCCGGTGGTCCGGACAGAACAACAATGACTTTAATTATGTATCTGAATAAACATTTGTTTAATAAAAACTATGGTATGGCAGGAGCACTTTCCGTACTCATCTTTATTGTTACAGGTGCATTAAGTGTTATAGTATTTAACTCCTTAACCAGTCAGAAAGAGAAATGAGGTAACGTGGAATGGAAAAAGAATTAAAAGGAAGCGAATTATCCAGTATAAAAAGAAGAAGGATTGTTTCCTACATAGTATTGGTTGTATTAACATTTGCATGTATATTGCCTTTCTATATGCTGCTCATTAACTCAACAAGAGCGCATGTAGATATTCAAAGAAGTTTTTCTCTGATACCGGGAGGAAGTTTCGTAAAGAATATTACAAACGTGTTGAATAACGAAACAATATTGATTGTTCAAGGTATGATTAACAGTTTAATCGTATCCACATTGACGGTCGTATTATCTGTATATTTTTCAGCGATGACTGCATATGCGATACATGCCTATGATTTTAAATTTAAAAAAGCAGCATTTAACTTTATTTTACTTATTATGACAATACCGACTCAGGTAGGTGCTCTTGGTTTCGTAAATATGATTACGGATATGGGATTAAAAGAAACCTTTATTCCATTGATTATACCGGCAATTGCTTCTCCGGCAACATTTTTCTTTATGAAACAATATATGGAAGGTTCTATAGCTCTAGAGATTGTTGAAGCAGCAAGAATTGATGGTTCAGGAGAATTCCGTACATTTAACAGTATCATTATGCCGATGATGAAACCGGCATTGGCCGTGCAGGCTATCTTTGGATTTGTATCAAGCTGGAACAATTATTTTACTCCGTCTTTGGTATTAACAAAGGCTACAAACAAAACACTTCCATTATGGATTGCATACCTTAGAAGTGCAGACTTTACAAAGTTTGATATGGGTCAGTTATATACAATGATTGCGTTCTCTATTTTTCCGGTTATTGTGATTTATCTGTTCCTTTCTAAGTACATTGTAGCAGGTGTTACTCTTGGTGGCGTGAAGGGTTAAAAGGAAATGATTTTATGAAAAAAAGAGTATGGACATTTTCAAGGAAATTACTGGCGTTATGTCTGTTACCAATGGTAGTGGTATGTGCATTGGTTGCAACCATCAGTACAGTAACTTTGAGGAAGGCTATTGAAGAGGAAATTTACAGTTCCTTGCAGATAGTTGCCGCAGCAGTAAGTGAAACATATACGAATCTTTATGAAGGAGATTACTCCGTTGACTTTGTGGGCAAGGTCAGAAAAGGAGATACGGAGATTAACGGCAGATATGAGCTGATAGATGCGATAAAAGAAAAGACCGGTTATGATGTCTCTATGTTGTTTGGAAATACAAGGTTAATAACTTCTCTGAAAAAAGAAAATGGTGCAAGAGCCAATGGGATTCCAACAGATAAAGCAGTTTATGCAAGAATTGAAGAGGGAAAGACTTTTTTTCTAAAAGATTTCGAGGTTGTCGGAAATGAATCGTATGTAATATACGAGCCGTTAATTAACTCAGATGGAAGTATTGCAGGAGCAATTGAGGTAGTAACACCCAGTGCGAGTGTTAATCGGATGATTAGTGAACAGGTAATGGAAATCGTTATTTTTGCATTGGCGTTTTCTGTTGCAACAGCCATCATAGTCTTGTTGCTTTCACGTTCCATGGTAATCAGAATGGGAAGGATTAGTCGTTTTCTGGAAAGACTTATCAGCGGAAAACTTGACCATGAACCTCATGTGAAAAATTTGAAAGTACAGGATGAGTTAGGCGATATTTATCGAAATTGTGTTAAGGTGCAGGATACATTTAAGGAGATGGTAAGAGAAATCAAATTGTCCTGTGATGACTTGAAAAATGCAGCAGATAAATTTTCAGATTTGGCTCAGAATACTACCGATGCTGCAGACGGAGTGAAGGTAGCAGTAGAAGAGATTTCCAATGGTGCAAGGATTCAGGCAGACAGTACGGGAGTTGCACATGATAATATAGCTATGATAAGCAACCAGATTGGTCTCATTAATAAAGAAGTAGATGATATGGCTGATTATGCAAAAATAATGTCCGGAAAGGAAAAAGAATCAGAAGTGATTATTGGAGAACTTTCAGTATCTAATGACCACACAAAAGATTCCGTAGCAAAGGTTGCAGAACAGATTACATTGATGAGTAGTGCAGTAGTTAATATAAAAAATGCAGTTGAAATGATTCAGGCAATTGCAGAAGAAACGGATTTACTGTCATTGAATGCAAGTATAGAGGCTGCAAGAGCAGGAGAAGCAGGAAGAGGTTTTGCGGTTGTGGCAGAACAGATTAGCAAGCTGGCGTTGCAATCGAATGATTCAGGAAAGGATATTGAGAGAATTCTTGGAGAAATCACCGAAACGTCTGAAAAGATGGTATCTGTTATGGGTGAGGTTCGCTTGAATATGGATATCCAGCAGAAGAAGCTGGAAGAAACGCGAATTACTTATCAGGCTGTAGCAGAGGGTGTAGATAAATCATTAGAGAATATCGGTAGTATCAGAGAAAAAATTACGGTATTAAATTCTTCCGGTGAATCTATCAATGATACGGTAGAAGATTTGGCAGCAATTTCTGAGGAAAATGCAATGGCAGCATCCAATACGATGGAAACTGCTAAGCATATGAGTGATACTATGCAGACAGTGCAAAAGTCTTCAAAGGAGCTGTTGAATTTGGCCGACAGATTGCAGGAAGTAGTTGGAAGTTTTAGTGTTTAAGGTAAAAATGAGTGTCGCAATATGTGTGACACTCATTTTTTTATTTATTTAAGCAGGATTTTGATATTTAAAGCATGATTTTTATATTTGGTTGTAAATAAATTTGATATTATATGTATGATATATAGGGAATTTTTGTCATGCTTGGAAAAAAGGAGAAAGAAATGGAAAAGAAAGAGAGAATAACAGAATCCGAATATCGTCTGGTGTGGGAAGATGATTTCGATGGTACAGAATTAAATATGGATGATTGGAATTATGAATATCATGAACCAGGCTGGGTAAATAATGAATTACAAGAGTATGTGGATTCTAAGGAAAATATCTTTGTGAAAGACAGTAATTTAATACTTAAAGCGATAAAAAGAGAAAAAGAAGGAAAAGTTTGTTATACGTCAGGTAGAGTTAATACACAAAATAAGCATGATTTTAAATATGGCAGATTTGAAGCAAGACTGAAAGTACCAAGCGGAAAGGGATTTTTGCCTGCGTTTTGGATGATGCCTACTGAAGAGGAGTTTTATGGTCAGTGGCCAAAATGTGGCGAAATTGACATTATGGAAGTGCTTGGAGATCAGTTGGAAACAAATTATGGAACCATTCATTATGGTGAGCCACACGAACAGAATCAAGGAAGTTATACGTTGGCAGAGGGTGATTTTTCCGGCGAATATCATGTATATGCCTGTGAGTGGGAACCGGGTGAAATTAGGTACTATGTAGATGGCAAGAAGTATCATACGGTAAATAACTGGTTTACCAAAAAAGAAGGAGAATCAGAGAAGGAATATCCGGCACCGTTTAATCAACTGTTTTACATAATTTTAAACGTTGCAGTAGGTGGAAATTGGCCGGGAAATCCGGAGCCGGATGCTGTTTTTGCAGAAAATGCAGAGATGTGGATTGACTATGTAAGAGTGTATCAGAAAGACAGCTATGATGAAAATGTAACAAAACGTGTGAAAGAAGCTTGATAAAAATAAAATATAAAGCACATTTTGTGCGGACAGGAGGAAAAATGAATCAGATTAGCTTTTTAGATAAAAATGGAAATTTTGCAATGAAACAGCCGGAAAATTATAGTTATTTATACTTTCCGGTGGCAGGTGAAAAAGGAATTAAAGGTGCTGTAACACCGAATTTTGGTGGAGATATTAAACTTAACCAGAATGCGTTCATTATGGAGCCGGTAAGTGCAGAGAATCTTCACAATAACCGCTCAGGAAGAAATTTCTGGTGTACTGTAGAAGGTGTGGGAAGCTGGTCAACAGTAGGAGCTTCAGCAGAAGAGGAAGTAAAAAAGTTTACGGATTGTCAGGATAAAAGTGAGCTTATGGCAGGATTTATGTGGCACAGTATGGTAAGAAGTTCCATGAAATATCAGCTGACATCCAAGGTAACCTCTTTTGTTCCGTTGACACATAATGTAGAGATTATGCAGGTGGAAATATGTAATACGAGCCGTATGAAACAGACAATAACTCCTACGGCGGCAATTCCGATTTATGGAAGAAGTGCAGATGATATCAGGGATCACAGACATGTAACATCTTTATTACATAGAATTAAAACAACAAAATATGGTGTGGAAGTAAAACCTACTTTATCTTTTGATGAACGTGGACATCAGAAAAATAATATCACATATTTCGTTTGTGGTATTTCAGGAGAAGGTGTTGCCCCGGTAGAGTTTTATCCTACAGTAGATGAATTTTTAGGAGAAGGCGGTAGTTTCACCTCTCCGGCAGCAGTGTTAAGAAAGAAAACCGGAGTACCGGAAGGAAGTGTATTTAGTGGAAGAGAAGCTGTAGGTGCATTCAAATTTAAACCGATTGAACTGGAACCACAGGAGAAGGTATCTTATACGGTGGTGATTGGTGCAACAGAAACACCCGAAGAAATAGAAGGTATTGTAAGTGCATTTGACACAGAAAAGAAAGTACAACAGGCACTGGAAAACCTAAAAGAATACTGGCAGAAACAAGTAAATGTAAGATACTATACCGGAAATGAAAGATTTGATAATTTTATGCGCTGGGTAAGTTTCCAGCCGATTTTAAGAAGAATTTACGGATGTTCCTTCTTACCGCATCATGATTACGGCAAAGGAGGCAGAGGATGGCGTGATTTATGGCAGGATTGTCTGGCACTGTTAATTATGAACCCGGATGTGGTTCGTCAGATGATTGTGGACAATTATGGCGGAGTCCGTATGGACGGAACAAATGCAACCATTATTGGCGAGAAGCAGGGACAGTTTATTGCGGACAGAAATAATATTACCCGTGTATGGATGGATCATGGAGTATGGCCATTTATGACTACCATGCTTTATATTAACCAGACCGGTGACATTGAAATTTTGAAAGAACAGGTAAAATATTTTAAAGACCGTCAGGTAGAAAGAGGAACAGGTATTGACGAAGAATGGACAGCGGAATATGGTGAAATCCAGAAAACAGTAGACGGAGAAGAGTATACAGGAACTATTTTAGAGCATTTACTGTTACAGCATTTATGTGCGTTTTATGAAGTAGGGGAGCATAATCACATCAGACTGCGTGGTGCAGACTGGAATGATGCACTGGATATGGCAAATAAAAAAGGTGAAAGTGTTGCATTTACCAGTGCATATGCCGGAAATTTAAGAGATTTGGCAAACTATATGACGATTCTGAAAGAACAGACAGGTTGCACTACGGTAGAGATTCTTGAGGAAATGCAGATACTTTTAGAAGATAGTGATAAGCTTTATGAAAGTGTACAGGCAAAGACAGAATTATTGCAGAAATATGCAGTGAGCTGCAGACACAATGTCAGTGGAAAAAAAGTCAATGTGGATATTGATACAGTAATCGAAAATTTGAGAAATAAATCGGAATGGATAGTAGAGCATATACGTAAAACAGAATGGGTAACAGATAACGAAGGAAATGGCTGGTTTAACAGTTATTATGATGACCATGGAAATGCGGTAGAAGGTATATTTGAAAAAGGAGTCCGCATGATGTTAACCGGTCAGGTATTTACGGTAATGAGCGAAACAGCCGATTTAGAACAGGTAAAATCAATCTGTGTAAGTGCAGACAAATATCTTTACGAAAAAACAGTTGGCGGATATCGTTTAAATACAGATTTTAAGGAAGAAAAATTTGATTTAGGAAGAATGTTTGGATTTGCTTATGGTGAAAAAGAAAACGGTGCAGTATTCTCACATATGACCGTTATGTATGCGAATGCTCTTTATAAGAGAGGGTTTGTAAAAGAAGGTTATAAAGCATTACAGACATTGGCAGACACGGCACTTAACTTTGAGGTAAGCAAAATTTATCCGGGTATTCCTGAATATTTTGATGCAAACGGAAGAGGAATGTATCATTATCTGACAGGAGCTGCCAGCTGGTACATGCTTACCATGATTACAGAAGTATTTGGTGTACACGGTGAAGTTGGAAAAATGGTAATTGAGCCGAAGCTAGTAAGCAAACAGTTTGACGAAAACGGATGTGCTTCCATTCAGGTAAATTTTGCACATAAAACCTTTGAAATTCAATTTTCCAACAAAAAAGGTCTGTCTTATGGAGAATATCAGGTAGGAAGTGCTATTTGTGACGGAAGTAAGAAATTACTTTACGAAGATGGACGTGTAGTAATTTCAAAAGAAGAGCTGTCCGCAATGGATGATTCGATGCATCGGATTGAAGTGGAATTACAATAGTATATAAAAGGAAATGTATTCGTAAGTATGGAATCGAATTATATTGGATATCTTTATTGAGATAATATAGAATTGACAGAATAAAAATTAACAAGGTTTTAGAAATCCTCCGGAAGATGTGTAATCATTAGTAATGACACCTTTCAGGGGATTTTTTGTGTAGTATTTTGATATTTATATCATGATTTTGATTTTTTAAAATGACTATATTTAGTATATTTAAAAAGTACATATTTTAATAAAAAAAGTGTGTAAAACTAGCAAATTTTAACAAAACTAAGTAGGTTATAAGGAGGTTACAATGAAGCGAAAAAATGTGAAATGGATATCGTATCTGTTAATTTGTGCAATGTCTTTTTCAAGTATGGCAAGCTATTCTTCCATAACTGCATACGCAGAAGAAGGTATAGCTACAGAAGAAACATTAGTAGTAGAAGAAACAGAAACATCCACAGTGGTTGAGGAAAGTAAAACCGGGGAAGAAACAGAAACCGGAACAGAGATAGAAACAGAGGTTGTAACGGAAACCGGAACAGAGACAGAAACAGAGGTTGTAACGGAAACCGGAACAGAGGCAGAAACAGAAGTTGTAACAGAAACGGAAACAGAGACAGAAACAGAGGTTGTAACGGAAATTGAAACAGAGACGGAACCGGAAGTTGTAACAGAAGTTGAGACAGAAGCTGTGGAGGAAGAAACAGAAATTACGACAGAAAATGAAACAGAAGCTGCAACGGAAGTGGAAACCGAAACAGAAGAAGTTTTTGAAGTACAGGGTGAAATCGTAGAAGTAGTGTCCGATGCGCTTGATTTTGAACCGGAAAAAGATGGTGAATATACTTTAAAGTTTAAAGAAGAATTTACAGGAAACACATTAAATTCAAAATATTGGCAGCCGGAGTTACATGAACCGGGTTGGGTAAATAATGAATTACAGGAATATACAAATTCGGAAGAAAATATTTTCATTATCGAAGATGCAGAGGAAGAAGGAGATGGAATTCTTGTCCTTCAGGCAAATAAAGAAACTCGTGACGGAAAAGATTATTATACATCAGGTAAAGTAACAACACAGAATAAGTATGATTTTAAATACGGTAAGATAGAAGCCAGAATTAAAGTTCCGGAGGCAAAAGGATTACTTCCTGCTTTCTGGCTGATGCCAAGAAATGAACAGTTCTACGGACAGTGGCCAAGATGTGGTGAAATTGATGTTATGGAGGTACTTGGACATCAGACAGATACCGTGTACGGTACCATTCATTATGGAAATCCACATAAAGAGAAACAGGGGTCTTATACTTTAACAGACGGCAGTACATTTGCAAGTGGATATCATACCTTTACGGTAGAATGGGAACCGGGCAAGTTTACATACTATATGGATGGTATCAAATATCATGAAGTAACAAACTGGTTTACAAAGACAGAAGGTGGGGATGAAATTACGTTTCCGGCACCGTTTGATCAGGAGTTTTATTTACAGTTAAATCTTGCAGTAGGCGGAAACTGGCCGGGAAATCCTGATGGTACTTTTAGTGCAGATGGTGAACAGCTCTGTGTAGACTGGGTAAAAGTATGGCAGAAGGATTCCTATGATGAAAATGTGGAAAAACCGGAAGAAATCGTAAACTGGAGAGAACCGGATGCCAACGGAAACTATATTGTAAATGGTGATTTTGCTACAGCAGAAGCATTAGATGATGAAGAGTACTGGAGCTTTTTAACAGCATTGGGAGGAGAAGCAGTTGCATCAATTGCAGGAAATATTTTAACAATTGATACAACAAATGCCGGTACGGTAGATTATTCCGTACAGCTTGTTCAGCCACAGCTTCCAATGAGAAAAGGAAATACATATAAGTTATCTTTTGATGCAAAAGCAGCTGCTGAAAGAACAATGATTGTGGATGTATCCGGTCCGGATAATGGATATATTCGTTATTTCAATGATACAAAACTTACTCTTGGAACAGAGTGGGCAACTTATGAATATACCTTTACAATGACAGGGGAAGATGATGCAAACGGTCGTTTGGAATTTAACCTTGGAAATCAGGGCTCAGCAGCACAGGTACAGCTGAAAAATGTAAAATTGGAAGTAACAGGAAAAGAGGAATTAGAGGAAGATTCCGGTATGCTTCCGGATGGTAATTATGTGCATAACGGTACATTTGATATTGGAACAAATCGTCTTGGATACTGGGATGTAGTAAACACAGCAGAAAATGCAACAGTAAGCGTAACAAATGACAATGGTGTGCGTCAGTTGAAAGTAGACGCAACTGCGGTAACAGCGCTTGAACAAGTGGTTGTAAAACAAAAAGAACTGGCATTAGTAGCAGGTACAGAATATGAGCTTACTTTTGATGCTTATGCAGATGCAGCAAAAAGTGTGAAAGTGATTGTTGCAGGTCAGACAATGGATGTGGATTTGACGGAAACAAATCAAAAGTTTACTTACAAATTTAAAACACCGGAAGAACCGGGCAACACAGATTTAGAGTTGCATTTGGGTACCACAGGAACAACGTATGTAGATAATGTAACAATCAAAGAGGATTCACCACTTGTAAACGGTGAATTTAATAATAAAATGGCTGGTTGGGAGCATTTTGCAGATTCCGGCATCAGCAGTGCGGTAACTGCGGAAGTGGTAAAAGAAGATGACAACAATGTAATCAGATATACCATTGGTAATACAGGAGATGCCGATTGGAAAATCCAGTTAAAACAGAATAATATTACTCTGGAAAAAGGAAAGAGTTATAAACTTGCATTCAAAGCAAAATCAGATATGAATAGAAAAATTATGTTTGCTTTACAAAGAGATGGGGCGAGTGATAATGATTGGACATCCTATTCCGGAACAGACATTATTGATTTAACAAATGAATATGCAGAATATTCCAAAACATTCACAATGAGTAATGCCACAGATACAGCAACTATTTTAAGTATTTCCATGGGTGCAGTAGGTGGTACGCAGATTACGGAAGAACATCACGTTTGGATGGACAGCTTTACATTAGTTGAAGTAGAACCGGAAGAACTTCCGAAAGAAGAAATGGGTGCTACAGGAGTCATCAGAAACGGTAACTTCGTAGAAGGTGATAAAAACTGGCAGGTGACCATTAATGCACCGGCAAAAGCAACCGTTGATTTTAGTAATAATAGTGCTACTTTTGATATTGATGAAGTAGGAAGTGAAAACTGGCATATACAGTTAAAACAGTCAGGAATCCATTTGGAATATGGTCAGGAATATGTAATTACCATGAAAATGCAGGCGGAAAATACAAGAGATGTTGAATTCTGTTGTATGAGTACAGGTTATGCATGGTATGGCGGTGGAATGGCAAAACTGATTGGTGGAAAAGAAACTGTAATTTCCCATACATTCAGAATGGGTGATGCCAATGCGACAGAAAGTGATGCCAATGCAGATTTTACTTTATCCTTAGGTAAAATTGCAGGAGGAGAATCTGCTGCCGGTAAAGTAACCGTAAAATACATTAGTATTATGCCGAAGGAAGATGTAGTTTCCGAGGGATTACGCGTATTACCGATGGAAGACAGAACTTATACCGGAAAGGCAATAATACCTGTAGTTGTAGTATACGATGGTGCAGTTCCATTACAGGAAAAAACAGATTATGTGGTATCTTTCAAAGACAATAAGAAAGCAGGTACTGCAAAAGTAACTGTAACAGGAAAAGGCAATTATGCCGGAACAGCAGCTACGGAATTTAAGATAATAGCAAAAGATGTGGCAGCAGAGGATGTTGTAATCAGTTACAAGGACAAGCTTCTTGATACAGGTAAAAACCAGAAACCATTAAGTAAAATTTCCTATAACGGAATTACATTAAACACTAAAAATGATTATAAAGTAGAGTACTTTAAATGCGTAAACGGGGAAGTACCGGAAGATGCAAAAGCTTTATCCCAGATTAAAGCAGCAGGCGACTACAGGATGGTAATTACCGGTAAAGGAAACTTTACAGGAACCGTAACCAAAGATGTAAAAGTGTATGCTAAAAATTCCGTTGTGGATATCAGCAAAACAGCAATTACCGTTGGCGGAAAGAAATCCGGTTACAGCGTAGTGTGTGACGGAACCGAAAAGAAACCGGAAATAAAAGTAACTTACAAGGGAAAAGTAGTTGACAGTGCAAATTATACAGTGAACTATGAAAACAATGTAAACGTAGGAACAGCCAAAGTTACCATTACCGGTGTCATGACAGAAACAGAAGACGGCGTAACAGGATATATCGGTTCTGTGACAAAGACTTTTAAAATCAAAGCAACCAAACTTTCTGACGTAGCTGCAATTGACACTACAAAATGGAAGAACAAAGTAGATTTCAATGAAACTTTAGGTGCAGCAGTACAGGAAAGCGAAATGCTGAAACTGAAAGCCGGAAAAACAGATGATACTTTTGCGGAAGGTACTGCATATAAAGTAAGCTACAGCAAAAATACAAAAGCCGGAAAAGCAACCGTAATCTATACCGGTATCGGTAAATATTCAGGAACTATCAAGAAGAACTTTACCGTAAATGCCGTGGAATTATTCAAAGATAATCAGGCAAAAACAGGAGTAGAGGTAAGCATTGGTAAAACTGCAGTGTATGCACAGAAGGGCAGCAAAGTAGATGTAGTTGTCAGCTTAAACGGAACAACACTTGTAGAAGGTAAGGATTATAAAGTAACCTACAAAAATAACAAAGCAGCTACAACTGAAAAAACAAAGGAAAATAAGAAACCTCAGGTAACTATTACAGGTATTAATGGTTACAAAGGAAAGATTACTGCGAAGTTTACTATTACACCTGCTGATTTATCAACAATGGATATAAAAGCGGCAGACGTGGCTTACCAGAACAAAAAAGGTAAATACAAGTCAGCACCGGTACTGACAGATGCAGACGGTAAGAAATTAAAAGTAAACAGAGATTACACAGTAAAATACTATTTAGCAGCAGACGGAACAGAACTGGGTAAAAATGATGTAGTGGATGCAGGCGAAGCCGTGAAAGTGGTAGTAACAGCAAAAGGCAAAAACTACACAGGAAGTAACGAAGCAGTATACAAAGTTGCAGTACAGGATATTTCCAAAGCGAAAGTAGTTGTAAAAACCAAACCATATACAGGAAAAGCAATTACACTTACAGCAGAAGATTTTACGACAATTAAAGTAGGAGATACAAAATTAAAAGAGGGAGTACACTACGAAATCGTAGAAGACAGCTATGAGAATAATATCAACAAAGGAACTGCAAGTGTAACAATCAAAGGAATCGGAAACTATGCCGGAACGAAAAAAGTTACTTTTAAAATTACAAGTCGCGCGATGGCGTGGTTCCAGAATATATTCAAATAAGTAAAAAGGAGGCAGGTGAGAAATCATCTGCCTCAAACTTTTACAAGAAAACACCATTAGATTGACATACTTGTATGGACTTTCGTCTAAGCGGCAGCCATCGCTTTCGCTTTCCTCAATGCCGTTGCGACCGGTGGTAAAGCAATCAAAACAACCGTAGCAATCATCTCCGGTAAGATATAACTCAGGTTATACTGTGTAGAAGCAACAACTGCCAGCAGATTCCCCTGCATATCCCCCACGTATTCCGTATAAAAAATCAGTCCCGAAATCATATGAAACACAAAGCGCCCCAAAACGCCTACAATATACCCCGTTAATAACCCATGCTTTCTATTGCTGAAAAAACCGGAAAGTCCTAAAGCACCGAAAGCCAGAGGATAGTCTAACAGTACCTGTGCCGGATGTACGAAATAAGGTCCGATGATAAATTGTAAAATTCCGTAAGTTGCAGCGGTAATCAGTCCGATTGCCGGACCATACCAGTAGCCCGTCAGACAAATAATCAGCATGGAAAAAAGAGTAATGGAACCGCCGTTTGGCAAAGAAGGCAGTTTGATGACTGCGGAAATAACAGTAGCAAGTGCCAAAGCCATGGCACAGAAAACGAGTTGTTTTGTTGAAAGTTTACTTTTAGACATAAAAAAATCCTCCCATATTTACGCAGGAGGGGACAATCAATGTATAAATGTGACGTGTTTTTAGAAGGTATGTCAGTTAAATGGTTAATAGAAAATAAAATAGGGCAAATGCCTATTATAGTCACATTTATATACATGCTTCCTTACGCCGGTATTATCCGGTTCAAGTAGTGAGGGTCAGAATCGAAAGATTCATTCTCAGCAAAAGCTCCCCTAGCGTTTTTTATTTTTTTACATAATATACTTTTTATGAAAAAAAAAGTCAAGAGGAAAAATACATTTTGGCTTATTTTTTATGTAAGAATGCAAGAATAGACACTACCAAATTAAAGGGAAATATGGTAAGATGAGGTATAAGTGGGAGTTTGTATACAAAAGGCGGGTAAGAATATGGCAGAAAGCAAAAAGAAATTTACGATTGGGGTACTGGTTGGCGGAATTATGGATGAGTTTACGCATCAGATTTGCAAGGGGGCATTAAGGGAAGCAAAAGCTGCAGATGTAGATGTAATTGTATTTCCGGGAAAATATTGGGAGCGTGATTTATCAGACAATAGGGAATTAAGGTATGAGTATCAGTATAATACCATTTTTTCCTATGCCAAACAGGTAGATGCGTTGATTATAGCAGCAGGAAGTATCGGTTGTTATACAACAAAAGAAGGAATGGAAACCCTGTTGAAAAAATTTGAGGACATTCCTTCTGTGTTGATTGCTTCTAAGATAGAAGGATATACCAGTGTGGTTTTTGATAATTATCTGGGAATCAAAGAAGGGCTGGAATATCTGATTGAAAAAAGAAACTGTAAGAAATTCGGAATGGTAGGCGGAAGCCTGGAAAATATGGATGCATATGAAAGAAAACAGGCTTTTACCGGTGTGTTATCAGAACATGGAATTGAATTTACGGAAAACATGTATGTGGAAGGCGATTTTTCCAAAAGAGGAAAGGCTGTTTGCAAAAAGCTTCTGGATGATAATCCGGATATTGAGGCAATTTTTTGCGTAAACGATGATACTGCCCTCGGGTTATATGAGGAGTTAAAACGTAGAGGACTTCAGGCGGGAAGAGACATTTTTGTACTGGGATATGATGACTCGCTTGCAGCGGCAAAGGCAATACCATCACTTTCTTCCGTAAGAGCAGATTCCGCAAAATTAGGTGCAGAAGCACTGCGGATGGCGGTACGAATGGTACACGGCGAGAATGTGAAAAGTCAGGTGGTTCCAACTCAGTTTGTGATGCGAGATTCTTTCAATAGAGAAGAAACGCAGACAGCAATACATTTTCGCTATGCAAAAGATTATATAAACGGATTTGAAGAAATTTTTTATCGATATTGTCATGAAGAAACAAAAGATGAGATGGACAGACTGCGTACTGCATACAGACAAATGTTGGAAGTACTGGATAAAAATGCGGAAATTAGTTTTGCAGACAGTACCGGATACATGGAAATTATGCTTTGTGTGGATGAATTTTTAAATTTAGGTGGCGTAGAGTACGCGGATGCAGATAATCTGATGCTTATACTGGAAGAAGTATATGGTACGTTAAGGAAAAAACAAACAGAAAGAAACGGAAGAACGGAGCTTCGAAATGTATTTTTCAATATTTACAGAAAAATTGTTCGGTCCATGAACGGCTTAATGATTAGTATGAAAGAAACAGAAGACCGGGAAAACTATGAAATGAAGCTGTTTGTACAGGAAATCCTTTCTTTTGAAAAAGGTAAGGATCAAAGTTATAGTGTGTTATTGGAAAAATTAGACTGGCTGCATATTAAAAATGCTCAAATATATTTGCTTCCACAGCCGGTATTACATCTATATAAAGAAGACTTTGAACTGCCGGAAGAGTTCTATTTAAAAGCTGTATTAGAGAATGGAGTGGTGCAGGCAGTTTCTGTAAGTAATCAGAAGAAAAGTTTGGAAGAAGTATTTGCGTATGATTTGAAATTACGGAAAAACAGAGTTGTCCTTCCTTTATTTTTCAATGAAATAATTTACGGAATACTGTTTTGTGATATGACGGACAGTTTGTTTGTCAACGGAGAATTTTTAGTTAACCAGATGAGTTCAGCAGTAAAAATGATTTCACTGTTGGAAGCAAATGAAAAAATACAGAGTATGCTGGAAGAAAATGTTTCAGTGCTTAAGGAACATAACATTGAACTGGATACTATTTCAAAATCGGATGTACTTACAGGTATTTTGAATCGTAGAGGTTTTTATGATGTAGCAGAAGAAAAAGTACAGAGTTGTCGTCAGATGGGAAAATCGGTATTGGCTGTCTATGTTGATATGAATAATCTGAAAATTATTAATGACAGATATGGACATGAAGAAGGTGATTTTTCACTGAAATTGATTGGCAGATTTCTCAAAGAATCAGTGGAAGGAAATGGTGTTGCGGGAAGAATTGGTGGTGATGAGTATGCTTTTGTTATGGAATACGATGGAAATGATGACGGGGCAGCAGTTCTTTCCACGTTGTACGAAAAATTTGAAAACTATAATTTAGAAAGTGAAAAGCCATATAATATAACAATTTCGGCAGGTGCATGTATAATACATGCAGAAAGTGAACTGGGATTGCATGAAGCTCTTTTAAAGGCAGACGAAAAGTTATACGAGGTAAAGCAGCATAGAAAGAAGGATGTTGCGAAAAAATAAGCATACGGAAAATTGTATAAGTCAGATGGCAGAAAAATAGGTGTCACTGAGAGAAAAATTTTGGTGCTGAAGGGAAAAGTAACAATAGAAACATGAAAAAAATAGTAATCGGAATTTTAGCACATGTAGATGCGGGTAAAACAACTTTATCGGAGGCTATGCTGTATAAATGCGGCAGCATAAGGAGTTTGGGAAGAGTAGATAACAAGGACGCGTTTCTTGATACATATACGTTAGAGAGAGAACGTGGAATCACTATCTTTTCCAAGCAGGCAAGGATAAAAACAGAAAGTCTGAGTATTACTTTACTGGATACTCCCGGACATGTGGATTTTTCTTCGGAGATGGAACGGACGTTGCAGGTGTTGGATTACGCGATATTAGTAATCAACGGTGCGGATGGTGTGCAGGGGCATACGGTAACCCTGTGGAGTCTCCTTAGAAAATATAAAATTCCGGTTTTTTTATTTGTCAATAAAATGGACCAGAACGGGACGGACAGTAAGAAGCTTTTGTTAGAATTGCAGTCCCGCTTAAATGAAAATTGTATAGATTTTTCTGAAAAAAAAGAAAATTTTTATGAGCAGGCAGCCATGTCGGATGAAGCGGCACTGGAAGAATATCTTGAAAACGGAATCCTGACGGATGAAGTGCTTAGAGAACTTATTTATAAAAGAAAAATCTTTCCGTGCTTTTTCGGTTCTGCACTGAAGCTTACCGGAGTAGAGGAATTTTTGTCCGGTCTGGAAACTTATACGAAGGAACCGGATTTCAAAAAAGATTTTGGTGCAAAGGTGTTTAAAATCACAAGGGATGAACAGGGGAACCGTCTGACATTTATGAAAGTCACAGGAGGCAGCCTGAAAGTAAAATCTTTTTTAGTTGAAGAAGAAAAAGTAAATCAGATTCGTATTTATTCCGGAGAAAAATTCGAGGCTGTGAGTGAAGTGCAGGCGGGAGATGTCTGTGCGGTAATGGGACCTTTAAAAACGTATCCGGGACAGGGAATCGGAGTGGAGAGTGCATCAGGAATGCCGGTGTTAGAACCGGTACTTACCTGCAGTATACAGTTGCCGGAAGGGTGCGACGTGGCTGTTATGTTGCCAAAATTACGCCAGCTGGAAGAAGAAGATCCAATGCTTCATATCATATGGAATGAAAGTCTGCAGGAAATTCAGGCACAGATTATGGGTGAAATCCAAATTGAAATATTAAAGAGTATGATTTTGGAACGGTTTGGTGTAGCAGTAGAGTTTGGTTCCGGAAACATTGTTTATAAGGAGACGATTAAAAACAGTGTGGAAGGTGTAGGACATTTTGAGCCTTTAAAACACTATGCGGAAGTACATCTTTTATTGGAACCTGCTGAAACGGGAAGTGGATTGAGCTTTTTTACGGATTGTAGTGAGGACATGCTTGCGAAAAACTGGCAGAGGCTTATTTTAACTCATTTAGAGGAAAAAGAGCATAAAGGTGTGTTAACAGGTGCTGCAATTACGGATATGAAAATTACGCTGGTGGCAGGGCGGGCGCATCTGAAGCATACGGAAGGCGGAGATTTCCGACAGGCAACTTACCGGGCATTGAGGCAGGGATTAAAGCAGGCAGAAAGTGTTCTGTTAGAGCCTTATTATGAATATCGGTTAGAGGTGCCGGAGACAGTGATTGGCAGGGCAATGACAGATTTGGAAAAACGTTGCGGAACCTTTGAGATAGCAGGAAATAACGATGGAACAGCCGTATTGACAGGAATGGTTCCGGCGGTAAATATGCAGGATTACCAGACTGAGGTCAGTGCTTATACAAAGGGGCAGGGCAGACTGTTTATGTCATTGAAAGGGTATTTACCATGTCATAATGCACAAGAAGTAATTGAAAAAGCAGGTTATGATTCAGAGAGGGATTTAGAAAATCCAACGGGTTCCGTTTTTTGTGCACATGGAGCAGGCTTTGTTGTGGAATGGAATCGTGTAAAAGAATATATGCATGTGGATAGCGGACTGGATTTTTCTGAACAGAATCAGGACAAGGTTTCATTGGACAGACATGAGGGGAATGCCGGAACAGCTTCCGCGGAAATGACGATTGGAACGGAAGAAATAGATCAGATTTTAGAGCGGACATTTCATGCCAATACAAAGGATAAAACAAATGGAAAAGCAAGGACTCCGTGGAAGAAGAAGCCGGCATATGTACCGGCAAAAACCAGCGAATGGAAACCGAAACAGGCAGAGAAAAAGGAACAATATTTACTGGTGGACGGCTACAATATTTTGTTTGCATGGGAAGAACTGGCGGAGCTTGCTAAAATCAATATTGACAGTGCAAGAGGACAGCTATTGGATACATTATGTGATTATCAGGCAATGAAGGGCTGTCAGCTGATTGTTGTGTTTGATGCTTACCGGGTAAAAGGTCATGCAGAAGAAGTGACAGACTATCATAACATTCATGTGGTTTATACAAAGGAAGCGGAAACAGCGGATCAATATATAGAGAAGTTTGCCCATGAAAACGGTAGCAAGTATCAGGTTACGGTAGCGACCTCTGACGGATTGGAACAGATTATTATCAGAGGACAGGGATGCCTTTTGGTGTCTGCGAGAGAGTTGCGGGAAGAAGTAGAGCGTACAAAGCAGTTTGTACGGGAAGAATACATTGAAAAACAGCAGACAGGAAAAAATCGTTTGATGGAAGGAATCATGCCGGATATAGTTGACAACTAGCATATTGTTTCGTAAATAACAAAAAGGCATGATTGGTAACGGAAAAATACAAGTGCGTAACAATGCACAGAAATGAGGAAAATATGTTTCCAGTAGAATTTGCGGAAAGAATGCAGAAAATGCTTGGTGCAGAATATGAGGATTTTCTGGCAAGTTATGATAAACAGAAAAGTCAGGCTCTCAGAGTAAATACGTTAAAGGGCAGTGTAGAAAAGTTTAGGGAGAAGGCTTCCTTTTCTTTAAGTGAGGTAATGTGGGAAAGGAACGGATTTTACTATGGGGAGGAGGACAGACCGGGAAAACATCCTTACCATGAGGCGGGCGTTTATTATATTCAGGAGGCGAGCGCACAGGTTCCGGCAGCGTATTTGGATGCAAAGCCGGGAGAAAGGATACTTGATTTATGCGCTGCTCCCGGAGGAAAAAGTACTCAGATTGCAGCGGCTATGCAAGGGCAGGGATTGTTAATCTGTAATGAAATTCATCCGGCAAGAGCAAAAATCCTCTCCGAAAATATAGAGAGAATGGGTATCTGCAATGCGATTGTTACAAACGAATCTCCGCAGTCACTGGCAGATATTTTTTCGGAATATTTTGATAAGATTATGGTAGATGCACCTTGTTCCGGAGAAGGAATGTTTCGAAAAAATGAAGAGGCACTGGATGAATGGAGTCTGGAAAATGTAAAAATCTGTGCAGAAAGACAGGATGAAACTTTAGAGTGTGCGGCAAAGATGCTGCGTCCGGGAGGAAGGATTGTTTATTCTACCTGTACGTTTGCACCGGAGGAAAATGAAGGCAGTGTCAGTCGCTTTTTAAAACAGCATGAGGAATTTCATATTGTGGATGTGCCGAAGGTAAGCGGTATGGAGTGCGGAAAAAAAGAATGGACAGAGGAACCGGCAGAAGGCTTGGAGCATACGATTCGTTTGTTTCCACATAAGGTAGAAGGTGAAGGGCATTTTGCGGCAGTATTGGAAAAAGACGGGAGTGTTTTGGAAGAATACCATGGTTACTGTCGAAATGGTGAGCAGAAAGGTCTGAACCTGAAAGAATGTAAAGAATATGCTGAGTTTGAGCAAACCGCTCTTAATTTGAAATTAGAGGGCATTTTCTTAAAATTCGGAGAACAGTTGTATTTGGCACCAGCGGGAACTCCTTCTTTAAAAGGAATGAAAGTATTGCGTCCGGGACTGCATTTGGGAACGATAAAAAAGAATCGTTTTGAACCTTCACACGCGCTGGCACTTTTCTTAAAACCGGAGGAGGTCAGAGGCTGTTTGAATCTTTCAAATAATTTAAAGGCGGCTGCGGATTTTATAGCCGGTATGACCTTGAATGCGGAAGGCGAAAAAGGCTGGTATCTGATATGTGTAGACGGATACAGTTTAGGATGGGGAAAACTGGCAGGCGGCATTATGAAAAATCATTATCCGAAAGGACTGCGGAAGAATTGTTTATAGAAGAGTTTGAAGTAAAAGGAAATAGACACAACTTGTATTAGCAGAACTTATTGCAAATATAAATAATATTCATTTTACTTATGGTTATATGTGATGTATAATCACAAAGTAAAAGACGGAAGGCAGGTTTTTTACAAAACCTGTCTTTTTTTAAGTAAATGTATTAATTGATGTTGATAGCCTTAAATGGCAGAATGAGAGGTAGCTATGGTTAAAGCAGTAGTAGGCGCAAACTGGGGTGATGAAGGCAAGGGCAAAATTACGGACATGCTTGCACAGGAAGCGGACATTATCGTACGTTTTCAGGGTGGTGCAAACGCAGGACATACCATCGTAAATGATTATGGTAAATTTGCACTTCATACGTTGCCATCCGGTGTTTTTTACAATCATACCACCAGTATTATCGGAAACGGTGTTGCATTAAATATTCCGGTACTTTTTAATGAAATTAAATCGATTACGGACAGAAATGTACCGATGCCGAAAATTTTGGTTTCCGACAGAGCACAGATGGTTATGCCGTACCACATTTTATTTGACCAGTACGAAGAAGAAAGACTTGGGGGAAAATCTTTTGGCTCCACAAAGTCAGGCATTGCACCTTTTTATTCTGATAAATATGCAAAAATCGGTTTTCAGGTAAGCGAGCTTTTTGAAGAGGACTCATTGAGGGAAAAAGTAGTGCGTATTTGTGAAATGAAAAATGTTTTATTGGAGCATTTGTATCACAAACCATTGCTTAATCCTGATGAACTTATGGAAACCTTGCGTGAGTATAAAAAAATGGTGGAACCTTATGTATGCGATGTATCTGTTTTTCTGGATAAAGCAATTAAGGAAGGTAAGACAATCTTACTGGAAGGTCAGCTTGGAACACTAAAAGATCCGGATCACGGTATTTATCCGATGGTAACATCCTCTTCCACATTAGCAGCTTACGGTGCTATCGGAGCAGGTATTCCGCCTTACGAAATTAAGCAGATTGTTACGGTGTGTAAGGCATATTCTTCCGCGGTAGGCGCAGGTGCATTTGTATCTGAAATTTTCGGCGAAGAAGCAGATGAGCTTAGACGCCGTGGTGGAGATGGCGGAGAGTATGGTGCAACAACAGGGCGTCCGCGCCGTATGGGATGGTTTGACTGTGTGGCGTCTAAATACGGTTGCCGCTTACAGGGAACAACAGATGTTGCTTTTACCGTACTGGATGTACTTGGATATCTTGATGAGATTCCCGTTTGTGTAGGATATGAGATTGACGGAGAGGTAACAACAGACTTCCCTGTAACTACAAAACTGGAAAAAGCAAAACCGGTATTAAAAACATTGCCGGGATGGAAAACAGATATCAGAGGGATTAAGAAGTATGAAGAACTTCCTGAAAACTGCCGTAAATATATAGAATTTATTGAGGAGCAGATTGGTTATCCGATTACTATGGTATCCAATGGTCCGGGAAGAAACGATATTATTTATCGCAAAAAATAAGTTTTTTATGAAAATTACCCGATAAACATTCTGAAATGAGTGTTTCGGGTAATTTTTTGTACAAAACGTAAAGGTAAGGAATGAGATGGTAACGAATTTAGAGTATTATAAAGTTTTTTATTATGTGGCAAAAACGGGTAGTTTTACGATTGCAGCAAGAGAACTTTCGGTTTCTCAGTCGGCAGTCAGTCAGTCGATGAAACAGCTGGAGGGTGTGTTAAAGACTTCTCTGTTTCGCAGACTTGCAAAGGGAGTGGCATTGACTAAGGAAGGGGAGTTGTTATTTTCTTATGTAGCTAAGGGATATGAACAAATAGAAGCAGGAGAAAAGAAACTGGAGCAGATGTTGAATTTGGAATTTGGAGAAATACGAATCGGTGCCAGTGATATGACCCTTCGTTTTTATTTGCTTCCTTTTCTGGAAAAGTTTCATGAACGGTTTCCAAAGGTTAAGGTGACGGTTACCAATGGACCGACACCTGAAACACTAAAATTTCTGAAGGAAGGGAAAATTGATTTTGGGGTGGTCAGTACACCTTTTTCAGGAGCAGAAGGATTTGAAATTAAGAAGGTAAAGGAAATCAGTGACATTTTTGTTGCGGGAAGAAAGTTTATTTCGTATAAAAATAAAATGCTGGATTTTAAAATTTTGGAACAATTACCTCTTATCTTCTTGGAAGAAGCAACAAGTACACGGAATTACATGGACCGTTTTTTTAGCGAGAATGGGGTTACATTAAATCCGGAGTTTGAACTTGCTACCAGTGATATGATTGTTCAGTTTGCCATGCGGAATCTGGGAATCGGTTGTGTGGTAAAAGATTTTGCAAAAGAGCAGTTAGAAGAGGGAAAATTGTATGAGTTGCGTTTTAATAAAATGATACCTAAAAGACATTTCTGCATAGTCACAGATAAAAAAAGCGAGTTATCTGCGGCGACAATGGAAATGATGAGAATATTTGAGGATGAAAGCAAGTGATATAGATTTAGCTGAGTGAAAAAATATAATATGCATAAAAAAGAAGTTGGAAACGTAACCGGAGTGTGCTATTGTAATGATAGGGTTGAACATAACGGAGAGTAAAAACGTGAGAAAGGAGGTAGATATATGTTAGAAAAACAGGATTTGATACTCATCAAAGACGTAGTGCAGGAAGTGACCAGAGAAATAGTACGGGACGTAGTGCAGGAAGTGGTTCAGACAGAGATTGTAGCGTTAAAGGAAGAGCTGCAAAACGAGATAGTATCCGTGAAGGAAGAATTGCATAACGAGATTGTAACTGTAAAAGAAGAATTACAAGGGGATATTGGAGTCGTTGTGGATGAAATTGAACGCACCAGAAACATACTTGAAAATAAAATTGTAAAAATGGATAATAGAATGGCTGAAATGGAAAGCTGTTACAGAAGTGACAAGTTGGAACATGATACCATGCAATTTCAGTATGAGGATTTAGAAAAAAGAGTCATAAAACTGGAACGAAGAATGGCATAAGAGAGAATACGAAAGAGTCTGATATAAATTTTTCAAAACGATGGAGAGTTTGTGTAGGACTCTTTTGTATGTTAGAAGGATTGAATATGAGAAAATGTTTGGTGATTATTGTAGTAATAATTTTGATGTTACAATTAAATGCCTGTTCAGCTGAGAATGAGGACGAACGACAGAAAGGAGAAACAAATACAGAAATGTCATTACAGGAAATTGAAATAGTTTTTTTTAATGCCGGTAAGGCAGATTGTTTTCTTATACAGACCGAAAACAGCGTTGTACTAATCGATACCGGAAAAAACAAAATGGGAGAACAAATAGTGTCGTATTGTAAGGAGCATGAAATAGAACATATAGACGCTTTATTTATTACGCATTTTGATAAAGACCATGTGGGTGGCGCGGATGCGGTTTTGGAAGCAGTGTCTGTTGAAAAAGTATATGAACCGGCATATTTCAGTGAAAGTAAGCAGTACCTGCAGTATATAGAAGCACTGCAGGTATCAGCCGCTAATGTAGAAACACTCCAAAATAATACTTCGTTTGTGCTTGATGGGGTTAGCTATAAAGTGGATATTGCCAATAAATCAGATTATGGTCCGGATGAGGAAAATGATTTTTCGCTTGTTTTAAGTGTTCAGTATGGAGAGATTTCTTTTCTTTTTGCAGGGGATGCCGAGAATCAGAGGCTTATGGAATTATTGGATGAGAATGTACAAAAGCATACGGTTCTCAAAGTTCCGCATCATGGACGTTATGAAAGTACTAGTGAACTGTTTTTTAAGGCAGTCAGTCCTAAGTACGCTGTAATAACAAGTGATGAGAAAAATCCGGAAGATAAAGAGGTTGTTTCGCTTTTAGAAAGCTTTGGAACAGATGTCTATTTTACAAAAGAAGGAACGATATATTGCACAACGGATGGGAAAAATGTATCTTTTGTTCAGGAATCTTTTGTTCAGGAAGAGAAATATAGTTGACATGCAGCAAAAGATATGTTAATGTGAATGACAATAAAAAAGAAACGAGGTAGTTATCAATGACTCCATTTAATATTCGGTTGATAGAACTGAACAGGGACGACGATTGATAGCGCTTGTAACTGGGAAATTTCCACAGGTACAAGCGCTCATTGTGTTGTGCCTGTGTGGAAAATAAAAGAGTGCCACACCGGTAAAGTAGGAAAATATTTACCCGTGTGGCTTTTTTGTTGTTTAAAAAGGAAGATTTATACAGCCATACGGGAGCATGGAAAGGTTGTGATCGTATGGGACATAGAGATGATGTCCTTTCGGATAGAAAGAAACAGATTTTTTAATACATAGAAATAAATATGTTGAGAAAGGACAGAAAACAATATGAAAGAAGAAAAGGTAAAGAAAATAACCGGAGAAATTTTAAAAACTGAAGTCGAAGCGGAAATGCTAAAAAAACACATTGGAGAAGTTGTGCAAATACATGGAAGTGTTTATAAAATCAGAAAAATGAGTGATTTTGCTTTTGTGATTCTCAGAACAAAAAGAGCACTGATACAGTGTGTATATAGTGAAGAATTCAGTAATTTCACATTAGATATGTTGAAAGAAGAAAGCTGTGTGGTAGTTACGGCAGCAGTTGTAAAGGAAGAACGGGCGAAAGCAGGATATGAATTAAGAATGAAAGAAGTAACAGTATTGTCGTTACCGGAAGAAATTTCACCAATTGTAATAAATCAGAAAAAGGTAGATACTTCTCTTGAAAATCTTTTGAATTATCGTCCGATTACATTAAGGAACGAAAAGGAACGGGCAATTTTTAAAATACAGGAAGGCATATGTAATGGTTTTCGGAAGTTTCTTCATGAAAATAAATTTACCGAAATTCATACACCTAAAATTGTAGCAGCAGGAGCAGAGGGTGGAGCTAATATTTTCCGATTGGATTATTTTGGAAAAGAGGTATATCTTGCTCAAAGCCCCCAATTTTATAAGCAGATGATGGTGGGAGTATTTGAGAGAGTGTTTGAAATAGCACCAGTTTTCAGAGCCGAAAAACATGATACTTCCAGACATTTGAATGAATATACCGGCAATTCGTTTCACAGAGGCGAAAGAACTTATTGCAAAAGAGTATCATAGAGAGGTTAAGGACTTTGAAGATTTTGAACCGGAGGAAGAAAAACTGCTTTGTGAACTTATAAATAAGAAAACAGGAAGTGAATTTGTGTTTGTAACACATTACCCTAGTAAAAAACGACCATTTTATGCTATGGAAAGCAGGGAAAACAGAGAAGAAACATTAAGCTTTGATTTGCTTTTCAGAGGGTTGGAAGTAACAACGGGAGGACAGAGGATTCATTCCTATGAGGAACAGATTGAAAAAATGAAATGCAGAGAAATGTCGGTAGAGGTTTTTGAAGAGTATTTGATGATGCATAAGCATGGTATGCCGCCGCATGGAGGACTTGGAATCGGATTAGAGCGTTTTACAGCAAGACTTTTGCAGTTTGAAAATGTAAGGAGCGCGACGTTGTTTCCGAGAGACATAAATAGAGTAACACCGTAGCACAGGACAGGCTATTTGATAGACAAGGAGGTTATGGCATAAAAAAATGAATGTGGTGCCTGTAAGTTGCTATTTTTCAGCGGATTAGGTATAATATGGAAAGTAAATAATGTCCGTAAACAGATAGCAGGAGGCAGATAAATAATGATAAAAACAGTAATTTTTGATATAGGAAATGTGCTTTTAGGATTTTGTTGGAAAGAATATTATGATAAATTTCCATACAGTGAGGAAGTAAAAGAAAGAATTGCAAATGCAACCGTAAAAAGTGCAGTTTGGTCTGAATACGACAAAGGAAATATGTCTGATGAAGAGATTATGGAGGCTTTTATAAAAAATGATCCGGAAATTGAAAAGGAACTCAGAGAATCTTTGGCAGACATTTCAGATATGTTAGTCCGTTATGATTATGCGATACCATGGATTAAATCTTTAAAGGAAAACGGCTATCAGGTGTTGGTATTATCCAATTTCTCACATAAAGCTGTAACGGATTGTGCGCATGCATTGGATTTTCTGCCTTATACGGATGGTGGAATTTTATCTTACAAAGATCATTTTATTAAACCACAGCCGGAAATCTATGCACTTTTGTTAGAACGTTATAATCTCGTACCGGAAGAATGCGTTTTCATGGATGATTTGGAGGAGAATATTAAAGGTGCTGCAGATGCCGGAATTAATACGATTTTATTTAAAAACGAAATACAGGCAAAAGAAGAACTGCGGGAGATGGGAGTGAAGTTTTAGCTTCCATCTCCCGTAGTATTTTAATATCATATATGTATATTTTATTTTTTTTTACAAATATTAAGTAAAACTTTTAAAAGAAAAATAAAGGAAGAACAATATATATGAATATACTGAAAGAGATTGTTTTGGGAATGATAAGTATGAGTGCCGGGCTTTTGGCAGCAGGTGGTGTTTTTACTGTTTTTATTACAGTAGGACTAGTACCACGTTTTGCAGGAAAGACACATACCGGAAAAAAGGTAGTACTGTATGAAGATTTTGTAATTGCAGGGACGATTATAGGATGCATAGTGAGTGTGTTTGAAAAAGAATGTCAGTTTGGAAGTATGCTTTTAAAAAGTGGAATAGTAAGTGAAGAGGTATGGACGGTCATAGGGAATATTTTGTTGCTTATTTTTGGTGTGTTTACAGGTATGTTTATCGGATGTTTTGCATTAGCAATCGCGGAAATGTTAGATACAATTCCTATTTTTGCCAGACGTATCGGATTCAGACATGGACTGGGAATTGCCATTTTGTGCGTAGCATTAGGAAAACTTGCAGGTTCTTTGATTTACTTTATACAGGGGATGTACCGATATGGTGGAAGATAGGTATGAAAGCATGAAAAAGAGACATAATAGCATTAATATATGAAATTGCGTAAGATAGGAGCGGGTAAGGTGGCACAAATGCAAATATATATTAAAATGGAGCAGAATACCGAGGTGACAAAACCGGATGTGTATTTAAAGGATATGGCAGAGATTGTATGCAGTGATAAAAATGCGACTGCAAAAGTAAAAGCTATTAAAGTCCATAAATTTAAAGCGGGCGGAGAACAGAAAATTGCAATAAGCATTACCAAAATTATTAAAATGATTCAGGAAAATTTTCCGGAAGCTTCTGTTATTAATATTGGAGAAAAAGATGCACTGGTGGAACTGGTGAATGTGGACAGGCATAAGGGGATGCTACAATGGGCAAAAATTGCACTTGTTGCGGCAATCAGTTTTTTTGGAACGGCATTTACAATTATAGCGTATCACAATGATGTTGGAATTTCATCCATTTTTGAAAAAATGTATATGATGGTAATGGGAAATCCCGGAAATGCGGCTGTGTTGGAAATCAGTTATTCTATAGGGCTGGCACTTGGAATTATATTGTTCTTTAATCACATTGGAGGAAGACGTATTACAAAAGATCCGACACCGATAGAGGTGGAGATGCGTATATATGAAGCACAGGTAAATCAGGCACTGTTAGAGACGGCGAGCAGGGAAGGAAAAGAGAAAATTTAGGGAAAAATTGATATAAAAAGATAAGAACAGGATAAGTGGAGATAAACAGGAGGTATCGTTATGGATGAACACAAAAAACAGGAATATCAGGAATATGTGAAGCAGGTGACACCCACGCATAATTTATGGTTACAGATGGGGAAAGCATTTCTTGTGGGTGGGACTATATGTGTTTTGGGACAGTGTATCCTTAATTACACGCAAAGTCTTGGATTGGATAAGGAAACATCGGGGGGATGGTGTTCATTAATTTTAGTATTGCTCAGTGTAATCCTGACAGGCTTTAATATATATCCAAGCATTGTAAAATGGGGAGGGGCAGGAGCTCTTGTACCGATTACCGGTTTTGCAAATTCGGTTGCGGCACCGGCAATTGAGTTTAAAAAAGAAGGACAGGTATTTGGTGTCGGATGTAAGATTTTTACCATTGCGGGACCGGTTATATTGTACGGAATTTTCTCAAGCTGGGTGTTGGGATTAGGCTATTGGCTATTGAAAATGCTTGGTATCTCGTTGTAATAAGCATGGTAAAAAAAGAAAAAATAAATTATAATGTAAAATAAGGGTGCCGGAAAATGCTGAAAAATAGTGCGTTCCGGCTCCTTTGTACAAATAAAGGAAAAGGAAGAAAATTGTTTGTGAAAAATATATTTTTAGTCTGGATGTTGGCTGGGGCGATTAGCCCCGGTTTGATAAATGCAGTGGGACAGACAGTGCAACGTAATTTAGAAACTGTAAGCAGGAAGGTAATAGAAACGGAACAAGTAATAGAAAATCCTGAAATTACTCTTGTGATGGTAGGAGACATTTTACTGCATGATCCGGTGGCACAGAGTGGGTTACAGGAGGATGGAAGCTATAATTTTGAGGCTGTATTTGAAAATGTAAAAGAAAGAATAAGTGCTGCGGATTTGGCACTCGTAAATCAGGAAGTGATTCTGGGTGGCAGTGAATTGGGGATTACAGGGTATCCCAGCTTTAATGCCCCTTATGAATTGGGAGATGCTTTAGTAAATGCAGGATTTGATGTGGTACTGCATGCAACCAATCACACACTGGATAAAGGGAAAAGAGGCGTGGAAAACTGTCTGGCATTTTGGAAAAATACATATCCTGAAATTGCGGTACTGGGAATGAATGAGAGTGAGGAAGCACAGGAAGAGATTTATGTTTATGAACAGGATGGAATTCGCGTTGCTATTTTAAATTATACCTATGGAACTAACGGGATTCCGTTACCTGAAAGTATGCCTTATGCAGTGAATATGCTGGAAGAAAATCGAGTGATAGAAGATTTAAAGAAAGCGGAAGAAACAGCAGATTTTGTAATTGTCTGTCCACACTGGGGGACGGAATACAGGCTGAATGCAACAAAAGAACAGCATTATTGGGCAGAGATTTTTGAAGAGAACGGTGCGGATCTTGTCATCGGTACACATCCTCATGTAATAGAGCCGGTGGAGTGGTTTGGAGAGGAAGAGGATATGCTGGTATTCTACTCTCTTGGAAATTTTGTGAACTGGACGTCGGGAACGGGGGAAGGTGTTACGAACCGCATGGTGGGTGGTATGGCAGAGGTGACAATCGGATTGGACGAGACCGGTGAGGCTGTAATTACTGATTATGCAATGGAGCCCTTAGTGTGTCATCTGGAGGAAGGAGTCGATGGCGTTACAGTATATTTTATGGACGATTATACAGAGGAATTGGCAGAAAAGAATGAAATACGCAAGCAGGACGCTTCATTTTCATTGGAATATTGTGAAAAATTATGGAATGATGTGATGGGAGCAGAAGATGTAAATTAAGCAAACAGAAATCCATTTGCGAAGCAAATTTAGGATGGATTTCTGTACGTAACTATGAAGGTACTGAATAGTTACCTATAAATCTTGTATTTTAGGGTGGTAAAGGGTATACTATAGAAGTTGTGATTTTACAGAAGTATGGACGGATGAGTTCATTTCGTGCGTCTGTGAGAAAGGCATGGTTCAAGATGAAAGAAAAGTTTAAAAATATGAAGGGGCTGACGATTGCAAGATGTGTTGCGTTTACAGTTGTCATGTTCCTTATTATTATATTGGCATGGAATTGCGATGATGCGTATCATGCGTATGTCATGGCAAAAAATCTGGTGGAAGGAAACGGGTTTGTTTATAATCTGGGAGAACGGGTAAACGCCAGTACATGTCCGCTTTTTACACTGCTTGTAGCGGTTGTGTATGCGGTGGTAGGTGATATGTATTTAAGTGGAATATTAACCTGTGTTTTATGTTCGGGAATTGCAGTCTGGTTTGTGTTTTTTAAATTTTGCAAAAACCTGCCGTCGGTATTGCTTGCCCTTGTTTGTCTGAGCGGTGCCAACGGATTTATTACTTATGCTACTTCGGGCTTGGAAAACTGTTTATTGTTTTGCATGATGTCCTTAGTGTTTTTTATGGTAATGAGCAAAGAAGAGTATGGCAAAAAAGATTTGTTTTTCCTTGCCATGGTCATTGGAATTTTGATGGGGGCAAGGATGGATAATGTCCTGCTTGTGGCACCGATTGGTGTATATGTGTATTTCTTTGCAAAGAAAAAGGAAATTTCCATACCGAAGTCGATAGGAATCGGAGTGCTGGGAGTGTTTCCGTTCTGGATGTGGGAGATTTTTTCCGTGATTTATTATGGATTTTTATTCCCAAATACAGCTTATATTAAGTTGGGAACAGGACTTCCGCTTACCAACTATCTTTCCAGAGGTATTTCTTATATGCTGACGGCTCTTTTAAATGATCCGGTGCTGCTGGTAATGCCGCTTCTTTATGGTATTTTTGCAGTAATAAAAAGAGATAAAAAACATATTCTGATGGCAGCAGGTACATGGATTTATCTGGTGTATGTAGTTTATATCGGCGGAGATTTTATGCTGGGAAGACACCAGACAGTACCGTTTTTCAGTGCAGTGTGCGGACTGTGCGTGTTATTTAGTGATGCGTCATGTGAAATGGCAAAGAACGCAGCTAAAGTGAGAGAAAAAGGGCAGGAAGCGGAGCAGGCAGAGGAACGTGAAGCGGATAGGCAAAAGAAAAGAACAGAAAATATACTGATAGGAACGATTGTGGCAGCAGCAGTTTGTGTAATCTTTGCCTATACCTTTGGCAGAACGGAAGGAAAACGCTATTTGTGGAACGGCGATAAATATCTGATGCAGTGTATGGATGTTGCGGACGAAAGAGCTTATTACAGCCCGACAACCGGTCTTCTGGCGTATTTGAAAACGAAGGATGGCGAATATGAAGGTATTGTAACCCAGACTTTTAATACCGTAGAAGTAGAAGAAATGCTTGCAAGAGAAACACCGGGCGGACAACTTTTCAGAGGTGCTTCCGGTATATTGGTTTATTATTATCTGGAAGGAATCCATGTATATGATTTCTATGGTCTTGCCGATGCGTTTTTGGCAAGATTACAGGCAACCTACGATGATCATTGGAGAATCGGACATATGCAGAGAGAAATTCCTTCAGGTTACGAAGAAACGGTAGTTACGGGAGTAAACTGTATTGAGGATGAAAAGCTGCATGAGTTTTATGATGCCTTAAGCATTGTAATAAAAGGCGATTTGTGGTCTGTAGAACGTTTTAAAACGATTTGGCGTATGAATACAGGATATTATAATAACTTGCTTGGATACTAATTTGGGTTGTACAAAAGTAATGTGTCCGATTTGAAGCGATAATAAAGAAACAGTAGATAAGCAATGACAGCAATGGCTGTAAAAGGAAAAGATATGAGTGATAAAGTTTATAAGTACTTAATATTAGGTGCAGGACCTGCAGGATTGAGTTTTGCAAATAAATTATTGGAGCTTGGAGAGACGGATTTTCTTGTATTGGAAAAAGAAAAGGAAGCGGGAGGACTCTGCCGAAGTATGGAAGTAGACGGCAGTCCGCTAGATATCGGAGGCGGCCATTTTCTGGATGTAAGACGTCCGAACGTGAATGAGTTTTTATTCCAATTTATGCCGGAAGAAGAATGGGATAAGTATGACAGGGATTCCCGTATTCAGGTTGGTAATGAGGTAGTTGGTCATCCGATAGAAGCAAATATCTGGCAGATGAGTCTGGAAAAGCAGGTAGATTATTTAAAATCCATTGCCACGGCAGGCTGTAACATTGGTAAGGAAATGCCGGAAGAGTTTATCAACTGGATTTACTGGAAGTTGGGTGATCGCATTGCAGAAGATTACATGCTTCCATATAACAAAAAAATGTTTGGCGAAGAATTGAATCATTTGGGGACTTACTGGTTGAGTAAGCTACCGAATGTTTCCTTTGAAGAAACTTTGTTAAGCTGTCTGACAAAGAAAGCATACGGAACACAGCCGGGACATGCACAGTTTTATTATCCGAAAAAATTCGGCTATGGTGAATTGTGGAAGCGTATGGCAGATAATCTGGGAGATAAAATACGTTATAATGTGGCTGTGAATTCCATTGATTTTGAAACAAAGACGATAAATGGAAGTTACCATGCTAAGAAAATAATTACGACAGTTCCGTGGACGGAGTTTCAAACAATTTCCGGTATGCCGGAGGAAATACAGGACAGTTTAAAAGAATTAAAATACAGCAGTGTGGTCATTGAATATTTTCCGGAAAAGCTGGATACACAGGCACAGTGGATTTATTATCCGGATGAAGAACTTTCCTATCATCGTATTCTTGTCAGACATAATTTCTGCCCTGACTCAGCAGGATATTGGACGGAAACAAATAAAGAAAGATTTGCAGGACAAAAGAGCAGTTTTTCCTATGAAAATAAATATGCCTATCCGCTGAATACAGTGGAAAAGCCGGAAACGGTTAAAAAGCTGTTAGAATGGAGCAGGACAAAAGGTGTATACGGCTTGGGAAGATGGGGAGAATGGGAACACTATAATTCAGATGTTGTTGTGGATCTTGCCATGCAACTTGCTACTTGTTTTTCTGATGAGACTTAAGTATACTAAAGGATGAGTGAGGTGGCTGTTATGCGAAAAATGGAGTTTAAAATGGAACGGCAGGGACTGCTGGAAATAGGACAGAAAGTAACGATAACTGAAGGTGTACTTCCAAGTAACTATTACTATACGATAGACCCATCGCTTGCCATGTCAGCAAACATTCCTTTTCGTGAGAGACTTCAGGCGAAAGAAGGAATAGTAAAAGATATTATTGAAAATGAACGAGGTTTTTACGTTACCGTAGAATTTGAGGAGGATTAATTTCATGATGAAGAAAATTGTAACAGACAAAGCACCGGCAGCAATCGGACCATATTCCCAGGGAATCGTAGTGGACAAATTTTTATTTGCATCAGGACAGATTGCAATCAATCCGGCAACAGGAGAAATTCAGGGAACTACCATTGAAGAACAGACAGAACAGGTTATGAAAAACATCGGCGGTTTGTTGGAAGCAGCCGGATGTGACTATACAAAAGTGGTTAAAACTACATGTTTCCTTGCAGATATGGGAGATTTTGCTACATTTAACGGCATTTATGAGAAATATTTTACAGAGAAACCGGCAAGAAGCTGTGTGGCAGTAAAAGAATTGCCAAAGAGCGTACTTTGCGAAGTAGAAGTTATCGCATATTTAGGCTAGAATGGTGGCAAACCCGTAAAGGGAAGAGTCGAAACAGGAGTCAGACAGAATGAAAAACATAGTATTAATCGGTATGCCCGGAGCAGGTAAAAGTACAGTAGGTGTTGTACTTGCGAAAAGCATGGGGTTTACCTTTTTGGATTCGGATTTGCTTATTCAGGATCGTTATAAACAGCTGCTTCATGAAATTATTGAAGAACGTGGTATTGAAGGATTCTGGCAGGTGGAAAACGAAGTCAATGCAAGTATTGAAACAGAAAATGCAGTAATTGCTACCGGTGGAAGTGTTATTTACGAAGCAGAAGCAATGGAGCATTTAAAAAGTATCGGAACTGTGGTTTATTTGAAGTTGTCCTGTGAGGAACTGGCGGTAAGACTGGGGGACTTAAATGAAAGAGGAGTTACCTTAAAACCGGGACAGGATTTGACAGGATTGTATGAAGAACGTGTTCCATACTATGAAAAATATGCAGACGTTACGATAGAATGTGACGGACAGATGATAAGAGACATTGTGGCACAG
Source organism: Lachnospiraceae bacterium (assembly GCA_017437065.1). Classification (GTDB taxonomy): domain Bacteria; phylum Bacillota; class Clostridia; order Lachnospirales; family Lachnospiraceae; genus RGIG3002. Next base: position 57,610 of record JAFSBX010000106.1, read on the forward strand.
ATTAAGTCAAAAGTATGTATATAAATTTTGCATATAAATAAAGAAATTGTACAAAATAACAGGTAGTTACTTCTACCTGTTATTTTTGTGTGAATGGAGGAAAATGCAATGGATTATATAAACGCGTTTTGGGTGGGCGGACTGATTTGTGCATTGGTACAGATTTTGATGGAGAAAACCAAAATGATGCCGGGAAGAATTATGGTGCTTTTAGTAGTGACAGGAGCTGTCATCAGTTTGTTTGGCTGGTATGAGCCTTTTATGGAATATGCAGGAGCGGGTGCAAGTGTCCCTCTTTTGGGCTTCGGTAATCTTCTGATGAAAGGGGTAAAAGAAGCAGTAGATGAGGCAGGCTTTTTAGGCCTGTTTCAGGGCGGATTTAAGGCTGCTGCCGTAGGTGCGTCAGCAGCGTTGGTTTTTGGATATCTTTCAAGCCTTATATTTAATCCCAAAATGAGAAAATAGACTACTTTTCTTCGTAGTCTATTTCCGCTTTTTCCAAAAATAATTTCATGTATTTATCCCAGAAAATATCTGCGGATTTATCAGGTAAAAAAGTCTTTAATGAAGTACCGGTTGTAATAGTAAGACCGGACGAGTCATATTTGACAGTTAAAACCAGTGCCGTTACTTCACTGACAGGAACCGTTACAGAGTCATCTGAAAGGATGGACTCTACATAAGAAGGAATCAGGTGCAGAATAAACTTAAATCCTACAGGAGTGCGAGTCCCCTTAATCAAGTGAAAACATAAGGATTTAATGTCTTTCCACATAGAATAATCGTAAGGACGGATGGAGTTGTCTTCCCATTCTTCATCAGAGAAAAATTCTTTATTCTGGTGTCCGTCAATAAAAAAAGTATTGTAAGTAGTAACAGAGGCTTCGGATAAAAGAAAACAGTCGAATGCTTCAGAAGTCAGAAATCTGCTCATAAAAGTTTTTACGTTTTTTATTTGTAATGCAATCATTTTATACTCCGTTCTAACAGCCGGATAGTAGTGGCTGTAAAGGTTGTGTAAATAAGTCTAACATAAAAGATGAGGAAATGTCACTATGATTCATGAACATTTTTGTATGCTCTTTACAGTTATGAGTTGGGTATGTTATCATAAGTAGTAACTAAAACTACATTTTAAAGTATTGTTTGCGAAATTGCAGTTTTTGCAGTAGATTGGAGTTGTTATGAGTTATAAGATTGTTGTTGACAGTTGTTGTGAATTACCGGAAGAATTTAAGAATGACGATCGCTTTGAGATTGTTCCGTTAGAGCTTTATATAGGAGATTATCAGGTGTGGGATGATGAGAATTTTAATCAGGAGGATTTCTTAAAAAGAATTGCGGAATCCAGCCAGTGTGCAAAGACGGCCTGCCCTTCACCGGAAAAATATATGGAGGCATATAATGTGCCGGCAGATGATGTATTTGTGGTTACGTTATCCTCTAAATTAAGTGGGAGTTACAACAGTGCAGTACTTGGGAAAAATCTGTATTATGAAACTTATGGAGAGAATAAAAATATTCATATTTGTGATTCGGAATCGGCCTGTTGTGGAGAAACACAGCTTGCATTAAAAGCAATGGAATTGGAAGAAGCAGGGCTGGCTTTTGAACAGATTGTGAAGCAGCTGGAGGCATTCCGGGATGCACAGAATACGTATTTTGTACTGGATAATCTGGAAACACTTCGTAAAAACGGACGATTGACGGGTGTGAAAGCAGTAGTTGCATCCACTTTGAGTATTAAGCCTGTTATGGGTGCCGAAAAAGGGATGATTGTCCAGAGAGGGCAGGCAGTAGGTATTAAAAAAGCACTTGTTAAAATGGTAGATATGGCTGTAAAGGAATCGGTTGATACAGAAAACAAAAATCTGGTGATTACTCATGTGAACTGCCCGGAACGAGCTGAAAAAGTGAAACAGATGTTTTTGGAAAAATTGAATTTTAAAGGTGTGTATATATTTAATGCCGCCGGGGTTGGCACGGTATATGCTAACGACGGCGGTATCATAGTTACTGTGTAGAAGTTCGTTGGTACTCTGCAAACATATAATGCACATATTTGCGGAAATTTGGATGTAAGAAAAACTTACGTCCATTTTTTGCATATACAGAAAAGAAAGAAGTATGTGAAATATAAGCTACGTTTACAATTGCCTTGTAGGATACCGGAAGAAAACAGGGAAAATGGCTGATACTATCATAAAAATTTTCGAAGCTGTCCATGGTTTCCAAAACCGTACCATTTGTTAAATGAATTTTGAGTAAGTGTTTTTCAGTGGCAATATACATAATATCCTTTTCGTGCAGATAAACAGTGTCTTTTTCCGTACGGATTTCTATCTGAGGAACTTTTACGGCATCATTGGTTTTTAAGACAATATCTAACATGTCCGTTAAATCATTGACACAAATTGGTTTTTGTAAGAAGTAACAGTTGCCAGGCAAATCATATTCACGATAATTGATGGTGGATATGCATAGAATAATAGGTACGGTAACACCAGTATGAAGTAAATCCTGTGTGATTTCGTAGCCGTTTTTTTCACTTGCTGTCATATCAATAAAGAAGGCCTTGTAAAGTGTAGGAGAACTCATAACAGCTTCCGGATTTCCATAGCTGTCAATATAATAGGGTTCTCTGGAACCATGTAATTTATCAGATTCTCTTTGTAACAGACGTTCCAATTGTTTGCGGTCTGCAATGTTATCGTCACAAATGGCAATATGCATGAAAATACCTTCTTTCTATGAGAGTATAAGTAAAAATGGAGTATAAATATAAAGGATCAAATAGTCAGAAATTGTATCGGTGCATTCATAACAAGAAGAAAAATAACTACCTGCACTATAAGAATTGCAGGCATCCCATATACAAAAGTCCAGGTTCTTGTTTTGTGGCGAAACAGCTGCATGCCTAAAATACAACCGATACTTCCACCAATCAGTGCCACAATGAAAAGTACGGATTCGGGAATGCGCCACAGATGTTTTACAGCTTTTCGTTTATCAATACCCATTAAAGCAAAACCACATATATTCATAATAATAAAGTAAATTATAATCAAAGAGATTGCATTCATAAAAATACCCATCCAAAGTTTAGAGTTATAAAACCATTCTAAACTTTGGACGGGTGTTTGTCAAAAACTATTTATTGTTTTCCACTTCCTGCATTTTCATTGCACGTACTTTACAGGAAAGACCGAACAGATTGATAAATCCTTCTGCATCATGGTGGTCATATAAATCACCTGTTGTAAAGGAAGCAATGCTTTCATTGTACAGAGAGTATGGAGAAGTTGTTCCGGCTTTGATGATGTTTCCTTTGTAAAGCTTGAATTTAACTTCACCTGTTACATACTGCTGTGTAGATTCGATAAATGCCTGTACAGCTTCACGAAGTGGTGTAAACCATTTTCCTTCGTAAACGATCTGAGCAAGTTTGTTGCCCATATCTTTTTTTACTGCATATGTATCACGGTCTAAGATAAGTTCTTCTAACTGCTGGTGTGCTTCCATAAGGATAGTTCCGCCCGGTGTTTCATATACACCACGGGATTTCATACCAACAACACGGTTTTCAACAATATCTACAATACCGATACCATGTTTACCGCCAAGAACGTTTAATTCACGAATAATATCGGAAACTTTCATTTTTTTGCCGTTTACGCTTGTAGGTACACCTGCTTCAAAAGTCATAGTTACATATTCGCCTTCTTCAGGAGCTTTTTCAGGAGTTGTTCCTAATACTAATAAGTGGTCGAAGTTTGGCTCGTTTGCAGGATCTTCTAATTCTAAGCCTTCATGGCTGATGTGCCAAAGGTTACGATCACGGCTGTAGGAAGTATCTGCTGAGAACGGAAGGTCGATTCCGTGAGCTTTACAGTATTCGATTTCGGATTCACGGGAATCCATTGTCCATTTGTCATTTCTCCATGCAGCGATAATTTTTAATTCAGGAGCAAGTGCTTTGATACCAAGTTCGAAACGAATCTGGTCATTTCCTTTACCTGTAGCACCGTGGCAGATAGCAGTAGCACCTTCTTTTTTTGCAATTTCAACAAGACGTTTTGCAATAACAGGACGAGCCATGGATGTACCGAGAAGGTATTTGTTCTCGTAAATGGCATTCGCCTGTACACAAGGAACTACATATTCATCACAGAATTCATCGATAACATCTTCAATGTATAATTTAGAAGCACCTGAGAATTTAGCTCTTTCTTCAAGACCATCAAGTTCTTCTGCCTGTCCGCAGTCGATGCAGACACAAATTACTTCGTAATCAAAGTTTTCTTTTAACCATGGGATAATTGCTGTGGTATCCAAACCGCCGGAATACGCTAAAATTACTTTTTCTTTCATTGTAAAATCCTCCAATTTGTTATGTGTTTAATATGTATATTTGGTATGGGAACAAGGTCCCTTATCAATGTCCTTCAAACAATATACAACATTATTTATAAGAATGCAAGGGGAATTTATGCATATTTTAACAAATTATTATGCATAAAATGTATAAAATACAAAATGTACTTGCATATTATACAATACAGATGTATACTTATGCATAAAATAGGAGAAGACTTTGGGGAGGGGAAATGGTATTTCATCGGCGGACGCGCTTTCGCTCTATTCGGAACGCAGCGGACACGTAGGCTTGTAAAGGACACAAGCCAAGTGCCGGCGTTCCTCTAAGGTCCGCCGATGAAATACCATTTCCCCCCCTCCAACGGAAGGTTTTCTAAGAGGTGTGGGAGAATGAGGCGACGAACGGGAGAGTGTGAAAATATGGGAGAAAGTGAAAATAGTAGAATTGCATAGTAAATATCAATATGTAATGTAATATATGGAGATGTTTGAAATTGAAGTTAGAGTGCTTAAGAAGCAGAAAACCTGATTGATTTCAAAAAAACAGGTTGGTAGTCGGGATATATTAAGTGGAAAAAACCGACTAAAAAAGAGAAAAGCTGAGAACGGTCGGGATGAGAAAGAGTGAAGGCACCGACTAAAAAAGAGAAAAGTCGGAAACGGTCGGGATGAGTAAACAGAAAAGTCCCGATTAAAATGAAAAAATGTTGAAATAGTTGGAGTAATTAGCAAGCCACTCGATTTAATGAATGAAATAAAAAGAATAGTAGGGATATACAGAAATCAGAATCGGTTTAGGAGTGACAAACTATGAATATAGTACCATATGCAAACGAAATTGATGAATATTTAAAAGAAGATGATGTGATTGATTATGGAAACGAAGCGATTGCACAATTGGCTGATAAATTATTCCAAAAAGCAAATAGTGAGTTGGAGTTTATTGAAATAGCATATGAATTTGTCAGAGATAAAATTTCTCATTCGGCGGATATAAATGAGGATTTAATTACATGTTCTGCTTCAGAAGTTCTAAATGCCGGTCATGGAATTTGTTTTGCTAAATCCCACTTGCTGGCAGCGTTATTGCGTTACAAATCTGTTCCGACAGGATTTTGTTATCAAAAGCTTATTTTAGACGATGAAACAACACCTGTCTTAGTATATCATGGGCTAAATGGTGTCTATATTAAAGAATTCAAAAAGTGGATACGACTTGATGCAAGAGGGAATAAAGATGGTGTGAATGCACAATTTTCAATTGATACTGAACAACTTGCATTTCCGGTACGTCCGGAAATGGGCGAGGCAGATGGGGCTGTAGTGTATCCGAAACCTGATGTGAAGATAGTAGAGACATTAAGAAAAAGTAAGACGAGAACAAAACTGTGGGATAATCTGCCTACGGAACTAAGCGTTATCAGCATTCAGAGTTAGTTATATTTAGATAAATATTGAATTTGTTGAGGTAAGGGGTTATTTTAAGTTTATATACAGGATGAGTCAAAGGAGAAAAAAATGAAAATCACTGTTATACATGGACAGAGCCACAAAGGCTCTACCTATAATATAGCAAAGCAACTTTGTGACAAACTCGGTGGAGAGGTTACGGAATTTTTTCTGCCGAAAGATTTTGCATGTTACTGTAAAGGTTGTACTGCTTGTTTTATCAGGGAGACGAGTTGTCCCGATTATGAAAAATTAAAGCCACTTACTGAAGCATTAGACAATGCTGATGTAATCATTCTTGCAAGTCCGGTGTATGTTATGCATGCTACAGGTGCAATGAAGTCGTTTCTTGATCATTATGGGTACAGATATATGGTTCATCGTCCCGAAGAAAAAATGTTTTCGAAGCAGGCGGTTTGTATTTCGACAGCCGCAGGTGCAGGTATGCGCAGTACGATAAAGGATATGGCTGACAGCACATTTTTCTGGGGCTGTGCTCGTACATATAAACTTGGTGTTGCGGTTATGGAAACAAGATGGGAAATGGTAAAGCCGAGAATAAAAAGTAAAATCGAAAAGAAAACAGCTTTGCTTGCAAAAAAGATTTTATCTCGTAAAGATAAGGTAAAACCAACTATAAAAACCAGAGTTTTTTTCGGTATTATGTCATTGGTGCAGAAAAATGGTTTTAATGAGGCGGATGTTAGTTACTGGAAGGCAAAGGGCTGGACAAATGGAAAGAAACCTTGGAAAAAATGATTACAGGTATTTTAGCAAAAGATACATATAGTATTTGGGGTGAAATAGTTAATATAGTTGCATATAAAAAAGGTATATATAAGGAATTTAAAAAAGTATATTATAGGATAGAGCACTTTTATAAAATTTGTGTGATTGTGTTTGAATTGGTGTAGAAGCTTTCAAGTATTATAATAAAATATATTCAGCTAAGCATTGAAGCACAGGAGAATTTGGGAGGTTTTAAATGGTATTATATTTTTCTGCAACAGGTAACACGGAGTTTATAGCTAAGGAACTCGCTAAGAGGACAAATGATGAATGTATAAATCTGCTTGAACGCATAAAAAATCAAGATTTCTCTCCGATTCATTCGGAAACACCGTTTGTAATCTGCGCGCCCGTTTATGTTTGTGAAATACCGCGTTTTATGACTAAATATCTTAAAAAACTGCCTCTTTCCGGTAGTAAAGACGTTTATTTTATTCTTACAAGTGGCGGATATTGTGGTCCGTCAGGTAGGCTTCTGAAAAAGCTCTTTAAGGCAAAGAAAATGATTTGTCATGGACACGCTGAGTTTAAGATGCCTAGAAACTACGTTGCAAGTGATTCTTATCCTATGTTGGAAAAGGATGAGGTGGAAGAAAGGATTTTGAACTCATATAAGCAGTTAGAACAAGTTGCGGCAAATATTCTTGCCGGAAATAAATTGACGGCAAGACACGTTTTTCTTTTTGAAACTATGATTACTGTTCCGTTTAACCCCATCTGGTGCAAGTATAAGTTCACGGCAAAAGATTTCTATGTAGAAGATTCTTGTGTGGGCTGCGGTAAATGTGAAAAACTGTGTCCTCTCAATAACATAAAGATTGTAGATAAAAAACCCATTTGGGAGAAGCAGTGTACGCATTGTATGGCATGTATTGGTAATTGCCCTGTCAATGCTATTCAATATGGGGATATAACCAAGAGTAAAGAGCCTTATAATTTCGGTAAATATAATTACATAGTTAAAAAATTAGAGGAATAAGCAAATATTCGCCAATAGATGATGGAAAAGTAATAAGCTCATGATTGTTTGAATGAAAATAATATTAATAGAAAATGTTTCGAAAAGCGAGTTAACTGAAATCAAAAAAATGATTGGTGAAGCATTTATTACGAATGAGCTTTTCCATGAGTTTGGAGATATAAACAACAGAAAAGAGCTTGTAATGAAGTATATGGATATATATACAGATTACGTGTATGAATCAAAAGCACTTTATGGAACAGAGAATCATAAGGGTGTAGTTGGTTTTATACATAGTAAAAATGCACCGGTTTATCCGCAACTAAAGATGTTAATTCGACTGTTAATGGTTATTCCATTTAAGACATTGAAAAATTACATATCGCATGTTAAGCAAATTGCAGACTCTAATAAGCAGTATGCTACAAAACCACATATTGATATTTTATTTGTTTGTGTGGATAAAGAATATCAGGGAAAAGGCTATGCAAGATATTTGGTAGAAACTGCAAAGAGGTATGCAGAAAAAGAGAGTGTGCCATTACTGTTTGATACAGATATGGAGCGGTACGCACAGATATATCAACATTACGGATGCGAATTATATAATCAGGTATTGGCTAGTAATGGTGTCACACGATACAACTTAGTGTGGAAGATAGATAAGTAGAATTTGAAGCTGGAGGAGTGATGTAAAGTGAATTATAAAGCGAGTATTGAGCAAACAAAACAAGGTTTTGAAGAAAGCTTTCGAGTTGGAGCGTACTATAATAAGCAAACAAGGGATGATATGCATTTGGAATTAATTTTAGGGTACATACAAGTGGAATCAGGAATGAGAATTCTTGACTTAGGAACTGGTTCAGGTTATTTAGCGTTTCCATTTGCAGATAAGTATAAACAGGTGGAAGTAGTAGGATTAGATATAGTAGAAAAGACTTTAGAGGAAAATCAGAGAAAGGCTGAATTAACAGGCATTAACAATTTACGTTTTGTGAGCTACGATGGAATGGATTTTCCGTTTGATGATAATTCATTTGATATAGTTATTACAAGGTATGCATTGCATCACTTTCCTGCAATTAATGATACATTTCGTGAAATAAGTAGGGTGCTGAAGAAGAATGGAGTATTCTTTTTATCTGACCCAACTCCAAATGATGATGATGTAGAACGCTTTGTAGACGAATATATGCAGATGAAAAAAGATGGACATATAAAGTTTTACACAAAAGACGAGTGGAAAAAAATGGGATGTTCGGTTGATTTGATGTATATTGACGGTTTTCAGACTATTATTCGGTTTCCAAGAAAAAAAGAAACTGCTTTGGAGTTTGATGATATCATTAGTAGACACAATGAAGCTGTTATTAGGGGATATGAAGTTGAAATTATAGAGGATGAAATTTGGATTTCAGAAAAAGTAAATAATCTTATATTTAGAAATAATAAGCAATTGTAGATTAGATGTTATCCATAAAAATTATAAAGAGAGACAAATTTAGGTTTTGTGAAGAATTGAAAGCACACAAGAATTTGAAGTTTACGCATAGTTTTGTATGTTCAGGAGTTAATATGAAGAAGGCAAAGAAGATTATGAAAGTTATGATTATTTTATTGGTTGCATTTATCGTTGTTTTGGTAGCAATCTATATAAACCATAGGCTTCAATTGAATAAAGAGGAAGAGTTAAGAACTCCACTTGGAAATCTTGTTGAAGTTAATGGTCATCAAATGAGTGTTTATGTAGAGGGGAACGGTGACAAGACAATCGTTTTTATGTCGGGGGGAGGAACTTGTTCTCCGATTTTAGATTTTAAATCTTTATATTCAACATTAACGGATAACTACAAAATTGTTGTGGTAGAGAAGTTTGGTTATGGATTTAGTGATGTTGTTGATAAGGAGAGAAATATTGATTTGATATTAGAAGATACTAGAACAGCATTGAAAAAAGCAGATATCGAGGGACCTTATGTGTTATGTCCACATTCAATGTCTGGGATAGAGGCATTATATTGGGCACAACAATATCCAGAAGAAATAGAAGCAATTATTGGACTTGATATGGCAGTTCCGAAGGCGTATAAGGATTACAAGATTAATATGTCGATGCTTAAAATTAGTCAGTTTGCGGCAAGGATTGGAATTACTAGAATTTTACCAGGCATTTCAGAGAGTGATGCTATTAAATATGGAATGCTTACCGATACTGAGAAAGAGATATACAGAGCTATATTTTATGAAAAAACTGCTACAACAACAATGTTGAATGAAGTTAATTGTATTAAAGAGAATGCTGAAATAGTTCAAAATAATGGAGTGCCACAAGTTCCTATGCTCCTGTTTGTTTCAAATGGAATTGGAACAGGCTGGAATGAAGGTGAATGGCGTGAGTATCAAAACAGTTATTTAGAAAATGTTGAAAATGGCAAACTCATAGATTTGGATTGTCCGCATTACATTCACGATTACGAATATAATACAATCAGTGAAGAAATAAGAGTATTTTTGACAGAGATATCTAATTAGTACAAGGGAAAGACAATTTTCAGTTTAATGAAGCGATGAAGTCCCATTGTTGAGATTGGGAAACTTGAATTTGGAGGATTGCAAACGATGAACAATATAGATAGAAAAGTAAATGCTGACCGCATATTATATGAATTTGGGTTATTGAAAAGGCTTGAAATGATTGGAGAACCTCATATAATTGGCAGTTATAGAATGAATATGATGGCATGGAATGATTTGGATATTGACATTGAAAATAACGCTATGTCATTAGATAGGATGTACGAATTATCAGCATTTATTATGAGCACATTTAAACCTGTATGGTATGAAGCGAAAGAAGAAATAAATGCAGAGGGGAAAAAGGTTTGGTTTCATGGCTTTGAAACGATGATTACGGGAGAATTGTGGAATATCGATTTATGGTTTTTTGATAAGGAAACTATATCAAATGCAGAAAGATATTGTGATACTATTACAGATAGTGCAAACCAAACACAAAAAGATATTATTGTAAGTATTAAAAGTGAACTAATATCAAGGGGTTTATATTCTTTTGAACAATATAAGAGTATTGACGTATATAAGGCTGTTTTAGAAAATAATGTGAAAAATTTAGACGAATTTTTGAGGTTGTTTGAGTAGATAAATCTCAATTTGACAAGATGGTAAATTTGAAAGTATCGTGTTCATAATTGAAGGTGATTTATGCAAAATGTAATAAATAATCAAGCATTAGATTATGTAAAAAAATATTTGAAAATGATTATAGTGGGCATGACTATTTTCATACTTTACGTGTTTATAAAATGGCAACTCATATTGCTATGAAAGAAAACGCGAATTTGGAAATTGTACAACTTGCAGCATTGTTGCATGATGTTGATGATATTAAGTTATCTCCTAAAACATATATGCAAAAAGATAATGCACGAAGCTTTTTAATGACGAATAATATTGATGAAATGACGATTCATACAATCTGTCAAATTATAAATGAGTTTTCATATGCAGGAAAAGATTCAGTTATACCAAAAACATTAGAGGGAAAATGTGTGCAGGATGCAGACAGATTAGATGCAATTGGGGCTATAGGAATAGCGAGGGCTTTTTCATACGGAGGAAATCATAATAGTTTTGGAGATTCAAATGATAATAGCAAATAAAAAAACGAATGATACTAATAACAGGCAGAAATGTGATAAGGACAGTGCAAAAAGAAAGGTTGTTATATCAATAAATCAAGTCATATCCATTGCAAATCAAATTTTTGTGATAAGTTTTTTAGGGGTATTTGCGATTTGGACAAAACCTTTTATGACAGATTACTATCAAAAACTGGCAAACAGCCATTATGATTCTGTTCAGTGGTTTCAAATGGGAACTGTGTTTTTAGTGGCACTGTTTTTTGCGATTCATAGCTTTGTAAATAAGAGATTCTTTGTCGGAATATTAACAATTATCATCGCAATATGGTCTTTTTATTGGGCGTTTTTAGCTGGTCCTTTCTACTGTCAATTGTGTACTTATGGTGGATAGAAAAGAAGTCAAAATTTGAATTTGTAAGGATTTTTAAATTAAAATATAATCGACTAAAGAATTAAGATTTGAGAGGTATCGAAAAAATGGGAAAGTATGAAGATATGAAAAAACTATTTGATTCACATGAAGATAAAGAAAAGGCTGTATCTATGGCAAATTACATGAAGAATCAATTTGATTTTTATGGAATAGCAACACCTGAAAGAAAAGAATTGTATAAAGAGTTTATTAAGTCAGAAAAGAAATCAAAAAAGATAGATTGGAGTTTTTTAGATTGTTGTTATACAGATAATCATAGAGAACTTCAATATCTTGTGTATGATTATCTTCTTGCGTTAAAGCAATTTTTAACTTTTGATGATATATCTAAAATCAAAGAGTATATTTTATCTAAATCTTGGTGGGACACGATTGATTTTTTATGTAAAGTTATTGGTGATATAGGTTTGCGAGATATAAGGGTAAAAGAATTAATGCTTGAATGGTCATTGAATGACAACATCTGGATTAAAAGAACTTCAATACAGCATCAATTGGCATATAAAGGTAAAACAGATACAGAACTTTTATCCGAAATAATCATCAACTGTATGGGCACAGATGAATTTTTTATAAACAAAGCTATAGGATGGGCATTAAGAGAATATTCAAAAACAAATGCGGTATGGGTAAGTGAATTTATAGATAGGCATAAAGATGAAATGAGTAATTTAAGCATTAAAGAAGGAAGTAAATATATAAAGTAAACACACCATAATGCATTGATAATTATGTTGAGCTGATTTGATAGTGAGTTATCTCACAGTTAGACCGCAAGTTCGGATTTGTAGAGAACGGAAACTTTCAGTCTTACAGAGAGATTGAAAGCACGCATGAATTTGAAGTTTACGCACACTTAATTATGAGTATTCAGAATGGCGGTATTGAGAATATGGTACGTTTTATTCGAAAATAATATTATAATAAATTATGATGGAACTTGAACCAATAAGGAATAAAAATGGAGAAAGGTTGATTTTATGGGTGAAGTTATTATAAATCCGGAATATTCAGAATGGATAAAAAGCATTAGCTTGAACTTTAAACAATGTCAGATTAAGGCAGCCTCCAAGGTAAATGAAGAGATGCTTTTGTTTTATTGGAATCTTGGGAAAGATATATCAAGAATGAATCAATTGGCGTTATATGGTTCGGATTTTTATAGTAGAATCAGTAAAGATCTTAGAGCAGAATTACCGGATGTAAAATCTTTTTCAGTTACAAATTTGAGGTACATGTGTTGGTTCTTCGAATTGTATTTTGAAAATCCACAACAACTTGTTGTGGATTGCATAGATGAAACTATTTTTAAAATTCCATGGGGACATCATATTCAAATAATAGGTAAATGTAGAAAAGATGTTAACAAGGCACTTTTTTATGTGCACAAAACTTTAGAGAATAATTGGTCGCGAGCAGTTTTATTAAACTTCCTGGACACAGATTTGTATGAGCGTCAAGGAAAAGCTATTAGTAACTTTTCAAAAGTTTTACCTGATGTAAAAAGTGATCTCGCGCAACAGATGACAAAGGATCCTTATAATTTTGATTTTTTAGCACTTCGAGAGGGATATGATGAAAAGGAACTTAAAGATGCCTTAATGGCAGATGTTCAGAATTTCCTTCTAGAGTTAGGAACAGGATTTGCATTTGTTGGAAGAGAGTATCGGCTTGAAGTGGGACAGACAGAACAGTTTTTAGATATGCTTTTCTATAATATTCAAAATCAATGTTATGTGGTAGTAGAAATTAAAACAAGGAATTTCGAGCCTGGTGATATGGGGCAGTTGGGAACATATGTTGCTGCTGTGGATGGAATCTTGAAAAGAAAAAATGAAAATCCTACAGTTGGATTGCTCATTTGTAAGACGAAAGATAATGTGCTTGCCAAATATGCAGTAAACACAATGAATGTCCCTATTGGTATTTCTGAATACGATATGAATAACTTTGTTGTAGAGCATTTCAAGAGTTCTATGCCAACTATTGCAGAGATAGAGAATGAATTAAGTGATAAATAAAGCTCGCGAAGCTTAGAATTTGACGAGGTATTGATAGAATGGTAGAAGTAAAATTTTATGACAATGTCGCAGATGAATTTTTGAAGTTTGCAGTGATAATATCCAAAACAGATAACAAGTGGGTATTCTGTAAACACAAAGAAAGAGAGACTTATGAAATGCCAGGAGGTCACAGAGAACCTGGAGAAAGTATTTTAGAAACAGCTAAAAGAGAATTACAAGAAGAAACAGGAGCAGTTGATTTTAGAATTGAACCAATATGTGTGTATTCTGTTAAAGGAAAGACACGAGTAAATGAAAATATTGATGATGAAACTTTCGGAATGTTATTTATTGCAGACATTAACTCATTTGAGGAATTACATAGTGAGATTGAGAAGATATTGATTTCAGATAAGTTAGTTGAAAATTGGACATATCCTTTAATTCAACCTATATTGATTGAAGAAGCAAAAAAAAGAGGCTTTATATAAATAGACAAGCAACGGAAACTTTCAGTTTGTTGTTGGCTTGTATGGCTTTGGTAATGGTTGCCATGCAATTACACGAGCATTAAAATGTGGATTGTGATTTGCATTTCTAAATTCTGCAAAAGTAATAGTATTCCAATTTAGTTAATGACTTAGGAGAAGTGAAATGAAGAAATTAAAATTAATATTTGGAGTAATTATTGTGGCATTACTTGGATTCATGATTTCTATTCCAATAGTAAATGATAATACAGCAAATAGGACAGCTAAAAGTGTGAAAGAGATAGAATTACCAAATGATACTGAGTACATTGAATCATTTTCAAAAGCCGGAAAACTAGTAGGAAATGGTAATGGTATGCAATATTTGGGAGGTATACTTATTAAGAGTAACTTGTCGTTGGAAGAGTTGCAAGCACATTATTCTAAATATGCGAAGAGTGAATGGGAATATATAGTTGAAAAACAGTCAGATAAAGAAGTCCGGGTTGTTGAGCATGGGTCGGTGTTATTGAAGTCGGATATAAATGATGACAATTATTATATTGTTTATTCTTGGGGGGATGAGTATTCTATTTATAGTCAATTGGATTTGAGAGGACATTGATGATGATATGAATGCAATGTAATTGATATCTTATCTATATACGTCCCTTTTTATCTTATTTATGAGACGAGATACATTTTTTGTAAATGGATAAATTCTGTTGTAAAACAATACTTTTTGCAAGGTTATGGTGTGAATTTGAATTTGTAGAGGTAAGCAACTATGGCATTGAGTTATAAAAAAGCAACACTTACTGATTTGGAAATTCTAACGGAAACAAGAATAGAAGTGTTGCGTGCGGCTAATCGATTAAGTGATGATGTTGATATGTCCGAAGTAAAAAAACAATCTCTTGAGTATTATCAAAATGCATTAAGGAATAATACCCATTTAGCCTATTTGATTTTTGATGAAGAAATATTTGTTGGAACTGGTGGTATTAGTTATTTTCAAGTAATGCCAACTTATCATAATCCGACGGGAAAAAAAGCTTATATTATGAATATGTATACTAATCCCGGTTATAGAAGGCAAGGGATTGCCTTTAAAACATTGGATTTATTAGTTACAGATGCAAGAGAAAAAGGAATAACTGCGATTTCGCTTGAGGCGACAGATATGGGAAGGCCTTTATATGAAAAATATGGTTTCAGGAAAATGAATGATGAAATGGAGTTATCTAATTAAAAAACTTTCAATTGTGGAGATAAAATGAAAGAGAGAGTTATGAAACGAACAAATATAAAAAGAAGAATGATGTAATAAACAACAAAGCACATAATTAGTACTTGCCTGTACAAGAAAATAGTGGGATAATATAAACTGTATGCAAAAATTTAAATATGAGCGTGAAAACGTACATTTCGTATTTATTTAAAGGAAGGTTTTAACTATGAAAACAAAAATTTTTATCGATGGTAGTGAAGGAACAACAGGTTTAAGAATATATGAGCGTTTTGAAGGCAGAGATGATATTGAACTGCTTCAGATTTCCAGCGAGCTTAGAAAAGATGTTGCTGAAAGAAAAAGACTGATTAATGAGTCAGACATTACATTTCTTTGTCTGCCGGATGCGGCGGCAAGAGAATCGGTGAGTCTGGTGGAGAATGAAAATGTGAGAATTATTGATACCTCCACAGCGCATCGTACAGAAAGCGGCTGGGCATATGGGTTCCCGGAATTATCTGCTGCGCACAGAGATGCAATTAAAAATGGAAAAAGAATTGCAATACCGGGATGTCATGCAACAGGATTTATGTCTGTGGTATATCCGTTGGTTGCAGGAGGAATTTTGCCGGCAGATTATCCGGTTGCAGCATTTTCACTGACAGGCTATAGTGGTGGCGGAAAGAAAATGATTGCAGAGTATGAGGCAGAAGGCAGAAATAAAGATATTGATGCACCAAGAGAGTATGCACTCACACAGCAGCATAAACATTTAAAGGAAATGAAGGCAATCACAGGTCTTGCAAGAGAGCCGTTATTTTCCCCGATCGTAGCGGATTATTACAGTGGTATGGTTGTTTCCGTGCCTCTTTATACAGAATATTTAAAAAGCCATAAAAATCCGAAAGAGTTGACAGAGTATTTTGCACAATATTATCAAGGCGAAAAATTCGTTCAGGTAGTGGAAAACGGAAATGAAGATTTATACGGTGGCATGCTTGCAGGAAATACGTTAAGCGGCTGGGACGGACTTAAGATTTACATAACAGGAAATGAAGAAAGAGTTGTAGTTTCTGCACAGTTTGATAACCTTGGAAAAGGTGCTTCCGGTGCAGCAGTGCAGTGCCTGAATATTTTGATGGGCTGTGAAGAAAATAAAGGTTTAGTTTTATAGAAAAGGTTGATTGAAATGATACGGGAGATGAAATTAGAAGATTATAAAGGTGTGCATGACCTCTGGATGACGATTAAAGGATTTGGCATCCGAAGCGTGGATGATTCAGAAGAGGGAGTGGAACGGTTTTTAAAACGAAATCCGGGACTCAGTGTGGTAGCGGAAGAAGATGGGAAAATTGTAGGCTGTATTTTGTGCGGACATGACGGCAGACGAGGTTGTCTGTATCATGTGTGTGTGGCAGAAGGATATCGTATGCATGGTATCGGCAGAAGCATGGTCGTGCATTGTATGGAGCGTTTGAAAGCCGAAAAAATCAATAAAGTCTGTCTGATTGCATTTACCCAGAATGATATCGGAAATGCTTTTTGGAAAGAAATCGGTTGGACGAAGAGAGAAGACTTGAATTACTATGATTTCGTGCTGAATGAAGAAAATATTACTGCTTTTAATAAATAGAGCGGTAATTTAGAGCAGTGATGATGAGCAACATTACATAAGTAAAACAAAACATAGATAATAATGTTTGTATAGGCGGAAAGGAGAAGCATTATGAACATATTAAAAGAAGGCGGTGTTACCGCAGCAAAAGGTTTTAAAGCAGCCGGCGCAGAAGCAGGAGTGAAATATAAAAACAGAAAAGATATGGCAATGATTTACAGTGAAGTACCGTGTAAGGCAGCAGGAACTTTTACAACAAATGTAGTAAAAGCAGCACCTGTTTTATGGGATAAGGACATTGTGGAAAATCAGGAATTTGCACAGGCAGTTGTTGTAAACTCAGGTATTGCAAATGCGTGTACGGGAAAAGAGGGTTTTTCTTACTGTGAAGCAACTGCAAAGAAAGTGGCATCTCTTTTGAATGTTTCCGAAAAATCAGTTTTGGTCGGTTCTACCGGTGTAATCGGTATGCAGCTTCCGATAGACAGAATTGAAGCAGGTGTAGAAAAATTAGTACCGATGTTATCAGACAGTATTGAAGCAGGTACACAGGCAGCGGAAGCAATTATGACAACAGATACCGTTTCCAAACAGGTAGCAGTTTCCTTTGAAATTGGTGACAAAACAGTGACTATCGGTGGAATGTGTAAAGGCTCCGGTATGATTCATCCGAATATGTGTACCATGCTCGCGTTTGTAACAACAGACGTTGCAATTTCCAAAGAGCTTTTAACAGAAGCCGTAAAAGCGGATGTAGTGGATACATACAATATGATTTCCGTAGATGGGGATACTTCTACAAACGATACTTTCCTGGTTATGGCAAACGGTATGGCAGGAAATGAGGAAATTACCGCAAAAGATGAAAACTATCAGAAATTCTGCGAAGCATTACGTTATGTAAATGAAACGTTAGCTAAGAAAATGGCAGGAGACGGAGAAGGTGCAACTGCACTTTTTGAAACAAAAGTTATCCATGCAAAGACAAAAGAAGATGCAAGAATTTTAAGTAAATCCGTAATCTGCTCCAGCCTGACAAAAGCGGCAATCTTTGGACATGATGCAAACTGGGGAAGAATTTTATGTGCATTAGGTTATTCAGGAGTACAGTTTGACCCGGAAAATATTGAACTGTATTTTGAAGGAGAAAACGGCAAAATTCAGATTTACAAAGATGGTGTTGCTACAGATTACAGCGAAGAAGAAGCAAGCAGGATTTTAGCAGAACCTAAGGTAACTGTTTTAGTAGATATGAAGATGGGCGAGGAAGAAGCAGCGGCATGGGGATGTGACTTATCCTATGATTATGTAAAAATAAATGCGGATTATCGTTCTTAATAAGATAAGAGATATAAATATTACAGGCAGAGAAATGCCACAGAAAAGAGGATGAAACAAATGGATCAGAGAGATATGAAACAGGTAATGGAAAAGGCGGAAGTATTAATTGAAGCCCTTCCTTATATTCAAAATTTTAACAGAAAAATCATCGTAGTAAAATACGGCGGAAGTGCCATGAGCGATGAAGAGTTACAGAAGAACGTTATTAAAGATGTTACTTTATTGAAACTGGTAGGTTTCAAACCGATTATCGTACACGGCGGTGGAAAGGAAATCAGCCGCTGGGTAGGTAAAGTAGGAAAAGAAGCACAGTTTATCAACGGACTTCGTGTTACGGATGAAGAAACGATGGAAATTGCAGAAATGGTACTTTCCAAAGTAAATAAACGTTTAGTAACCATGGTAGAAGAATTAGGCGTAAAAGCAGTCGGTATCAGCGGTAAAGATGGCGGACTTTTGCAGGTAGACAAGAAATATTCTGACGGACAGGATATTGGTTTCGTAGGGGATATCAAAAAGGTTGACCCGAAAATTTTGTATGATCTTTTAGAGAAGGATTTCCTTCCGATTGTGGCACCAATTGGATTGGATGACAACTTTGATACATACAACATCAATGCAGATGATGCAGCATGTGCCATTGCAAAAGCAGTAAGTGCAGAAAAACTTGCATTCCTGACAGATATTGAAGGATTGTACAAAGACATTAACGATAAGAGCTCTTTCATTTCCAGACTCACGGCAGATGAAGCAGATCAGTTAATTTCTGACGGATTTATCGGTGGAGGTATGCTTCCGAAGCTGAACAACTGTACACAGGCAATCAGAAACGGTGTAAACAGAGTACATATTCTGGACGGAAGAATTCCACACTGTCTGCTTTTGGAAATCTTTACAAACGAAGGTATCGGAACAGCAATTGTGGCAGACGAAGAACAGATGGAAAAGATGAGCGGGAAGTAATCAGTACTGTCAAAACGCAATAAAAATAAAGTAAAACACGATAAAGGCAAATCAAGACACGACAGAAGCAAATGCTTGAGTGGTAGAGATAAAATTTGCAGAGACAGAATTTAGAAAGGATGAATACGACAATGAACATGCAGGAATACATTGATGAAGCAGAACAGGCGCTACTTCATACATACAATCGTTTTCAGATAGTATTGGACAAAGGTGACGGAGTTTATCTGTACGATATTGAAGGAAAGAAATATTTGGATTTTGTATCAGGTATTGCAGTATTTGCACTTGGATACAATAACAAAGCATACAACGATGCTTTAAAGGCACAGATTGATAAGGTAATTCATACATCGAATTACTACTATAATGTGCCGGCAATTGAAGCCGCAAAGAAGATGAAAAAAGTGTCCGGTATGGATAGAATTTTCTTTACAAACAGCGGTGCGGAAGCAATTGAAGGGGCATTAAAAGCAGCAAGAAAATACGCTTATTTAAAAGATGGAAAGACAGATCATGAAATCATTGCATTAAATCATTCCTTCCACGGAAGAACGTTCGGCGCACTTTCCGTAACCGGCAATCCGAAATACAGAGAAGCTTTTGAACCGATGATTGGCAATATCAAATTTGCGAATATGAACGATTTGGAAAGCGTGAAAAACTGCGTGACTGACAAGACCTGTGCAATCATTATGGAAACAGTACAGGGTGAGGGCGGTATTTATCCGGCGGAAAAAGAATTTATCGAAGGTGTACGTGCACTTTGTGATGAAAAAGACATTCTTCTTATTTTGGATGAAATCCAGTGTGGTATGGGACGGTGTGGAGCTATGTATGCATGGCAGTTGTACGGTGTTAAACCGGATATTATGACAACTGCAAAGGCACTTGGATGCGGTGTTCCCGTAGGAGCTTTTCTGATGACAGAAAAAGTAGCAGCTTCTTCACTGACAAGTGGCGACCACGGAACGACTTACGGTGGAAATCCCCTTGCAACGGCTGCAATCAGCAAAGTGTTGGATTTATTTGAAGAAGAAAAGATTTTGGAAAATGTAAATGCAGTAACTCCTTATCTGGAAGAAAAACTGGATGAGCTTGCAGCGAAATATGACTTTATTGAGACAAGACGCGGACTTGGATTTATGCAGGGACTGGTATTTGACAGACCGGTTGGGGAAATCATTAACAAAGCGTTGGAAAAAGGTCTGATTTTGATTAATGCAGGAACAAATATTATCCGTTTTGTGCCGCCGCTCATTATTTCAAAAGAAAATGTGGATACGATGATTGAAATTTTAACGGAGTGTTTAAATGAGCTTTAGAAAAAGATTATTGGCTGTACTGGTAGTATGTCTTATGGCGGAGCTGGTGTGGTATGCCGGAATAACCAAAATGACAGTAAAAGAGCAAAGCAGGGAAAATACATTCTTTATGAATAAGGATACCTTGTATTTGTGGTATATGGATGAAAGTCTGACGGATTATCTGAATAGTGCAGCAGTAGAGTATAATGAAAAATATAATGTACGAATTATCCCAAGACTTACTACAGGAAGGGATTATTTGGAGGAATTGAATGACCATTCCGTATCCGAAGAAGAAATGCCGGATATGTATATTGTCAGCAATGACTCTCTGGAAAAGGCATGGCTGGCAGGTCTTGCCAGCGAAATCAGGGATGCGGATAGTATATGTACAACAGAAAATTTCCCACAGACAGCACTGGATGCTGTAACTTATAAGGACAAGCTTATTGCATATCCGTTTTATTATGAAACCAGTGTTCTTTTGTACAATGAAACTTATCTGAAACAGCACGCGGAAAATGTAATTCAGGCAAAGAAGGACGCTGCGGAAGGAGAAGCCGCAATGGAAGCGATTGAGGCGGCAGAAACACAAGAGCCGGAAAGTGGCGGGATGCAGGAGGAACAGACAGCAGAGAACCTGGATACAGAAAGTACTGCAGAACTGCAGATGCAAACGGAAGAAATAATGCAGGAGCTGTTACCGGAAAATGTGGATGAACTTTTAGTATTCGCAGACAGCTATGATGCTCCCGCAGAGTTACAGAGTATTTTTAAGTGGGATGTTACGGATATTTTTTACAGCTATTTTTTCTCCGGTAAGTATATGATTGTAGGCGGAGAAGCGGGTGACAGTACAGACAATATAGATATTTATAATTTGAATACCATTGATTGTCTGAAAGTGTATCAGAACTTAAATCAGTTCTTTTCCATTGATACGGAAGAAGTAGAATATGCAGATATAATTCAGGAATTCATGGATGGTAAAATTTTGTATACGATAGCGACTTCGGATGCGATAGCTACGTTAGAATCCGCGAAGGCGGAGGGAAAATTCCCTTATGAATATGGTGTGGCACTTGTGCCAAATCCCAGTAAGGAGTTGGAAGGAAGATCGTTATCCGTAACAAATGCAATTGTAGTAAACGGTTTTTCAGAGCAGAAAGATCATGCAAACAGTTTTGCCAATTTTCTGTTAAATGAGTATGCAGACAGCCTTTATGAACGTACGGGAAAACTTTCTTCCTGTTATAATGTGGAGCATGAGAATGAAAGTTTCAATGTGTATATGAAAGAATATGAAAAGTCTATTTCGATTCCTAAAATGATAGAAACGAGTAATTTCTGGGTACAGCTTGAAATTGCCTATACAAATATCTGGGACGGAAACGGTGTCAATGAAACGTTAAAAACACTTTCCGAGCAGATTAAAGGGCAGGTATCAGGAGAACCGGTAACGGAAGAGTATATTGAAGAACCGGTAGAAGAAACAACAGAAGAATATCCGGATGAAGAAATGGATGAGGCATCTTAGTTACTGAATACAGAATAAAAAAACAAATAAAGGAAAGAATGAAGGAGAAGGGAAACCTTCTCCTTTGTTGTTGGAAAAAGAAAAATGTAAAGTATTTCAAGTTTTCACATCTGTATAGAAGGTTTCGGAAAGGCGGAATGGAATCATGATAGGAATTGTTATTGCACTTATATCCGGTGCACTGATGAGTATTCAGGGAGTTTTTAATACGGAGGTTACAAAAAATTCGGGAATATGGGTTGCAAACGCGTTTGTACAGGCATCAGCGTTTTTGGTATGTCTGGCGGCATGGGGATTTTTTGAGCGGACACCGATTACAAGTGTATTTAAAGTTGAACCCAAATATATGCTGCTTGGAGGGGTAATCGGTGCATTTATTACTTATACTGTAATTAAAAGTATGGATATGTTGGGGCCGGCGAAAGCAGTTATGCTAATTGTGATTTCCCAATTGATAGTGGCATATGTTATTGAACTTTTGGGGGTGTGGGGGACGGAAAAGCAGCCATTTGAATGGAGAAAAGCAATAGGAATGCTGATTGCGATTATTGGTGTAGTTATCTTTAAAAAGTAGCTTGCGTAAAGCATTTATTTGGCATACAATGAAGAGGTGCATAGGGGCCGCTCCTGAAAAGGAGAAAATTATGCATAGAAATCAAAAAAATATTATTGCGAAGGCAATAGGTGTGTTTTTTAGGAAAGTATTGTTCATTGGAGTTGTATCAATACTTTTTACAGGATGTGGAAAAAAAGATACGGTACTTTTTTTAGAAGAAACACTATCACAGACGCAAGAGGAAACAGATACTTTTATTGAAAGAGAAGATATGGAAATTTCGGGTACGTCTGCGATAGAAACGGATAACTCACAGATGAAACAGGCAGCAGAGCAGACAGGAATAAAAATGACTGCGGAAAGCTGCTTTGTACATATTTGCGGAGCGGTGAAAAACCCGGGAGTTTATGAGTTGCCGGAAGGAAGCAGGATATTTGAAGCGGTGGAGCTGGCGGGAGGACTGACAGAGGAAGCATGCGGAGAATATCAGAATCAGGCACAGAAAATTACGGATGGCATGATGATTTATATTCCTACTTCAGAGCAGATGGAAAATGGAGAAGTGGAAGAGATGCTGTTGAAAAAGAAGGAAGCTGCAAAAGAGGCAGACGATGTGCCGGATACAAGCAAAGTAATCAATATTAATACAGCGGACAAAGAAATGCTGATGACTCTGCCCGGAATCGGAGAAAGCAGGGCTGAAAGTATTCTTTCTTACAGGGAAGAAAGTGGCGGGTTTACAAAAATAGAAGATATTATGAAGGTTCCCGGAATTAAAGAGGGAGCATATCAGAAATTAAAGGATAAAATTTGCGTAGATTAAGAAATGAGTAAAGTGTAATACCTGTATGCAGTACAGGCAGATGGGAGAAATGATGGGAAAGAAAGTTTTGGTAGTGGATGATGAAAAATTAATTGTGAAAGGAATCCGTTTCAGTCTGGAACAGGACGGCATGGAAGTAGATTGTGCATATGATGGTGAGGAAGCGTTACAGTGTGCGAGAGAAAAAGAATACGATATCATTCTTTTAGACGTTATGCTGCCTAAATTAGGTGGTTTCGAGGTATGCCAGCAGATAAGGGAATTTTCTAACGTGCCGATTGTGATGTTAACAGCTAAAGGTGATGATATGGATAAGATTCTGGGCTTGGAATATGGGGCGGATGATTATATTACCAAACCTTTTAACATTCTGGAAGTAAAAGCAAGAATAAAAGCAATAATGCGCCGTACTGCAAGAAAAGAACAGATGGCTATTCCCAAGACTATAGAAAATGGTGATATGAAACTGGACTGTGAAAGCAGAAGAGTATATATATGCGGAAATGAAGTAAATCTGACAGCAAAAGAATTTGAATTGCTGGAGCTTTTGATTTTAAATCCAAACAAGGTATATGGCAGGGAAGAATTGTTAAAGCTTGTATGGGGGGCGGATTATCCCGGTGATGTAAGAACGGTAGATGTACATATCAGGAGACTTCGTGAAAAAATTGAAGTAAGTCCCAGTGAACCGAAGTATGTGCATACAAAATGGGGTGTAGGATACTATTTTAAAGCGTGAGAGGATTCCTTGTCATGTGGGAAAAAATTAAAGAAAAATTGTTACGAACCATCTCCTGTAAAAGTCTGAAGGCAAGAATTTTTATTATTATGATTGCAGTTGGGATGATTCCAAGTATTTTGCTACAGTATGGAATTTTAAACAGCTATGAAGACCGTGCTGTTTCACTTCGGATTTCTGACGTGCAGAATCAGATGAAAATCATTGCAGATCATTTATTGAATTATAATTATTTACAGGATACTTCTTCAGAAGTAATTAATGCAGAACTGGATCAGATTTCCAATCTTTATAATGGACGTGTGCTGATTATTAACAGCAATTTCAGAATTGTAAAGGATACTTATGGAATAAGTGAAGGAAAAACGATTATTTCCGAGGAGGTAATCAAGTGTTTTAAAGGTGAAAGTATATCTAATTATGACAAAAAAAATGGATATATTGAGTTAACAACACCGATTATGTTTTCCGGTTCCGCAGAGTATGACAATCCGAAAACGGGAAAAATTCAAGGTGTTATGCTGACGAGTGTGTCTACGGACAGCATTGCTGCTACACTGGATATTCTTGGAAGAAAAGCAATTATTTTGCAGATTTTGATTTGTGTTGTAATTTTGGGTGGAGCAGCGGTTTTATCCAATATTCTGGTTCGACCTTTTAATCGGTTGACAGATGCGATTAAGGACATAAAAGAAGGTTATACAGAAGAATTGGCATATGTACCGGATTATGCGGAAACGATACATATTGTAGATGCTTTTAACCAGGTGCTTGCCAGAATGAAACAATTAAATGATTCACGTCAGGAGTTTGTGGCAAATGTCTCCCATGAGTTGAAAACACCTATTACATCGGTAAAGGTATTGGCCGATTCCCTGATTGCACAGGAGGACGTACCTGCAGAGCTGTATAAAGAATTTATGGAAGATATTGCGGCAGAGATTGACAGGGAAAATAAGATTATTAACGATTTGCTGGCACTTGTAAAAATGGATAAAACAGCGGCGGATCTGAATATTAGTGCGGTAAATATTAATGAACTGACAGAGATTATTTTGAAACGTTTGCGTCCGATTGCGAGAAAACGGGATATAGAGGTAGTATTTGAAAGTATCAGACAGGTAACGGCGGAAGTTGATGAAGTAAAAATGACGCTGGTTATTACAAATCTTGTGGAAAATGCAATTAAATATAATAAAGAACAAGGTTCTGTAAAAGTGGTGTTGGATGCGGATCATCAATTCTTTATGCTGAAAGTAAGTGATACGGGTATTGGTATTCCGGAAGAATCCATGGATCACATTTATGAAAGATTTTATCGTGTGGATAAATCACATTCAAGGGAGATTGGTGGCACGGGATTGGGACTTGCAATTACAAGGAGTGCCGTGCTTATGCATAGAGGCTCCATTAAACTGACAAGCGTGGAGAATGAAGGAACTACTTTTGATGTTAAAATTCCGCTGAACTATATTGCATAACAGAAGGAGATGCACAATTCATGAAAGGATTAAAAAAAATATTCTTAAGTATATGTGTGCTGCTTTTTCTTACCGGATGTTCTTCAGCAGATAAACAGGTAGAAGGCAATATTTATCAGATATACTATGTAAATAAAGAGCAGACGAAGGTTAGTTGTAATGAATATATTACTGCGACGGAAGATATGGAGGGGCTTTTGGAAGAACTTTTAAAGCAGCTCGGTGAAGTGCCGGAAAAGTTAAAATACAAGCCTCCTTTGGCAGGAAAATTTTCGTTGTTATCTTATACTGTAGAAAATGGAACAATAACTTTGTCATTTGACGACTATTATAAAGAACAGAGTCCGATTGAAGAAGTGTTGACGCGTGCTGCCATTGTGCGGACACTGACACAGATTGACGGAATCGATTATGTAACTATGCAGATACGCGGAGAACCGATTACAGACAGTCTCGGAAATGTTGTCGGAGCAATGTCGGCGGATATGTTTATTGATAATGCAGGAAATGAAATTAATGCTTATGAGCAGGTAAAGCTCTGCCTTTATTTTGCGAATGAAACAGGGGACAAGTTGATTGAAACAAGCAGAAAAGGAGTGTACAGCAGTAATATTTCCATGGAAAAACTGATTGTAGAGCAGTTGATAAAAGGACCCAACGGAGAGGGAATTTATCCGACGATTAATCCTACAACAAAGGTAATCAGTGTTACAGTAAAAGATGGAACCTGTTATGTGAATCTGGATGAGAATTTCCTAAAGCAGACGACAGAAGTAAGTGCGGAAGTTACCATCTATTCCATAACTAATTCTCTTGTAGAACTGCCTAATGTAAACAAAGTGCAGATATCCGTCAATGGGGAAACAAATTATATGTTTTGCGAAAGTATAAGTCTCGCAAAGAGTTTTGAACGTAATCTGGATCTTGTAGAAAGTGTGAAATAAGTTTAAACGGAGAGAAAGGAAGAAAAATGCGCAGACCGTTATGTATGGTTTGTCTGTTGTTCGTGGTTACAATTTTTCTATGTGTTTGTTTGGCTCCTCCAAAACAGGAGGAGTTAAGCAGGGCAGAGGGAGAAATTGTATACCTTGCCGGAAAAATATATCATAAAGAAATTCGTCCAAGCTATTCAGGCGAGGAGCAATCTGTTATTTATCTAAATCATATCGCTGTTTCAGGCGAATCAGAATTCCTTTTTGAACAAAAAGAAAATATTCAGGGTGTTATGTGTTATATGCAGAAGAATACAGAGATACCAATGGGAAGTATCGTTGCTGTAAAGGGTAAATTGCAGCAGTTTAACCATGCGACCAATCCGGGAGAATTTGACAGCAGACAGTATTATCAGATTTTAAAATTGGATTTTCGACTGAAAGAAGTGGAAATTGTAGAGATTTCAGAGGATTATCATAAACTGAATGAAGTGTTATACCGCATCAGGGAAAAGTGCAGTCGTATTTTGGAAAGTTATTATGACGAAGTGGATGCGGGTATTATGAAGACCATTCTTCTGGGGGATAAGAATAGTTTGTCGGAAGAAGTGGAGGAACAGTATAAGAGAAATGGAATTATCCATATCATGGCGATTTCAGGTCTGCATATATCCATGCTGGGAATGGGATTGTATAAGCTTTTGAAAAAGTGCAGAATCCCCCTGTGGCTGTCGGGAATAGTGACAGTTTTGTTTATTTGGTGTTATGGAATCATGACAGGAATGAGTGCGTCAGCAAACCGTGCTATAGTGATGTTTGGAATGAAAATAGCAGCAGATATGATTGGGCGCACTTATGATTTGCTGACGGCACTGGCAGTGGCAGCAGTACTGATTTTAATTGAACAGCCTTTGTATGTGATGCATTGTGGATTTTTATTGTCTTTCGGAGCGGTTATGGGAATCGGGGTAGTACTTCCGATATTGGAAAAAGATGCTCCAAAAAGACTGCCTAATGGTTTACTTTCAGGAATTGCAGTGTTTCTGATCTCTTTTCCAATACAAATTTATTATTACTATCAGTACCCCATATATTCCATTGTGTTAAATCTGTTGATTATTCCGTTAATGACATTTGTTATGATTAGTGGTTTGCTGATGCTGGGTATGGGAGCAATGCCGATTTCTTTTCTTACGGAAGTATTGGGAAAAGGTGCGGTATTTGTGGGGCATATGATTTTGAAGATTTATGCTTTTTTATGTGGTGTAACAGAAAGCCTTCCGGGGAGTGTATTTATAACAGGAAAGCCGAAAGAGTGGCAGATGATTGTGTATTATTTGTTGTTGTGTGTGTTTCTGGTGTGGAAAAAATATGGAAAACGAGTGGTGCAAGGAGTGCAACAGAAACTGCAAAAAGCGATGATGCAAAATAACCAACAGAAGCGAATACAGTTATTATTGAGTATAATGAGAGTTTTTGTATTGGGAATGGGCTTCTTGATTTTGCTGGTGAGAGTTCAAAAGGGGATAGAAGTGACATTTCTGGATGTTGGCCAGGGAGACTGTATTTATATCCGAAGTGAAACAGGAAAGGATTATCTGATAGACGGAGGAAGTACCAATAAATCCAAGGTGGGAGAATATCAGATTACACCTTTTCTGAAAAGTAAGGGAGTGAGTTGTCTGGAGGCGGTTTTTGTTACGCATGGGGATAAGGATCATTATTCTGGGATTGAAGAACTTTTGGAGGAGACAAAGTCGGATAGGATCAGGATAAAAAGATTGGTGTTGCCGGAAACAGAAAGGGGAAGTGGAGATAAGGTGGAAGTTAGAATGAAAGAGAAAGATAAATTGTTAACGGTGGAAAAAATGGAAGTTATGGCAAAGAGGGAAGTAGGGGAAGAAGTAAAAGAAG
>JAFSBX010000107.1 GCA_017437065.1 Lachnospiraceae bacterium
GGCAAATCTGCCAATGCTTTCAGCAAATTTTTAGAAATAATTGAGAAACCAAGGAAAAGATACTACAATGAAGGAGGAAGAATGGAGAAAGAAGTATTACAGTGGCATCCGGCTTTTTATGCAGGACTGCAGATAGAACTGAAGGAGGAAAAGGATAATCTGATTTTTGAAAATGAGCATCAGCTTGGTACGAAGCCGAAAGAAATGGATGTGCTGATTATCAAAAAAGAGAAAGATATTCCTGTACGAAAAAATATTGGACGGATTTTTCGTAAGTATAATATTGTGGAATATAAGAGTCCTACCGATTATTTAAGTATTGATGACTATTATATGGTGTATGCGTATGCCTGCTTTTATAAATCGGATACAGCAACGCAGGATAGTATACCTATATCGGAAATTACAATTACTTTTGTATGTAAACGATATCCGGAAAAACTAATGAAGCATCTAAGAAAAGTGTGGAATTATGAGATCATCAAAAGAGAACCGGGAATTTATCTGATTGATAAGGGAATGAACCGGGATATCGTGCCTGTGCAGTTTATTATTACAAAAGAGCTTGGAAAAGAAGAAAACATGTGGTTAAGCAGTCTGACAGACGAACTGAAGGATAAAGAAGAAAAAAAGCGGTTGGTAGAGGAATATCAAAAGCATAGAGATAACAAGTTGTATGAATCCGTTATGGATATAGTGGTAAGAGCAAATCAAAAAGAATTTGAGGAGGATACAGGAATGTGTAAAGCATTGGAAGAACTGATGGCAGATGTGATTGCAAAACGGGAAAAAGAAGCAATAGAAAGAGGAATAGCACAAGAGATGAGAAACATTGTTTATAATATGTTAAAAAAGAAAATGTCTGACGAAGATATATGTGAGATTGTAGAGTGTGACCGGGAATACGTTGATATGGTAAGAAAAAGTATAGCCTGACAATGAAGTTTAATATGCAGAATAAGTTGAGGACAGATAACACAGTATGATTAATGCCTGTATTATCTGTCTTTCTATGTATAAATGGGAAACTATTCAGAGCGATAACTCTCAAAAATTGTACAAAAAGGAAGACAAAGGAAAAAAGCGGTTGCCTTTCATATTTTAGTGTGCTAAAATATCTTTCGGTGAAAGACATGTGTCCGCAAAGAAGAAACAATGAAAAACGTGTGTCCGTACTATGAACACAAAGTGATTGCAGCAGACGGAAAGGATATGGCAATTTATGGGGAAATCAACAGGATATTTTGTCGTAAAACAGAAAGCGGTACCGGAAGTGCTGTTGAAGGTTGTGGAGGCAAAAAGGCTTTTAGAAACGGAAAAAGTCATGACGATTCAGGAGGCCGTAGATAAGGTAGGCATCAGCAGAAGTTCTTTTTATAAGTATAAAGATGATATTTTTCAATTTCATGATAATTCACAGGGAACGACACTTACGCTTACTTTTCAGATGGATGATGAGCCGGGATTATTGTCGGATGTGTTAAAAATTATTGCTGAGTTTGGTGCAAATATTCTGACCATTCATCAGAGTATTCCGATTAATGGAATTGCGTCATTGAGTTTAAGTGTACAGGTGTTGCCGACTACCGGAGATATTTCACAGATGTTGGAAACGATGGAAGGGCAGAAGGGTGTACATTTTGTAAAAATAATAGCTAAGGAATAGCACGAAAAGAAAATCTAAGTCAGCAGAGGACGCTGACTAAGATTTTCTAAGTTTCGTGCAGGAAGAATGGCAGAGCCATTCTTCTCGCAGAAGTGATAACAGTAATGTAGAAAAATTATTTAATAAGATATAAAAGGAGTCAAAAGATTATGATTAATGTAGCAGTATTTGGTTATGGAACAGTAGGAAGCGGTGTTGTTGAAGTAATCGAAAAAAACAAAGATATGATTAATAAAAAAGCGGGGGAAGAGTTAAACGTAAAATATATTCTTGATTTAAGAGATTTCCCGGGAGACCCGCATCAGGATAAAGTTGTGCATGATGTAAACGTGATTTTAGACGATCCGGATATTCAGATTATCTGTGAAACCATGGGTGGTGTAAATCCTGCATATGATTTCACAAAGCAGGCACTTTTAAAAGGTAAAAGCGTATGTACATCTAATAAAGAGCTGGTTGCAAATCACGGGCCGGAACTGTTACGTCTTGCAAAAGAAAACAAATGTAACTACTTATTTGAAGCAAGTGTAGGTGGCGGTATTCCGATTATCCGTCCGTTAAACTACTCTTTAACAGCAGAAAAAATCGATGGAATTACAGGTATCTTAAACGGTACTACAAACTACATATTAACAAAAATGGATAAAGAGGGTGCTGATTTTGCAGATGTATTAAAAGAAGCACAGGAAAAAGGTTATGCAGAAAGAAATCCGGAAGCAGATGTGGAAGGTTACGATGCATGCCGTAAAATTGCAATCCTTTCCTCTCTTATGTGCCTGAAAAACGTAAAATACGAAGATATTTATACAGAAGGTATTACAAAAATTACAGCAGCAGATTTCCTCTATGCAAAAGAAATGGATAAATCCATTAAGCTTCTTGCCATGAGTAAAGATATGGGAGACGAATATTTCGCAATGGTTGCTCCGTTTATGATTTCAAGAGAGCATCCGCTTTACAGCGTAAATGACGTATTTAATGCAGTATTCGTACACGGAAATATGTTAGGAGATTCCATGTATTACGGACGTGGAGCAGGTAAGCTTCCGACTGCAAGTGCGGTAGTTTCTGACGTAGTAGACTGTGCAAGACATATCGGAAAAACTGTTATGTGCTTCTGGGAAGATGAAGATGTGAAGCTTGCAAGCATTGATAACGTAAGTCGTAAGTTCTTCGTTCGTGCTGACAAAGCAAAAGCTGACGAAGCAAAAGTAAAAGAAGTATTCGGTAATGTGGAATTTGTAAGCGTTGCTTCCATTACAGATGAAGTAGCATTTGTGACAGAAGTAATGACAGAAAAAGAATTTAAAGAAAAAGCAGAAAGTTTAAATGCAGTTATCAGCAGAATCCGTATTGAAGAATAAGATGGAAACATTTAGAAAAAGAATGTTTTATAAGAATTATATTTGTAGAATTTGAAAAAGTGAAAAGCAGGAATTTGTGATACAATAAATCCTTGCAAGGAAGGAAAAGTCATGAAGTATGTAGTAGTTTTAGGAGACGGAATGGCAGATGAGCCAATCGAAGCCCTTTCCGGTAAGACTCCGTTAGAATATGCAAATACACCGATGATGGATGAATTAAGCAAAAAGTCAGAAGTGGGAATGGTACATACCATTCCTGACGGAATGAGTCCGGGTTCTGATACAGCGAATCTTTCCGTATTGGGATATGATCCGAAAAAGTATTATTCAGGACGTTCTCCACTGGAAGCGTTAAGTATCGGAATACCGATGAAAGATACAGATATTGCACTTCGTTGTAACATTGTTACAATTTCCGAAGATGATGTACCTTTTGAAGAAAAAACAATTATCGACCATAGTTCCAGTGAAATCAGTACAGAAGATTGTGCAGTTTTATTGGAAGCAGTAAGAAAAGAGCTGGAAACAGAAATTTATAAATTTTATGTAGGAACCAGCTATCGTCACTGCCTGATTTGGGATAAGGGAGAGGTTGTTACATTAACACCTCCACACGATGTATTAGGTCAGGTAATCGGCAAACATCTTCCGTCTGACAAAGCGTTGTATGAAATGATGAAAAAGAGCTATGATATTTTGGTAAATCATCCTTTGAATATTGAGCGTAAAAAGCAGGGATTAAATCCTGCAAACTGCTGTTGGTTCTGGGGAGCAGGAACAAAACCGATGCTTTCTTCCTTTGAAGAAAAGACTGGCAAAAAGGGTATGATGATTTCTGCGGTTGACTTATTAAAAGGTATTGCTGTAGGAGCCGGAATGGGCGTTGTGGAAGTAGAAGGCGCAAACGGCGGACTTCATACAAATTATGAAGGAAAGACACAGGCAGCAGTGAAAGCACTGACAGAAGATGGTTATGATTTTGCATACATCCATGTAGAAGCTCCGGACGAGATGGGGCATCAGGGAAGCGTGGAAAGAAAAGTTCAGGCAATCGAATACTTGGATAGTCGCGTTATCGCACCGTTAGTAGAGAGTCTGAAAGCTAAAAATGTAGATTTCAGAATGCTTGTATTGCCGGATCATCCCACACCAATTCGTGTCAGAACACATACTGCGGACAATGTACCATATATGCTTTATGACAGTACTGCCGAGCAAAGTAATGCATGGAATTACAACGAAAAAGAAGGCAGAGAAAGCGGAAATTACATTGCAAAGGGTCATGAGATTATCGACTATTTATTTGCAAAATAAAAGAGACATGTAACTATTCAGAAGTGCAAAAATTCCGGGGAAAAGTAATTCTAAGCGGATTTTTGTATCATAATTATGAAGGTACTGATTAATTAAAGAAATATTAGAAATTGAGGTCAAAAATTATGAGAAAAGTAGTAAAATTCGGTGGAAGTTCTTTAGCAAGTGCAGAACAGTTTAAAAAGGTTGGAGAAATCATCCGTTCTGACAGCGAAAGAAAGTTAGTAGTACCATCCGCACCGGGTAAAAGAAACAATAAAGATACAAAAGTAACAGATATGTTATATGCCTGCTATGAAACAGTAGAAAAAGAAGAAGATTTTAAAGATCAGTTAAAGGCAATCAAAGCACGTTATGAAGAAATCATTAACGGACTTTCACTTACATTATCTTTGGACAGCGAGTTCAAAAAAATTGAAGCAAATTTCAAGAAAAAAGCAGGAAAAGATTATGCTGCTTCCAGAGGTGAATACTTAAACGGTATCATCATGGCACATTATTTAAAATATACTTTTATTGATGCAGCGGAAGTTATTTTCTTTGATGAAAATGGCGATTTTGATGGAGATAAGACAAATAAGATTCTTTCTGAAAGATTATCCAAGGTAGACGCAGCAGTTATTCCGGGGTTTTATGGTGCATATCCGAATGGAAAAGTAAAAACATTCTCAAGAGGCGGTTCTGACGTTACCGGTTCTATCGTTGCAAAAGCAGCAAAAGCAGATGTATACGAAAACTGGACAGATGTATCCGGTTTCCTTGTAGCAGACCCGAGAATTATTGAGAATCCGGAAGGTATCGAAACAATTACTTACAGAGAGCTTAGAGAGTTGTCTTACATGGGTGCAGGTGTACTTCATGAAGATGCAATCTTCCCGGTAAGACAGGAAGGTATTCCAATCAATATCCGTAATACAAATGCACCGGAAGATAATGGTACATGGATTGTAGGAAGTACTTGTCAGAAATCTAAATATGTAATTACCGGTATCGCAGGAAAGAAAGGCTTCTGTGCCATAAATATTGAAAAAGATATGATGAATGCTGAAATCGGATTCGGACGTAAAGTTTTACAGGCATTTGAAGAAAACGGTATTTCCTTCGAGCATGTTCCATCAGGTATTGATACAATGACTGTATTTGTGCATCAGGATGAATTTATGCACAAAGAACAGAAAGTAGTAGGAACAATTCACAGAATGGCAAATCCGGATTCCATCGACATTGAATCTGATTTAGCTTTGATTGCCGTGGTAGGACGTGGCATGCGTGCAACACGCGGTACAGCAGGAAGAATTTTCTCTGCACTTGCTCACGTAAACGTAAACGTTAAGATGATTGACCAGGGTTCCAGTGAGTTGAATATAATCATTGGTGTTGCTAACAGTGATTTTGAAACTGCTATTAAGGCAATTTATGATATTTTTGTAATTTCACAGTTATAGTGCATAATTTTGAAAAGAACTGTCGTGTAAAAGCGGCAGTTTTTTTGTGTAATAGGAAATTGAAAAACAGGGCGAAAGTATGTATAATCAACTCATAATTAACTAACTCTTAAGTTGATAAAGGAATTAGGTTACAGAAGTATTGTAGAAAGTTTGAAATTATTATCGTGAAAGGATGTGCAGACATGTCAGAAGAAAAAATGGCACTTTGAAAATTTCATCCGGTGAATTTGCTCATCGTTCTTCTTTTGAAAAACTATTGGGAGACAAATATGAAGAACTGGTGGATAAAATGTCCTTAGAAAAGCAGGTAAATGAAAATACACCGCAGGCTTTTATCTGGCATACGTTTACCGATGATTGTGTCCCGGTACAGAATTCATTGTTGTTAATTGATGCTATGGTAAAAAATAATATTCCGGCAGAGTTTCATATGTATCCGTCAGGCGGACATGGTTTAGGTCTTGCTAACAAATGTACAGCAAATCCGGGTGGATATGGAATACAGAAGGAATGTGCGTCGTGGACGGAATTACTGCGAAAATGGTTGGAAAGTAATTACCCGATAGAAACAATATAATTGACAGAGGTGACGGAAATTTTTTGGAGAAAAGCACTGGCACCGCTCTATTGAGATATTTGTAGTTTTAAAGGTAACATTAAATTACTCAAACTTCGCACTTATCCAAGTGTAAAGTTTGAGTAATGTGTTTATAAAGTAACATCGATTGTATTACATTCAGGTGTAATAACTGTATCATTACCATTAATAACCATTGTACCATTATTAGCAGAAGTTGCTTTTACATTTACAAGTCTGATTGTATGCGGTTTGGAACTTTCTGTGCGAATAAAGATTTTTCCGTTTTCTTTTTTTGCATGAACAGTTAAGTCTATATTCAGGTTCATGTCATAAACAACGGAAGAGGTTTCTACTCCATCCTGTAAAGCATAGATACGAACTTCTGCACCGTCTGCATAGTCGTAATCCGGTTTATCATCATGAGCACCCATAATAATAATGGAATTTTCACGAACCATAAGCGGAATGCTTAAATAATCATGCTTTTCTGTAATCCATTCGCCACCTGTTTTCTCTTCGCCGGTAAAGAAATTCGTCCAGATTCCTTTCGGCAGATAATATTCTGCAAGGCTTTCATCATTGAAAATAGGAGCAACAAGTAAATTATCGCCAAGCATGTACTGCTTATCCACATAATTACAGTTTTTGTCTTCTGTAAACTCCAGAACCATGGCACGCATAGTCGGGATACCGGACTTGGATGTTTCTACAGAAGTTTTGTATAAATAAGGCATAAGTCTTGCTTTCAATTTTGTAAAGAAGCGAACTACATCTACAGCCTCATCATCATAAGCCCAAGGTACACGATAGGATGTACTTCCGTGTAAACGGCTGTGAGAGGATAAAAGTCCGAAGGCTACCCATCTCTTGTAAACATCAGCAGTAGAAGTATTTTCAAAGCCGCCGATATCATGTGCCCAGAAACCAAAACCTGACATCATTAAGGACAGACCGCCACGAAGACTTTCTTCCATGGATTCATAGTCCGACCGGCAGTCACCACCCCAGTGAACCGGGAATTTCTGTCCACCAACAGTTGCAGAACGTGCAAATAATACAGCCTCGCCTTTACCACGTTTTCTTTCCAGTAATTCATAAACGCATTTATTATAAAGATATGTATAGTAGTTGTGCATTTTCTTAGGATCAGATCCGTCAAAGTAAACCGCGTCTGTAGGAATTCTTTCACCGAAGTCTGTTTTAAAGCAGTCAACACCCATATCCAACAATACTTCCAGTTTATCCTGGAACCATTTGTATGCCTCAGGATTTGTAAAGTCAACCAGTGCCATACCAGGTTGCCACATATCCCACTGCCATACGTCACCATTCGGGCGTTTCAGAAAATAACCTTTTTCCATACCTTCCATAAACAGGCAGGATTCCTGACCAATATAGGAGTTAATCCATACACAAATATTTAATCCCTTTGCTTTGATACGTTTTAACATACCTTCCGGATCAGGGAATACTCGGCTGTCCCAAACAAAGTCAGACCAGTGGAATTCTTTCATCCAGAAGCAGTCAAAGTGGAAGGTACGAAGCGGAATCCCTCTGTCCAGCATTCCGTCAACAAAGCTCATAACGGTTTCTTCATCGTAATTTGTTGTAAAAGAAGTAGAAAGCCACAAACCGAAAGTCCAGGGAGCCGGTAAGGAAGGTTTTCCTGTTAAGTCGGTATAATGTGTTAAAGCTTCTTTCATAGTCGGTCCATTGATAAAGAAGTAATCAAGATAGCCGCCTTCTACGGAAAATTCTGCCTTTGTAACCTGCTCTGTCGCAATTTCAAAAGAAACATTCTCCAGATGATTTACTAAAATGCCGTATCCTTTGTTGGAAAGATAGAACGGAATATTTTTATAGGACTGTTCTGTACTTGTACCACCATCCGCATTCCAAATATCAATAGACTGACCATTTTTTACAAATGGAGTGAAGCGTTCTCCTGTACCGTAAATTAATTCGCCTACGCCGATACTTAATTGCTGACGCATATATGTATTTTCGATATCACCTTTGTCGTAAGCGTCACCCTTCCAGTTAGTTTTCA
Organism: Lachnospiraceae bacterium; assembly: GCA_017437065.1. GTDB lineage: Bacteria > Bacillota > Clostridia > Lachnospirales > Lachnospiraceae > RGIG3002. The sequence continues at coordinate 8,423 of JAFSBX010000107.1, forward strand.
TAAGAGCCAGATCGTTCCATCCACTTTTTGAAATGACTTTTCCATCACGTTTATAATCCATAGACCAGTTCTTTTTACCAATTTCCAAACTTAAAGAGCCGCTTTTGATAGAAACGAAGTCATCTGAATCAGTAACATTTAAAGGAAGTGTATCCGTAAGTTCTAACTCAAATTCCGGTGTTTTTTTCAGAATACCCATGTGATGATAAGTCTGAACACGGATAATTTCAGGCGCCGGAGAAGTAATAATTAAAGTGAGATTAATTCCACCTAAAGTATCACCGCGGTGATTGATTCGGTGAGTAGGTGCACAAAGAGTCACTTTTGTTTCTTCAATTTTTGTAAAATAAACCTGTTGTGGTGTAAAACATTCACAGCCTTCTTTTTGTAACCAGCATCCATTACTGAATTTCATAGGATATCTCCTTTCAAAATAAATGATTTGTAGTTCAATGTTCCATGCCGCCAATGCATTGGGAATAATAGTAATTTAATTATAAAAAAAAGGATGAAAATTGTATATGGTACTTTTTTGACTTCAAGCAAATTAGAAATTACATTCGATTAAGTGGCACCTTAAATATAGCGATTCAATATATCAAATGACAAAATAAAACAGAAATGAGTAATACCCCAAGAGTATGACACAGAAAAGATGCTGTGTTAACTCTTAGGGTACTTTTGTACATTATTTAGAAGAAATATGGAGTAACACCCCTTCTCCGGTATATCCTGCACCTGCAATAATCTGTGTCACTGAGTCATTCAGCTTTGATTCATCCGCAAAATGCACATGCCCGGAAAGAACGCAAATTACAGGAGAGTCCTCAGCCAGTATCTTTTCCAGAAATGCCAGTGTATTTGCATCCGGAAAAATTCCGCCTTTATCTGCCATACCGATAGTAACAGGACTATTCCACACGGTTTTTGCTTTTTCGATAAGAGTTTCCGTAGAAAAAGGAACATGTGCGATAACGATGGTAGGCTTTTTAAGTGCCAGTGCCTGGTCTGCTACAGCCAGTGCTTCAGGGTCTATCTGATTGGAGCTGTTGTCTACAGAAAGAATTACCAGCTCCTCATATTCTGTAATAGAAGCAGCAGGACTATCATTTGTGAATGTATCAAACAGGGGGCGATAAGTTTCGCGACCTTCAGGAGTCATATAATCCCACGGATAAGTCCAGTCATGATTGCCTAATGTATAAACATAAGGCATTTTTAATTTGGAAATGTTTTCTTTTAACAAATTTAAATTTGAATCCGAAGGAAAATCAATCATATCACCACCAAAAAGAGTCATGTCCACTTCTTTTTCATTGGCATAATCAATCCAGCCTGAAAAACGGTCAGCAGAAGGGATGCCGTCACTGTCTACGAAAAGCTGCATACGCGGCAAAGCATTTTCAGTCACCTGTTCTGATTCTTTTCCATCCAAATTAATAATGTGAGTGTCCGAAAGGTATAAAAGAGTGTATTCTTTCGTAAGTCCGGGTACAGTAAGTGTTTTGTCTGTAACAGCGAAAGCATATTCGGTTTCTACAGATGATGAGACAGGAGTGTCCTGTACCTGAGAGACTTGAGGAGACTCTTTGGAACTGCAACCTGTCAAAATACCTGCCATTAGTAAACTGCAAAGAATAGAATTCTTTTTATTTTTAGTCATAATTAATTCTCCGTTTATTTTAAAGATAGTTTTTTGTTACACAAAAAAAGTGTATGTAAAAACAAGAAATGGTAATAATACCTTTAGTGTAAAAGATGAATGTAATTACGTCAAATTAAAATTTAATGAATGATAATGTGTGAATGGATATAAAAAGTCAATAGGTCAAAATTACTAAAAAACAATTCGGAAAATTTCGTATAAGTAACAAAAACGCAAAAAGTATATTGCCAAAAATAGTAAAAAATGCTAATATGAAAATGTAATCGGAAACGTTACCGAAAACGATTCCGAGAACGGTACCAGTAAACGGGAAAGCAAAAAGAAAAGAGAGGTATTTTATTATGAAAAAGAAACTTTTAAGTGCACTTCTTTGTGTGTCCATGGTTTCAGCAATGCTCACAGGATGCGGAAGCAAAACTGAATCAGGAAGCGAAAATGCAACTAACAACAAAGAAACAACTGCAGAAGCAGGAACAACAGATTCCAATGAAGCTACAGCAGATACTCAGGCAAACGCCGGGGGCGGAAAAGTTTACTACTTAAACTTCAAACCGGAAGTTGACGAAGTATGGCAGGAAGTTGCAGAAACTTACACAGCAGAAACAGGTGTAGAAGTTAAAGTTGTAACTGCAGCGAGTGGTACTTATGAAGAAGTATTGAAATCTGAAATTGCAGGAAGTGATGCGCCTACATTGTTCCAGATTAACGGACCAATTGGTTATGCAAACTGGAAAGATTACTGTATGGATTTAACAGATACAGATTTATATGCAAACCTTTCCGATAAGAGTCTTGCAGTTACAGGAGCAGATGGAAAAGCTTATGGTATTCCATACACAGTAGAATCTTACGGTATTATTTATAATGATGCTATCATGCAGAAATATTTCGCAATGGATGGAGCTGTAGTTGCAAGCGTAGATGAAATTACAAGCTTTGATACATTAAAAGCAGTAGTAGAAGATATGCAGTCTAAAGCAGCTGATTTAGGAATTGATGGTGTATTCGCTTCTACATCCTTAATGCCGGGTGAAGACTGGAGATGGCAGACACACCTTGCAAATATTCCGGTATACTACGAATATAAAGATAAAGGTGTAAGTGATTTAGCAGAAATCGAATTTAAATATGCAGACAACTTTAAAAATATTTTTGATTTATATATCAACAACTCTACTTGTGCACCCGGATTATTAGGAAGCAAGGATGTATCCTCTTCTATGGCTGAATTTGCATTAGGACAGTGTGCAATGGTTCAGAACGGTAACTGGGGATGGGGACAGATTTCCGGCGTTGACGGAAACATCGTAACAGAAGATCAGGTGAAATTCCTTCCTATCTATACAGGAGTTGAAGGAGAAGAAAACCAGGGATTATGTACAGGTACAGAAAACTTCTGGTGTGTAAATGCACAGGCATCTGATGCAGACAAACAGGCTACACTTGATTTTGTTAACTGGATGATTACATCTGAAACAGGTAAAGATTACATGGTAAACAAATTAGGAAATGCAGCACCATTTACAACATTTGCTGATAATGAAAAACCAAGTGATCCATTAGCACAGGAAATGTTCAGATACATGGAAAACGGAAAAACAAGCGTTTCATGGAATTTCACAACATTCCCTAGCCAGCAGTTCAAAGATGATTTCGGTGCAGCTTTACTTGAGTACTGCAATGGAAATATGGCATGGGAAGATGTTGCAACTTCTGTGGTAGAAAACTGGGCAGCAGAAAAAGCAGCTGTTGCAGAATAGCAATAATAGTTGAAATAAGTTTAATAAGTTTTTTGGGAACAGGCACTCCGCGGCTTTGTCTGCTGCGGGGTGCTTTTGAATAAAGAATGTCCGCAGTTTTTTCTTGCGGCATATGTGGAGGATTAGGCGTATGCAAAAAACATTAAAAAAATATTTTCCGGTATTCGTAGTACCGACTTTGGTAGCCTTTGCTTTTGCCTTTATCATACCGTTTGTTCAGGGAATTTATTTATCCTTCTGCAAATTTACAACTGTTGATAATGCAACATTTATTGGTTTTGATAATTATATAAGGGCATTTGACAGCAGACAGGGATTTTTGAGAGCGTTCGGTTTTACGACAGGCTTTACGGTAATCAGTGTAGTGACAATCAATTTAATTGCATTTACAATTGCTCTTCTGCTGACAAGAAAAATCAAAGGAACGAATTTATTCAGAACAGTATTCTTTATGCCGAACTTAATCGGTGGTATCGTACTTGGTTATACATGGCAGCAGATGATTAATGCGGTGCTTTATCAGTACGGAACAACTATTGTATCTAATCCGAAATACGGATTTATCGGTCTGGTTCTTCTGATGAACTGGCAGATGGTTGGTTACATGATGATTATTTATATTGCAGGTCTTCAGAACGTACCTACAGATTTACTTGAAGCAGCACGTATTGACGGTGCAACCGGATGGCAGACTTTAATCAAGGTAAAACTTCCGATGGTTATGTCTTCCATTACAATTTGTATGTTTTTAACACTTTCCAACAGCTTTAAGCTGTTCGACCAGAACAAGGCGTTAACAAATGGTGCGCCAATGGATAAAACGCAGATGCTTGCGTTGAATATTTATGAAACTTTCTATGGAAAAACAGGATATGAAGGTGTAGGTCAGGCGAAAGCGGTTATGTTCTTCATTATCGTAGCCTTAATAGCACTTTTACAGTTATCCTTTACAAGAAGTAAGGAGGTAGAACAATAATGACGAAAACGAAAAGAAACGCAGATCGTATTATCTTTGTTATTTTACTTGCCCTTGCAGTAGTTATGTTATATCCGCTTTTCTTTATTTTGAACAACTCATTTAAAGGAAAGTTCTTCATTAGTTCAGACCCGTTTTCACTTCCGAGTGGAGAAACTTTTGTAGGGATTAAGAACTATATCACAGGAATTGAAAAAACAGGCATTATCAGTGCGGCAGGATGGTCTTTCTTTATTACTATAGTATCCGTTGCCTTGATTATCCTTTTTACATCAATGACTGCTTATTATATAACAAGAGTGAAATCAAAAGTTACTTCGGTACTTTACTATATGTTTGTATTTTCTATGATTGTACCTTTCCAGATGGTAATGTTTACCATGTCCTCACTTGCAGATAAGTTTGGATTGAAAAATCCTGTGGGAATGTGTATCCTATACTTAGGGTTTGGTGCGGGATTGTCTGTATTTATGTTTTCAGGATTTGTAAAAGCCATTCCGCTTGAAATTGAAGAAGCGGCAATGATTGACGGATGTACACCATTACAGACATTCTTTGGAGTAGTGTTTCCGATTTTGAAACCGACAGCAATTACAGTTGCCATCTTAAATGCGATGTGGATATGGAATGACTTCCTTCTTCCTTATCTGGTAATTGGTATCAGCACGAAATATAAAACGATACCGGTTGTAATACAGATGTTGGTAGGTTCTAACGGTAATAAAGATATGGGTGCATTGATGGCAATGCTTGTAGTATCTATACTCCCGATTATTATTTTCTATCTGACATGTCAGAAATATATTATTGAAGGTGTTGTTGCAGGTGCGGTAAAAGGTTAAGTAGTACTTTTCCACCGCTGACAACAATAAGAACGGAGGAAAAATATGAGAAAAAGCGGTATTCTTTTACCGATTTCCAGTATTCCATCAAAATACGGAATCGGAACTTTTTCAAAACAGGCTTATCAGTTTGTAGATTTTCTGGAAAGAGCAGGACAGACAGTGTGGCAGATATTGCCGCTTGGTCCGACAGGATATGGTGATTCACCCTATCAGTCTTTTTCCACTTTTGCAGGAAATCCTTATTATATTGATTTGGAAACATTAATTGAAGAAGGTCTTTTAAAAAGATCGGATTGCTCAAAATATGATTTCGGTGACAATGAAAACTATGTGGATTATGAGAAGGTATATAATTCCCGTTTTAAAGTTTTAAGAAAAGCATATGAAAACAGTAATTTACAGGAAGATAAAGAATTTGAGAAGTTTACAAAAGAAAATGCCTACTGGCTGGAGGATTATGCACTTTTTATGGCAATTAAAAATGCGCATGACGGAAGAAGCTTTTTAGAATGGGAAGATGATTTAAAACTTCGTAAGCCGGAAGCTTTGGAAGAGGAAAGAAAAAAGAATGCCGATGAAATTCTCTTTTTTAAATTCCAACAGTATGAATTTGCAAAACAGTGGATGGCATTGAAAAATTATGCTAATGAGAAAGGCATTGAAATTGTTGGAGATATTCCGATTTATGTAGCGCTGGACAGTGCGGATACATGGGCAAATCCTGAGTTGTTCCAGTTGGATGCAGATTGTAATCCGATTGGTGTTGCAGGATGTCCTCCGGATTCTTTCTCAGCGACAGGTCAGTTGTGGGGTAATCCTTTGTATAAATGGGATTATCATAAAGAAACAGGATATGAATGGTGGTTAAAGAGAATTGCATACTGCTATGAGTTATATGATATCGTTCGTATTGACCATTTCAGAGGATTTGATGAATATTATTTTATTCCATATGGTGATGAAACAGCAGAATTCGGACATTGGGAAGCCGGTCCCGGTTATAGTCTTTTTGAAACACTCAAAGAAAAGCTGGGTGAAAAGAAGGTAATTGCTGAAGATTTAGGATTTTTAACAGACAGCGTTATTGAACTGGTACAGAAATGTGGTTATCCGGGAATGAAGATTTTGCAGTTTGCTTTTGATTCCAGAGAAGAAAGTGATTATCTTCCACACAACTATGAACGCAATTGTGTTGTATATACAGGAACTCACGATAATGATACTATACTTGGATGGTATAAGTCTTTCCCTAAAAAGGATAAGGAGTTCGCGAAAAAGTACTTAAACATTTCTTCAAATGAAGAGATAGAATGGGAATTTATCCGCGCGGCACTGGCAAGTGTAGCTGATACAGCGATTATTCCTATGCAGGATTACTTAGGTCTTGGTGCAGAGGCCAGAATAAACATACCATCTACTTTAGGTATTAACTGGAAGTGGAGAATGGGAGCAAAGGACTGCAACAAGAAGCTGGCAGACAGAATTAAGAAGTTATGTAAGCTTTATGGAAGAATAGAAGTTGAAAAGCCGGCAGAGATTGAAGAATCTGCAGAAAATGATAAAAAAGCAGAAAGTAAGAAATCTGTGTAATTCAGAAAACGGGGGAAACTTTAAGTATGTCTGAAATTACAATAAAGGATGTGGCGAAAAGATGCGGAGTAGGGGTAAGCACCGTATCAAGAGCAATTAATAATCATCCGGATATCAATCCTGCAACAAAGCAGATGATTATGGATGTAATACAGGAGAGCGGGTATATTCCGAACAACAGTGCCAGAAATTTAAAACGTGCAGATGCAAAAAGTATAGCAGTGTTGATTAAAGGTATTGCTAACCCATTCTTTAGTAAGATGATAAAGATTATTGAGGAAGAAACTCAAAAGAAGCATTATTCTATGGAACTTCGACATGTAGAATCTTATGAAGATGAAGTGGATATTGCATTGGAGTTAGTGAAAGAAAAAAGATTGAGAGGTATTATTTTTCTTGGTGGGTACTTTTCACATTCCGAAGAAAAATTGGAAAAACTGGAAGTCCCCTTTGTTTTTGGAACAGTGGGGGCACCACCTGAAAACATAAGCAGAGCAAGTTATTCGGATGTGGCAGTTGATGACTTGAAAGAAAGTAAGAAAATGACAGAATATCTGATTCAGCTGGGGCATAAGGATATTGCTATTCTTGCTCCGGAACCAGGGGACTTAAGTATTGGTAAGTTGCGACTGGAAGGATATTCTCAAGCATTAACAAAGCACGGAATTGGGATGAAAGAAGGACTGGTTCGTAAAATTGATGATGTTGCGGATACATATTCCATGGAAAATGGTTACCGTATTACGAAGCAGCTGATTGAAAGTGGTGAACATTTTACAGCAATTTATGCCATCGCAGATAGTCTTGCCATTGGAGCAATGCGGGCGCTTAAGGATGCAGGCTTTCGTGTGCCGGAGGATATTTCAGTGGCAGGTTATGATGGAATTGAGCTTGGGGATTATGTTGTTCCAAGACTCACTACTTTAAGACAGCCTGTAGAAGAAATGGCAAAGGAAACCATAAAATTATTATTTCGTATTATCTCAGGGAAAGAGCGACATCAGCATATTGTATACGCGGGGGAACTGATTGAAAAAGAATCGACAGCACGGTTGGAGAAGTAAGAAGAAACAGGTGTAGCATTTCGTATTAAATATATACGAAATGTTGCACCTGTTTTGGATTGTAGCCTTTTTTACTCAAAGTGTAGGGAGGGAATGACTTATAGTCCCTTGCTTAGGTTGGAGTTGTGATATTTGGGGTCAAAAGTCACGTCATCTAAAAAGATGTCCGGGGGAGTGAAGGCATCTGCCATTTCTTTGGTAGGGAACTCGATTTCTGCGATGATGAGTGGGGCGAGTTTTCCTTCAAAGATATCCAGTTCGATAGAAAGGTTGTCCTTGTTGTCCGGTTGGAAGTCTGTAAGGGGGAGGACGTAGCGTTTTTTAGTGATTACGATGCCGTCTGCCTTTTCTAGCAGGTGATAGTAGGATTCCTCATTTAAGGGCAGATTGTATTCTTCCCTTGCCATCATGCCGCTTCCTTTATAGGTGAGATAATAGGTGTCGTCTTCTTTACGGATACGGACGACAGGATTAGTGTTTAGATAAGCCTGTTCAATTAAGTGACAGGGATAGGAGTCTAAATTGGCGGGGAGTTCTTTTATTGTGTATTTGCGTTCAATTTCCATGTGAAACCTCCTTGAAGTTCGAAAATGCTTTTAATAATTTATTATAGCATTTTCGAAAAAGTGTGTCTATGATACATGCTCCAGAACCACCCCATGTGCAATTCCCGGAATATTCTGTCCTTCATTAAAACTGGTTTTGGAAAGCAACGCACCTGTAGGAATAAAAAGTACTCGTTTCCAAATACCTTCTTCAATCTGTTTTAATACATAGGCTGACAGGACGGTAGCTGCACAGCCACAGCCGGAACCGCCTGCATGGGTATCCTGCTTTTGGGCATCGTAAATTTCAATACCACAGTCCATATGTTGTTCGGCAATATCAAAGCCCTGATCACGGAGAAGTTCTAAAAGTGCAGCTTGTCCTACCGTTCCCAAATCTCCGGTAATAATTTTGTCATAATCTTTAGGGCTTCTGTCAAAATCCATAAAATTCTGATAAATAACATTGCTGGCAGCCGGTGCCATACATGCGCCCATGTTCATGGAATCTTTCAATCCGTAATCCTGGATGACGCCGGTGGTAATTCCTGTAATGCGGGCACGGACTTTTTCATTTTTCTCACGGCTGTTTGTTAAAACAAAGGCACCACTGCCGGTTACAGTCCATGTGGCAGAAAGGGGACGTTGGTTTCCGTATTCCAATGGGAAACGAAATTCTTTTTCCGCACTGGCAAAATGGCTGGAGGTAACGCAGACTACTTTGTCTGCAAAGCCTCCACAGATTGCCATAGAACCAAGGCTTAAGGATTCGCCGCAGGTAGAACAGGCGCCAAATAATCCGAAATAAGGAATTTCATAATTGAGAATACCGTAAGAGGATGCAATGGACTGACCCAGTAAGTCTCCGGCAAAAATATAGCGCATGTCGGAAGGTTTTAATTTTGCTTTTCCGAGTGCCATATAGACGGCATCTTTTTGTAGGGTGCTTTCTGCAGCTTCCCAGTTGGGGCAGCCAAACATATCGTCAGAACCGACCATGTCAAAAAGGTCGGCTAATGGGCCTTGTCCTTCTTTTGTGCCTACGATGGAGGCACTTTCTTTTATAAAAATGTCTGTTTCATATTGTAGACTTTGTTTTCCTTTTTGGATTGTGTGTAAAGTGGTTGTTGGTTTTTGAATCATGTTTTTTCCTTTCTTTATTTTTGAGGAGAATGTAATTTTGTATATTTTTTTTGATTAAGGTGTCAGGGAGTGATGGACGCTTGTGGTGGTGATATTATATGAGATTAGTATGAAAATAAATTTAATAATTATACAAATTTTTTCTGTGGAAATAAAATACCTATCAATTAAATTGGATATGCTATATTATATAAGAAGAGTGAAATACAGGTATGGTGATTTAGATGAATAATATTAAAAAAATTGCAGATTACTTCCGGGCAGGAGAAAAAAAGGAATGTATCAATGTTGGCGTGGAAATAGAACACTTTATTATTGGAAAAGACGGTAATTCCATGGGCTATGAGCAAGTTGTGGAAATATTGGAAAAACTAAAGGAAGAAAGAGATGTTCTGTATATGGAAGACGGAAATCTGCTCGGATTTTACAATTCGGATTATTCCATTACTTTGGAGCCTGCTTCCCAGATGGAAATCAGTATTGCTCCGAAGGAGAGTATTTCAGAAATAGAGAAGGTGTATAGAAATTTCAGAGAAAAAGCGGATAAGATACTGGAAAAAGAAGGATTTCATTTTGTAAATTCAGGGTATCATCCTTATAAAAGAGCGGAGGAGCTTGAATTAATTCCGAAGCGAAGATACGAATATATGAATCAATATTTTAAAAATACCGGAAAATTAGGGAAAAATATGATGCGTGCCACAGCATCTACGCAGGTGTCGATTGACTATGAGAATGAAAAGGACTGTGTGGAAAAGTATAGGCTTGCGTGTGTGCTTTCGCCCGTTCTTGCATTGATGAACGCGAATAGTCCTGTATTTGAAGGAAAAAAAGCCGAAATGGAAATGGTGCGTACGGCAGTCTGGATGAATACAGACAGAGCGAGGTGTGGTATTTTTCCGGGAACTTTTTCAGAGGATTTTGGTTATAAAAAATATGCAGAATATTTGTATGGAAATCCACCGATTCTGGTTATGGATGAAGAGGGAAATGCTGTTTGTACGGGAAATAAGACATTAAGTGAAATTTATGAAGGCAGGGAAATGACAAGGAAAGAGGTAGAACATGCGATTTCCATGTTTTTTCCGGATGTCAGATTGAAAAATTATATTGAAATACGAATGGCAGACAGTATGGAGACGGAAGATGTCATGGCTTATACTGCGATGATTAAGGCGATATTTTATCAAAAAGAGATTAGGGAAGAATTGGTTGCTTATTTTGGACAGGTCACGGAAGAACAGATTGAGCAGGCCAAATATTCTCTTACAAGGAATGGATATGGAGGAGAAGTTTACGGCAAACCGATTACGGAAGTTGTGAAAAAACTGACAGAGCTCCTTAAGGAATTGGGGAATGATGAAATAAAGCATTATATTGACTATGAGAGAATATTTGAAAAAATGATGCTGCAAGGAGGCAAAAATGGAAGATAAAAGAGAAAAAAGCTTAGCGAAAATAAATGCAGAATATCAGAGTCTGATAAAAGAAGACAGAGAGGCAGATTACCTGTCTGCCCAGGAAACTTTTCAGTATATACAAAATTCTACCGCAAAATATCACGGAAGATGTGTCAGAACCTTATATATTCCCAAAATCTTCCGGGAAGCAGACATTAAGATATTTGAAAAAGCAGTGACGGATTTGTATGGAATTTTCGATAAAGTCATGAAAGCTTATGCAGAGGATGCAGAGTACCGTAAGCTGTTTGGATTTGATAAGACACTGGAAGAACTGATTTTACGGGAAAAAACATATGCAAGTAACATTCCGATTGCCAGAATTGATATATTCTACAATGAAGAAAACGGCGATTTTAAATTTTGCGAATTTAATACGGACGGCAGCAGTGCCATGAATGAAGACAGGGAACTAAACAATGCAATCCGCCTGACAAAAGCGTATCAGGAATTTGCCGCAAAATATGAAATTCACACCTTTGAACTGTTTGATACATGGGTGGATGAATTTTTGTGCATTTATGCGGATTTTGCAAAAAATACAGGACATATCGGAGCGGGAGAAAACGGAAATCCGCAGGTTGTCATTACAGATTTCATGGAAAATGCCACAGAGCAGGAATTTAAAATTTTTAAAGAACGTTTTGAAAGACAAGGGATTCGAGCAGAACTTTGTGAAATCCGTGACCTGCAATATAAAGACGGAAAGCTGTATACAAAGGAAGGAATGGCAGTGGACGCCATTTACAGACGTGCCGTAACCAGTGATATTATGAAGCATTACGACGAAGTGACGGATTTTCTGCAGGCGGTGAAGGACAATGCGGTATGTCTGATTGGAGAATTCAGGACGCAGATTGCCCACAATAAAATTTTATTTAAAATACTGCACGATGAAAAAACAAAGGCTTTATTAACGGAAGAAGAGCAGGAATATGTGAGAAAGCACATACCCGTTACCGTAAACTTGGAACATGGGAAATTTGACTATGAGGAAGTAATTAAAAATAAAAACAACTGGATTATCAAGCCGGAAGATTCTTACGGTTCCCAAAGAGTTTTTGCGGGGGTGGAATATGAAGCAGAGGAATGGAAAGAAAAGGTGGATGAAGCAATCGGGAAAGACTACCTTTTACAGGAATTCTGTCTGCCTTATGAAACAAAAAATTTGGATTTAATGCAGAAAAAAGATGCAGAATACCGTAATTACAGCAATCTTACGGGAATGTTTGTTTATAATGGAAAATTTAGGGGAATTTACTCCAGAATATCTCAAAGTGAGATTATTTCTACCCAGTATAGTGAGATGGCGTTGGCGACCATTTGGATAAAGGATTAAAAGATTTTTCGTGTATTGTATGGAAAAGAATGTTATACTATAAAAGGTGCGAAAAAAAGCTATAAGACAAAGAAGTTAACATTTGTACAATGAAAAGTACAAAGAAAAGTGAAAAATAAAATTGGAGAGGAAAAATATGAGCGAAGTTTGTATGTTTTTTGGAACAGGATATGAAGAAGTGGAGGCACTGGCAGCAGTAGATATCATGCGTCGTGCGGGAATTGAAGTAGATATGGTTTCTATTACGGGAGAAAAATATGTGACAAGTTCACACAAAGTAACAATAGAAATGGACTGCCTGTTGGAAGATGTGGATTTTGAGAAGGTTAAGATGATTGTACTGCCGGGCGGGATGCCGGGAACAACGAATTTGGAAGCTTGTTCACCGCTTATGGAGCAGGTGGAAAAATTTTATGAGCAGAAAAAGCTGCTTGCAGCAATTTGTGCAGCACCGAGTATTTTAGGACACAGAGGCATGTTAAAGGGAAGAAAAGCCTGCTGTTATCCTTCTTTCGAAAGCCATTTGGAGGGAGCTGAGGTTACAGAAAATCCCTGTGAAGTATCAGATCACATCATTACTTCAAGAGGAATGGGATGTGCAGTGGATTTCGGTCTTGCCATTGTAGAAAAGTTGAAAGGTACGGAGGAAGCAGAAAGAATAGCAGAGAGCATTATTTATAATGCAAAATAATGCGAACAAATAGTATTATCAAAGACAACATTATACTTATAATAATGACATTAAAAAGATTTTTTGGACGGTAAAGGATAAAATTTTACATAGATTTTACATAGAATGCCTTTATATTTTACAAACATGTTGTAAAATGTTAAAGGAACGTGAAATAGTAAAGTTTAAAATACACAAATCATTTTGAAATGAAATGGAGAGAAAAACGATGGACATATTCAGTATTTTGACAATGATTGGCGGACTTGCGTTGTTCTTATATGGAATGCATGTCATGGGTGAAGGGTTATCCAAAGCTTCCAGCGGCAGAATGGAACGAATTTTGGAAACACTGACTTCCAATCCGTTAAAAGCAGTATTGTTAGGTGCGGCTGTAACAGCAGTAATTCAATCATCTTCCGCTACAACGGTTATGGTAGTAGGTTTTGTTAACTCCGGAATTATGAAGCTGTCACAGGCAATCGGTATTATTATGGGTGCCAATATCGGTACTACCGTTACGTCATGGCTGTTAAGTCTTGCAGGTTTGGAAGGAAGCAGTTTCTTTATTCGGTTATTAAAACCGACCTCTTTTTCACCGATACTTGCAATTATTGGTATCGCATTAATTATGTTTGCGAAGAATGAAAAGAAAAAAGATATAGGAACTGTATTGATTGGTTTTGCTGTTTTAATGTTTGGTATGGATACAATGAGTGGTGCCGTAAAACCACTGGCTGACGTACCGGAATTTACACAGATTTTAACAATGTTTTCCAATCCGATTCTTGGTATGCTTGCAGGAGCAATTTTGACGGCTGTAATTCAGAGTTCTTCCGCATCTGTCGGTATTTTGCAGGCATTATGTGTAACCGGATCTGTGACATTTTCCTCAGCGTTACCAATTATTATGGGACAAAATATAGGTACATGTATAACTGCATTGATTTCTTCTGTTGGAGCAAATAAAAATGCAAAGCGTGCGGCAACGGTACATTTATACTTTAATATAATCGGAACAATCGTGTTTATGGTGGTTGCTTATACCGTAAACGGTATTTTTAAACTTCCTTTCTGGGAACAGGCAACAACGCCGGCGGATATTGCCATTGTACACAGTATATTTAACGTTTCGGCAACATTTGTATTATTGCCATTTTCTAAAGTATTGGAAAAACTTGCGTATCTTACCATTCGCGATACAGAACAGCAGGTGGAAGATACATCGGTACACAAATTGGATGTTCGTTTCCTTGATTCACCGGGTCTTGCTACAAGCCAGTGTAAAGAAGTTACGGATGAAATGGCACATGCAGCGAAAAAGGCACTTTTTTATGCACTTGACTTGATTGAAAAGTATGATGAAGACAAAGCAAAAAAGATAGAAGAACTGGAAACGATTGTGGACGAATACGAGGACGAGCTTGGAAGTTACATGGTAAAACTGAGTGGTAAGAGTCTTTCTGAAAAAGACAACCAGACAGTATCACTTATGCTTCATAATATTGGAGATTTTGAACGTATTTCTGACCACGCATTGAATATTAAAAATGCCTGTCAGGAAATGTATGAAAAGCAATTATCCTTCTCAGATAAGGCAAAAGAGGAGCTTGCAGTATTCTCTAAAGCAGTTCGAGACATTATGGATGCATCCGTAAAATCATTTGAAGATAATGACAGTGATATTGCAATACATGTAGAGCCGTTAGAGGAAGTTATTGACAGTCTCAATACAGAAGTGAAAAAACGTCATATTAAGCGTCTGAAAAAAGGCAAATGTACAATTGAGTTAGGATTTATTCTTTCTGATATTACAACCAGTTTTGAGCGTATTTCCGATCATTGCTCTAACATTGCTGTCAGCGTATTGCAGATTAAAGATGACAGTTTTGAAACCCATGGATATTTGAATACGTTGAAGGCAAAAGATAATATAGCATTTAATGTGGAATATGAAATGGTAAAAGCAAAATATGAACTGCCTTAATAAGGAGTAAATATTATAAATTATAGACAAAATGGCATTAGGGAGGAGACAAAATGGCACTGATTTATATAGTGGAAGATGACAAAAATATTAGTGAGATAGAAAGTTTTGCATTGAAAAACAGTGGTTATGACGTAGAAGCCTTTCCTGATGCCGGAAGTTTTAGGGAAAAACTGGCAGAAAAACAGCCGGATCTGGTACTTTTGGATATTATGCTTCCTGATGAAGATGGTCTTACCATTCTGACAAAGTTAAGGAAAAATAAAGAAACTTCCAAACTGCCTATTATTATGGTAACAGCCAAAACTGCGGAAATTGACAAAGTGAAAGGGTTAGATATGGGTGCGGATGATTATTTGACAAAGCCCTTTGGTGTCATGGAGCTGATTTCCAGAGTAAAAGCACTTCTTAGAAGGACAGAAACGGCAGAGGCAGAAAAGGTACTTCAGATTGGACCGATTGTTTTAGATGTGGAAAAGCATTCTGTTTCTGTAGACGGTGACAATTGTGACCTGACTTATAAAGAATATGAGCTTTTAAAATTACTTCTGTTGCATGCCGGCATGGTTACAAAAAGAGATACCATTTTGGAGAGAGTCTGGGGAACGGATTATGAAGGAGAATCAAGAACCTTAGACATGCATATAAAAACTCTTCGTCAAAAGCTGGGTACAGCAGGAAGCAGAATTAAAACAGTCAGAAATGTAGGATATTTATTAGAATAGGAAACAGAAAAGTGAAGAAAAAAATTAATGTTCATTTTATGATAATTGCATCTCTTGCGATTCTGTTTACGTTAGGCCTGGTGATTGGAACGTTCTATGAACTTTTCAAGAACCAGGTTTTTGAAGATTTAAAGACATATACATACATCTTCAAAGAGATTACAGAGCAGGAAAATATAAAAGAAAACGATTATTTTGAAATAGAAAATCTGCGTATAACGATTATAAAAGATGAAGGTACGGTGTTATTTGACAGCAATGTAAATGAAAATGGCATGGATAATCATGGGAACAGACCGGAAGTGCAGGAGGCTTTGAAAAAAGGTGAAGGAAAAGCAGTGCGTACATCGGAGACTTTACAGAAAAGTACTTTTTATTATGCCGTTTTATTGAAAGATGGAAATGTATTAAGAGTGGCAAGGGAAGCGGATAATATTATCAGTATTTTTGCAAACGTGGCACCGGTTATGCTGGAAATTACAGCAATGCTTTTTATGCTTTGTCTGGTGCTTTCACATTTTCTGACAAAAAGTATTGTGCAGCCAATAGAACAGATGGCAGAGGATATGGAAAATATGAAATACATTAAAACGTATGAAGAGTTACAGCCATTTGTTACAACCATTAACAGACAGCATGAAGATATTGTAAGAAATGCCAATATGCGTCAGGATTTTACCGCAAATGTTTCCCATGAGCTGAAAACACCTCTGACTTCTATTTCAGGGTATGCGGAATTGATTGAAAACGGAATGGCAAGTGAAAATGATGTGAAGCGCTTTGCCGGGGAAATTCATAAAAGTGCAAAGAGGCTTTTAACGTTGATTAATGACATTATTAAGCTGTCGGAATTGGATGCCATTGAAAACTCGATTTATTTTGAAAAAGTAGATTTGTATCATCTGGCAGAAACCTGTGCAAATATGTTGCAGGTAAATGCAGAAAAGCATAAGGTTACATTGTTCTTTTTTGGAGCACCATGTACGATTACTGCAAATAAAGATATGATAGAGGAATTGATGTATAATCTTTGTGATAATGCAATCCGCTATAATATTCCGGGAGGAACAGTGTGGCTGGAAGTAAAGGAAGAAGCCGGAAAACCGATGTTAAAAGTACGGGATACGGGAATTGGTATTCCAAAAGAACATCAGGATAGGATTTTCGAGAGGTTTTATCGTGTAGATAAGAGCCGTTCTAAGTCTACCGGAGGAACCGGACTGGGTCTTGCCATCGTGAAGCATATTGTGGCAAAGCATGAAGCGAAGATACACTTGACAAGTGAAGTGGGAAAAGGAACAGAAATTAAGATTTTTTTTGAAGAAAAATAGAATATTAAATTGTACAAAGTTTCCAGAAAAAAAGAAAAACTTACCATAATAATTATTTTCATATGGCTAATAATAATATCAAGATAAGCGATAACAAAACACTTAAATCGGAGCAACCTTCTAAGTGATTAGATAAAAAACCGAGATAAGTGAAATGTTTGACACTTATCTTGGAAATAGATGAAAAAACAAAAACACATTATGGAGGTAATGAAAAATGGCAAGTGGAAGCAGAGCAAATAGAGTAGAAGTACCTGAAGCAAAAGCAGCTATGGACCGTTTTAAAACAGAGGTAGCATCTGAATTAGGTGTAAACTTAAAGGAAGGTTACAATGGTGATTTAACATCTAAAGAAGCCGGTTCTATCGGTGGTGAAATGGTTCGTAGAATGATCAGACGTCAGGAAGAACAGATGAGAGGTTCTAACTAATACGGCGTAGTGAGAATAATGCCGGAGGCTTATAAAGCCCGGAGGAAGACTGTCGCAGTGGTGCGGCAGTCTTCTTTTTATGTGATAGGAAATTGCTCGAATGTAGTGAGGAGCCAAGGAGAATTTGCAAGGCAAATTCTCTTAGAATCGTCGCTGCAGAGCGACGATTTTTTGGTAGGTCAATGATAGAAGGAGGAAAGAATATCATGACAAATATCATTAATGATGAAATAATAGAATATTTAGGGATTCTTACAAAACTTGAACTTTCTGAAGAAGAAAGGGAAGAGGCTAAGAGGGATATGGAAAAGATGCTTAATTATATTGGAAAATTGAATGAGCTGGATACCACGGGAGTGGAACCCATGTCGCATGTATTTCCGATACAGAATGTGTTTCGGGAGGATGTTGTGACGAATGGGGATGACAGCGAAAACATGTTGAAAAATGCTCCGGTGGAAAGAAATAATATGTTTGAAGTTCCCAAAACTGTAGATTAAAAGGGTGAAAGTTTGTGTGAAAAGTACAAATTATGTAGAGCGTGATAGTAGTATGTTGATATGTGTTTAAAAATGTAAAAAAATGCAAGAAAACTTGCAAAAATATAATACATACAAAGTTATTACAGATGTCATTTCTGTACATAGATTTTGCAGAGTGTTTATGAAATAAAGTTGCAGGAAAAGAAAGGCATGGTTTAATTATGGATATACTTTCGTTGAGTGCTGTGGAGCTTGCAGCAAAAATAAGGGAAAAAGAAGTGACTGTGAAAGAGGCAGTGGAAGCTGTTTTTACACAGATTGCATTAAGAGAAGAAAGTTTGAACTGCTATGTTACCTTGGATAAGGAAGATGCCTTGAAGCAGGCAGAGGAAGTGCAGAAAAAAATTGATAATGGTGAATTTACAGGATTTCTTGCAGGAGTTCCGGTGGCAATTAAGGACAATATGTGCATAGAAGGAATGAGGACAACATGTTGTTCAAAAATGTTAGAAAATTTTATTCCTACATATAGTTCGGAAGTCGTGCTGAATTTAAAAAGGGCAGGAGCTATTATTATTGGAAAAACAAATATGGATGAATTTGCCATGGGGTCAACCACGGAAACTTCTGCGTTCGGAGAAACCAAAAATCCGTGGAATGAAAAACATGTACCGGGTGGTTCTTCCGGCGGAAGTGCGGCGGCAGTGGCTGCGGAAGAATGTTTTTTTGCACTTGGCTCTGACACCGGAGGTTCTATTCGTCAGCCGACATCCTTTTGCGGAGTAGTCGGGATGAAGCCGACTTATGGGACAGTTTCCAGATATGGTCTGGTTGCGTATGGTTCTTCTTTAGACCAGATTGGACCGATTACAAAGAATGTGGAAGATTGTGCGGCAGTGATGGAAATCATTGCTACTCATGATACAAAGGATTCTACTTCCGTAAATAGAAAAGATACAGATTTTACCTCTGCTTTGATAGAAGATGTGAAAGGAATAAAAATCGGTATTCCGCGGGATTATTTCGGGGAAGGATTGGACAGTGAAGTAAAGGAAGCAGTTCTTGCGGCAGCAAAGGCACTGGAAAAGAAAGGGGCTGTTATTGAAGAATTTGATTTAAGTTTTGTGGATTATGCAATTCCGGCATATTATACGATTGCCTGCGCAGAGGCAAGTTCCAATCTGGAACGGTTTGACGGTGTGAAATATGGGTATCGTACAGAAGCATATGAAGGGTTACATAATATGTACAAAAAGACTCGTTCGGAAGGCTTTGGGGCAGAGGTAAAAAGACGTATTATGCTGGGAGCCTTTGTTTTAAGTTCCGGCTATTATGATGCTTATTATTTGAAGGCATTGCGGACAAAAGCTTTGATAAAGAAAGCTTTTGATGAAGCATTTGAAAAATATGATGTAATTTTAAGTCCGGTAGCACCGACAACGGCACCGGAGCTTGGAAAAAGTCTGTCTGACCCGTTAAAAATGTATTTGGGAGATATTTATACGATTTCTGCAAATCTTGCCGGTCTTCCGGGAATCAGTATTCCGTGTGGAGTGGATAAGAAAGGTCTGCCTATCGGATTGCAGCTCATCGGAGATTGCTTTCAGGAGAAAAAGTTAATTCAGACGGCGTATACTTACGAAAAAATCAGAGGAAAATTTCCAAAGCCGGCTCAAATTGTGAAAGGGGGAGAGAAATAATGGCAAAAC
This sequence comes from Lachnospiraceae bacterium, assembly GCA_017437065.1. Classification (GTDB taxonomy): domain Bacteria; phylum Bacillota; class Clostridia; order Lachnospirales; family Lachnospiraceae; genus RGIG3002. Next base: position 28,145 of record JAFSBX010000107.1, read on the forward strand.
AATATGAAACCGTTATTGGTCTGGAAGTTCATGTAGAGCTTGCCACGAAAACAAAAATATTCTGTGGCTGTTCCACGGCATTTGGTGGGCCTGCAAATACCCATACATGTCCGGTGTGTACCGGTATGCCGGGTTCACTGCCTGTTTTAAACAAACAGGTAGTAGAATATGCCATTGCAGTAGGCCTTGCGACAAACTGCAATATTACACAGTTTTGCAAATTTGACAGAAAAAATTATTTTTATCCAGATAATCCACAAAACTATCAGATTTCTCAATTATATCTTCCTATTTGTCGTAATGGAGGAGTGGAAATTGAAACGTCGGAAGGAAAGAAAATAGTAGGCATTCATGAAATTCATATGGAGGAGGATGCAGGAAAACTGATTCATGATGAGCGGGAGGAATGTTCTCTGGTAGATTATAATCGTTCCGGTGTACCTCTTATTGAAATCGTATCTGAACCGAATATGCGTAGTGCAGAAGAAGTGATTGCTTATTTGGAAAAGTTGCGTCTGATTATTCAATATTTGGGTGCTTCCGATTGCAAATTGCAGGAAGGCTCCATGCGTGCGGATGTGAACCTTTCTGTCAGAGAGGTGGGAGCAGAAAAGTATGGTACGAGAACAGAAATGAAAAACCTAAACTCTTTCAAGGCAATTGCAAGAGCTATTGAAGGAGAGAGAGAACGTCAGATTGAATTGTTGGAATCAGGAAAGGAAGTGGTACAGGAAACCAGACGTTGGGATGATACAAAAGAATGCTCTTATACAATGAGAAGTAAAGAGGATGCACAGGACTATCGTTATTTTCCGGAGCCGGATTTGGTTCCGGTGGTCATTAGCAATGAGTGGATAGCACAGATTCGTGCAAATCAGCCCGAATTTCGCACCGAAAAAATGAAACGGTATAAGGAAGAATATGACCTGCCGGATTATGATATTGAAATTATTACCGGTTCAAAACGTCTAGCTGATATATTTGAGGCTACAGCAGCAATTTGTAATCAGCCGAAAAAAGTTTCCAACTGGCTGATGGGAGAGAATCTGCGTCTGTTAAAAGAGAAGGAAATGGACCCGGAGGATATTACTTTTTCACCGGAAAATCTGGCAAAACTGATTATGTTGGTAGATAAAAAAGAAATTACCAATACCGTGGCGAAGGAAGTTTTTGAGCTGATTTTTGAAAAGGATATTCAACCGGAAACGTATGTGGAAGAAAAAGGACTGAAAACGGTAATTGATGAGGGAAAATTGCGTGCTACTGTGGAAAAAGTGATTGAACAAAATCCGCAGTCTGTGGAAGATTATCATAATGGAAAGGAAAAAGCCATCGGATTTTTAGTAGGGCAGACGATGAAGGCAATGCAGGGAAAAGCGGATCCGGGAATGGTTAATAAATTACTGAAGGAATTGTTGCAGTAATAAAATAATATAGGGAGACAGTAATAGAATCAGTAGAGAAGTGAAAATATTTTTTAATAAGCGTTGACGTACGCAAAAACGTACGTTATAATAATAGTGACATAAAAATCTCGTCAATCAAGAAGATATAATATTGAGAAATAGAAAGTATAATTAATGATATTAGTGTTAATTACAGGAAGAAAAGAGAGACGAGAGGTAAAAGTAGAATATTCTAAAAAAGCATATATGTATGAAGAAAAAGGAGTAAGGAATACTATTAATTTAGTAGAAAATATGAAAAGGACGAAAATAAAAGGAGATTTATTATGTCAACAATTAATATTACAAATGCAAGAAAGGAACTCTATAAGCTGGTAGAGGCTGTAAATATGTATCATGAGCCAACTTTGATTGTAGGAAAAAAGGCAAATGCAGTACTCATATCAGAAGAAGATTGGAGTGCAATTCAAGAAACTTTATATTTGGATTCTATTCCGGGAATGACTGAATCAATTTTGGAAGGAGTTAATGAGTCGTTAGAGGATTGCATTTCAGAAGAGATGGTAGACTGGTAATGTACAAAGTTGTTTTCACAAAACAGGCACTTAAGGATTTGGAAAATTTGAAGAAGAGTGGTATTTCATCAAAGGCAAAAATGCTAGTTGATATAATCAGGGAGAATCCATATCAGAATCCACCAAGATATGAAAAATTGGTGGGAAATTTAGATGGTGTTATATCAAGAAGGATTAATATTCAGCATCGGCTGGTATACCAAGTGTATAAGGAAGTTTTTGAAGAAAATGAGGTCAAATACGAAGGAACGGTGAAAATTATTCGTGCATGGACTCATTATGATGGTTTAAGGTAAAAGAAGTAAAGCACCTATGGATGAGAATTAATCATCATCTATGGGTGCTTTTTTGCGTAAAGAAGAACTTATCAGGCCAAAATAAGTTGTCTGAAACAGTCGCAGGTTTCTTCTAATTCTGTATAAGTTCCGTTTCCTGCAATACGTCCGTTTTGAAGTACGATAATTCTGTCATATTGCTTGAGCGTTGAGGGAGTGAGCTTATGCGTAACGACAATACGGGTCATGTTTTGGGCTTGTGTAATCATCTGCTCAATGCAGGCAGTATTTTCAGCGTCCAATGCAGAAGTGGCTTCATCCATTAGTAAAATGTGTGGATTGCGTAGCAGACTTCTGGCAATGGAAATGCGTTGTTTTTCGCCACCGGATAAGCCGGAGCCGTTTTCACCGCAAGGATAGGAAAGTCCTTTTTCTGCAACAAGCTTTGTCAGTCCTGCTTTTTCTAAAACTGTTTGCAGGTGTTTGGACGGATAGTTGCGAAACATGGTGATATTATTCTCAATGGTATGATTATAAATATATACATTTTGCTGTACAACGGCCATATGTTGATAAAGGCTCTCGGATGAGATTTCTTTCAGTTCGGAATCCCCCATCATGATTTTGCCGGAGTATTGTGGATAACCGCCTAACAGAAGATTTAAAATTGTGGATTTACCACTGCCGGAAGCACCAACGATGGCGTAGCTTTTGCCATGTTCAAAATGTAAATTTACATTGTCTAACAAAGTTTGTCCGTCTTCATAGCCAAAGGATACATTTTCAAAACGAATACCTTTGTTCAGATTGGAAAGTGCAACGCCTTGTTCCGTAGATTGATTGGCAGACAAAAGATTTTCCATTTTGGACAAAAGCCCTTCGGCAGCTTTTTTGTTTGCAAGGGCAGGAGGAATCTGCTGCACCGGCATAATCAGGTAATTCATTAACTGTACAAAAGCGATTAATACACCGGCAGTAATTCTTCCTTCAATGGTAAAATAGGCACCAAGTAACATAACTCCTGCCTGTACCACGAGGCCACAAGTGTTACCTACTAGATTAATCAGACCTTCTGTTTTTCTGCGATGACATTTTTTGTGTTCCAAAGTCTGGTTGGCATTTGCAAAAAGAGTGGTAAGCTCAGGCTCTGCCTGAAAGCTTTTCATTACCGGGAATCCGGACAATAAATCTTTCAGTAGGCTTACAAAATTTTCGTTTTGGTCACTTACAATTTTTTCTTCCTTTGTCAGTTTACTGCCAAATACAATGGAAATCACAAAGGAAACAATTAACATACCGATTGCACATATAGTTAACAAAGGGTCATACCAGAGCATGATGATAATGGCTGTCAGGAAATAAAAGCAATTTAAAATAATACCAAATATATTCTGCAGGTAATTATTTTCTATAGAAATTATGTCGTTAGTAAAAACAGAAAGATAGCTTCCTGTACTTTCTTTTGTAAAAGAAGAAATGTTTTTTCCTGTCAGGCGAACAAAAAGCTCTTTCTTTAGCTGACGCAGAGCTTTTTCCAAAAAGGTGTTCTTGACATAGCGTTCTATCAGCCAGCCGGCTGCCAAAATCATGGAATAGACTGCAACTATGATAAGAAGCTTCTTCACGTCTTCCGTTGTGCCGCTTACGGCGATATCCAGTATTTGTTGAAGTACAATGGCTACACCGGTAAGCAGGCAGGCCTGAATAACCAGTATAAGGATTGTCAGAACAAATAAAATATGATTTCTTTCGTATAGTTTGTGTTTGAGGTTGTCGTTTGTCTGAGTTTTCATGTTCGTGTTCCTTTCGGTTTGTAAGTAATAAGTGCATTTTGACACCCGAAAGATAAGGGGAAATTGTTCGGGCAAGTGTCAGGGTTATAATATGGAATTACGCGTAAGGGTAGTATTTGCGAAAACAGCCACGGATTTTTCAATCATATCGCCGGCCATAATCAATAAAGAAATCATGGGGATGCTTTTAATCAGATACTCCTGCACTCTGTAAAGTGTTACTTCTCCATTGTCGGTATCCGTTTCGAAGGTCTGGACTAATTCTAACTGCAAAAGATCCTGCATAATTTCCGTGATGGTTTCTTCCTTCATATTCATGTATTTTGCAAGCTTTGCGGCAGAGAGTGCCAGCGATTTTCGCTGATAAAGGAATAACAGTGTTTTAATTCGGTCCGGTTTTCCTAAAGTGGCAAAAAACTGCTCATAGGCTTCCGGGGATAAAAGACAGCTGCTTAATCCTTCCGCAGGAGTAGGTATCAGCATGAAGTTGTGAACAGCTTCATTGAGCCGCATCATGGATATACCTTCATCAAAAAACAGAATGGAGCTGGATTTTACATTATTTGTAATGGAAAGATTGTCCTTTAAAGTTCCGGAAAATAAATCCGGTGCTAAATTAAATAATCCCTGTTGAATGCACCAGCAATATTGATATGCTTTTTCAAAGCGTTGTTCCTTTGGTGTGTGGTATAAATCCCACATGATTTCTAATCCGGGGTCTTTTTTTATTTCATCTGTTCGACCGAATAAATTATCCACACTGACTTCAAAATAATCTGCAATCCGTGGAAGCAGTTCCGCATCCGGTGTACCGCCACATTCCCAATTAGATACTGCCTGTGCAGTAACCCCTACGGCTTTGCCAAGTTCTTCCTGTGTAATATCTCTTTCTTTTCTAAGGGCATGAATTCTATTGCCCAATACGCTCTTTTTCATTTTGCAAATTCCCCTTTCTCAAGTGTTGCTTTTATTGTATAAAAAGTAATGTTTGTATGCAAACAAGTATACGACTGATAAATCAAATACCATTTGTTTTATTGAAGAAAAATAAAGGAGCATCGCTCCATAACTGTAAATCAGTTATTTTGCGATACTCTCTTCATCTAAAAATCTTAAATATTGAATTGCTGTCTCAAGTCTCGGAGTATTAATAATAATACCGAAAACCGGTTTTTTCTCGGAATAACATCCCGCATCAGAAATAATAGTGGTATCTCCAACATAAATGCCTACCGGAATCGGATTTTCCATAACGGAAGGGTCGTTTGGTTTCTGTAAAGTTTCTGCAAGTTTGTTATAGTACTCCATGTCATCAGCATGAGATGAATATTCTTCTTTGTTGTTGAAAGCCTCAACGGTTGTACCATCCACGTAGAAGAAATTATCTTTATATTTTTCTAAAAGATCTTCCGGCAGAATTTCTCTCAAATCATAAAAAGTTTCCGTCAGAGCATAATTTGTAAATACCTCTTCATCCATAACTGCAATATCAAGATTTTTGGCACTAAGTAAAGCGGCAAGTTTTTGTGAGGCAGAAAGAGAAACCTCAGAAGTATCTGTCAGGGAAAGATACATGGCACTATCCAAAACAACATCAAATTCCTCAGTATCAAGGTCTGCATATTCCGCAAAAGCTTCCATCTGGTCTTCGGCTGAGAATGTCTGGTTAGCATTAATGTAAACGGCTGAGAATGCGTAATCTTTTGCAGTAACAATATCATGTATAAGTACGCAAAGGAAAAATACAATTGCAATTGTTACAAGAGTATGCACTTTATAATAGTACCAAAAATAGGAGAGTTTTCCTTTGAAACTCATATCTTTAGTTTTTTCTTGTTCTTTTCTTATGTCATCAATAACAGGCATGGTAATCTCCTTATCCGCAATACTTTATTTCTTAACTATACCTTTTCTGTTTTTTGATGTCAATGAATCGAAAATAATATCTTATAAAAATTGTATAAAATTCTGTGAAAGTTCGAGAAAGTTTTGAGGCAGTCTTGAATATTTTCGGAAAATATTATATTATTTATAAGAAGTTCAATTTTATACGATATGAGAAAGGCATGGTTATTAATATGAGCGAGACATATGTAGAATGTTTAGTGGCAAGAGGAATATCAACAGGAGCAAAATTTGTGCGTATTCTGCTTGTTATGCTTACCGCAGGATTTGCAATTCTTGGTTTACTGGGATTTCCGATTCCGCTTTTAATTGCATTGGTGCTGGGAATTGTGACATGGTTTGTTTATATGCGTACGGATATTGAATATGAATATCTGTATCTTGATAAAGAAATTAAAGTAGACATGATATTGAATAAGAGCAAAAGAAAAAAAGCGGCAGTTTATGAATTGGATCGTATGGAGATTTTTGCACCGGTAAATTCACATCATCTTGACAGCTATAAAAATCGTCAGGTTAAAGTTGCGGATTACAGCAGCCGGGAAGCAAAACAGCCAGAAGTAAGATATGCTTTTTATTATGAAGGTGGACAAAAAGTTATTTTGGAGCCAAATGCTGAGTTTATAAAAGCAGTTCAGATGGTTGCACCAAGAAAAGTGTTTACTGATTAATCAAATTTAACCATTGACATCAAAGTTTTTCAATGTTATTATTTCTCAAATAAGAATACTGCCAGTACATATACTGGCAGTGTTTTTTCTAATATTATAAAATGCTTTAGTTATACAATACTTTAACGTGGCAGAGAAATCGTCATTCCTGCCATATAATTTCATTAGGAGGAAAGAAAATGGGACAGATTATTGGCGAAGGCATCACATTTGATGACGTACTGTTAGTACCAAGTTATTCTCAAGTAATACCAAATCAGGTAGATTTAACTACATGGCTGACAAAAAAAATCAAGCTTAACATTCCTATGATGAGTGCAGGAATGGACACCGTTACTGAACACAGAATGGCAATTGCAATGGCCAGACAGGGTGGTATCGGTATTATCCATAAAAATATGTCTATTGAAGCGCAGGCAGAGGAAGTAGATAAAGTAAAACGTTCAGAAAATGGTGTCATTTCAGATCCTTTTTCACTATCTCCGGAGCATACACTTGCTGACGCGGATTCTTTAATGGCAAAATTCAGAATTTCCGGTGTACCGATTACAGAAGGAAAGAAACTGGTTGGTATTATAACAAACCGTGATCTTAAATTTGAAACAGATTATTCAAAGAAAATTAAAGAATGTATGACTTCAGAAGGCTTAATTACAGCACAGGAAGGCATTACAATTGAAGAAGCAAAAGAAATCTTAGGAAGAGCAAGAAAAGAGAAACTTCCTATTGTAGATAAAGATTTCAATTTAAAAGGACTTATCACAATCAAAGATATTGAAAAAACAATTAAATATCCTCTTGCAGCAAAAGATGCACAGGGACGTCTTTTATGTGGTGCTGCTGTTGGTATTACAGCAAACGTATTAGAGCGTGTGGCAGCACTTGTGGATGCAAAAGTTGACGTTATCGTACTTGATTCCGCACATGGACACTCTGAAAACGTACTCCGTTGTATCAGAATGATTAAAGAAAATTATCCGGAAGTACAGGTAATTGCAGGAAATGTTGCAACAGGTGAAGGAACAAAGGCATTAATTGAAGCAGGAGCAGATGCAGTTAAGGTTGGTATCGGACCTGGTTCTATCTGTACAACCCGTGTTGTTGCAGGTATCGGTGTACCGCAGATTACTGCTATTATGGATGCTTATGCAGTTGCAAAAGAATACGGTGTTCCGATTATTGCCGATGGCGGTATCAAATATTCAGGTGATATGACAAAAGCTATTGCAGCAGGTGGAAATGTCTGCATGATGGGTAGTATGTTTGCAGGATGTGATGAAAGCCCGGGAACATTTGAATTATTCCAGGGAAGAAAATATAAAGTTTATCGTGGCATGGGTTCTATCGCTGCTATGGAGAACGGAAGTAAAGACCGTTATTTCCAGTCCGATGCAAAGAAACTTGTACCGGAAGGAGTAGAAGGACGAGTTGCATATAAAGGAACTGTAGAAGATACAGTATTCCAGTTAATGGGAGGTCTGCGTGCAGGTATGGGTTACTGCGGAACACAGACTATTGACGAATTAAAAGAAAATGGACGCTTTGTAAAGATATCTGCGGCTTCTTTAAAAGAAAGCCATCCACATGATATTCATATTACAAAAGAAGCGCCAAACTATAGCGTTGATGAATAGAACGTGGTAAAATAAGGGTAAATTTAGGACGGTACAATTGTGTTGGTAAGCAGAGTGGTACCGTCCTTTTTGAAATTTGGAGGGGAAATATACATGGGTAATAACAGTTTCTCGTTGAAAGCGATTATTGATTTAGAACAGATTAAACGGCTGGCGGAGCGGTTTTGTCTGGCTACCAATGTATTTGCTTATGCGGTAGACAGAGAAGGAAAACCTATTATCAGACTTTCAGGAAACAATAGTGACAGAGATAAGATTTGGGAATATATGGATAAAGGACAGGCGGAAGAATTAGTTGAACGTGTAAAAGCAGGTTCTTTGGAAGAACAGGTTGTTGAACAAACAGACTATGTGAATATGATGGCTGCCGCTATATCCATACAAATTAAAGGTGAACAGCTTTTGACATGGATTGTTTATGGTGTTCTTGAGGATAAAAAAGCAGAACCCGGTAAGCCGTATATTATGGATGTTAAGACAAGGGTAACAGAGCGTATTTTTTATGCTGCATTGGATTTATTAAGAGATAGTAGTTGTGCTATTTTTGAAAATAAATTATCACTTGCTAATGCACAGGCAGAAAATGTAAGAAGCCGTAATTCCGAAAATGAAATGGAACAGTTTTCGAAGAGAATTGAAGCAACAACTAATGTGGTACAGCTTTTGGATTGTGAAGAAACAATGGAAAAAAATGTTGCTGAAATTATGGGAATAGCCGGGAAACATTTGGATGTGAGCAGTGCACAGCTTTACAAAATTAACAGAAAAGAAAATACAATGGATGTGATAAGTGAATGGTGTCGTGAAGGGGTGGTATCATTCTTTGATAAAACCAAAAAGTTACAGATATTTTCTTTTTTGAATCAGGACAAACCGCTGGTAATTTCGTCGGATTCATTTGAGAATACAGAAGCGGGAAGAGTGCTGGCAGAGTTTGAGGTGAAGGCAATGACGGCATTTCCGGTGCAGATACAGGATGCAGATGATATGTATTTGTGCCTGATGGATGATAAAGAAAGAATGTGGCAGGTGGAAGAAATAAAGTTTATGCGGGATGTTGCAAAACTTTTACAAAGCGTGTTGCAAAAACAGGTTTGGAAGGATGCGATTGCAAGTTCTTTTGCAGCAACAGAAACTATTTTGGATAACATGAATAGTGGAATTTATGTTAGAGAAGCAGAAACAAAAAAGCAATTATTTGTAAATAGAAACATGAAAGAAATTTTTGCTACGGAACTTTTGAAAGGAACATTGGACGAGCTTCTGGAACAGGGGATAACCAAAGGTTGTGAAACTGATAACAGGGAGTTGTATTACAGAGAACTTGATCAGTGGTATGATCTTCTTTATATGGAGACTGTGTGGGTGGACGGAAAAGCAGCGGAGATGTTCTGTCTTTATGATATTACGGACAGAAAAATATATCAGCGTAAAATTGAACAACAGGCCTACACGGACTTTTTAACAGGTCTGTATAACAGAATGTGCTGTGAAAGGGATTTAGCAAGACATATTGATAATGCAAAGAAAAATCATACAACCGGTGCATTGCTTTATTTGGATTTAGATGATTTTAAACATATTAACGATGGTTTGGGGCATCAGTACGGTGATATTTTATTAAGAGCAATTTCTACAAATTTAAGAGATATTGTAGGAATTGAAAACAGCTGTTATCGTATGGGTGGAGATGAATTTGTTATTATTATTCCACCGGAAAATTATTCACAGTTAAAGAGAATTGTAGAGGAAATTCAGGAGATCTTTAATAAACCATGGTTTTTGAAAGATGCTGATTACTATTGTACTATGAGCATGGGAATCGTAAATTATCCCGACAACAGTGAAAATGTGCAGGATTTGATTGTGAAAGCGGATGTTGCCATGTTTGAGGCAAAGAAGGCAGGAAAGAACAGAGTGACGAATTACAGCGAAGAACTTACCTTGGGGTCAAATAAACGTCTTGATATGGAGAAAAATATGCGTGATGCCACTGCAAACGGATATCATGAATTTGAGGTGTACTTTCAGCCGGTTATTGATATTCAAAGACCGGGAAATCCGTGTACAGGGGCAGAAGCATTGATTCGTTGGAACAGTTCGGAAATGGGAGTTATTGCACCTTCGGAGTTCATTCCGCTTGCAGAATATCTGGGATTGATTAATCCGATTGGAAATTATGTATTAAAAACGGCCTGTAAAGCCTGCAAATCATGGAATGATAACGGACATCCGGAATACAAGGTAAACGTGAATCTGTCTGTAATCCAGCTATTGCAACCGGATATTGTGGAAATTGTTGCACAGACTATTGCTGAAACAGGAATTAATCCAAGAAATCTGACTTTAGAGGTAACAGAGAGTCTGGCAATTAATGATATGAGTCGAATGAAAGAAATATTGGGAAACATAAAGAAACTGGGGGTTAGAATTGCGCTGGATGATTTTGGAACGGGTTATTCGTCTTTAAATCACATAAGAGAGATTCCGTTTGATGTTATTAAAGTGGATCAGAGTTTTGTTAAAGACTTGGCAGACGATACTTATTCACAGTCTTTTATTAAGATGGTCAGTGAATTAGCATCCACAATCGGTGTAAGTATCTGTGTGGAAGGAATTGAAACAAAGGCGCAGTATAAGGTACTGGAAGGAATGAAGGTACGATTGATACAGGGATACTATTTTGGAAGACCGATGCCGCGTCAGGTGTTTGAAGAAAAATACTGTTCATAGACTTGAAAAGCAAGAAATTCATCCTTGACATTTCATACATACTTTTTTATTATAGATAATAAATAATTAAGCAAAAGGTAATGACAAAGAGGAGTACACATGGCGTCTTAAAAGAGAGAGCACTCATAGGCTGAAAGGTGCTTGAAGAAAAGTATGTGGAAGGTAGCTTTCAAACCGGAACACCTAACTCGGATTTCTTTCAATTAATTAAAAGCAGGAACAAAAGCCAAGTTCGGCAAAAAAGAAAGAAAATCGATAAGTAAGTGTCCCCGCCCTATCCCCGTTAACGGATAAGATTCTGATAGGAATCATTGAGGCAGGAAATCCCCTGTGAATAAAGGTGGTACCGCGATACATTCGCCCTTTACTGAAATATTTCAGTAAAGGGCTTTTTTACGTCTTACCTGAAAACGAAAGGAGTCAGCACATGAGCAAAGAATTAGCCAAAACCTATGACCCAAGCGGCATAGAAGAAAAATTATACCAGAAATGGATGGAAAAGAAATATTTCCACGCTGAAGTAGACAAAACTAAAAAACCATTCACCATCGTAATCCCGCCTCCAAACATCACAGGACAGCTTCACATGGGACACGCATTAGACAATACCATGCAGGATATCTTAATCCGTTTCAAGAGAATGCAGGGCTACAATGCATTATGGCAGCCGGGAACAGACCATGCCAGCATTGCAACAGAAGTTAAAATTATTGAAAAATTAAAAGAAGAAGGCATTGACAAAGAAGATTTAGGAAGAGAAAAATTCTTAGAACGTGCATGGGAATGGAAAAAACAGTACGGCGGAAGAATTGTAGAACAGCTCAAAAAGCTCGGTTCTTCCTGTGACTGGGACAGAGAACGTTTTACCATGGACGAGGGCTGTAACAAAGCGGTAACCGAAGTATTCTGCCGTATGCACGAAAAAGGCTGGATTTACAAAGGTTCCAGAATTATCAACTGGTGTCCGGTATGTAACACGTCCATTTCCGATGCGGAAGTAGAATATCAGGAGCAGGCAGGACATTTCTGGCATATTAAATATCCAATCGTTGATGAAAACGGACAGGCAAGCACTACGGAATTCTTAGAGTTTGCAACAACCCGTCCGGAAACTATGTTAGGTGATACTGCGGTAGCAATTAATCCGGAAGATGACAGATACAAACACTTAATAGGAAAGAGCGTAATGCTTCCTATTATTAACAGAGTGATTCCGATTGTAACGGATTCTTATGTAGATATGGAATTCGGTACAGGTGTTGTTAAGATTACACCGGCTCATGACCCGAACGACTTCGAGGTAGGAAAACGTCACAACTTACCGGAAATCAACATTATGAATGATGATGCAACCATCAATGCAAACGGCGGAAAGTTCGAAGGCATGGATCGTTACGAAGCAAGAAAAGCAATCGTTGCAGAATTAGACAGCATGGGACTTTTGGTAAAAATTGAAGATTATTCCCACAATGTAGGTACACATGACCGTTGTAAAACAACTATTGAGCCATTAATTAAAAAACAGTGGTTCGTAAAAATGGATGAACTTATTAAACCGGCTGCAGAAGCAGTAAAAAATGGTGATATTGAGTTAATTCCTAACCGTATGGAAAAAACATACTTTAACTGGACAGACAATATCCGTGACTGGTGTATCAGCCGTCAGCTCTGGTGGGGACACAGAATTCCTGCATATTACTGTGCAGAATGTGGAGAAGTAGTTGTTGCAAAAGAAATGCCGGAAAAATGTCCGAAATGCGGATGCACACATCTGACACAGGACGAAGATACACTGGATACATGGTTCTCCTCTGCATTATGGCCATTCTCTACCTTAGGCTGGCCGGATAAAACAGAAGATTTGGAATATTTCTATCCGACAGATGTATTAGTAACCGGATATGACATTATTTTCTTCTGGGTAATCCGTATGATTTTCTCAGGATTTGAGCAGATGGGAGAAAAGCCGTTTAAGACAGTATTGTTCCACGGACTTGTAAGAGATTCTCAGGGTAGAAAGATGTCCAAATCTTTAGGAAACGGTATTGACCCGTTGGAAATCATTGAACAGTACGGTGCAGATGCACTTCGTCTTACATTGATTACCGGAAATGCACCGGGAAATGACATGCGTTTCTACCATGAAAGAGTAGAAGCAAGCCGTAACTTTGCAAATAAAGTTTGGAACGCTTCCCGTTTTATCATGATGAATATGGAAGGAAAAGAAATTCCTGCTGATGCAAAAGACAACTTAGAGCCGGTTGATAAATGGATTCTTTCCAAATTAAATACATTAGTGAAAGATGCTACCGAAAATATGGAACATTTCGAGTTAGGTATTGCAGTACAGAAGGTTTATGATTTCATCTGGGATGAATTCTGCGACTGGTATATCGAAATGGTAAAACCGAGACTTTACAATTCTGATGATGCAAAGAGTCAGGGAGCTGCTCTTTATACTTTAAAAACAGTATTACAGGATGCGTTAAAATTATTACATCCGTACATGCCGTTTGTAACAGAAGAAATTTTCTGTACCATTCAGAATGAAGAAGAGTCCATTATGGTTTCCAAATGGCCGGAATATACAGAAGAAAGAAACTTTGCAAAAGAAGAAAAAGATATCGAGACAATCAAAGAAGCAGTACGCGGTATCCGTAACGTAAGAACAGAAATGAACGTTGCACCAAGCAAAAAGGCGAAAGTGTTTGTTGTAAGTGATAAAGAGGAAGTATTAAAGACCTTCACAGAAGGTAAGTTGTTCTTCGCTTCTTTAGCATATGCATCTGACGTGGCAATGCAGAAAGATAAGGAGGGAATTGCAGAGGATGCAGTTTCTGTTGTGATTGCCAATGCAACGGTTTATATTCCTTTTGCTGAGCTTGTAGATATCAGTCAGGAAATTGAACGTCTGGAAAAAGAGGAAAAGAAACTGGCAGGCGAAATTGCCCGTGCAAACGGAATGTTAAATAACGAGAAGTTTATTTCCAAGGCTCCGGAAGCAAAAATTGCAGAGGAAAAAGAAAAGCTGGCTAAGTATACTCAAATGATGGAAGCTGTGAAGGAAAGATTGACACAGCTGAAAAAATAACTCATAATAAACATAAGAGGAAAAGGGATTTTTTCCCTTTTCCAATATGTAGAGTTAAGGGGGTAAGAGTATGCCGGAAATTTTTGAAAATGTCATGGGAATGGAAAACGGACATGTTATTGATAACGGGTCATATGTAAGGATAGAGCCTGACGAGATGACGGCATGGCTCTATTTGAATAAACCGAATCATGATGGGAAATTTACAAAGCAGGATATTCTCGATTTTTTAAAAAAGAATGGGGTAGAAAGAGGGTATCATTTTTCGAATATTTCCGCGATGGCCAAGAAAGAAGTATACGAGCGGGAAATCAGAGTAGCTGTCGGTAAAGAGGCTATGGACGGACAGGATGGCTGGTATGAATATCCATTTGTGATAGAGGATAGAAAAGTGCCGGAGATACGTGCAGACGGTTCCGTGGATTATGCAAGTATGAGTGAAGTACAAAATATCCATAAGGGAGAAACGGTTGCAATATACCATCATGCTATGCAGGGTGAAATTGGTTACACAGTGACCGGGAAGGAAAGTAAACCAAAGCCTGCGAAGGAATTGCCGCCGCTGCGAGGCAAAGGAATTTCGAATGTAGGAAATCCGGATGTTTATGTGGCAGAGATGGAAGGCAAAATAGAAGTAAGAGACAATAAAGTTGATATAAAGAATGTCCATGAAATTATGGGCGATGTTGATTTGGTTACAGGGCGTATTGAGTTTTTCGGTGACGTGATTATAAGTGGAAGTGTCAGCAGAGGTGTGGTAATCCGTGCAGGCAGAAATATTGTAATCCGAGGAACAGTTGAGGCCGTTAATATGTATGCAGGTGGGGATATTATATTGGAGCGCGGCATACAGGGAGGCCAGGAAGCTAAATTGGTGGCAAAGGGAAGCGTATTTGCAGATTTTATTGAGCATGCAGAAGTTCATGCGAAAGGATCTGTATCTGCGAATAGTATTTTAAATTCCTATATTTATGCAGATGATAAAGTAATTGCATCGGGAAAAAAGGGTGTAATTATAGGTGGATATGTACATGGTTTGAAAGGCGTGGAAGCAGGGACACTTGGAAATGAAGTGGAAGTGAAAACAACAGTACATGCCGGATATGAAAAAGAAACTTATGACAAGTTTGTCGGTATGAAATCAAAAGAAGAAGCTGCGCAGGCAGAACTTTCTGAAACCGTGGATAGTATGGCAGGAATTTTGAGAATGAAACGTCTGGGTTCCAACAGTATAACCAAGGCTGATGAAAACAAGCTTTCCGTATTGAATAAGAAGAAGGATGAATGTTTTCTCAAACTTGATGAAATACGGCAGGAAAAGCAGAGGCTGGCAGATCAGATTGAGAATGGAAAAGGTGCTATGATTATTACCGAGGGTAATGTGTACCGAGGGGTAACAGTCAGTGTAGAGGACTGTCAGTATTTTGTGGAAGAAAAGACCAGTTTTATGAAGTATGAATGTTTAAATGGCATGATAGAAGCCAGTGTACGCATACTGTAGCAGAAGGAAACAGGCAGGATAGAGCAGTGAAAAAGAGAGAAATAGAAAACTACGAACAGGCAGTTGAGTATATATTAGATGTTCCTAAATTTACAAAAAAAAATGATATGAATGAGACGAAAAGTTTTTTGAGAAAGCTTGGAAATCCTGAAAAAGAGATGAAAATCATTCATATAGCAGGCACAAACGGAAAAGGTTCCGTTTGTGCTTATTTGTGTACAATATTACAGGAAGCGGGATTTTCTACGGGAATGTTTAGTTCTCCTCATCTTGTGGATATTAGGGAACGCTTTAGGATAAATGGAAAAATGATTTCCAAGGAGCAGTTTTGGTCGGCATTTCTGTTCGTTTATGAGCATATAGAGGGAGAATATCATCCCACATTTTTTGAATATTTATTTTTTATGTCGGTAATTATTTTTAAAGAGGCAGAAGTGGATTACTGCATTTTGGAAACCGGACTGGGAGGCAGGCTGGATGCTACAAATGCAGTAGAAGATAAAGAAATCAGTATTATTACGAAAATAGGTTTTGACCATATGGAATATCTCGGTGATTCTTTAGAGAAAATTGCGGCAGAAAAAGCCGGGATTATAAAGGAGAAGACACCGGTTGTATATTATGCAGGAAAGCCGGAAGTCAATGAAGTTATAGAGCAAAAGGCAGGACAAATGGGAAGTGAGACAGTTCCTGTGCAGGTTTTACGCGATGCTATTTGCAAAAATGCAAATAAAAACATTGATTTTTCTTTTCACAGTCGGTATTATGGATATGTTGAGCTAAATTTATCTACAACTGCATTTTATCAGGCGGAAAATGCAGCATTAGCTGTGACAGCACTGGAAACAATAGGGTTGTTTGAAAGAATATCGTTAAAACAGCTGAAGGAAGGAATACACAAAGCATTCTGGGAAGGAAGAATGGAAGAGGTACTTCCGGGAATTTTTGTGGATGGAGCACATAATGAAGACGGAATAGAGGCATTTTTAAATACCATAGAGCAGGACGACTGTAAAGGAAGAAGATTGTTATTATTTTCCGTTGTGCATGATAAACGATTTGAAGAGATGGTTTCGAAACTTTTAAAAAGCGGACTTTTTACAATAATCGGGACAGCGCCGCTTGCAAGTGACAGGGCAGTTACACGGAAGGAATTAGAAACTATATTTGAACCATATAAAGAGAAAGAAACTTATTTTTATGAAACAGTAGAAGAGGCATTTGAAAAGATGCAGTTTTTAAAGAAGGAAGATGACTGCCTTTATATAGTGGGGTCATTGTATCTCGTAGGACAGATAAAGGCATATTTGAACAGTTAGTCTCGTTGATATACAGCCTGCATCCGGCAGGCAGATGGGAGCACAGATGATTAATTTTGAAGAAGAATTAAAAAAATTCCATCCGAGTCTGGAAGTGGAAGAAGTGGAAGAAGCGATATATAATCAGGATTTAACCGATATGGCAGATATACTTGTGAAAATGGTAAAAGAAGCAAAGGTGGAAGAAGAATAAGGGGTAGCGGAGATGAATTGTTATTATTGCGGATGCCGCTTATCGGAGCATGATTTTTGTACAGGATGTGGAGCGGATGTTTCCACATATAAGAAAACTGTATATATTTCCAACCGTTATTACAATGATGGATTAGAAAAGGCAACGGTCAGAGATTTGACAGGTGCGATTAACAGTCTGCGGCAGAGTTTGAAATTTAATAAAAATAATATAGAAGCAAGAAACCTGTTAGGACTTGTTTATTTTGAGATGGGTGAAGTCGTGGCAGCACTCAGTGAGTGGGTTATCAGTAAAAATCTGCGTCCAAATAAAAATATTGCAGATGATTACATTGATATGGTACAGTCCAATCCGGGAAGACTGGAGTCGATTAACACAACCATTAAGAAGTATAATCAGTCACTTGTCTATTGTAAGCAGGACAGTCTGGATCTGGCAGTTATTCAATTGAAAAAGGTGCTTTCTTTGAATCCTAAGTTTATTCGTGCGCATCAATTATTGGCACTTTTGTATATTCATAATGAAGAGTGGGAAAAGGCGCGGAAAGAGTTAGTGAAATGCAGCCAGATAGATACTAATAATACGCTTACACTGCGTTATCTGAAAGAAGTGGAAAACGTTTTGAATATGGAAGATACTGCAAAACCAATTTCCAAAAAACGTAGTATAAGTGATGAGGTTATTAAATATCAGAGTGGAAATGAAACAATTATCCAACCGGTGAATGATAGGGAAAAAAGCAGTGTTTCATCTCTCTTAAATATCGGAATCGGTATTTTGATAGGTATAGCGGCAACCTGGTTTTTGATTTTGCCGGCAAGGGTACGTTCTGAAAAAGCAGAAGTAAATGAAAATCTGAGAGTTGTAAGCGAGCAATCAGATGCAAAATCAGCGACAATTGATGATTTAAATCAGCAGATTAATACTTTGACCACACAGAATACACAGTTACAGGAGCAGTTGGAGGCATATGCCGGCACAAATGGTACAATGTCTACGATGGATGAACTGTTACAGGCGGTACAGGCTTATGTGGAAACGCCGGAAGATATTGAAAAGATTGCAGGGTATTTGGACAAGATTGGAGAAGAGATTGTTTTAGAAGAGACATCACAGGCTTTTCAGACGACTTACCAATATTTGCTGAACGCAGTAGGTCCGACTTTGGCAGAACAATATTATGCAGAAGGACAGAATGCATATAGAGATGAAAATTATCCGGATGCCATTAAAAATTTTGAAAAAGTTGTTTATTATGATGAGGATAATGCCGGTGGAGATGCGCTGATGTATCTTGCTAATGCTTACCGGAATTCCGGAAATGAAGCAAAGGCGAAAGAAACATATGAAAAAATAATAGAGTTGTTCCCGGATACCGAAAAGGCAAGAAGGGCAAAACAGTCTATTGATGAATTAGGAGAATAAAATATAGAACTCACAAAAGAAGACAAGCTTTTTAGCTTGTCTTTTTCAGTGCATAAAAACTCGAAAAGAGTGGAAAAATAGAAGAATGGAAAAGGAGTAGGGAAATGGAAGAAGAATTTAAAGTAATGGGCAACTATCTGATGGTAAAGTTACCGGAAGAAATCGACCATCATCAGGCAAATTATATAAGCCGGAATGCAGACAGAATTTTGATGCAGGGAAAAGTAAACAATGTTGTTTTTGATTTTGAAGAGACGAAATTCATGGATAGTTCCGGAATTGGTATTATTGCAGGCAGATATAAAAAAGTGGTCTGTTTTGAAGGCAAAGTATACGCCATAAATGTGGACAGGCATATAAAGAGGATTTTGTATATGGCCGGACTGGATAAGATGATTGAAATTGTATATAAGGAAAATATTTAAAGGAGGCTAGGGTAAAATGAACAGAATGAGAATGGAATTTAGGGCAGTATCGGTAAATGAAAGTCTTGCGAGGATGACGGTAGCAGCTTTTATGACACCGCTTAACCCTACATTGGAAGAAATTTCGGATGTAAAGACTGCGGTTTCGGAAGCGGTTACGAATGCGGTAATACATGGGTATGGAGAAGACCATGAATCGGATGAGATGGTAGTTATGGAGTGCCGGATTGAAAAGGATGTTTTGTATATTACTATTTCGGATGAAGGGGTGGGAATTGAAAATATTGATAAAGCGATGGAACCGCTGTTTACCACGAAACCTGAGCAGGAGAGATCCGGAATGGGATTTTCATTTATGGAAGCATTTATGGACGATTTGAGCGTTGAATCACAACCGGGAAAAGGGACGAAAGTACATATGGTTAAAAAAGTCGGTCTGTCACCCTGGATAGAAAAAGAGGATTAAAATCAGGATGCCCAAATTCGCAGGATGAGAAGGAAGGAAAGCTGTTAGTATGGACGAAAACACATTACTGATTGCGAAAGTAAGGCAGGGAGATATGCTTGCCAGAGAAACACTGATTGAAAAAAATCTCGGACTGGTTCATCATATTGTAAAGCGTTTTATTGGAAGAGGTGTAGAGGCAGAAGACTTATTTCAAATAGGAAGTATTGGTCTTATGAAAGCGATAGATAAGTTTGATTTAAATTATGAGGTGAAATTTTCTACTTATGCAGTTCCTCTTGTGGTAGGTGAAATTAAGCGGTTTTTAAGAGATGATGGTATGGTAAAGGTGAGTCGGAGTCTTAAGGAAAATGCATGGAAAGCGAAGAGAGCGGCGGAACAATTGACAAAAGAATATGGAAGAGAACCGACGTTGGAGGAAATCAGTCGCATGACGGAAATTGCGGTAGAAGATATTGTAACTGCACTGGAAGCAAATGAGGAAGTAGAATCCATTTATAAATCTGTATATCAAAATGATGGTAGTGAGATTTATCTGGTGGATCAGATTGCCCAAAATTCCAATAAACAGGAAGAAATGCTGAATCATATGCTTTTAGAACAAGTGCTTGGAGGGCTGCCGGAAGAGGAAAAAACATTGATACAAATGCGATATTTTCAGGAAAAAACACAGGTTGAGGTAGCAAAAAAAATGGGGATTTCGCAGGTGCAGGTATCGCGGATGGAAAAGAAGATTCTCATTCGGATGCGTACGGAAATTTTAAAAGATTAAGAAGGTAATGTTTTTCATGCTTTGAAACTGCGAAACTGCGTGAAAATTATGTTGCCTGTGACTATAAAAAGTGACATAATAGGGTGTGAAATGCGATTGTTACGGACAGATTTTGAAATACATGGGGAGAGAAAGGTACAGAGAATATAATGAGAAAATATGAAGCAGTTATATTTGATTTGGATGGAACATTGTTGGATACACTGGAAGATTTAAAAGATGCGGTAAATTATGTTATGAGGAAACATGACTTTCCGGAGCATAGCCTGGAAAGTATCCGAAAGGCAGTAGGGAATGGAATAAGGAAGCTTATGGAACGCAGTGTGCCGAAAGAGACAACGAAAGAAAAATTTGAGGTCGTTTTTTCCGACTTTTGTATTTATTATAAGGATAACTGTAAAAAGAAAACGAAGCCTTATGAAGGAGTAGCGGCTTTGGTAAAAAAATTACGTGAGGAAGGGTATAAACTTGCGGTAGTGTCTAATAAAAATGATGAAGCGGTGAAAGAAATTATTCCATATTATTTTGGGGAAATGTTTGATGTTACGGTAGGTGCAAAAGAAGAAATTGCAAAAAAGCCGGCACCGGACATGACGTTATATGCGTTGGAGCAGCTTGGAGTTGCAAAAGAAAATGCAGTTTATATAGGTGATTCCCAAGTAGATGTGAAAACAGCGGAAAATGTTGGAATGGAAGGAATTTTTGTGACATGGGGATTTCGTGACAGGGAAGAGCTTAAAGAAGCAGGAGCGAAGGAATTCGCAGATGATGCGATACAGTTGTATGACAAAATACGAAAAGAGAGTGGTACGTTTGTCTGAAAGTGTAAAACAAACAATATGAACACAATATTAATAAATTATTAATAAATTTACAATGAGTGCGCAAGAAAATAATATGTAAAGTCTGAAATCAAGTAAAATCAATGGTTTCAGGCTTTTTTTTTGTTTTAAAACGAGAAATTGTATTCCGATAAATACAATATATTTAAAATATGTTCACAAATTGGACACAAATTACATGTATTCTAAAGGAGCTTTCGAGGAAAGCATAAATGATACAAGGTATCAACGAGGAGGAATTTAAAATGAAGAAAAAAGTTTGTATGTTAGCATTAGCAATGACACTTTCCATGGCTGGATTAGTAGCTTGTGGAGAAAACGCAGAAGAAACAACAGAAACTGTTGCAGTTGAAGCAACAACAGAAGCTGCTACAGAAGAAGCAACAACAGAAGCTGCTACAGAAGAAGCAACAACAGAAGAAGCTACAACAGAAGTTGCTACAGAAGAAGCAACAACTGAAGAAGCAACAACAGAAGCTGCTACAGAAGAAGCAACAACAGAAGCTGCTACAACAGAGGCTGCTACAGAAGAAGCAACAACTGAAGAAGCTACAACAGAAGCTGAAACAGAAACAGCAGCTAACTAATTATAGTTTAGCTCAACATAGAGAAGATGACAGGTTTTCCTGTCATCTCAGACTGTAGACAAAGTCCGAGGCACATGCCTCGGATTTTTCTGCTAAAAGAGCTAGAAATCCCCTTGTTTTCGGGACTTTCGGGTTCTTTTCTGGTATAATAGAAGTATCAACGAAAGGTGGGATGCTTCTATGATGACTCAGAATGCGGACAAGAAAAGAGAACAGATTCAAATGTTCTGTATGGATGACATGGTTCCACAGGACCATCTTCTGCGTATTATTGA
>JAFSBX010000108.1 GCA_017437065.1 Lachnospiraceae bacterium
CATGTGAGTATATCTCCTTTTGGTGGATTGGTTGATAGTTTCTTGACAATTCTATTTTACCATAAACCTTGAGGAGATATTTTATTTTAGAAACAAAAATGTGCCGTATTTATGCGGCTTGTGGCGTTTCGCAAACGCCTAGTTATAATAAAGGATTGAGAGGAAAAATGGAAAACAGGAAATATACCCTTGCGATAATTACAGCAAGAGGCGGAAGTAAGCGGATTCCGCGGAAAAATATAAAAGAATTTTGCGGCAAACCGATTGTGGCATATTCCATAGAAGCGGCAAAGCAGGCAGGCGTGTTTGATGAAATTATGGTGTCTACGGATGATGAAGAAATTGCAGAAGTAGGCAGACAGTATGGTGCCGATATTCCGTTTTTCAGAAGTTCCGGAACTTCGGATGATTTTGCGACGACAGCAGATGTGTTGCTGGAAGTATTGGAAGAGTATGAAAAGCGTGGAAAGAAATTCACACACATCTGCTGTATTTACCCGACGGCACCTTTCGTTACGGCACAAAACTTAAAACAGGCAATGGAACAGCTGACGGCAAAGCAGGCAGACAGTGTGATGCCGGTAGTCAGATTTTCTTTTCCGCCACAGCGTTCCGTAATCGTAGGGGCAAATGGAAATCTGACACCAAAGTGGGAAGAATACATGAATTGCAGGTCACAGGATTTGGAGCCTTTTTATCATGATTGTGGACAATTTTATTGCTTAAATGTGGAAAGTTTTCAAAAAGAACAGAAAATGATCATGAATCATACTTTACCATTGTTTATGGATGAAATGCAGGTGCAGGACATTGATACGGAAGAGGATTGGCGAATTGCAGAAATGAAATATCGTATATTAAATGAAAAGTAGCATAACAGATGAAAAAATATGAATCACAGAAAATAAAAATGGAGAAGTCAGATGGAACAGAAGAGAACGGCTTACTTAGATTTTATACGAGTCATAGCATGCATTATGGTAGTAGGTGTGCATGTTTCGGCACTTTGTTTGGAAAAACTGGATGTAATGGGTTTTAATTTTAAAGTCATGAACGGTTTTGACTGCTTTTCCATTCTGGGAGTGCCGTTATTTGTCATGATAAGCGGTAGTTTGTTGCTGTCGGAGAAGCATACAGATACTTTCAAAGATTTTTATTTCAAAAAATCACTCAGATTACTGATTCTTTATCTGTTTTATTTTCTTTTTTATAATCTTGTGAGTGCATTGAAAAATGGCATGGTATGGAATTTTGAAAATATAAAGCAGGAAATTGTATTGGAAAGCCTGCTTGGAAGAGGTATTTACCATCTTTGGTTTTTGCCGATGATGATTTCACTGTATCTGATTACGCCGTTTATTAAGCCTTTTGTAGCAGATAAAGCAAAATGTACAGTATTTCTTTTGATGTATTTTGTGATTGCAATTTTATTGCCTACGTTATTGAAGTTTGAATTTCCATATAAGACGATTGTCGGAAGCTTCTATGAAAGATTTCCAAATGTGATGTTTATCGGTTATATCGGTTATTATATTTTAGGGCATGTGCTTCATGATTTTTTGCCGGTATTAAAGGCGAAAATGCTTGTGGTGGTAGCAACATTGGGTGTGGCTTTTTTTGCCATAGAGGTTTATGTATGTAATCTTTATTCGGAAAAAACAGGTGAGTTGTCGATTATTTTAAATGATACCATGGCAGTAAATGCGTTTGTTGCATGTACATGTATATTTATATTATGTAAACATATAAAAATAAAAGGAAATAAGATGCTGACAGAGTGTGCAAAATTGACTTTTGGCATTTACTTATTACATCCGTTTGTGTTGCATCTGTTGAATAGAATGGGATTGGATACACTGTTTGCACCGGCATTCATATCAATTCCAGCAGTTGTGGTTCTTGTGACAGCCATTACAGCGGCGATTGTATTTGTAATTTCAAAAATACCGGGTTTGTGTAAATTAATTTAAAGGAATGGAAAAGGATAAAAATGAGTGTAATAGAAATTAACGGACGAAAAATCGGAGATGGATATCCGGCTTATATTATTGCGGAAATGTCAGGAAATCATGCGGGAAGTATAGAACGTGCCAAGGAGATTATCCGTGTGGCAAAAGAGGCGGGGGCAGATTGTGTGAAAATACAGACCTATACCCCTGATACAATAACGATAGATTGTAACAATGAATATTTTCACATCGAAGATGGAACATGGGAAGGCGAAAATCTGTACAGTTTATATGGAAAAGCTTTTACACCGTGGGAATGGCACAAGGAACTGAAGGAAGAGGCGGACAGGATAGGAATTGATTTCTTTTCCACGCCTTTTGATAATACTTCGGTAGATTTTTTGGAAGAATTAGGCTTTTCCTTCTATAAAATAGCTTCCTTTGAAATGATAGATCTTCCGTTATTGCAATATGTAGCCTCCAAAGGGAAACCAATCATTATGTCGACCGGAATGGGAAAGCTGGAAGAAATCGAAGAAGCGATAGAAGCGATTTATAAAACAGGAAATAGGCAACTTGCGATTATGAAATGCAGCAGTGCATATCCTGCTAAAATTGAAGAAATGAATTTGGCAACCATTGCGGACATGAAGCAGAAATTTCATATTCCGGTAGGGCTTTCCGATCATTCTATGGGTTCTTTAAGTGCGGAGGTAGGAACGGCACTGGGAGCCAGCATTATAGAAAAGCATTTTTGCATCAGCAGAGAGATTGAAAATCCGGATTCTTCCTTTTCTATGACACCGGAAGAATTTAAGGATATGGTAAATGCGGTTCGGACTGTGGAAAAAGCAAAGGGTATTGTACAATATGGTGTGGAAAAACAGGAAGAGACAAATATTAAATTCCGACGTTCTCTTTTTGTAGTAGAGGATGTGAAGGCAGGAGAAGTCTTTACGGAAAAGAATGTACGCAGTATTCGTCCGGGCTATGGCATGAAACCGAAGTTTTTACCGGATGTGTTGGGAAAATGTGCGACGGTTGACATAAAACGCGGAGAGCCGTTGAAAGAAGATATGATACGAGGCTGGCATGAATAAAAAAAGGCTGTTAATACGGGCAGATGCCAATAAAGAAATCGGCATGGGGCATGTCATGCGTTGTCTGACGATTGCAGAAGCCGCAAAGAATGCCGGAATGGAAACGGTTTTTTTAGTAGCAAATGCCGGTGTTGAGGAACTGTTAAAGGAACGAGGACAGGCATACCGAATACTTCATACGGATTTTTCGGATATGGAAGGTGAGCTTCCGAAGTTGTTTCAGGTGGTGGAAACGTGTATACAAAATTCGGAAAATGCGAAAAAACAGATAAACAGTGAAAATGGTGAGTTACAGGCTGATTTGGTGGAAAGCGTATTGTTATTAGACAGTTACCGGATTACCGAATCCTATGTACAAAAGTTAAAGCTATGGCTGAACCGGAGAAACATAAATCTGGCACTGATGGAAGATTACGGGAATGTGCCATACCATGTGGATGTTTTGATTAACTATAATATTTACGGGGTGGATTTTTCTTATGAGAAGAATGCCCCAAAATCGCTTCTGGGTTGTAAATACATGCCTCTGCGACAGGCATTTGTACAGCAGAAATACGAGATGCGTGAACAGGTAAAACAGCTTTTGATTACTACCGGAGGAAGTGACAGCTATGGGATTGCCGTAGAATTAGTTAAACGGCTTTCGGAAGTATATTTTTGTGAAAAACAAGCTCAGGAAATTTGTATGCATGTAGTATGCGGAAAGTTTTCGCAAAGCAGAGAAAAACTGCTTGAAATGGCGAATCACAATAAAAATCTTATAGTACACACGGACGTGAAAGAAATGTGGAAACTGATGACACAATGTGATCTGGCAATTTCGGCTGCAGGAACAACACTTTATGAGCTTTGTGCAATTGGTGTTCCTACAATTTGTTTTTCCTTTGCAGAGAATCAGATATTACCGGGAACTGCATTTGCAAAATATACTCCAATGTACTATGCAGGAGATTATGAAAAAGACAAAAATGCAATGTTTGCATCCATTTTGGAAAAGACAAAAGAACTCTGCCTTATGTCGAAAACAGAAAGACAGGAAATCAGCAGCAGATTAAAAGAAATTGTAGACGGTAAGGGTGCAGAACGTATTATATCAGAGCTATAAGAAAGGAGAAAGCCATGAAAAAACGGGAAATGAATTTTGAACTTCTTCGTATGATTGCCATGTGTATGATTATCGGTCTGCACTATTTGGATAAAGGTAACGTATTGGGAAACTTTGTTGAAGTTCAAGATATAAAAGGGTACATTCCGTGGATTTTTGAGGCTTTTTTCTTTTGTTCCGTGAATGTGTACGTGTTGATTTCAGGATATTTTCTTGTAGAAAAGGAAATTAAAATAAAAAAAGCATTTACTTTGTGGGGACAGGTTCTGTTTTATTCGCTGTTACTTGGAGGTATTGCTTTAGGTTTCGGACTGACGGACTTAGAGGAGTTAAATATATATCGGCTGGCATATTACTTATTTCCACTTGTGACAGAGCACTATTGGTTTGTTACTGCATACATTTTACTTTATTTGTTGTTGCCGTTTATAAATCCTGTGCTTAAGAAGATGGAGCAGAAGCAGATGCGGAATTCGTTGTTACTGCTGGCAGGTGTTTTGTGTATTTCAAAGACAATATTACCATTAAATCTGGCAATTGATAAAAACGGATATGATGTGCTCTGGTTTATCTGCCTGTATCTGACAGGAGCTTATTATAAACGGTTTGGATTTGCTTATGTTTCCACAAAAGCAAGGGGAATACTGTTGTATGTATTTTCAAGCACAGGCATTTTCCTGTGTTCCTTTGTACTGAAGACGATTTATACGAAGACGGGACATTTGCAGGATATTGTTACGTATGCGTACAGTTATAATCACCTGTTGTGCTATTTAGCTGCGATCGGATTATTTGTCTGTTTTTCACACATTGCGATAAAGTCAGAGAAGGCAGGAAAAATCATTGGAACTTTTGCGAGTGCTTCGTTTGGAGTATATTTATTGCATGAGCATATGGATTTTCGCTATGTGTGGCAGCCGTGGCTGATGGTGGAAAAGCAGGCGGAATCGGTAGGTTTTCCGGTGTTAATGTTTGGCAGTATTTTGCTGGTGTTTTTTGTATGTGCCATGATAGAGACTGTAAGACAAAAAGTGTTTCAAAAAATTAGAGAAGTTGTGAAAAAGAAGAAAGGATAAAACCGCAAGCAAATTCGTTTGAGACTTGGTGCAAGATATGAAGAAAAGCAGGCTGATTGATAAATTTAAAGAGTCCACAAGGTGGCAGGAATTCAGTATTTCGGCAGTGGCCACACTGTTGTTAATGCTGGTGATTTCTATATTGTTTGATTATTATTACTGTATGAATGATGACACCACCATGCGTGACATTTTGTGCGGAAGTTATACCGGGACACCGGAGAGCAGAAATATTCAGATGCTTTATCCGGTCAGTGCTTTTATCAGTATGTTTTATCGCATATTTCCTAATGCCCCCTGGTATGGTATTTTTTTATGTGGCTGTCAATATTTATGTGTATTTCTTATATGTAACAGGACCATAAAAACAGTAAATGCAATCTGGGCAAAAGCAGTGATTTCTCTTATGACAATTTTGTTTGCGGGCGGCATTTTGTTGTATGAGCTTGTTTTTGTGCAGTATACAATGACTTGTGGAATTATGATGGCGGCAGCGACATTTCGGTTTTATACTTCGGATGCGGGGAAAGATGTAAAATCTTTTTTGTCAGATAATCTTGTCAGTGTGATTCTGGTAGTACTGGCTTTTCAAATCAGAACGGAAATGGCGATTTTAATGTTTCCGTTTCTTTTGGCGGCAGGGCTTTGCAAGTGGTCTAAGGAGGAAAAGTTTTTTACGAAACAGAATTTTGGAAAATATATAGGTTTAATCGGTAGTGTACTTGTTCTTATGGGAGTAAGTATTCTTATCAACAGAGCGGCTTACGGGGTGGAGGAATGGAAGAAATTTAATCTTTTTTTTGATTACAGGACAGAAATCTATGATTTTCTTGGAGCACCAACTTATGAAAAAAATCAGGATTTTTATGATGAAGTAGGACTTTCAAAGGCGGAAGCAGCATTATTGCATAATTATAATTTCGCGTTGGACGAAAAAATTGATGAAAATGTGCTTGGGCAGATGGTGGAGTACCAAAAGACACAAAGAGGTGGAAATGCGCTGTTTCTTGTGGGAATGGGAGATGCACTCTGGATTTACAAAAACAGTTTATTGTCTGATGACTATATGCCATATAATGGGCTGATTCTGTTTTTGTATGTACTTCTTGCAGCTGTAGCATGGAAAAACAAAGACAAATCCTATTTGTGGAAACTTCCAATGTTTGGAGGGGTTCGGACGATTTGCTGGATGTACATTATTTTAAGAAACCGTATGCCGGAGCGGATTACTCATGGTTTGTTTTTCATGGAACTTATGGTGCTGTTTGCCCTTCTTGCAACTGAATGGGGCAGGAAAAAAATGAGCAGACTGACAGTAAGTGCGATTGCCTGCATTATTGTAGCGTTGAGTTTGCCGGCAGTATGGTCAAGGGCTTATACTTCAAGTATAAAAAGAGAAGAAATAAATAAAGAATGGATCTATTTACAGGAATATTGTAAGGAAAATGAAGAAAATTACTATTTGATTGATGTATATTCGTCTGTAGATTATACGGAAAAAATGTTTGAAAATGTGGATAACTCCTATAGAAATTTCGATTTGTGTGGAGGATGGACGGCAAAAAGTCCGCTGTATGAAGAAAAATTGGCTCAAAGAGGTATTACGGACATTGAAAATGATTTGAAAGAAAAGGAGAATTTGTTTTTTGTTATAAAGGCAAACAGGGATATTGAGTGGCTTACCGAGTACTATAAAGAAAAAGGGATTAAGGTACAAACGGAAATTTTTAAAGAAATTGAGTTGAACGGAGAAGTTAGATTTGTTATTTACAGGCTGCTGTGATATACTACTATAGATTATGCACACTATGTTAAATTGCTCATATAGTACGCAAAAATCACTTAACTTTGGAGAAATGGATTTGATTAAATGAACAAAACAGTAAAAATAAGCAAAATGATACAGTATACGATTGCACTGATTGCAGCGTTAGTTATTCTTATTACAGGGCCACTGGGGCTGATAAAGCATCATCTTACATTAAAAAGTACAGAAGTGACGTTAGAAATGACAGATCCTGTCAGTGTGGAAAATCCTGCTATGCAGATGTTTATTCCACAGTGTGAAGAAATAGAACGATTGTCTGTGTATGTGTGTAGTGAAAATGCAAATACAATATTGCAAGTGCGTGTGAAGGATGCCACAATGAATGATTTGCGTGTTGTGGATGCAGATATCAGCGATATGCAGGGACCGGGCTTTGTGACTTTTGACCTTGATTTGGATGTTGAGATTGGAAAAGAATACTATTATACAGTAGAAAGCCTTGGGGAAGAAGTGCTGTTGGCGTTGGAAGATACGGCAGAATCAGGAGTAACAACAAACGGAACTTATTTTTACAGTGGCATGGAATTTCCGGGAATGAATCTGATTACACGTTATGATTGTGTGGCAGCACTCTCGCCGAAAAGAGAAGCAGCTTATTGTGTCGGACTGGCAATTTTGGCAGCAGGGTTGATTGCATTGGTACAGTGGCTGTTTACAAAGAAGTTTGAGGATAAAGAGATTCTGGTCGGAAGTTATGTCAGAAAGGCTTTGAATCCGATTTTGGCAGTTGTTACACTGGTATGTGCAGTGGCAATCTGGCCGGTGAAGATGTTTAGTTCCCGTCCGCTTGACATCATTGTATATGAAAGCGGTGTATTTTTGGCTGCAGCGGTATTGTTTTACGGATTAAACCATAAACGGGATGAAAAATACGATTTGGTTAAGAAAAAGCTTCAGAAGTATAAGATTCAGGATATTTTGCAGGCAATTTGTATTGCACAGGCAATCTGGTATTGTACAGTATATGTAAACGGACTGTCTAACTATGACCACTATGAAGCATTCCGGTATGCATTAATCTGGTTGTCACTGGCGATGATTACAACGTTTACCAAAAAGGAACTTTTATGTTGGTCTAACGGTGTGTATCTTGGTCTTGTTGTGATTGCCGGTTTTGTATATAAGTTGAATTTTGCAGGGGTGCTGGAAGAAGAATCGCTGATGATGCTGACAATTTATGTGGCAGCATTTGGCGGGTTGGTTATCCTTAATGTAATAAAGAGTCTGTTTAAAAGAAAAATGAGCCGCGTGAATGTTGTATTTGCGCTGTTACTTGTAACATTGGCGGCACTTATGGTAATATTCAGACATAAATGGGTATGGCCGATTGTGATGACGGTTATGTTTCTTATATACTATTTACGTTTTGGTGCATGGCAGCGTAAAAAAGTATTTTTGGACAACCTTGCAAATGGAGTGCTGTTAAGTTTTGCAGTAGTGCTTGTGCAGTCACTTTTACACAGACCTTATCATTATTTTATGTATATTCGATATCCGCTGACGTTTCATACATCTACTGTAACGGCAGTTTATATGACAATGGTATTGTGCGCGGCATTGTCAAAATATTTTTCCAAGGCACGCTACTCTGTAAGACTGGCTGATACATGGAAAGAACTGGCAATGGTAGCAGTACCGACAGCGTACGTAATTATGACTTTGTCACGTACCGGCTATGTAGCAATTTTTGTGGCGGGTGCAGTGCTTTTGGTTGTAACGGCAGAAGGAAAGATGAAAGAAAAACTTCGCAAAATGGGAATACAGATAATAAGTCTGTTTCTTGCGATTTTAGTCGGATTTCCTGTATGCTTTACGGCAACAAGAACAATTCCGGCAGTGGTAAACGAACCTTTTATGTATGATATTGAAGTATTTATTGATTCTATTGTAAAGGGTGATGAACCGGACTCCAGAAGATATATGACGGTAGCACGCTTTGTTACAGCTTTTAATATGCGTATTTTAGGAATGGATGAGAAATCAGCAATGATTTTTGGGTCTGATGATCCGGGCTACATTTCTATGATGGAAGAAAACTATATTTTTGTAGCTTCTGCTGACGAAAGTGCGGGAGTAGAGGAAGCAGGAGATACAATTTTTGATACCAGCGATATTTCAAACGGCAGATTTGATATATATAAAGTCTACTGGGATAACTTAACGTGGGATGGGCATGAAGTGATGAGTGTGGACGGTAAAATTATGCACGCTCACAACATTTATTTGCAGACAGCACATGATAATGGAATTGCAGCAGGGATTGTATTGGTGCTTTTAAACATTGCAGCAGTTGTAACTTCATGTATTTATTATAGAAGAAAGCGTCACACAATGGTGAATGCAAGTATGCCGTTAGCCATTACAACAGCGTTTCTTGTAGCCGGTATTGTGGAATGGATATTTCATCCGTGTAACCCTTTTGGATTTGTATGGTTACTGACTATGGCTCCATTATTGTTTGATATGAAAAAAGAGAAGATGGAAAGAAATGAAGAAGAAACCCTTTAATTTTCAATTGCTCTATCGAAGAGCGTGTTTAATTGTATACGATATTCTGAGTGTATGTATGGCAAGTGCGCTTGCCATTGCCCTTCGATTTTTGGATGAGGGCATGAGTGCAATACCGGATTACTTTTTAGAAACCGTGTCTAAAATGTTGCCGGTGAATATTGTTATTACATTGATTATTTTTTATATATTTCGGCTGTATCACAGTCTTTGGGCATTTGCCGGTGTAAATGAGTTGCAGAATGTAGTGGTAGGTTCGTTCTGCTCGGCAACGATTATGGCAGTGATTATGGTAGTGTTTAATATGCCGATTCCAAAAAGCTATTATTTTATGTATGCTTTTTTGTTGGTGGGTTTTACTTTTGTGAGTCGGTTTTCTTATCGTTTTTTACGAGGAATAAAGCATAAAAATCAAAACAAGAAAAATGACATTGCGGTTATGATTATCGGTGCCGGAGAGGCAGGAAATGCCATTATCAAGGAGATTGTTTCCAGCAATTATAGTACCATGGTTATTAAATGTATCATTGATGATGACCCGAATAAATGGGGAAGATACATTCAGGGAATCAAAGTAATCGGTGGCAGGGAGAAAATTGTGGAAGCGGTGGATTTGTATTCCATTGATGAGATTTTTGTGGCAATTCCGTCTGCTCCGCGAACAGTTATCAGAGATATTTTGCATATTTGTCAGGAAACAACCTGTAAGTTGCGTTCCCTTCCGGGGATGTATCAGTTGGTAAATGGAGAGGTGGACGTAAGTAAACTTCGTGATGTAGAAGTAGAAGATTTGCTCGGGCGTGACCCAATTAGAGTAGATTTGGACTCCATTTTAGGTTATGTTAAAGATAAGGTTATTCTGGTAACCGGTGGCGGTGGTTCTATCGGAAGCGAGCTTTGCAGACAGATTGCGACTCATCAGCCGAAACAGCTGATTATTGTAGACATTTATGAAAACAGTGCATATGATATTCAGCAGGAGCTGTTGACAAAGCATGAAAATCTGGATTTGGTTGTCTTGATTGCGTCAGTGAGAAATACGAACCGTATGAATGCAATTTTTGATAAATATCATCCGGACATTGTATACCATGCGGCGGCACACAAACATGTGCCTCTTATGGAAGAAAGTCCAAATGAGGCAATTAAAAATAATGTGTTCGGAACGTTTAAAACAGCGCAGGCAGCAGCGCAGGCAGGTGCAAAGCGTTTTGTAATGATTTCTACGGATAAGGCGGTAAACCCGACCAATATTATGGGGGCAAGCAAGCGTATCTGTGAAATGATTATTCAGACATTTAATAAGCATTATGATACGGAGTTTGTGGCAGTACGTTTTGGAAATGTACTTGGCAGTAACGGAAGTGTTA
This sequence comes from Lachnospiraceae bacterium, assembly GCA_017437065.1. Taxonomy (GTDB): domain Bacteria; phylum Bacillota; class Clostridia; order Lachnospirales; family Lachnospiraceae; genus RGIG3002. Next base: position 10,937 of record JAFSBX010000108.1, read on the forward strand.
TTCCATTGTTCCGTAAACAGATTGCGGCGGGAGGTCCGGTAACGGTAACTCACCCGGACATTATCCGTTATTTCATGACGATACCGGAGGCAGTGTCGCTTGTATTGCAGGCAGGTGCTTATGCAAAGGGTGGAGAAATCTTTGTATTGGATATGGGAGAGCCGGTAAAAATATTGGATTTAGCAAGGAATTTGATTCGTTTGTCCGGCTATAAAGTAGATGAAGATATTAAGATTGAATTTACAGGATTGCGTCCCGGAGAAAAATTATATGAAGAGCTTTTAATGGATGAAGAAGGAATGCAGGATACGGCCAATGCCATGATTCATATTGGTAAGCCGATTGAACTGGATGAAGATGTATTTTTCAGACAGCTCCACGCTTTGAAACAGGAAGTGGAGCGGGAAAGCGGTCATATTAAAGAGCTGATTAAAGAGATTGTACCGACTTATGTTATCAATGGGCAGTATGAGAATACGGGGCGAATTGAAAGTACAGAAGAAGAGTAGGTATTTTTTACACAGTAGTAGGTCATTTGCTATTCTGTTCTGTAAAAATATGATTCGGGAACAATACAGATATTGAAAGAGATGATGGTATAAGCATATGCGGAAAGGAGAAAAGAATGTATCGGAAAATAAAAAGAGTGATAGATATGGTGATTTCTTTTGTGGGATTAGTGATTTTGTCGCCGATATTTCTTGTACTGATTATTGCAATAAAGACCGATTCCAAAGGTCCTATTCTGTTTAAGCAGAAGAGGGTGGGAATTCATAAGTCACATTTTCTCATTTATAAATTCCGCACCATGCGTATTGATACGCCGAAAGATGTACCCACACACCTTTTGGAAAATCCGGAGCAATATATTACAAAGGTGGGAAAATTTTTGCGGAAAACCAGTTTGGATGAATTGCCGCAGATTGTGAATATTTTAAAAGGTGACATGGCAATTGTAGGTCCGCGTCCTGCACTTTGGAATCAGTATGATTTAATTGCAGAAAGAGATAAATATAGTGCCAACGATATTCTGCCGGGGCTTACCGGATGGGCTCAGATTAACGGCAGGGATGAACTGGAAATTGAAGAAAAAGCACGACTTGATGGGGAATACGTGGAAAAAATGGGCTTTTTCTTTGACATAAAGTGTATGGTAAAAACTTTTACAAGTGTATTAAAGCATGATGGTGTGGTAGAAGGTGGAACCGGTACACTTCATGAAAAAGAAGAGGGGAAAAAATAGGGCAAAGCTCTATTAAAATTCAAAATATGAAAACAATTTTGTTCATTGTCAATCATAATATTACGCTTTATAATTTCCGAAAAGAACTGGTAGAGCGGCTGGTAAAAGAAAATTACCGTGTTATTGTAGTGCTTCCGGTAACAGAAGATACAAAAAAAATTACGGACTTAGGGTGTGAGGTAATTGATGTGCCGGTAGAACGGCGTGGAACCAATCCGATTCGTGATTTTAAATTATTCATAACTTATCGGAAGATTATTAAAAAAGTAAAGCCGGATGTTGTGCTTACTTATACAATTAAGCCGAACGTATACGGCGGGCTTGCAGCAGCAGTTTCAAAAGTGCCTTATTTGTGTACAATTACAGGTCTTGGAGTGGCAATTGAGGGTGGCGGTATTTTAAAGAAAATTTCGTTAATGCTGTACCGGATTGGGCTTTCTAAGGTTACAAAAGTATTTTTTCAGAATGAAGCGAACAGACAGATATTTGCTGATGCAGGCATTGGAAAAGGAAGATATGAACTGGTAAACGGTTCGGGAGTCAATATAGAGGAATATCAGGACATTCCTTTTCCGGCTGAAGAATATCCGGTGGAATTCCTTTTTATTTCCAGGGTGCAGAAAGCAAAGGGAATCGACAGCTTTTTGGAGATGGCACAGAATATAAAGAAAAAATATCCAAAGACAGTATTTCATATACTTGGTTTTTGCGAGGACGATTATCAGGAGGAGTTAGAAAAACTGACGAAAGAAGGCATTATCTGTTATCACGGAATGCAGGAAGATATTCGTCCTTTCATGGAGAAAAGTCAGTGTCTGATTCATCCGTCCTTTCATGAAGGCATGTCCAATGTATGTATGGAAGCGGCAGCAGCAGGAAGAGTGGTTATTGCCAGCAATATTCATGGATGTAAAGAAATTGTGGAAGATGGCAAAACAGGATTTCTGGTGAAACCGAATGATGCAGAAGCGTTAACAAGAGCGGTGGAATGTTTCCTGAAAATGCGATATAATGAAAAGATGGAGTTGGGAGAAGCCGGCAGAAAGAAAATGCGAAAAGAATTTGACAGAAAAAAAGTGGTTTCCCAATATATAAAAGAAATTGAAAATATAACAAATACAACAGCATAACAGGATTTTGTCTGAAGGTTCTGTTTTGTAGAAAGGTTTGGTACTAAAAATGAGTTTATATGAGAAAATCGTAAAAGGTGAGGAGAAAATCTCATTAGTTGGTCTGGGTTATGTAGGAATGCCGATTGCAGTTGCTTTTGCTAGAAAGGTAAAGGTAATAGGATTTGACTTAAATGCTGCGAAAATTGATTTGTATAAAAACGGCATTGATCCGACAAAGGAAGTAGGAGATGAAGTAATTAAAAGTACAACCGTGGAATTTACGGCAGATGCTTCTAAATTAAAAGAGGCGAAATTTCACATTGTTGCAGTGCCTACACCGGTAAATGATGACCATACACCGGATTTGACACCGGTAGAAGGAGCCAGCCGTATTTTAGGACAAAACCTTACAAAAGGTTCTATTATTGTATTTGAATCTACGGTATATCCGGGGGTAACAGAAGACATTTGTGTGCCGATTCTGGAAAAAGAATCCGGTTTAAAATGTGGAGTTGATTTTAAAATCGGTTATTCACCGGAACGTATCAATCCGGGTGACAAAGTACACCGTCTGGAAACTATTACAAAAATTGTATCCGGTATGGATGAGGAAACTTTGGATGAAGTGGCAAAGGTTTATGAGCTTGTTGTAGAAGCTGGTGTGCACCGTGCAGAATCCATTAAGGTTGCTGAGGCTGCAAAAGTAATCGAAAACAGCCAGAGAGATATTAATATTGCATTCATGAATGAATTATCCATTATTTTCAATAAAATGGGTATTGATACACAGTCTGTATTGAAAGCCGCAGGAACGAAATGGAATTTCTTGAATTTCTACCCGGGACTTGTTGGCGGACACTGTATCGGCGTGGATCCGTATTATTTAACTTATAAGGCAGAACAGCTCGGATATCATTCACAGATTATTCTTTCCGGACGTCGTATCAACGATGATATGGGAAAATATGTAGCGGAAAGCCTTGTAAAAAATCTGATTAAGGCAGATATTCCGGTGAAGGAAGCGAAAGTTGCAATTTTAGGATTTACCTTTAAAGAGAACTGTCCGGATACAAGAAATACAAAAATCATTGATATAGTAAATGAATTGAAAGAATATGGAATCGAGCCAATGATTTCAGATGAAACTGCAGATGCAGACGAAGCAGAACATTTATATGGTGTAAGATTTACAGACACGGCAGACATGAAGGATGTGGATGCAGTTGTGCTTGCGGTTGCCCATGATGAATTTAAGAAGCTTTCAAAGGCGGATTTGGACAAGTTCTTCAAGGCAGGAAACAGCAAGAAAGTTCTTGTTGATATTAAGGGACTTTTGAACCGTAAAGAATTTGAAACTGATGATTATTTGTACTGGAGATTATAACATTGGCAGACGGTTTGAAGAATATACAAAACAAATTAAATAAAGGTAACTTACGAAAAGGGGCAGTTTTACTGTTCCTTATCGTGGTATTTACGGCAATTTTTTTCGTGGGTGGTGTGCAGACTTATCCTGATACGGACAGTTATTTGAAAATGTCCCCTATTAGAGAACCGGGGTATGCTTTGGTACTGAAAGGTGTAACGGCTCTTTTTGGAGAAAGAGGTTTTTTCATATTAGGATTTTTGCAAAATGCATTGGCTGTTTTTGCAGTGTATATGACTTCCTGCTACATTGGCAGTAAATTTAAAGAAAAGTTTGTGTTTTTTCTTGTAGCATTTTGTATGCTGTTGCCTTATGTGGTGACACCAATGTTTGCGGCATCCGGAATTATTCTCACAAATGCCATGATTTCGGAAGGAATTGCGTTATCCTTGTACAACTTATATTTTTTGTATTTGTTAAAAGCGGTATGGGAAACGGAAAAGAAACAGAAATTTTTATTGATTGCTTTAGTGTTGGCATTTTTTATGTCGCTGCTTAGAGGGCAGATGATGGTTACACTGATTGCGTGGGTAATTACGGCGGCTATAGTGTGGATAAAGGAGAAGAATTTCCGTAAGACCTGTGGAATGATATTGCTTTTTGTGCTGGTGATGATGGCAAGAGTAGTAAGTGTGAACAGTTATAATCTGCTTGCGAACGGCAGATATGCGGGAACGACTTATGGAGATGTTACAATTCTTTCCAATGTAATTTATGTGGCGGAAAGAGAGGATGGGGAAGCGATTGGCGACGACAATTTGAGACGTCTTTTTTATGTAATTTATGAAGTTGCCGAAAGTGGAAATATGCTTTTGAAAGATGCACCGGAAGACTTTACTGGTGAAGCAGGTTTTTATTCTGAGAAGCATGATGATATCAAGGATTTCGGGATTTATCCGATTCTGCAAAGCTATGTGGAAAAGGAAGAAGGAATTACCGATTATATGGATAAGTGTATCCGGGTGGATGAGCTGGCTTCAAGCATGACGAAGGAGTTACTTGCAGAGTGCGGTGAGGAATGGGTGAAGCATTATTTGGCAAATGTGGCAGTAGGGATGATACGGACGGTGGCATTTGTGCATCCGTTACTTAATATTCCGTCATTTATTGGATATGCGGTGTTGATTGTGGCAGGAATTTTTCTGTTTGTGAAGAAGAAGGACAGTAAGGCGGTATCGATGCTGTTGTTGACTGCACTTCTTACTGCCGGGAATGTGGCAGCGGTGGCGATTACGATTATGTGTTTGTCGCGGTATATGATTTATAATATGGCATTTGTGTATATTAGTGGGATATTGTTGGTAGTGGAAATTTTCAGGGAAATTGTGCCGAAGATTGGTGGGCGAAAGGAATGCGAGTGTTCCGACTAAAACAAGAAAATGCGAAAAAGGTAGGGCGAAGAGAAAGTGAAATCCCGACTAGAACAGTAAAAATGTTGAAAAAGTAGGGCGAAGAGTAAGAGGAAAGCCCGACTAAAACAGTAAAAGTGTTGAAAAAGTAGGGCGTAAAGCAAGAGGAAAGCCCGACTAAAACAGCAAAAGTGTTAAAAAAGTGGGGAAGAGAACAAGCAGAAAGCCCGACTAAAACAGAAAAATGCTGAAAAAGTAGGGCGAAGAGTAAAAGGAAAGCCCGACTAAAGCAGTAAAATGCTGAAAAAAGTAGGGCGAAGAGCAAGTAAAAGCCCGACTAAAACAGCAAAAGTGTTAAAAAAGTGGGGAAGAGAACAAGCAGAAAGCCCGACTAAAACAGCAAAAGTGTTAAAAAAGTGGGGAAGAGAACAAGCAGAAAGCCCGACTAAAACAGAAAAATGCTGAAAAAGTAGGGCGAAGAGTAAGAGGAAAGCCCGACTAAAACAGAAAAATGCTGAAAAAGTAGGGCAAAGAGCGAGCGAAAACCCGACTAAAGCAAGAGAAACATAAAAAAGTAGGACACAAGAAAAACAGAATCCCCAATTAAAACAGTGAAATAACAATAAGATAGGTCGGAAAGCAAGTACTGCCAGAATAAAAAAAGCAACTAGGAATATTCTGACTTTGAGGAAGAGGTAGTTGATATATGAGACGAAATGACAGAGAAATTACAGACGAAAAAGTAATAGAGGCTTTTATTGCTGAAGAACAAATACTCAGGATTGCTTTTTGGGATAATGGTGATATATATATAGTGCCGGCTAACTATGGGTATTTGTATGAAGATGGCAAATATTCTTTCTTTTTTCACGGAGCTAAAGCAGGGCGAAAATTTGAATTAAGCAAAGCTAATCCGATAGTTGGATTTGAAATAGATGGAAAGTATAGGTTGATGGAAGGTGAAGAGGCTTGTGAATTTTCAGCTACTTTTCAAAGTGTGATAGGAACCGGAAAACTTAGTCTGGTATCTGATAGAGATGAAAAGATAAAAGGGCTTACTACTATTATGAAACAGACTACAAAAAAATCAGATTGGTGTTATCAAAATGATATGCTGGAGGCAGTTGCTGTTTTCAGATTAGATGTGGAGAAAATATCATGTAAGGCAAAGTAATAAAATTTTGCAGTAAAAGTCAGTGATAAACGGAGTTGAATATCTTAAGGAGAAATAGCTAATGTACGAATTAATGCAGGTATCGCAAAGATGTTATTATATTCAGAGTCCGGCAAAGATAGGTCTTATTCAGGTGGAAAAGGATAAGGTGTGTCTGATAGACAGCGGAAATGATAAGGATGCCGGCAAGAAAGTGAAAAAAATACTGGATGCCAAGGGCTGGTCATTGCAAGCTATATATAATACACATTCCCATGCCGATCATATTGGAGGAAATCAATATCTGCAAAATCAGACAGGATGTAGTGTTTATGCCCCTGGAATTGAGTGCGATTTTACCGGACATCCTATTCTGGAACCTTCTTTTCTCTATGGAGGAAATCCGCCAAAGGATTTGCGCCACAAGTTTCTGATGGCACAGCCAAGTAATGTTCTACCGCTTAGTTCTGCGATTCTGCCGGAAGGAATGGAGATGATAAGTCTGCCGGGGCATGCGTTTGATATGGTGGGATTTCGAACTTCTGAGAACGTCATCTATCTTGCGGATTGCCTTTCAAGTCGTGAAACACTCGAAAAGTATCAAATCAGTTTTCTTGTAGATCCGGGAGCTTACATAAAAACGTTAGAAATGGTTAAGCAGATGGAAGCGGAAAAGTTCATTCCTTCTCACGCCGAACCTACCGGTGATATAGTACCATTGGCTCAGTTTAATATTGATAAGGTCAATGAAATTGCGGAACAAATTATGGAAATTTGTGCTGAACCGTCCTGTTTTGAAACAATACTCAAAAAGTTATTCGATAAATACGAATTAGTAATGAATTTTGAACAAAATGCACTTGTAGGAAGCACGGTACGTTCGTACCTGTCATGGTTGAAAGATACGGAACGAATTGAGGCAGAATTTGATAAGAATATACTTTTATGGAGAAGTCGCTAAATTCTTGGGGGAATGAATTGTGAATAAATACATGAAAAACTTAAACAGAATAGAGTTTGTCGTAACAATGGCATGTACAGGGCGTTGCAGGCATTGTTCGGAAGGGGAGCATATTTCTAAGGGTGAGCATATTGATGGCGAAGTTGCGGCAAAAGAGTCCGGTATTCCAAAGAGGGATTTGATTACGAACGGATTTTTTAGCAAGGATAAGAAACGAATAAAGGAAGTGGCTCATATGTTAGCGGAAAGTGGGGTCAATAAGATTCTTTTATCTGTAGATGCGTTTCATCAGGAAACAATACCTATGGAACCCGTTACGTTCTTTGCAGAGTGTGTAAAAAAGGAAGGACTGAATATTCGAATTAATCCGGCGTGGCTTGTTAGTAAAGAAGATGAAAATCCTTACAATATAAAGACAAAAGAAATATTGCGGGAGTTTGAGCCAATGGGTATTCAGACAGCCGATGGAAATATTATTTTTCCAAGTGGAAATGCAAAAAAATATTTAAGTGAGTATTTTGATGAAAATAAGGAATATGTAAATCGAGATAGTATTATGGATATTATTGATTCATATGTGGTAAGAAGTATGTGTCATGGGTAGACTCACTGAAAGTTGTGTGGAATTGCGTCTTAGAGAAATAGGCAAGCGAATAGGTGTAGAAAAAGTACATCCTCATAAGTTTAGAAGGACTATGGCTACCAGAGCAATTGAAAAAGGGTATGCTAATAGAACAAGTGCAGAAAAAACTTGGGGATGGATATTTATGAACTTACTTACAATTCAGCGTAGTGAAAATAGTGTAAAAATAGTGAAAAAATAATGAAATTTTTTAACGAAATGAGGTACACTGTTTCTAAGAATAACTTAGATGAAGAGGTGATGTTTATGATAAAAGTCACATTAACTAATGACATATTGAAGAAAATATCGTCGATTGATGAAAATCGTTTCTCATTAAGTACGATAGAGTTGCCACCTATGACGAAGAATAGATTACGCAAGAATTCTAAAAAGAAGAGTTCTTATGCATCGAACAAGATTGAGGGAAATCCGCTTACAGAGAAACAGGCGGATGAGGCTATTGAGAGAGACGAGCATAAACATTTTTTGAAACCAGAGCAGGAGATTAGGAATTATTATCTTGCATTGAACCTGCTTGAGGAAAAGTTGAAGAAAAAAGAAGCTTTTTCAAAAGAAATGATTCTTGAAGTTCAGGCGATGGTTGAAAAAGGCGCATCAAAAGAAAAGATAGGACTCAGAGGACCGATGCCTCCAGGTGTGTTATTTGCGGTGTATGATGCAGTCACAGGAGCTCCAGACTATATTCCGCCGGAGTATTCAGATATTCCTGAATTGTTGAATGAATTGGTTGATTATGTAAATACAACGGATGATCATCCACTCATCATTGCAGCCGTAGTTCATTATCAATTAGTTACGATTCATCCTTTTGAAGATGGAAACGGAAGAACGGCAAGACTTATGTCTGGGTATGTTTTAGACTTCTATGGCTATGGATTTAACGGAATCGGTTCTTTGGAAGAATACTTTGCCTATGATCCGGATGAGTATTACGAATCGTTACAGATGGGTCTCCCGGTATTATATTATTCGGGAAGAGAAAATCCGCCACATCCTGAAATTTGGATAAATTATTTTCTGCGCATGGTAGAATTGTATTCGAAAAAGGTTTGTGAATTGTCAAAGGGTGTTCAAGCAGATGATTTGGATGGTAGCTTGTCTTACTTGAATGTAAAGGAGAAGGATTTGTTGGCGTTCCTTTTGAAAAAGAGAATGCTGGAGTTCACGCCAATCGATGTAAGTAAGATGATAGGTGTAACAAATAAAACAATTATCAACCGTTGTGCGAAACTTACTAATAATGGCTTTTTGATTCCTAATATCGTAAAACAAAGAATTCGTTCGTATTCGCTGAGTGAGTTTGCGAAGAGAAATGAAAAGAATATTCTTTCGAAGATTGGATGAGGTTCAGAAATAGCGAAAATGTTTGATGTAGTCACTGATTACCGGTAATTGTTTGGTATTGATACCACACAACAGGAAACGATAGATTATTGGGGTGAATAAAACAGTAGCGGGATGTGAGGGTAAACTTGGAGCCATAGGTTCAATGTCTAATGTCAAAGTGTTTAGTGATGGAGAGTGGTTGAGAAAAAATAGGAAGTATACCTTATTTATTACTGTATCATGCCATTGCACTTGTTAATGCAATTATTATGTGTCTGATTTTTCCTGATAGTGTATCTGTTGGTGCATCAGCAGATATATTTGGAATGATTGGTATAGTATGTGTTATGAAATGAAAAAAAGATGCATCACTTTTGCTTGGTTTAGAAAGTTTTGTTACTCATTTTGTTGCTTTTGTATTTGGGGTTGTTGTAGGATTATTATTACAAAAGAAATCTAAAGGCAAATGAGAAATTCCCATTTGTAAGGGTTGTAAAATTTGAATTGTGCGCCCAGCCAAGGGCAATTAACCTAACAGGTGGAAACCCTGTCTGATTAAGGTTTAGCCAACCAACAGTAGCGAGTCTTGAGCTGTCATCAGTAATGGTGGGAGTTAAGCGTAGACAGCGAGCAAGTAGGGTTGCAATGCGATTGAGCCTCGAAATGTTACCTATCAGAGGGCTGACATGGTAATTCACATGGAAAGCAACATCATGCAGAGCGTAAATTGGCGAGTTCTGTGTGGCACTGCGGGGTCAAAGAGCCAATCATGCTTGACATTGTGGTTAATTAG
>JAFSBX010000109.1 GCA_017437065.1 Lachnospiraceae bacterium
CACAGTGATACGGCTATAAGGCTTTATCTCCGCATATACATGCTGTGCACGAATCCGGCGGGCAATCAGCTGATTGTACTGTCCGCCAAAATCCAGAATCAAAATTTTGTCCATAAAAACACATCCTCATGTATTATCTTTTCTTCATTTGAATATCTCCGATAACGATTTTTCATACAGTTTCTCCTTTGCGTGCCGGATTACTGCAGATGTTCATTAAGCCGTTTCATGACTTCTTCATAGGCTTCTTCTACATTTCCTAAATCTCTGCGAAATCGGTCTTTGTCCATTTTTTCTCCTGTTTTACTATCCCAGAGCCGACTGGTATCTGGGCTGATTTCGTCAGCCAGCACAATAGAACCATCACTAAGGCGTCCGAACTCTAGCTTAAAATCAACCAGCGTAATACCGCAGGTTTTCCAGAATGCTTTTAAAACTTCATTGATTGCAAACGCATATCGTTTTATCGTTTCAACCTCCTGCTGAGAGGCAAGCCCCATACTCACCGCATGATATTCATTCATCAGCGGATCATTCAGACTATCGTTTTTGTAAGAAAATTCAATCGTCGGTTCCGAAAATACAAAGCCTTCCTTCACGCCATAGCGTTTTGAAAAAGAGCCTGCTGCAATATTCCGCACAATGACTTCTAATGGAATAATTGACACTTTTCTTACCAGAGTCTCACGCTCGCTAAGTTCCTCCACAAAATGTGTCGGAATCCCTTGCCGCTCCAAATATTCCATCAACCTGTTGCTCATCTGATTATTGATAATACCTTTACCAGAAATAGATCCTTTCTTCTGTCCATTAAACGCTGTCGCATCATCTTTATAAGAAACGAGAAACAGTTCAGGATTATCTGTAGAAAATACTTTTTTGGCCTTTCCTTCATAAATCAATTCTTTTTTATACATGTCAATAAGCCTCCTCATAATGCCAATAGAATTTACAAAAAAAGGCAATGATGTGTTTAATGATAAACCATTACAGACACCATTGCCTTTTACATATTAAATTCATTAAAAAAAGAAACACTACACTTCAATCTTGCATGGAACTCAAAGACCCCGTTGCCTCTTCATGGATAAAATTATGCACTTTCGAAAATGCCCTGTCAATTATCTCAAAAGCATATTAAAAAAGCTGCTTAAAAATTGAGTAAATAACGTTATAGAATTATTCTGTCAATTCTTTTATTCTGCTTTTAAGTAATTCTTCCATTATAACAGGATTTGCTTTTCCTGATGTTTTACCCATAGCTTGTCCCATAAGAGCTTTCATTGCTTGTAATTTTCCGCCCCTATAATCACTTACTAGTCTTTCTGAATTTTTAATTACTTCCAGCGCAATACTGTCAAGGAACGCTCTATCATTAATTTGTTTCAAATCTTCATTTTCAACAACTTGTACTGGATTTATATCTTCTTCCCACATTCTCATTATCAATTTTTTTGCAATTGATGTATTAATTATCCCATCACCTATCAAATTAGATAATTCCCCTATATTATTTGCACTAATCGGACATGTGAAGATATCAGCCGTGTTTAACCTAGATATATCCCCAATAATAAGATTTGATAAAATTTGAGGATACTTCGAAAATTTAACTGCTTGTTCAAAATAATTTGCCATATCTATATCTGAAACGATTTTTTCACTAATATATGCAGATAATTCATACTCATTTGTATATTTCCTTTTTCTTTCATCAGGAAGTTCAGGAATTGTATGCTTTATTTCTTCTATTTCTTCATCTGACAATTCTATCGGCGGAAGATCTGGATCGGGGAAATATCTGTAATCGTTTGCACTTTCTTTGTTTCTCATGGAATATGTTTTTCCACTATTAACATCAAATCGTCTTGTTTCCTGAATAATCGTTTCCCCATTTTCTATCGCTTTAAGATGCCTATTGTATTCATATTCTATTGCCTTTACTACAAATTGAAAAGAATTCAGATTTTTTATTTCCGTTCGTGTACCCAATTTTTCTGTGCCTTTCTCGCGAACCGAAAGATTAACATCACACCGAAAAGCACCTTCATTCATTTTACAGTCAGATATACCAGTGTAAAGAAGAATTGCGCGCAATTTTTGCAAATATGCTTTTGCTTCACTGGCTGAACGAATGTCTGGCTCTGACACAATCTCAATAAGAGGTACACCGCATCGATTGCAATCTATCATTGTTCCATAAACATCATCATGAATGAGTTTACCGGCATCTTCCTCAATATGAATTCTTGTTATGCCGATTCGTTTAGAACCTAATTCTGTTTCGATATCAAGATACCCCTGTTTACATAAAGGCATGTCGAATTGACTAATTTGATATGCCTTTGGGAGATCAGGATAAAAATAATTTTTTCTGTCATGTTTCGAAAAATTAGCAATCTTACAATTCAATGCAAGACCTGCCTTGACCGCATACTCTACAACTTTTCTATTTAAAACCGGAAGTGTTCCAGGCAATCCCATGCAAACAGGACAAGTATGCGTATTTGGTGCCGCTCCAAAGCTTGTTGCGCAATTGCAAAAAATCTTTGTCTTGGTTTTGAGTTCAACATGAACCTCAAGTCCTATTATCATTTCATACTCTTTCATTATTGCTTTGATACCTCCTCTAACACTGCGGCAACTCTATAGAGCATCTTCTCTGAAAATGCGGGACCAATAAGTTGTGCACCTATTGGCATATTGCTGTCATCTCTACCACATGGAACGCTAATTGCAGGAACACCGGCAATATTAACCGGAACACTATAAGCATCTCCCATATACATTTCAAGTGGATTTTTGCTCTTCTCTCCAAGTTTATATGCAACCGTAGGTGCTACAGGTGACAAAATAAAATCACACTGTTTAAAGCTCTTATCAAAGTCATTCATTACAATGCTTCTAACTTGCAATGCTTTTTTATAATACGCATCATAATATCCTGATGAAAGAACAAATGTGCCAAGCATAATTCTTCTTTTAACTTCTTTGCCAAAGCCCTCACTGCGACTTTTTCTATAAAGATCATGAATATCATCAAAACTGTCTGTTCTATATCCGTAGCGAATGCCATCAAACCGGGATAAATTCGATGACGCTTCTGCGGAAGAAATAATATAGTAAGCTGCAAGTGCATCATTAATTGATGGCATTGAAATATCAATAATTTCTGCTCCTTCATATTTCATTCTTTCTGCGGCTTTAAAGATAGCAGTTTTGACATCATAAGAAATGCCTTCTCCAAAAAATTCTTTAGGAAGTCCAATCCTCATTCCTTTTATGCCTTTTCCTATATCCTCAGTAAAGTCACCCTGGCTTTTATAAATATTGGTTGCATCCCTTTTATCCGCACAGGTAATCGCATTCAGTACGATAGCATTATCTTTCACCGTAGAGGTAAGCGGTCCTATCTGATCAAGTGACGACGCAAACGCAACAAGTCCGTATCGTGATACACTTCCGTATGTTGGTTTCATGCCTACAACACCGCAAAAGGATGCTGGCTGACGGATAGAACCGCCTGTATCAGAACCAAGTGTAAATGCTGCTTCTCTTGCTGCGACGCATGCAGCAC
>JAFSBX010000110.1 GCA_017437065.1 Lachnospiraceae bacterium
ATATATATTTATCTGTCCCATCTGAAATACGATGTATTCAGATGGTCTATTAAAGTTATCCTTTTTTACTTCAAAAAATTCAAAAATTTTTCGAAAAGTTTTTTTATAAAACTCTTGACTATTTATAGTTTGTCACCTCCGCTTTATATTCAATTTGATTTTCCCCTGCTATACTATTTACAAAATTGTCATACATAATATATTCAACAACTGCTACATCTGTTGAATATTCCTCATAATATCTTTTACAATAAACAACTACTAAATTATTTCCATCTGTATACCACTGAATATAATCATCTGCAACTTCATAATCTTCCTTCATTAATAACTCTATTAACTCATCACTACCAACTCCGCTATTGCTCATTTTTTGAAAACTTTTTCCCCCTTCCCACGTTGAAATATTTTCAAATTTATCTGCAAGAAGTAGTCTCCCCAATGCATCAAAATCTATAATTATTTCTTTTAATGCTACTATCCTTTCTTGCTGCATATCTATGGTAGTTGCCACACAAAAAGGCGGTAACGTATTTCCATTATGAACTGCGCCACTCCAACCTTCGTAAAAAATACTAATAATATTTTCATTCAAAAACTTTATTTCATAATCTAAATGCATTGCCAGATTGTTCTCTTTAAATAATGTTTCTTTTTCCAATATCCCCAACACATCTTTCTTTATCAAATCATTAATTTTCTTTTCTTTTACACTATCATCCAATCCCTGAAGCTGCGGATAATTAATTAGAATCTCATTATATTGTTTCTCATTACTATAGACCTGTCCTATAATGCTAATTTCTTCATTGGACTTACTACTTTTCATTCTAACACAAAGCGCTATTCCAATTATCGCAATAGTTATTACTGACTTAATTCCACATTTTACTCTTCTTTTCATCCACAAAACCACCATCACTTAATTACTTTATCATAATAGTCATAAGCATCTTTTCGTTTTTGCAGCCCATTACTACCGCCATTTATTATTCTCGTTATTTCTTCTACACTTGCATTTTCATCACATTTTTTATTTAGATCATATGTATCATCATTAGCTGTACTTGGTTTATAAATACTCCAATAGTATCCTGCTACTTCCCAAAATATTCTTTTCCTACATACACAGCCCCATCAGAAAGAATTTTAGGATCATCCATATATTTACTAAATGCTTCATATGCACTTCTACCGGTTAATTGAATTGCCCCTGCTCCTCTATATTCAGCTCCTTCTCCCGGCTGTGTATTGACTACACAACAATTCGGAATTTTATCAACATATTTTCAACCAATACTTTATTAAATAATTTCATTTCTTTCTCACTTTCTTGAAAAAAAGTTATCTTATATGTTTCCTCTGTTCTCTCACCCGTAAATTCTTCAATCACAAATTCTACTACCATGTAAATATCATTCTGGTATTATTTGCATTTCTACTTCCTCTGTCAAATAATCCAAAATATATATCCCAATCCTTTTACTCGCCGAGCATCCTCTTTCGCCTACTTCTTTATATATTTTTATACTCTGAATATGTGTTTTTCCATTAATAAAAAAGTTCTCCCATATTAATTCCTGTTCGAAATATAAGGAACGATTTTTTATTTTTTTCAACATTCGATTTTCTTTTATTTCTATAAAATCTTCTATTCCTTTTTTTCAGCGTTTCTTATTAATTCATCTTCCATTCTAAAATGTGTTTTTAATTTTTGATAAATATTTTCAACTTTTCTATTTGCATTCTCTTCTTCATATAGATCTAAAATAGCTTCCTGTAACTATTACCGAATATCTATCTCTATCTTACTTCTCCCTAATTGTTTTGTTCTCTCAATACATAATTCATATAATGTCCGTCTGCTTCACACTCCTCCAAACTTCCATTGCGTCCAAATCCTATTGGCAATAAATAATAATTTCTTTTTTCAGACTTAACAATTAAATATCTGACATAATATTCTGTTTCCTCTCCTACAACTGCAGCCAATACACATACTTTATTTGTACTCGTGTTCTCATATTCTCCGATATACATTTCAAATCTTCCACTATTCCCATTCTACACTTCAATTGGATTTACTCCCCACTTCAATCTCGTTACTCTAGAAATAAAATCTTCCGGTAAACTTTCCATATGCCTTTTTGTAAAATGTTTTATTGTATCAGTTTCTTTAATCATCTATTAGATTTATTGTTTCTGATACTTCCATATAATCTACTCCCAACAAATACTCTAATAATATATTTTCTCCATCCTCTATCTCAATATTTATTATGGCAGAACTGGGATTTGCTGTTTTACTAAAATCTCTTGTAACTTTCTTACATAAAATTCCTTCATTAAATATATCCATTATAATTAGTTCTTCACTATTTCCCATATATGCAACATATTTGTTATCTAAAAGTATTGAATTAAAATAAACATCTGATATTTTTGAAGTTTCTTTATTAAAGTAGAAAACATGCCTACTCGGAGAACCTGTACTTATTCCTATTTCCAAAATATTTTCTGTTACTTCTTTAATCCAGGGCTCTTTGGGATAAACAACAGAGTAAATTTCTTTATTATTTTTATCGTATAATTTTACTTCATATCCTAACTCTACTTGTTTACTTATATACTGATTATTTTCATTAATAAATAAACCTATCTCATATTCATCTTTGGTATATTGATTAGCCTCTGTATATATACCATTCAATAGTAAAAATAAGCATAGAATACTAAGAAAAGATACTGCCCATATACCAATTATTTTTTTATATTTATTGCTCATAAGTTTATTCCTTCTATATTTACTTAATTTCTCACATAATCTAATCATTGAGATGATAATTGAATTTTTTCTTTCTCCCAAATTCTTCTAAGGTATTTTATCCATATCTATTTATATCTGTAAAACTTAAAATCATCATTTTCTGTTCCTTCAATTTCTACTTCTTCTATTTTTGAAAAATCCCATGTTGGTTTTTCTGGATATTTTTGTGGATGCTCCTCATGCAAAGCTTTCTGTGCATTTGGACTATAGTACAGAACGGCACCTCCTGTTATATCGTCAACCTCACCTCTATATATTGGTATTACTAATTCAATCATTCGTTCTATTTTTTCATTAGTATAATCTCGATTTTCAAAATACACTTTGGCTTCTTTAAATGGTTGATTTGGGTATGAATAAGCATCAAATCCTGAATATTTAATAACTTCTATTGGAGTAGCATATTCTGCCCACTCCTTTACCCCGATTCGATTCATTATTAAACATGCTATAGCCTGCCAGGTAACTTCACTACTTAAGTTTGCCTCACCATAAATAGTAGTAACAAATATTACTTCATCCTCGCTCAAAAACAAAAAACTATTAATTTTTTGCCCCGACCACTCAATAGTAATAATTCCCCCTCTTGTACACAAAAGTGTAGACAACATAGTTATTCCTTCTTTCTTTCCTTCTGCTGTACTCCACTTCATAGTTGAATGATGAGAATTTGTTTCACATACCGGTCGTGGAATTATGTTATTGACACTTCCTATTACAGGTAGCACTAAATCCCAAATGCCTCCTTGTGTATCACAATTCCCGACAACGCTCTCCATGCAATATGGATTTATCCATTCCTTGTCCGGTTTTATTAAACAGTAGCATGTCCCGTATTTTTTTGCTTTTTCTTTTCTTTCTTCTATTTCTCTTATGTCAGATGCCCTAATAATCTTACAATTTCCAAGACTTATAATGCTTGCTTCTTCATTTTCTGCCACCCTTCCTTCCTCTATATCCCGCAAACACGCACGATCCAAAACTGTTGCAAACATAGTATCATTATCCGTTTGCTCTGTAGCGTGTACAGCATACAGTCGTCTAATATCTTCATTATCGGACTGTACTTGAAAGAAATGTTCTCCTAATTGTTTCTTTGCCCCTATAACTACTTTTTCAACACTACCACCTTCTCCCTTTATTACAATTTTCCCTTCATCATAGCGAATGGTAACCATCTCATCACTCATTTGATCACAGCTGATAGTTGCACCGTCTACTACATAATTATTATCTTCATTGATATAACTTAACAGCATTTCCCCCATACATTCCTGCATATGCTCGTCCGAGTCTGCTCCATTATCTTCATGCCTGTTGCATTTCCATCCTAATTCTTGTTCTATATCTTTTACTTTTTCTTTCCGCACTGACCGTATATTTGGCATTTTTTCCTTCCCCCTATCGTTATTCCACTTCTAATTCCTTTAATTTAATTCCCCGTACATCTCTTCTTAGTATGCTCTCAATAAAATCCATTTGACCTATCAGATATGTATGTAAAAATCCTGCAACTCTAAAAACAGGTTTCTTCTTAACCGCTTCCTCTTTTAACACAATTTGAAGTAATTCTGTCCCACCTCGACTCCTTAACGTCTTATCTGACAAACAATCCACTTCTTCAAGAATTGGCATAAAATAAGTTCTATGCAGTTCGCTTTCCTCTTCTAACAGATATATTGTCTTAAATATTGTTTCAGGTGCATACATCTCTATTACATTTGCAACCATTTCCTCTACCAAAAGTATAGGTTCCGTAAATATTCCCGGGAAAAAAACATCTATCGGAGTCTTCATATCAACTACACAACAATTAGGAATTTTATATGCATACTCTCTATTTACATACCTAATGTCAACCGCTCTGTTTTTATTAATAGAATACGGTATATAATTCTTCTCATCTGTTTCTATTAGAAAATATTTCATTGTCTCTCCTACATCTTAAAACACTCTCGCATCATTTTTGCATCATAAATAAAGTCATCCCTATTTTATCTTCATAAACGCTTCAAACATCTCCGTCACATCCAAAGGATTTTTCCTATTTCCACTACCGTTTTTCCCCTGTCTCTCCTTCTGTGTCCCACTAAATGAAAATCCAAAATACTTCTCCATATCCTTCGTAAAATTAGCTATATTAATATCCGGCTTCACAATAGTTTCATTTTTTTCCACATTACTGGCATTATAACTGCGTCCACCGGTCGTTTTCCTTTTTGCATCATATTCTTTTCTTTTTGCAGCATCTCCTAATACTTCGTATGCCTCAACTACATTTTTAAACTTCTCTTCTGCTTCTTCATTTCCCGGATTTAAGTCAGGATGATATTTCTTCGCCTGTTTTCGATACGCTTGTTTTATCTGTTCGTCATCTGCCTGCTCTGTTACGCCCAGCACTTTGTAATAGTCCATTTCCAACATCCTTTCCCATTCATCCCTTTTCTGAAAGAGCGTATCCAACTACTGTTGCATACGCTCTCCTTCTCAATCTGCTGGCTACCTATACAGCATAACCGCCCTCTACGGTAACTGTGCTAATCTTATCCTTCTTTTGTTTAATTACTAATGTAAATGTTCCCGTTCCTTCTTCGTCACCGTAATCTTCCTTGTAATCCACAACAAATGCATTCGGGAAGCAATATTTTCTTTCCATAATACCTGCTGCTACATATTCTGC
This sequence comes from Lachnospiraceae bacterium, assembly GCA_017437065.1. GTDB lineage: Bacteria > Bacillota > Clostridia > Lachnospirales > Lachnospiraceae > RGIG3002. The sequence continues at coordinate 5,508 of JAFSBX010000110.1, forward strand.
TGTTACTTTTCTGTAACTGTCTGCCTTTTCTGCCGGAACTACTGACCACAATGCCATTTTTCTCGTACTGTCAAATGGATCTCCGCCAACTGCTGTCAATATTTTCCCCTTAATAGTCATCGTTGCTCCAACATCCTTTGTTCTCGCATTGGAATCCAACGGAATATCGGTGGTCATCTTTACGCTTTTTACACATTCCTTAGATATTTCAAATGTTTCTGCACCTTCTACTTTTACAACAAATGCCATTATTTTTTCTCCTCTCTGCCTATCGTAATTTACATTGCATATCCGCCTTCGATTTTTACCTTATCGTTTTCATCTTTTTTCTGCTTAATATGCAGATAAAAAGTTCCGACACCTGTTTCATCATCCATTTCTTCTGAGTACTCCATAACAAATGCATTTGGAACCTCATACTTACGAACTACCTGTTCTGCTGAAATCACTTCTACAACTGCACTACGATAACAGTCTGCCTTTTCAGATGGAACAACTGACCACTTTGAAAGTTCTATCGTTCCGTCGCTCCCATCTCCACCAAGCTTATAAAGCATTTTTCCCCAAATTTTCATAGAAACTCCAAAATCTGTTGCTCTGGCATTCGTATCTGCCGGTGATTCGGAATCAAAGGCTACATTAATAATGCTCTTCTCATCCAATGAAATTGCTTCTGCTCCTCCTGTTACACTCAATCTGAATCCCATTTCATGTCCTCCTTTTTTTACATTGCTCTGTTATGTGAATTGAGACGATTAATTTCAATCTCTAAATTCTTAACATTTCCATTAAATGTGATATTCAAAATACAATATCCATTTACCTCATCAATTTCGTATTCTACCCCATCTCCGGCTCCCAATATTGCATTAACACACCCTTTCTTTTCCATCCATTTACTCTTTTGGCTTGTCGGATTGTTAGAAAAGAACTGTATAATGTTTTCCTGTTTATAGTCACTGGTTGCATGTCTCAAAATTCTCTCAATGTAAGTAGTAACCTGTGTTTTATAAATTGGTTCATATGTCTTTCCGTCACTCATCAGATTTCTTGCCTTATAAACCATAATGTTATGTACATTTTCATTTTCCAACATAGCGTTTTCAGAAGAAAATACAAACCCAAAGTTACGTCTGTTAATTTCACTTTTGATGGAATTCGTAAATCCGGTAATTTCTTTTGCCATAACTGTATGCACCCTTACCGGATGATCCCCTGCTTCTATATCAAATCTGACTCCCGGAAGTTCTTCGTCGACATTCTTCTTAAACATTTCCTTCAAATATTCCGGACATTGATATGCTGCCACCAATCCTGCTGCTATATACGCAGCACCTACATAGACACCATCAATCCAAAGCTTCATGACATCTTCTTTTTCTTTAGACAACTCTGCCATGTCATTTTCATTCAAAAGCATACGTTTATCCAAAATAACTCCAGACTTTTCTTTCGGAATAATCGTAAAATTAGGAATACACGGTACTGCAAATTCACTATATGATTTTCCTGTCAATGTACTGCAACGGTCTTCATATTTTGCAATTCCTTCTGTAGCCATACAGTTGAAAGTTGTCTTATCCCCTGTTTCATAGCTAAAAAAGCATTGTACAGAATAATCTTTTAACACATCCAATAGTCTTACAAGTGCCTCCACACTATTCACACCGCTCTTTTCAATATTTTCATTTCCTTTAAAACGTTGTCTGGTCAGTTTTATATTTTCATTCTGGTCTAATGACACAGAAGGTACGATTCCGTACCATATGGTGTTATCAAAGTCATTTTTTGCATTGACTGTATTTAGAAAAGTAATCAATTTAGGCAGATTATTACTTTTCACCAACATATCATTGGATATATTCGTAATAAACATAGATGGTTTCATGCCTTTCAGATTTGCCGGATACTGTTCAAAAAATGCCCATACTCCCAAAATCTTTTCAATCAGTGGTTTTACTACTTTTATAAAATCATCTTTTGCTGTTTTATAAAACTCCAAGTAAGAATTGTAATTGTTCACTTCCTGCTTCACATCAATACTGCTGACCATGGTAGACGCAAGCGGACAATACGTCCTCGTAACTAATGCCCTTACATAATCGCTGCTCTGTTCATTTAATGCTTCATAATCTTCTTCTAACGCAGCAATTAAACCTGCATTTACATTATCATCTACTACCATGAGTTCTGCTGTTTCTGCCTTCGGTGCTTCTAAAACTTTCAGCTCTCCTTTTTCATCCATACTGAGAACTCCAAGTGCCAAAGGAATATTATCCTTCTTTTCCTCTGCTTCTCCCAAAAGCAATCTGGTTTTTATATCCTCAATTGCAAGCGGAAGCATCGCCAACACGTTATTATAGTTAACACTTGCCTCCTCAAACATTACGTTTAATTTATCTGCCAAATCCAGTTTTTGTGGATCTCCGTCCTCTAACTCTGCATATGTTTTATAGGTGTACTGAAGTTCTTTACGATTTTGTTTAATATCCTCCATTACTTTTTTCGGTGATATCATATCTGTCAGCTTGTCAAATTGAAAATCCACATTTATAATGCTTTGGGAACGTTTTGCTTCTACTAATGACATCAGCATTTTCAAAAAATCATTCTGCTTATTCAAGTAAATCGGTGTAAGCATATCCTCCGGAATTGTTTCCGGTTTCTGCAACGTATACATAATCTTTTGGTTATTCGCATTAAAGAAAGAATATACTACCGGCTCAAACTTTGTTATGAATTCATCAAAACTTCTTACTAAAAGTGCCTCATTCATTTCTTTAATTTTCTCATCACTAAGACTGTCAACACCTCTTACATCCCCTACCAGTGTTAGCAAATCCGGTTTTTCCGGATTAATTTCTTCAAACAATAATGTTCTGTTCGTCTGTTTGATAATACCCATTTTTTACCTCCCCTATCTTTCATTTGGTTTTAAATCTTTATAGTGAACTTCTATTTCCGTGTCCTCTTCATCAAAAATAAAAGTTACTTTCTCATGATAATATAAATGATAAGATTGTCCTTTTATAAGGAACTCTCTTCCTTTCAAAGCTGTTGCTTTACTGTTATTCTTAATAATCAAGCTCTTATCAACTCCCGGCTTAATGATAATTCGTTCTGCCCCTTTTACATCCAATGGCAGATTACATGCATCCAAAAGCCATTCTAAAGTAATCATTTCTCTGTTACATCTTGCAAAGAGATTAATGCTTTCCGGCGGGAAATCAATATTTTCTTTATTACGAATAACAAACATCTGAATTTTTCCGTAAAAGTCATTTCTATGCATTCCCTTTTCTTTTGGTAATGCCCTGCTTTCATCAACAACTCTTTTTCCGGTATTTACAGTCCTTTTTCTTTTGGCTGCAACATAAAATATCAGAGTTATTGAAATAACAAAAACTATGATAACCGTCCAGAAAAACCAGTCTATCTGTTCAGGCTCTTCTATTATCGGAACTACTATCTTTTCTTCTGCTCTTACCGCTCCATAATAGTTTCCGTTTGCACCTTCAAAGCTTATTTTAAGCTTGGCTATGCCACCACTCTGATACTTTTCTTCAATAATGGCTTTCCCATCAACTATTTCATAAACTCGTTCTTTATCATCTAAATATACCTTGATTCCTCCATCTTTAAGCTGTCCTGCTAAAAGGTTATTACCTGCCCGATTAGTTAACATCATCCAAATTTCGGCAGTCTGCGTTTCCGGTATATAAGTATGTCCTGTAGTTATTTCAAAGTCATATTCGCTCAATAAATAAGCATCAATATCCATTGCCGTCTCCGATAAGGTCTGTATCTTTACCTCTTGCGAGCCGGGCTTTGTAAGTTCAATCACTGTAAATTTTTTACCTTTTAGCACATTAATCTTCTCAGCTTCACAATTGACTGACAGATTTTCATTCTGTTGCTTTCCCAATAGAACAATTTTAGCTGTTTCCATATAGCAATCCGGTAATTTAACTTCCAATTCTCCGCTTGTCCCATTTACCTTTCCAACATGGCTTTCATTGATTCTCCACTCATCAAAAAGATATTTCCCTATGTACTCATTTAATCTGTCTGAATCTGTCAGTTCATACAGTTGACCATTCGTCTCTTCTGCCGTTGGATAAATCGTATATCCTTCTTCAATACAATCTCCCAATGCTATAACATCAACCTCAATAGCTCTTTCCCTGGCAAGCACAACCGACTGACAATATGTTTTCACAGATTCTTCCGTTTTCTCCTCAGAACCCATCAATATTTCCCCATCGGATATCCAAATTATTTTTTTACCAGTCTGTTCATCACTAAATAACTCTACTGCTTCTTTCAATCCGACACCTGCATTTCCATAATGCTTATATTCAATGTTTTTCAGTGCATCATCAATCATTGCATAACCACTGCCTAACGGTAAACTTGTACATATGTCATCATTATAGGCAACTATTCCAATTTTATAATTTCTCGGTATTGCAGCAGACAATCCTTTAACAAAATCAAACACTAAATATTGTTCATCCACATCTTCCATTGATTTACTACAATCCAGAAGAACAACTATCTCATTTACTTTATCCTGTTCCTGTGCTTTTGATTCTATAGTAACAAATAAAAAAACAGTCAAAACTGCTATCAAAACCTGTGCTTTTTTAACTATTTGGCAAATCACTTCCTTGCTTAACTCCAGTTTCATCATTTCCCTTTCGTATCTTTTCTAACAGCAACAATACCGCTTCACATATAATTGCCATTGCAATAGATATTGTAACAACATAATTTTCTTTTTCTGCTATTGCAAACACAATAAAAACTATATTTTCTACCATCAAAAAAACTCTGGTTCTTCTTTTAAAATACATTACCTCTTCTTCATCTAATTCCCGATTTTTATTTCCTAATGGTGCAAGTTTGTAAATTACGATATCCGCAATAATTGTAAATACAGCTAAAATAATCCCTGCAATACTCCAATCTCTAAGAAATTTCATAAATACAACTATTCCCAAAATCGTCAGACAAGAACTGATATAACAAGACTTTTTTGTTTCAGCATGATACCCACCGGCATTCTTTCTTAAAAGTAAAAATGAAACAAAAAAGAACAGAAATGCTAACACCTCGCCAAGAAAAATAGCTATGAACAGATACGTTGTATAATGAACCAGTTTCAGCATTAGTCCTTCTAACCCAAAACGGTATATCTCTTCATCCTCTTTTTCAATAATATTGAATTTTATCATTTGTGATAATAACCTATCTGTCATAGCTTTTTTCTCCAACTGCCTATTATTTTCTTTTCTTTAAGGATTTTACCTTTTCAGTCATTACCGGCTGATAAAAAAAACAAAAGCAAGCTGAATCCACCTCTATCTTCGCTGTACCATATGCAGTTTTAGCTATTTTTTTTAATAAAATGCTCTTTACTCCATTCATCAACGCATTCCTCCTTGAATTTTTTTATAATAATATCAATTTTTATAAATTAATCAATACAATTTACATAATCGACAATATTTTGACCTAATCGACAATTCAGCCGGTATAAAAAGGTCAATTACCTCTTTCATACCGGCTGAATATATATACTAATATTCAATTTTTCATCTTACTTTTTATGCACGATTAAATATTAATTCCATCATAAACTCGTTATCATTTGTAGAAATTTTCATATTACCATTATATTTCTTTAATGCCTTTTCAACATTTTCCAATCCAATACCATGCTGCTCTCCCCGATTTGAAATAGGATGACCTTTAGCATTCAACACCACTTTTCCTTCAAATGTATTAATCAGCTGCGCATAAATAAATCCATTAAATGGTCGTATTTTCAAACTAATACGTTTTTCTACCGCTTTTTCACTTGCCTCTATTGCATTGTCTAATATATTACCAAATATAGTAGTCATGTCTATTGGTTTCAAAAATTCAATATTAATTTCATAAATAGAAACATCAAATTTAATATTATGCTTCTGACAATAATCCATTTTATCATTGATAATAATATTAAGTATTACATTTTCACAGAACTTATTCTTCAACAACGGAGATAGCATGTCATCAAATTTACTTACATAATCCGTCATCTCTGATATCGCACCTTTTTCATTTAGTCCGCTAATTATTTTTATGTGTTTTCTAATATCATGGTTCACTGACAAAGCAAGTTTATACCACTCTTCCTGCTTTGCATAATATTCATAATTGCTCTGTGCCTGCCTTTCATACAATGCCACTTTATACTTCAGGTCTCTATTCTCTGCAAATGTATCTAATAAATAAAATAAATACAAATTAACAAACACAATAAATACAGAATCCAATATCAAAAATATACTATCCATATTATTCAATTCATGTTGCATAAAAAATAATATTTCACCAATGTTAACTAATACATATGTTGTTATAATTACATAAATCGCATACTGACTCATTAAAATGTGCTGTACCTTTTTTCTAATAAACAAACGATTTAAAATTAAGTAAAATAAAATTACAACACTCACTGCTCCACCAACCATACTCATAAAAGACATAATTGGCATTGATTGTTGTATGTTCAAGAACTTTGCAACAATCATTAGCAACACTCCACCAATTGCTTCACATGTGGAAACTGCAAGAATAAACACTATATTAATAATATAATATTTCCCTTTCTCCAAATCCTCATCATAATAAAATAATTTTCCAATTAAAGAAACCATAACTAACCAAACAACAACATTAGCTATGGGAATACCTAAAATCGTAGTACCTAGATTTAATAAGCAACCTCCCACCATCAATAACATATATATCCATTTATTATTGTATGTCCTTATATATCTCTGGTCAAAATATCGAAAAACTATAAACATTGAAACTATACTGGATATAAGTTTCCCTGCTACATCAATCAACTGACTATCAACAACATTCATAACTGCATCTTCTGTAAGTAAATATCTTACGTCCTCTCTATCATTTATCATTAAACATCAAACGATTTTTTAACCAGTTCCATTATTTGACACCTGATAGTAGATGCCCTTTTTTGTGCCAAGAATACCATTTCCCCATTCTTTAGCAGTAACATTTTATCCCGAATTTCCTCTACCTCATATAAATTTACCACAAAACTTTGATGTGACATCGCGAATCCATAAGGACGCATTCGATCCTCTATATCACTGATTCTTTCCTTAATGCAAATATATTCTTTATCCTTTGTAACAATCTTTATTTTTCTATTGCAATATTCAAAATAATAAATATCTGTAACCGGTAATTTAATTATAGTATTATTCTCTGACACAAAAAATTCATATTTTATTTTTATACTACGTTTTGATACCTGAATGGCTTCACTTAATATTGTGAACAATTCTTCTTTTTGGACTGGTTTTATTAAATATCCGTATGAATGAATCCGATTCATTGCCTCCGCAATTTTCCCATCCAGATTTGTTATATAGATAATCGTCACATCTGTCCGTTGTCTCCTAATTGTGGCTCCTACCTGAATACCATCTTGATTGTCCATAATAATATCCAAAAATAAAATGTCCGGTTCAAATTGGCTCTCTAACAATTGTTCTCCTGATTCAAACAACTCTATACAAAATTTTTCCGTGTTCACACTTTCACATTCCGTAACTAATCTGAATAATTGTTCCCTGTCTCTCTTCTCATCATCACAAATAGCAATCCTAATCATAAATCCATTCCTCTTATGTATATCTACTAAATAGCTTTATTATGGAATAATTTATAATTTTTTTCAACAACCTATTTATCAGCACCATTTCACGTTTTGTTAACCGGTATAAATCAATTTTCTTTTAAAGATTATAATTTGTTACTTATCTAATATCAATAGTTATTTGCTAAATAATTTAACTTTTTATTGTTTTAATTAAAATATAAAAAGGAGGCTGATATAAATGGAAAATACAGAAATTATTTTTGACAATTCAGAAAAATATATAGAACTTGGTTATAACATCGCTTACTACAGAAAACATGCAAAGCTGACACAGGAACAGCTTGCAGAGAAATTGAACATCAGTCGCCAACATTTGGGCGCTATTGAAGCACCTAACATTGTCCGCATCATCTCTTTAGACTTATTATTTAATATCGCTACCGTTTTAGATATTGATGCTTACAAACTTCTGCAATTTCATGATAAATAATCACTGCCACCGGACAAATCGGTGGTTTTTCATTGGGATGCAAATATATGATTTAAACTTAGAAAAAAAGACTAATTTCATTTCACTGATATATAGATATTCGACATGTTTTTTAAATCTTAGCACAATCTTACAAAAATAACAACCCTAAAATTCCTCCAAAACATAATTCCAAAGCATTCCTAACCTCGGAAAAAATAGAAAAAAAGCGTCTTACATAAGCTCCATTCCTCAAAACCCGCCTACGTCAAGACACTCTTTTTCCAAACACACATCTTTTTATTTAACACACTTACTTCATAAACAATTCCTGTGTTTTTACTTTTTCGTTTTCTTTTTCTTCTTAACTGCCACTACTCCTGCAACAGCCAAAATCACAGCTCCCGCACAGAGTAACACCGTACTCAATATCCCACTATTTTTACCTTCCACAGTTTCACCTGAAGCCTCTACCGCTTCCTCCACATCTTCTTCCGCTACATCCTCTGCCCCTGCATTATCGGACGTACCTTTCGCCAACACCATTGCTGAAATACCTTCCACGGTTACTTTACCTTCTGCTGTACCAAGTACTTCACATCCTGCCTTCTCACCATTGACATAAATCTCCCAGATACCTTCCGGTAAAGCCACTTCTGTTGCAGCAGTATTTCCGTTATATACAACAAACAAGTCTTCTGCCGGTTCCCCATTCGGACTGTTTTCAATTGTATACGCTACCACATTGGCATCCATTCCATCCATAAAGGTCAGATTCTTCTGAATATCTTCCGCAGTTGTCATGCGAAGTGCCCCGTGTGCTTTTCGGAATGCAATAAGACCTTTATAATACTCATACACATCCAGCACATTACCCTTGTTATCCCACTTGATACTGTTTGTGGAATCCGGTGAACAATAACTGTTTTCATCAAATCCGGTTTCCGAAGTCTCTGATGGTTTGGAACGAAGCATTTCTTCCCCTGCCTGGAAGAATGGTACACCCTGAGATGTAAATACAATGGCACTTGCCAGCTTATTCATTTTTATCCGGTCTTCTTCGCTGTCATCTGCATTGGAAATTGCAAGCTTATCCCAAAGTGCCAGATTGTCATGACAGGAAACATAGTTAATGCTCTGTCCCGGCTGTCCTGACCAGAAATTCTCACTCTTTTCATGTGCATCCAAGTTCACTTGTCCGTGCTCCGTAGCCCCCACTACACTGAACTTAATGCTTTCTTCCAAGCCTTCTTTGCCGCTTACAAAGCCCGGATCTAAAGAGTCAAATACATTTCCTTTAATGGAATCTCTGATGTCATCACTGAATGCGCCCACTCTGTCCATCTGATATGTATGGTTCTTCGTTGCCTGTAAAGAGGATTCCATAGCTGCCGCACCACTGGTCCAGCCCTCTCCATAAATCATAATGGAAGGATCTACTTCATCCAAAGCTGCACGAATTGCCATCATCGTTTCCGTATCATGAATCCCCATTAAGTCAAAACGGAAACCATCAATGTGATATTCTTCTGCCCAATAAACTACAGACTCTATCATATATTTACGCATCATCGCACGTTCCGAAGCCGTTTCATTTCCGCAGCCGGAAGCATTCGAATAGTTATCGCCGTTTTTACGATAATAATAATCCGGTACCGTTTTCTGGAACCAGGATTCCTCTGTGCTGTAAGTATGGTTGTAAACGACGTCCATGATAACGCGAATATCATTTTCATGAAGAGTCTGCACCATTTCTTTCATTTCTTTTACACGTACTTCACCGCTCTCAGGATCTGTACTGTAAGAACCTTCCGGCACATTATAGTTCTTCGGATCATACCCCCAGTTAAACTGCGTGGATTCTGTCTTACTCTCATCTACGGATGCATAATCAAAGCTCGGCAAAATCTGTACATGGGTAATTCCCAAATCCTTCATATGGTCAAGACCTGTTGGAAGTCCCGCACTGTTTGTTGTTCCTGTTTCTGTCAATCCCAAAAACTTACCTGTATTCTGAATGCCTGAAGAAGCATCGGAAGACAGATCTCTGACATGCAATTCGTAAATTACCGCATCTGTAGCATTTACAAATTCCGGTCTGACATCTTCTTCAAATCCTTCCGGATCTGTTGCATCCAAATCCAAAATCATACCCCTGTTTCCGTTCACGCCTGCACTTCTTGCATATAAGTCCACGGTTTCATTTACGACATCACCTATTTTTACCGAATATGTATAATAAACCCCATTTAAATCCCCTGTCTTTTCATAAGTCCAGGTTCCCTTCACATCTGCCTGCATTGGAATGGTTTCGATTAAATTATCTCCATCCCCTTTTTCATAAAGGTTTAATGAAACTTCCGTAGCTGTCGGTGCCCATACACGGAACTTTGTACTTTCCTTCGTATAAACTGCACCCAAATCATCTCCGTCATACGCAAAAGCTTCATCAAAATAGGTAGAGCCGATTACCTTTCTCATGGAAACTTCACAGCCCTCATAGCCTTCTCTTTCAATCGTATAGGTTTTCGATAAATCCAAAGGCTCTTTCATAATCAAATAAGCTGTTTTTTCCACCTTCGGATTTTCTGACCATACCTTTACAATCGGATAAGTTGTTCCATCCTGATCCGTTACCGTAAATTTGCTTCCTTCCGTCGTATCCGCAGTATCAATCGGACTGGACAATGTAAATATAATCTGTTTACTTGTTGTTTCCCCAAAATAAGCATCTGCAACTACCGGATTCAAATTCACCTGCGCTGCATCATACCAAATGGCTGGATTTCCTTCTACCATATAAACATCCAGCTTTTTGTCTACTGCCTTTGTCAAATCCACGGTTCTGTCCATAATCGCATCCGCTTCTCCATTTTGAAAAATCCTCACTCCTGCTGTAGTTACTCCTTCTTCCGGCATAAGTCCTATCTGAAATACTGCTCCGAAATCATCGGTCTCTACATAAGGATAAGAGCCTCCGACCTCATCTCCTGTCCATGCATACGCTTCCACGGTTTCTGCATCATATGTTTCCGCATAATTGTAATAATGAACATTCAACTTCAACGCGTCTTCTTCTTTGTAAAGATTTAAACGTTCTTCTTCCATTGCCGCATAATCATAGCTTTCCGCACCTTCCGGAGCTTCTGTAGCAAACTCTGCTTCACCACTCGTTACCCAGATTTCCATCACTTCTTTTTCCATCGTTACAAAACGATCATCGGACACATCTTTCTCCTCCCATTCATTCAGTCGGACAATAAATCCGATTTTGGACGGTGCCGCATTGCTTTGATAAACAGCTACCTTTCCAAAAGAATCTTCTCCGGTAAAAGACACCTGTTGTCCATCTCTGCCATCTTCCCATAGCCAGAGATTCCAACCGTCATAATTCCCGTCTGCACGTCCGCCATAGTGAATAATCAATGTTGTGCCTGCCGCATACGAAACCGTAACCGGCACCAGACTGGAACATACAGCCATGAAAACAATAAGTATTCCCATAAGCCCTACTGTAATTCTTTTTCGCATTTTTCCTCTCCCTTATTCATTTTGTAAATTTACACGATTATTATATAATTGGTTCTCCACATAGTCTAGATAAGTTTTCGTATTTTTTCGTAAAATTTAAGTTTTGATTTTTGTCTATTTTTACCAAAACTTTTTTTAGTTCCTACTCTTTACATCCGAAAAATATTTTTTATTATTCACACATATGCCTGCATTTGCATACCATATTAGAAAAACTTTTGGGAGATTCCATGAGCTTTACCCATCATTTTTCTGTTTTACCGGGGGATGAAAGGCAGACACATCTCATTGACGTTTTACTTGCCAAAGGCAGACAGGTTGCTTACGATATGCCACTGTCCGATTTGTGCCATGCTGCACCGATAGTACTTGACGGTATCCCATCAAAATATTCCTTTGACGAATTGTCCCTGACAACCGGGCAATTCTTTTTTGGCGGCTGCCTGTCCGAGACATTTTGCTCCTCCTGCCATACAAACAATATTACTGTTTTCGATTACATGGAGGACAAAGAACTTACCATTTTTAACGCCATTGCCACAGCCGAAGGCACTATTGCGGAAATGATAAAAAATTCCTATTTCAATCTGCATGGCAATTCCGTACTTATTTTAGGTTTCGGTGTCTGTGCCAAAGCACTTGCAACACGTCTCCATCATCTGCAAATGAACGTCTGTATCTGTGCCAGAGGTGCCTCTCAACGAGCAGAAGCTGTGTCACTTGGCTATGAGGCAATTGACTTTAAAGATCTTCCCGGATATCTTCCCGGATTTTTCTTTATTGTTAATACTGTTCCTGCAACAGTTCTTACATCCGAACTGTTAAATTTTGTCCATCCGGAATGCCTTATCTGCGACATTGCATCTGCTCCCGGTGGCGTAAATATGGATGCGGCAAAATCTCTTTCACTAAAAGCAATCACCCTTCCGGGGCTTCCCGGCAGATACTCTCCCAAAGCTTCTGCTGAATTTATGGCAGATTGTATTTACAGACACCTGATGTAAGCCTCCTGCATACATCTATAATAAAACGGTTCACTGCAACAGCAAACAATGCTTTGAACAGTTACAAAATCTTAATGAAAGGCTGCTTTATGTCTCTTGAAAATGTAAAAATTGGAATTGCCTTTACCGGCTCTTTCTGTACTTACAACAGCGTTTTTCCTGAACTTGAAAAACTTGCAGATAAAGGTGCCTATATACAGACTATTTTTTCAAACACTTCCCAATCCATAGACAGCCGCTTTGGAGAAGCCCGAAACTTTTTAGAACGTGCAAAGGATATTACCGGAAACGATCCGATTCTTACTATAGAAGATGCCGAGCCGATTGGTCCGAAGGCACTTCTTGATATTCTGGTCATTCTTCCCTGTACCGGAAATACACTTGCCAAACTTTCCCATGGCATTACAGACAGCCCGGTGCTGATGGCTGCCAAAGCCCACCTGAGAAATGATCGTCCTCTCGTTCTTTCTCTCTCCACAAACGATGCCTTAGGCATGAATTTAAAGAACATCGGTCTTGTATTAAATGTAAAAAATATTTATTTTGTTCCTTTCGGACAGGATGACCCAATCAAGAAGCCAAACTCCATGATTGCCCATACCTCTCTGCTCGTTCCAACGTTAGAACAGGCACTGCATGGCAAACAGCTTCAACCGGTAATCCAAAGTCCGTTCTAGGAAGTTCAAGAAAGGCAAAAATTTTTATGTGTGGAATCGCTGGATTTTTTCATACAAAAAGAGATTATTTGAAAGAAAAAGATTATTTTTCTTCTATATTAAATACCATGCGTGAAAGTATAAAACATCGTGGAAATGATGAGAACGGAACTTTCCTTTCCTCACACTGCGGGCTTGCCCACGCCAGACTTTCCATCATTGACTTGCAAACCGGCAGTCAGCCTATGATTCGTATGGAAAGTGGAAATACCTGTGCCATTGTTCACAATGGTGAAATTTACAACATGCAGGAACTAAAAGAAGAATTACAGAAAAAAGGTGTGTCCTTTTCCACTACCAGCGATACAGAAATCCTCCTTGCCGGCTATATGACAGAGGGACCATCCTTTGTGGAAAAATTAAATGGTATCTTTGCCTTTGTCATTTATGATGAGCAAAAAAATACCCTTTTCTTATTCCGCGACCGATTAGGCGTAAAACCACTGTTTTTTATGATGTATGAAGATACTTTTTTGTTTGCGTCAGAGTTAAAAGGTCTGTTTGCTTATCCCGGCAACACCCCTGTGATTGACAAAAACAGTATGTGTGAAATTTTCGCCTTAGGCCCTGCCAAAACCTATGGAAAAGGTGTTTTCAAAAACACAAAAGAAGTCCTTGCCGGCACTTTCCTCTCTATATCGGAAGCCGGAATCAAAGAGCATACCTATTGGAAGCTTCATAGTGCTCCTCACGAAGATACTTTTGAAGAAACTATTGAAAAAACAGCATTTCTTATACAGGATGCCGTCAAAAAACAACTGCTGTCCGATGTCCCTGTCTGCACCTTCTTATCCGGCGGTATCGACAGCAGTCTGGTGACCTCTATCAGTGCCTGGGAATTAAAGAAAAAAGGTATACCGCTTTCTACCTATTCCTTTGATTATAAAGATAACTCTGTTTATTTTAAATCCAATTCCTTTCAGCCCTCCGAAGACCGTCCTTTTGTAGAAAAAATGGTGGAATACTGCGACACAAAACATACCTTTCTGGAATGTGACAATGACGATTTAATTGCAAATCTCTACCGTACCGTTGATGCAAGAGATTTGCCCTGTATGGCAGATGTGGAATCCTCTCTTTTATACTTTTGTAAGCAGGTTGTGAAACAACATAAAGTCGCTTTGACAGGAGAATGTGCGGATGAAATTTTCGGCGGTTATCCGTGGTTTCACAAAAAGGAATGCTTTGAAGCCCGGTGCTTCCCCTGGACAATGAATATGACTCCACGCAAATTACTCCTAAAGGATGATGTGCTTTTTGAACTTCCACTGGAGGAATATGCCATGAACGCCTATGAAGCTACCATAGCCGAAACTCCTTTGCTTAACGGCGAATCTTATGAAGAAAAACGTCGCCGTGAAATTGCGTATCTGAATTTAAAATGGTTTATGGTTACTTTGCTTGACCGCATGGACCGTACCAGTATGTCCTGCGGACTGGAAGCAAGAGTTCCTTTCGCTGACCACCGCATTGTGGAATATGTCTGGAATGTGCCATGGGATATGAAATGTCCAAACGGACTGGTTAAAGGACTTCTTCGTTACGCTTCCACCGGCTACCTGCCCGACTCTGTACTTTACCGCAAAAAAAGTCCTTATCCGAAAACCTACAATCCTGAATATGAAAAAATACTTGGAAAAATGTTACTTGAAGTATTAGAAGATACCTCCTCTCCTCTGACTGCTTATGTAGATAAAGAAAAAGTTCGCTCCTTTTTAAAAACACCTTCCGATTACGGAACACCATTTTACGGACAGTTAATGGCAGCTCCGCAACTCCTTGCCTACCTCTTACAGGTAAATTACTGGTTAAAAAAATATGGATGCTAAGAATCCGTTAAGGGTTACGCAAAAACCTTTTTTTCTCCCTGTTTCGCTGATAAAATACAAATTGTTGACATATTGTAACTACGAAGGTAAACAGTTACGACATATTTATACTTAAAGGAGGAACTTGCAACATGGATATTCTCATTATGATTGTTGCAATCATCGGTATTGCTGCCGGCTTAATTTCTACTGCGTACTTAGTCATCAGTCTTCCTGCTGTTATCGTATGGAAGATTTATCGTAAAATACGCTTTAAAACACCATTAACCATGTAATGTAACTTCTATAATAAAAGAACCGCTTACGTTTGTTTTTTTAACACTCCATAAGCGGTTCTTTATTTTCTATCCTATCATCCTACTTCAGCCAATGTGTAATTCCGGTAATCTTTCTTGCTTCTAACATAATATCTGCCGAGTTTTCTTTCAAATATTCTTCCAGCTGTGTAATTTCCTCACCCGAAAATCCAAAACTTGAATCAATTTTTCCTTCCGGTATCACTCCTTCGGCAAACTTTCTGACTCCTGCCTCCTGCTTTTCAAAACACACCCTTACAACCTTTTCTCCTTTTTTATTGAATAAAATACTTGAATACGTAAATTTCAATTCATTAGCCTTATCCATATTCACTCCTCCATCATTCCCCTTTATTCTTTAAAGTACTTTTTATAACCCATGTCGCTTGATAATTCCGATACCTAAAGGATATGGTCCTGTATGGACACCAATCGTAGCACCAATTTGATAAATTGGAATTTCATCTACAATCTGGTTACGTTGTTCCAAAAACTGCATCAGTTTTTTCCGAAATTCCACCGCTTCTTCATAATCATATCCAAATCCGACAGTAATACTGTATTCTGCCATATCCACTTGAAACTCCTTCAAATAATCATCCAAAAGCTCTAATATTTTTTCCATAGACTTTTTGCGGCTTCTGGTAATACCTGATGGGAAAATTTCTCCTTCTTTCAGAGTAATAAGCGGTTTAATTCCAAGTACGGAACCGGCAAGACCTGCCAGTTTTCCAATTCTGCCACCATGTTTTAAATATTCCATATTTCCTACGGTAAAGAAAATACGTCCTGTACTTTTCATTTCTTCTATTTTAGCAACCACCTGCTCATATGGTATATTCTTCTCCTGCATGGAGGCGGCTTCTAACACAAGCAACCCCTGAAGTACCGTATTCACAGTTGCATCAATTACCGTAATCTGAGCATTCGGATATGTTTCCAGAACTATCTCTTTTGCATTCAATGCCGACTGCATGGAACCACTGAATTTTGTTGTAATACATATACATATAATTGCCGTATTTTCTGCTGCCAAAGGCAGAAAAACATCTGTATAATCCTGCACGGAGGGTAACGAAGATTTGGGAAAAGTATTCGGGTCCGCTACCATTTTTTCATAAAAATCCCGAACGCCTATTTCTTCTACCTCTTTCAAATAATGCTCTCCATCAAAAGAAACATAAAACGGAACAACTGTAACCCCTTTTTCTATCAGCAGTTCCTTCGGTAAATCACAGGAACCATCTGTTATAATTTTATATTTATTATTTTCCATAAAAACACTTTTCCTTTCTTTTCCTATCATAGTCTCTACCAAAAAAGACTATGATATTACTACCATAGTCTAAAAACAATCTAGAAAAATCCTTTTTGAACCTTCTGTTCACACATTTCTCTCCATTTTTCCAAAACATCCTCACCCACATACTGGGCTCTCATGGCAAAACGTTTAATATCTTCCTGCCACCCTATCATTTCTAATGATTTCTGCAAAAACTGTTCTAAAGTTACTGTAACTGTCTCTTCGTTTATTTCTCCTTCATAAAGCGTTTCATGAATATCCAGCTTATTATCCATAATAAACCAATCCAGCCATTCCTGATATTTCTCTACATCATATTTCATCATACGCTCCCCCGTTTCTGCATTTTCTCTTTGTTGTCATTCGTACACTTCACTGTATTATATTAACGTTAGATAATATTATATTATCATAATCTGTTCTTAAAAGCAATTCCGTTACGACAGCATTTGACAATATATGAACCATATAATTTACTTAAACCGCTCTCTCCGCTCCTTTAATTTTTTGTTTAGTTCTTCGGCTGTTTTCTGATCCATCCAGAATGTTATAAAATTTACAAACACATACACTGCCAACACCGTAATTGCAAACCAGAATCCTCCGGAGAGTCCTTCATACATTCCTAATATGTTTCCCGCTACCAACAATACTGCCTCTAAAAGCACAACATGAATCACTCTCCTGATATACCACTGCTTTTTCGTCAGCTCATTTTTCGAATAAAACACCGCTCCCGGCAACGTTCCGCATAAGCTGAATAACAACATCCATGCCGGATAGGAAACAGGTAAACTATCTTCCGGGTAAAAAGCCATACAAAAGCAAAAAGTCGCAATCATAGAACCGGTATAAATAACAAAATACTGTCTTATCAAAAATTTCACAAAATCTTTTAAATCCATAACATCCTCACCTGATTCCCATTAATTCTTTTAATTCTCCAACATACTGCCTCGAAACGATTACCTTTTCACCATTAAAAAGAATCGCCTCAAATCGCCCGGAAAACGCAGGCTTTACAAAATCTATTTTATCCACATTCAGAATGACCGATTTAGACGCTCTGAAAAAACTGCCTCCCCGACTAACCTCTGCAAATTCATACAGTTTCCATTTACTTTCATATACCGCTTCTTCGCAGTAAAAAAAGGACTTATTATCTACCACTTCAAAATAGTAAATTTCATCCAGACTCAACCGGTGAATTTCGTCTCCCTGCATACCCACAATTCCATTTCGTGCTTTTTTTAGCTTTTGTAACATCCGCATCATATCTTCATCAATTTCATGACATCGGACAATAATCTCTTCTTCTTTGTCTCTTTCGATTTCTTCAATTGTAAGCTTCAATCACTCGCCCTCACTTTTTCCGAATGCATCTTTTTTCTTATTTACAAAATACTGCTACTTATCTGTCGCTCAAATTCTTTTTGCCTGCAACCAATACACTGACTAACAGTGCAACTGCCCCACAACATGCCAAAAATAAAATCTGCATACCGTCACTCACATCTTTTCCCTGCATACTTATCGTAATTCCCATTATTTCCTTATATTCCGTAATAAATTCTTCCGGCATTCCTGTAAACGTCATATGGATTGCCTCTTCACAGCAAACCTTCCTCATTAAAGAAGTACCATGCAAAACCGGAATATACTTCAGTACCTCAGCAACCGTCTTTGGCAATGTACCCATCGGAAGATAAATGGCACCAACAAAACCAACCAGTGTACCAACAATCGTTCCCAGACCGCCCCACGCACTGCTGCTCTTTACAAACAAAGCTACCATATACATAATAACAGAAAAAATACAAACATTCAGCAATGTAAACAACAAAATTTTTCCAATTGCAGCAAGTGAAAGCATCGTTCCTCCCATAGCACATATGTATACCAGTGCTGCTACTAACGTCAGCATACAAAAAAGTGTTCCTATGATTGCCGCAGTTGTCACATAAGATAATGCAATCACGATTTTACTGACCGGTGCACAATAAAAATCCGCAATTCTGTTTTCGCCGGCATCCTCTATCATCGTCCCGATAACACTCAATGTCACCGTTACTGCATTTACTACCAAAATCCCCGCCAACGTCCAATACTGTACAAGCTGTCTCGCATTCACTTCATCTGCTGCCACATCACGCATTTCGCCACCATACTGTTCTATCAGATTTAACACACTTTCCACATTCATATCTCCAAGAAATACCGCCTGCAATAACAGCACAATCAACATAGATAACAACGCAAAAAATACCGAGGATCTGTCCCTCAAAAAAACAAGGCAGTTTCTTTTTGTTAAATTTAAATATTTACTCATTCTCTTTTTCTCCTCCACAAGCATTCAAAAATACATCATCCATCGTTCCCTGTACGACTTCAAAGCCTTCGATTTGCTCCTTGAAAGCTTCCAGCATTGGCATTGCTTCCATTGTACTTGAAATCGATACAAATATTCCGCTTTCTTTTACCTTGAAAGTCTGATTCATAGCTTTCAGCCTCTGTACTATCTGCTCCTTTTTCTCTTCTTTTGGTATGAACCGGAGTTTATCCTTTGCAAACTGTTCCTTTAATGCAAATGGTGTTCCGTACTGTATCAGATGCCCTTTATCCATAATTGCAATATGGTCTGCTTTCGCTGCTTCTTCCATATAATGTGTTGTCAGAAATACGGTCATTTTTAATTCTTTTTGAAGATTATGTACTGTCTTCCACACACTTTTTCTTGTTGCCGGGTCCAAACCTGTTGTAGGCTCATCCAAAAACAGGATATCCGGCGTATGCATAAGTGCCCGTCCGATTTCACAGCGTCTTTTCTGTCCTCCTGACAACTTTCCGTACGGACGCTTTAAAATATCGGATAGCTCCAGAATCTCACATACATAATTCAGATTCTTTAAAATCACCTTTTTATTATTCTCATACATACTTCCCCGAATCATCAGATTTTCTTTTACGGTAAGACGTTTATCCAGACAATTATTCTGGTAAACAATACCGATATGTTTTTTTATTTCCTCATTGTTTTCACCAAGCTTCAAACCATGAATCCACGCTTCTCCTGCGGTTGGCTTTGACAATGTACACAACATATTAATCGTTGTGCTCTTTCCTGCACCGTTTACTCCCAAAAATCCAAACAGCTCTCCCTTTTCTATGGAAAAACTAATATCATCTACGGCTTTCACATCATGAAAATATTTTTTTAATCCGCTTACTTTTATAATTTCAGCCATATTCTTCTCCTTCCAAAGACATTTCCGTCCCGCTCTTTTTATTTGTTCTACTACTTTTTCCTTGTGATTGCATTATGCTTTACTTCTTCAAACTTTTCAATGGCATAGGAAGTAAGCTGTAAAAACTGCAAAGTAAGTTGCAAAAAAGCGTCGCTCTGTGGCAGCATAACGAACACAACCTAAATCAGTACCTTTCGACAGATGAATCCTTTTTCAAAATTCCCTCTTTATTTAATTGTATTAAAATGGACAAGCACACCGGAAATCCAACCATTCCAATAATTCCACAAAATCTCAATCCGACAAATAAAGCTATCAGTGTTGCCAGCGGATGCACCCCTATCTGCTTTCCCACAATTCTCGGTTCTAATGCATTTCTGATAATCATAATAACAAAATCCAGAACAATAAGCCCCACCGCAAGCTTGTAATTTCCAAGGATTACTGCTGCCGCTGCCCAGGGTATCAATATTCCTCCTGTACCAAGTACCGGTAAAATATCAAAAATAGCAATTCCAAACGAAATCATAATAAAATACGGAATTCTTAAAATTCCCAACCCGATACAAAGCTCAACAAAGGTTATCACCATTAAAACAGAATAGGATCTTACATATGCTGCCAGCACTTCTGAAGAATACTTTTTTAACTTTACAACAAAATTTTTTCCTCTCTCCGATAATATTTTTAATACAAATCCTGTAATTTTTTCATAGTCCGAAGCCAGAAAAAAAGTGGCAACAACCGTAATAACTACTTTAATGACTAGCCCCGGAATTATTCTCGCATATTTTGATACATTTGTTATTTTATCCACTGAAAACTCCGATAAACTTTCCTCCAGCTTTTGTATAAATTCCATAAAACTGTTACCGATATTTTGAAAACCCACAATCCCGTTTCCTCCATATCTTTTTTCCAGCCTGTCCGCAATGGAATACACCCAAGGCACAAACTCTTCTTCATAAAGCCGCGGCAAATTAATAATTGCTTTTTCCGCCAACCGCAAAAGTCCAATTCCCAAAAAACACAATACCACTACTGCTAAAATAAAAAAAACAGCCGTCAACATAATAGAAATCCTTTTTCTGCCTCTTTCCGATTTTGAAGGAATACGACTAACAACTGCATGTATTACTGTTGCCAAAAGAAACGCAACCAAAAAGGGCATAAATATAGGAAGCAAATAGACTGCTGCTATATATGCACTTCCAACAATAATCAAGAAAAATATTGTATTTACAATCAACTGTTTTCTCTTCTCCATACTCCTACCCTCTCCCCAACTTCCAGCACATTCGAACACGAAAAAAGCCTCCCTTTTTAAGGGAAGCTTTTTTATTTTCTCCTACAATCTATGTTCTCTATAATTTGTTCAATTATGCAAATGCATCTTTAATTTTATCATTTTTTAATTTTCTTCGGAAGAGATATCTTCGGAAGAAATATCTTCGGAAGATATCTCTTCTGGTATCGTTCCTAAATGATACCTTTCCCGCTCCTCTTCTGAAAGAATTCTTCCATCTAACTGTCTTTCTGCCTCCTGCAAAAGCTGCTCCACTCCATAAACCGGTATTTGCACAAGTACCTTATTTCTGCTGGCAAGCAGACTCTCCGCATCCGGTGCCACATCCATATATCCCGGAATTCTTGCTATGATTTCAAAATTATTCTTCTTACATAGATAGGCTTCTGTAATGCCGTACATAATAAACGTATCATTACCTTTCAGATTTTCAACCAATACCATTTCCTCGTTTAATCCGGTAAAAGTATGCTGAAGCTCCAGTTTTTCCCTGTCATACACTTCTACCGTATTATCCCTATAAGTAACAAATATCAGCTGCTCTTCTTCATCCGTAAAAATGTTTGAAATAAAAGAACTATTGATTGGAATACTGTTTACCAGTTCTGCTGCATGAAAATCAAATACCTGCAGTTCTTCCTTTTCTTCCGAAATCATTATGCAAAACTTCTGATATTCTCCCATTGCAAAAATTGTCGACAAATCCTCTAACGGAAGTTCCGACGTCATTTCTAATGTAGCTGTTTCGAAACATTTTAAAACTCCGTCCATTCGTAAAACAAATCTTTTTCCATCTTCACTTACACTGGCAATTGCGACTCCGTAAGCATCTAAATCCATCTGCCGTAAACAATTTCCGCTCCTGTCATAAAAGAATAATGCATCTGATGTAAGTATACCTATCTGTTCATCGTTTTCCCCAATAAAAAATGCTGCATTTATCATAGTATCCATTTCAAATCCTGCCAACTTTTCATGAGTTTTTGCATCTATCAAGTATGCCATTCCCTGCTCAGAATTGCCGTAAAGAAGAACAAGATATGTCTCGCCTGTCCGGTCATAATAAATTGTCCAGATTGTATCCACATATTCTGCAACCGATTGTGCTTGTGCACCTATTGTACTCTGATATATTGCTACTGTATTAGATCCATATGGTAATGTCGCATAAAAGTTTGCTCCTCTCCGGAATTTGCACATATTTTCACTATTGGTTTGAAAATTAATACTATAATCATATGCTTCACCGGTATCACCAAAAAGAAATACCGTTTTTCCACTTCTTAACATCAAGAGCATGTTACGTTCTCCCAGTGGAATACAACCTGTAATTTCATTGTCAAAGTCTGTTTTTATACTTTCTTGTCCGTCTTCTACAGACAAAGTTGTAATTCCATAATAGGACTGACATGCTAATTCCTTTTGATTTCCCAGCAGTAATAATTCATCCGGCAATTCTTCTCCAAATGCTGTCACCCATTGCATTACTCCATTATCTGCATTCCATAATTCAACCGTTGCATTCCTTACACCTTCCATACTAAAAGTATCGCTTTTTGAAACTGCCAGATGTTCATCACCAATAAACAATATATCATTTATCTCTTTTTCATCAAATACCATCTCACTGACATACTTATTTTGAGACGTATCCAGAACAATGATTTTACTTAAATCTGCATTTACATCGCCATTACATGCAAGAAGCGTCCCCGACTCATTAAACATAATCTCATCTATAAGATACCATTCTTCCAGTGTATATTTTGTTTTCACTGTATAGTTTTCTGTATCAATTACATAAACATTACAGTCATCGGCTACCGCTGCAATCCCTGCACTCTCATTTAAGTCAGTTACATAATGACTTTCATATGGGAAAGAAAGTACTTCTTCCTTTAATTCTATATCATAGATTACAATACTCTCTTCCTTTTGAAAAATGATATGCGTTTCATCGAAAAAAGCATATTCTGACTCCAAAACAGTTCCGTATTTTGACTCTGAAGCAAGACTGTATAATTTTTTTCCCTTTGCAGCCTCCCATACTGTCATCTGCCCTGTAATATCTACCGTAAGAACCTTTTCGCCTTTGGGTGATACATGAAAAAAGTCTATATCCGTTCCCATTTTCAACAGGCAGACCGGCATGATTACATCGCCATTTTCATACACCCTGAGTGCCTCTGTTAAAGCATACTGTGCCTGTTCTGTGTACGGCATTTCCGTCAATGCTTCTTTTGCTACTTGCACGGCAGCAACACGATTGCCTTCTTCTAAAAGCTGTGTAGCTGTATCCGCCAGCGTTTGTGCCTGTCTTTTCAACACTTCCTGATACTGTTTCTCAATTTCTTCTGATTGTTCCTGTATCATAACTGACTGTTTTTTTATTTGCAGTGCCATTGCCATACTGATACTTCCGAACACCAAAAATATAGTGGCAACTGCAACTGACGCCATCATCATACGTTTTATTCTTCGCTCTCTGTGACGCTGTTTCAAATCATCATAGCTGCATCCAAGAAGAGGTGCTGCTAAACGAAGCAGTTCTTTCTTTAAGTTTTTATATACTTCTTTTTTATTTTTGCCTCTCACGTCTGCTGCAAGCGGTTCTACTACCTGTTCCACCGTACACGTTGTACCATCTTCCAATATTTTTTCGACCTGTTCGAAACAAAGTTCCCGCGGAAAAGACTGCTCCGGTTCTCCTTCAATTAAAACTGCAAGCACTTTTTCCCTTCCATGCAAAGAAATAAATGTGGAAATTTCCTTTTGTACCCATAATGATTCCGGTGTTCTGGGTGAACATATTACAATCAGAAACTCCGATGTTTCCAAAGCATTCTGAATATTTTCCGAAAGATTGCTGGACAAAGGCAGTTCATCTCTATCACGAAACACCCTGTTTATTTTATTCTTTTTTTGTTTTTTGACGCTGTCTGCCGCTATATAAGGTACTTTAAACATCTCTAACAGCTTATGTAAATTTTCCGCCACAAACTGATCAAGCTTAGCATGACGATAACTGATAAAAGCATCATATTTATATTCTTTAGTATCTTTATTTTCCATAATATAATATTTTCCCCTCTTCAATTACTTTTGCTCCCTGTTTTGTGACTTCCACGGTTGTTACCGCGCAGTTTTTATGCACCCCTGTTCCCCAGAATTGCTCAATCTGAACCGGATTTATATTTGCCAGTATCGCTTTTAAGGCACAGCCATGTGTCGATATCAGAATCGTCTTGTCTTCGTAATCTTCCATACTGACAAGTTCCCTCCAGAATTGACCTGTCCTTTCTATTATTCTTTCAAAACTCTCTCCCTTGGGAGGTATATTATATTTTTCCGGTGCATCAAAAAAGTTTCGAAAAGACTTGTCAGGGATATTGAAATTCTCTCCCTGACAGCAAAGTCCTTCGTATTCACCGAAACTGATTTCCTGAATTCTTGCTTCCTCTATAACGGGTACTGTTCTATCTCCGATAATAATCTGTGCCGTTTCCTTTGCTCTCTTTAAAGGGGATGTATATGCTACATCAAATGGCACCTCTTTTAGTGCCTCCGCAGTAACTCTTGCAAGCTCTCTACCATATTCATTAAGTTCTATATCGCACTGTCCCTGTAATTTTCGCTGCTTATTATAGTCTGTTTCTCCATGTCTTATCAAATATACTTTCATAATCTCTCCTTTTGTACCTATAGACTTTGTATATATTATTTTAATTTTGCATTCTGATTTGCTGCCCTTTTATCAACGGATACGACACCAGATTCTCACCCTCCAGATTCTCCTTATGCATGTCCACACCGGTAATCTGACTGTTTTCATACGTCTTATAATAATAGATTCCTTTATCTACATTGCAACAGGAACTGTAAATGGTGATTTCATACAATACTTCTCCCTGTCCGGCTCCTTCTACAATATGCACACATCCGCGCTGTTGCTCTACCGCCCCAAGAATGTGAAAAAACTGACTTACGCTTTCTGACTCTGTATCACCGGAACAGGAATTCATTTTCGTAAATGCTGCCTTTACAAAACGTGACGCGGAAGATAAGTCTCCCGGAAGTCCCATAGCTACCATTCCACGGCTATAGGCTTCCAAATGCAACTCCTTTGCAAAGTGATTGGTGAGATTTTCCGTCGATAGTCCCATATAATTATTCAAGTGAAACATCTGCATTTCAAAGGACGGATTGTTTGTCAGTACTCCTACCGGATTATCATAAACTTTAAATCCTTCCCTCACCGACTCTACCGTAATAGAGCTCTCTCTGTCAGAAATCAGCCAGTGTAACTGTGACAACGGAAGCTCATTACTAAAATGGATATTCACAAGATTTATCCGTTCCAACAGCTTTTTCACATCACTGATATTTGCACATTTCCCTAAAATCCACGGTATAAACTCAAACGGGCTTATGTTATCTTTGTCCTCAGTTTCCTGCTTATAGTCAGCATTTCCTGCAAACAGAAGTCCTGCCATACTCAAGCCTTTTTCATTGGTTGCATCATAATAAAGCGGATAATCATCTTTCACATATGCCATTCCAATCATAGCGTAGTGCGTTTCCATACATTCCTTTTTCCGAAAATGAAAAGGGTAATTTCTTGGCGTTATTGTCACTGTTTCTTTATAAGAAAATTCATAATCCAGATTTCGTCCGAAATAGCAATCTTTTGTTTTATAAGTTGCCGCTGTACACATTTCTATGCCTCCTCGTACGAAATCTATTGTACCACAACTACACTTCCATTATCTACCTCAGCTTCCAGACTGCATATTCCATTCACTTTTGCCTTTATATAGTCTGCTTCCTCCTGACTATATTCTATAGCATTATTCTTCAAATTAATTTCTATATTTCCGTTACTTGTTTCTAAATCAATTACAGCTTTACGACTAATACTTTCGATTAAAGTCAGATTTATGTCCCCATTGTCCGTATCAACATCCATGTTTCCATCCAAATCGGATATCTGAATAGTTCCCATATCTGTTGAAACATCGAAAGAACTGAAGTTGGAAGGAATGAATATTTCTAAATCCACAGATACATTTCTTTCCTTTCGTTCTCTTTCCAGCCAGTCCCACAACTCTATACCTTCACTTTTATGAATTACTTTCAAAGTACATTTATTACCCATAATCTGACTCTTTACTTCAATATTCCTTCTTATTTCATTTAACTCATCCTTGGAAAAATCTGTAATATCGGCATTTGTTTTGATATGAATATTTTCATCTTCACTGATGCTCAATGTAACATTTCCATATTCATGATCCAGTTCCAATTTTTCAGCCGCATTTACATCACCAATGATATATTCACCGGAATCACCTGCCGTATTGTTTTTTCTTATATTTGCATCTTCCACATTGGTATCACCTTTAGCTGCACAGCCATATAATCCTGACATCATAAGCATGACTATGCCGTAACATAAAAACAGTTTTTTCCATTGTATTTTGCTCATGTGAAACATCTCCCTTCCTCTTTTTAATTAGTTTATCCTTAGATTAGCAAGATTAAACATAAATTGAAGTGAAAAGGAAAGCCCCCAAATCATTTACTGACTTGAAGGCTTTATTCTAATCATTCATTACTTTTTGTCTTACTGCTTTTTCATGTCCCTTATTCCCTTAAATCCCTGAATAAGTATCGTAGGTATCACAGCCAATCCCACAATCCATAACACCTGACTTAACACTAAATCCGAAATAATAAACAATCCATGCATAAACGGCACAAATAACACAAATGCAAGCAACAACACACCTGTAGCAAATGCTGCCAGACTCCACTTATTACTTCCAAGACCTATTTTGAAAATAGACACTTCACTTCTACAGTTAAATCCATGGAAGAGACGTGCAAGGGTCAATGTAGAAAATGCCATGGTACTTGCTGTCTTCGAATCTACCTCTAATCCCATATAAAAAGCTACCAAAGTAACAACCGCAATCAATAATCCATACGCCAGTAATCTTAAGGAAAACTCTTTTGTAAAGATTCCTGTTTTCGGATCTCTTGGTTTGTTTTTCAAAAGCATTTTATCGGAAGGCTCCATACCAATTGCCAGTGCCGGTAAGGAGTCTGTCAAAAGGTTAATAAACAACAAATGTACCGGTTCAAACGGCGTGTCCAATGCCATAATGGAACAGAATAAAACTACGATAATTGCAGCCAGGTTACCTGATAACAGGAACTGTATTGCATTTAAAATGTTTCTGTATACATTTCTACCGTTCAATACAGCTTTCATAATCGTTGCAAAGTTATCATCCGCCAAAATCATTGCAGATGCATCCTTGGAAACTTCTGTACCCGTAATTCCCATTGCAACACCGATATCTGCCTTTTTCAAAGCCGGTGCATCATTTACACCATCACCTGTCATAGACACAATATTTCCTTTTTTCTGCCATGCATCCACGATTCGAATTTTGTTTTCCGGTGAAACTCTGGCATATACGGAAATTTTTTCTAAGTTTTTATCCAGTTCTTCTTCTGTCATTTTGTCCAGTTCCTGACCGGTTACAGACATATCTCCGTCTCTGTATATACCTATCTGTTTTGCAATTGCAGTGGCAGTTACTTTATGGTCTCCGGTAATCATCACCGGTTTAACGCCTGCACTGATTGCATCCGCTACCGCACCAATGGACTCTTCTCTTGGCGGGTCAATCATGGAAACAAGCCCGATAAATGTATATCCGTATTCGTTATCAACAGATAAACTTTCCTTTTCGCTTGACTCTCTGTATGCAAATGCCAAAACTCTTAACCCATTCTCAGAAAATACCTGATTTTGCTTTACAATCTTTTCCTTATCTTCTGCTGTGATAGCTCTTACCCCGTCACCGGTTGCAATACTGTCAATTCTGTCAAGCAACACATCCACTGCACCTTTGGTAAAGACGGTCGGCATACCATGTACTCTATATTTTGTACTCATGAGCTTTCGGTCAGAATCAAACGGTATTTCCTGCATTCTGGGCATCATCTCACGAATATCTTCTTCGGATATACCTGCCAGCGTTAATCCGGCTTTTCTTGCCATGGATAACAGACAGGTTTCTGTCGGGTCACCAATGTCTTTGCCTTCATTTATGGAAGAATCATTATTCAAAATTGCAATATATAATAAGTATCTGTGTAACTGCGAAGTTAAATCAAGCTCTTCCGGAAGTCTGCATTCTCCGTCTATATATACTTCTTTTACTGTCATTTTATTTTGTGTTAATGTTCCGGTTTTATCTGAACAGATAACAGATACACAACCAAGACTTTCTACTGCTTTTAAGTCTTTGATAATTGCATTATCGGCTGCCATTTTTCTTGTTCCCATTGCCTGAACAATCGTAACGATGGAACTAAGTGCTTCCGGAATTGCAGCTACTGCCAGTGCAACGGCAAACATTAGGGAATCCAATACCGGCTCTTTTTGCCAAATTCTTAATCCGAATACAATTACACTGATAATCATAATTACAATGGCAAGCTTTTTACTGAAATCATCCAAACTTACCTGTAACGGTGTTTTCTTGTTCTGGGTAGCATTCATAAGAGTGGCAATTTTTCCCATCTCTGTACCCATTCCTGTAGCTGTTACCAGGACATTTGCTCTACCATAGGTTACAAGACTTCCTGAAAAGACCATATTGCTTCTGTCACCTAAGGCAACTTCATTTTCAATGACTTCATCTTTTTTATCTACATTTGTTGACTCACCTGTCAAAGAACTCTCATTTACCTGCAAGGAATAATTTGCAATAATTCTACCATCCGCAACAATCATATCTCCTGCTTCCAATAAAAGAACATCCCCCGGCACAATCTCCTTGGACAATACTTCTCTTTTATTACCATCCCTCAAAACCTTTGCCTTTGGTGATGACAGCTCTTTTAAAGAATCCAAGGATTTCTCTGCTTTGACATATTGTACGGTTCCCAAAATTGCATTTAATATGATTACTGCAAAAATTACAATGGTACTTTCCACATTACCGGACAACATGGAAATAACTGCTGCCGCAATTAAGATGATAACAAGCAAATCTGCAAACTGTCCCAAGAAAACAGCAAAAACACTTTTTTTGCCATGCTCCTCTAATACATTTTCACCTTTTTCCAGTAATAACCGTTTCGCCTGTTCACTACTAAGTCCCGTTTCTTTACCATAGGTTTGGAATAATTCGTCTTTCTCTAATTGGTAAATTTCTTTCATAAAAACCATCCTCTCTTAAAGATATAAATAAGGGAGTATGCCTGTGGACTCCCTTTTCACAAGCATTTCATCACAAGCACAATCCGACTTCGCCGGATACACAAAACAAAAAAGACCTTTTGTGTACAAATAGTATGTACACAAAAAGTCTTGTTTAACGCTCGTTACCTAGCCTCCGGTCTAATTTTAGACGTACTGACGAAAACTAGGACATGTTGTAACATGCAACTACTCCCTCTTTGATGATAATAGTTTTACCATAGTAGTTTTTAATTGTCAATTAAATTTCTGAGTTTGAAAAAAATCTTAACAGAAAACTTATATCAATGCTTCTTTTTTAGACATTCACTTCATTATGAAATGTCTCCATTTTTTCCAGCGTATCAGCAATTTTATCAGCCAATGCTTTCTCATCCCCCATCTGCACAAACATAACTTGGTCGCTTTCTTCAAACAATTCTCTGTTTGCTTTATTCTCTCCCAAAATCATCTTTTTACCCATTTTTTGGTATATATATGCCTTGCCCGGAATGGTTCTGGTTGCTTTTTCAATTGAACTGTTAAAATGCCCGGCCAGACATAAATCCGCCATTCCAATATATTTTGCCAATTTATCTTGTGACAGCCATTTTATATATGTAATATTTTCCGATATCGGCATTATTTTTTTCAAATTCTTATCCTTTATCGGACCAATAAAAAAGAAATGAAGCTTCGTCTCATCCTTCAAAATATTCATAACACGTAAAACCACATCCACACCTTGCAAAGGAAATACACCTCCACAATATAACACCACAAACTTATTTCTTATACTCTTTGGTTTTTTCACATTCATTGGATAGTACAATGAATCATTTGCCTCAAGATACCATGTATGAACTTTTTTTTCCGGAACCTGAAATTGTTCTATAAAATATTTCCCATGTGCATTCGTGTCACAAAAAACGTAATCCGCGGCCATCAGTGTTTTTTTATCTAAATAATATAGCAGCCTTCCTACCGTACTTTCTGCCGATACCCTTTTTCGGTCATAACACAATGTATCATACAACGAAATAAAAAAATCTATTATGACATTACTCTTTTTCCACTTCCATCCCCAAAAAGGCACAATCAACTGTGGAGCAAATCCAATAAAAACAGTATCAAAATCTTTTGTACGTGTCAGGAGTATACGGACAAAAACGACCAACAGGCGAAAAAAATAATACTTATTGTACGAACCGATTACAACATATTCCTTTGCCCGTTCTTTCACTTTCTTAATTTCCTGCACATTCCTAATATAATCTAAATTTTTAGTGGTAATAAATAATACCTTTTTCTCCTTGAGAAAACTATCCCTGCCTTGCATTTATACACTCTTTCCTCTTCTTTTTCCCCAGTTATATTGAATCATATTTAAACAGTGCATCAGATAAATCCCAAGTCCTATATTTGCTCTTCCCAGAATTACTATAATTTTTAGTTTCCACTCTAAATTCCGAAGCTTTACATGTGCAAATGCTTCTCTATATGGACTTTGTCTCAGCACTGCCTTTAAATCCTTAATTTTTATCCTCACATTTTTTTCATTTTTCTGATTAAAGAAACATAATCTGCAACAAATAGTGAAGGATTTAATTACACGACAATAATATGTTTCCAGAAACAGTTTCCTTTCACATTTTTTTCCGGTATCTTTTATAAATGCATCTGACATATAATTTTGAAGATACTCAAAAACCCTGACATCCTGTTCTACTCGATTAGGTTTATAACTATTTGTTATGGAGTTGATAACATATCTATAATGATAAATTATGTCTTTACAATAAACAACTTTGCGTGCAATTCCAAACGCTTCCACATTAAATACCATGTCATCCAATACTTGCAATTCCTTCTGAAAGCAAATATGATTCTTGTCTAATATTTCTTTTCGATATACTTTATCCCAAGGTGCCGCCATCGGAGTTCCAATACAATACATTGCCTTTCTTTGCAGAGAATTAATCTCCGAATAATTGTGCCATACCTTATCCGTTGAAAAATGCTCCCATACTACTTCCCGGTTAGCATAATTCTTCATGGCATCAAATATTATAATTTCAGCATCTCTATTTTCCCTGCACCGCCTATAAATATTAGCAAGGCTATTCTCTGCCAACCAATCATCCGAATCAACAAAATACAGCCATTCCCCTACCGCTTCTTGAATTCCGGTATTTCTTGCTTCCGCAGTTCCCTCGTTATTTTTATGAATCACCCGAAAATAATCATATTTCAAAGCATATTTATCCGCTATCACTCCCGATCCGTCCGTTGAACCATCATCAATAATGATTGCTTCTACTTTGCCTTCACAACTCGAAACATTTTTCACAACACTTTCTAAACACTCTTCCAGATACTTTGAAACATTATATACAGGTATAATTAATGATAACCATTTACTCATAACGCTCGTTTCCATCCGTCCACAACCGCTCTACAATTTCATAAAATCCATATAATGTTGTAAAACAGTTTCCGGTTCTCCCATTTCCTTCATTTGGCCTGCGTGAATCCATAATACATCATCACATAATGCCTTTAGCGTGGATATATTATGTGACACAATAATCACAGTTCTCTTTTTGTCGTTAATCAGTTCCTTCATCTTTTCAAAACTTTTCTTTCTAAATCGCTCGTCACCAACACTAAGTACTTCATCCACCAACATAATATCCGTCTCTAACATGGCAGTAATTGAGAATGCCAATTTAGAATGCATTCCACTGGAATATGTCCGTACCGGTCTGTCAATAAAATCACCAATTTCTGCAAACTCAATAATTTCATCCATCTTTTCAAGAATCTCTTTTTCTGAAAATCCCAGAAGCATTCCCGATAAAATAATATTATCCCGTCCGGATAAATCAACTTTAAATCCTACACCTAACGCAAGTAAAGAAACTGTATGATTATGTAAATTGATTTCTCCAGCATTTGGCGTAAATACCCCGGCGATAGCACGAAGAAGTGTTGACTTTCCACTGCCATTCTGCCCGATAATGCCAAGAATTCCGCCTTCTTCTATTTCAAATGACACATGCTTAACCGCTTCAAACACTTCCTCACTCACTTTTTTCTTAAAAAAAGTTTTTCGCACGGAAACATTATTCAGAATCCTATAATTAATACAAACATCTCTTACTTCTATTGCAAGCTTTCTTTCTTCTCTCATCTCTTCCGTTTCCATATCTTTGTAATAATTTTTCTCGGCACATATGTTAATGCTAACCCCAGCTTGTAGGAATATGCATTATTTACACGGTCAAACTCTCTCGTAGCATCCTCATATTTCCTTTTTATATCAATTAATCCACTTTTCTCACTGTTCAGTTTTTCTATTTCTTTTTTCGCATCTTCATATTTCTTTTTTACTTCAATTAATCCACTTTTCTCACTGTTCAGTTTTTCTATTTCTTTTTTCGCATCCTCATACTTCTTTTTTACTTCAATTAATCCACTTTTCTCATTATTCAGTGTTTCTATTCCTATTCGATAATACTCAAGCAGCGTATTCCACATAATATCTTCTGCCGGCTCAATTGACACATTGCTTGTCGGGTTTTCCATACTCTCAATGATTTCTTTCCACCTAGCCTGATAATCATACTGTCTTATCCACTCTGTGCTTTTATACGCTTCCTCTCCGTATTCCACCAACTGCGCTTTATCCTGTGCAATCCTAATGATTTTTTCTGCCGCAGCATTGATATCTCCCATACCAACGGTAAAGCAGCCTCTCTTATCTTTGTTATAGGCAAGATAAGGCAAGTCATACATCACACAGGGTATTTTCGAAATCTTACTTTCCAACAATACTAATGGAAAGCCTTCATATTCCGATGTTACCAAATGCAGGTCTGCCATCGCATAATACGGCTCCACATCCGTTTGGTATCCACAAAATTCTATTTGATTCAGTATATCCATATCTGCCGCCAGACTAACCAATGAATCAAAATATTTCTCA
>JAFSBX010000111.1 GCA_017437065.1 Lachnospiraceae bacterium
TGATATTGGTTAATCATTTCAAGAAAGATTTGTATTATCTTTTTAAAAGTGATAGAATCATGATAGATTTTTTATGCCTGTATTCAGGCAGATAGGAGTACAAATGGATTTCAATAATACAAATAATCAAAATCATAATCCGTACGGTTCACCATTTCCGAACCAGCCACAGTATGTTCCTCCGCAGAAATCTCCTGCCGATGGGTTAATCAGCGCAGCTATGATTCTCGGAATATCAGCGATTGTATCTGCTTTTATGATACCGGTATACTTTCCGTTTGTTCTTGGAAGTATCAGTATTATTCTGGCATTACTCTCCAAAGGACATGGAAACAAACTGGCCGACAAAGCCAGAACAGGTATTATCTGCTCTACTGTCGCAATTGTTTTAAATATTTTCATTGTCGTCGGTTCTCTTTATACTGTTTTTTCCAGCAAAGAAAATTTTCAACAGTTTGACTACCTGTACGAACAAATTTACGGTGAATCTTTTTCTGATATGTATGAAGAACTTACCGGAGAAGAATTTTTTTATTAAAATATATAAAGAAAGAGGACATTTATGAATCATTATAAATCATCTTCCCAGTTAAAATCTCTTGCAAAGGGACAGCTTTTAGGGAAATATTCCACAGTTATCGGTGCTTTTGTCTTAACGCAGCTTTTGATGTTAATACTTTCCTGGTTA
Organism: Lachnospiraceae bacterium; assembly: GCA_017437065.1. Lineage (GTDB taxonomy): Bacteria > Bacillota > Clostridia > Lachnospirales > Lachnospiraceae > RGIG3002. The sequence continues at coordinate 689 of JAFSBX010000111.1, forward strand.
CCTGTTTTTTTTGTAGATACAACTACCCTCTTTGGTGTAATACTTGACTATCTGATTACCTTTTTAATCAGTCTTTTCAGTGGTATTTTTGCAGCAGGGCAGGCATATATTTATCTGAATATCAGTTGCGGTCGTAATTGTAAAGCATCGGATGTTTTTTATGGATTTAAACAACACCCGGATAAAGCACTTTTATTACAGCTTGTTGTATCCGGTATTTCTACATTAAGCGTACTGCCGGCTTATGTACTTTTACTGATAACGGGTTACACACAGGATATTATTCTGGTTCTTCCTACCTGCATCCTTTTAATTGTCGGTGCTTTTATTGCAATTTATTTTACGCTTGCGTTTTCACAGGTATATTATCTGTTACTGGATTTTCCGGAATATTCTGTAAAGCAGATTTTATCCGTAAGTATGAAAATCATGAAGGGACACAAAGCAAGATTATTCTATATTATGGTCAGTTTTCTGCCTCTTTATCTGCTTGCATTCCTTTCCTGCGGAATCGGAATGTTTTGGATTGCACCATATGCAAATGCAACCATGACGAATTTTTACTTAGATTTGATAAAAAACAGACAGCCGTAGTATTATTTCACATAAAAATTTTTTCAACGCAAAAAGAACCTGATGCACATCATCATTACATCAGGTTCTCTTTTTTTATTATTCTTTTTTCTCTAAATTAATATATTTCAAATATGCATTGATAAAGCTATCCAATGCTCCATCCAATACCGCATCCACATTTCCCGATTCTGCATTGGTACGATGGTCTTTTACCATAGTGTACGGCTGCATAACGTAAGAACGAATCTGGTTACCCCAGCCGATTTCGGTTACTTCACCACGGATGTCGGAAAGTTTCTCCGCATTCGCTTCTTTCTTTAGCATATACAGCTTTGCCTTCAACATCTGCATTGCTTTATCTTTATTCTGGAACTGGGAACGCTCATTCTGACACTGCACTACTATTCCGGTAGGAAGGTGAGTAATACGAATCGCAGAAGATGTCTTATTAATATGCTGACCTCCGGCACCACTGCTTCGGTAGGTATCAATTCTTAAATCCCCCGGATCAATTTCCACATCCACATCTTCTTCAATGTCCGGCATTACATCCAGTGAAACAAAGGATGTCTGACGTTTTCCCTGTGCATTAAACGGGGAAATACGCACAAGACGGTGCACTCCTTTCTCGGATTTCAGATAACCATAAGCATTGATTCCGTTTACCTGAAAGGTAACAGATTTAATTCCTGCTTCATCACCATCCAGATAATCCAGCACTTCAACACTAAAGCCCTTCCGCTCTGCCCATCTTGTATACATACGATAAAGCATGGATGCCCAGTCACAACTCTCCGTTCCACCGGCTCCTGCATTCAGTTTCAAAATCGCATTGCATTTATCATATTCTTCGGAAAGTAATGTACCAATACGAATGTCTTCCAGTGTCTCAATAAAAGAGTCGAGTTCGTTTCGAATGTCTTCCACAAGGGCTGCTGCTCCTTCCGGCTCCTCTTCGTATCCCATTTCAATTAAAGTCTCAATATCTTCATACTGTGTCAACAATGCATTCACAGTATCTACCGTATCTTTCAGGTTCTTTAGTTCCTTCATTTTACCGTTGGCTTTGTCGGCATCATCCCAGAATCCGGGAGATTCCATTTCCATTTCCAACTCTTCTATACGCTTTGACTTACCTGCTAAGTCAAAGTGAATCCCTCACTTCCGCTAATGGAGTTTCATAAGTCTGTAATTCTGTTTTCATCTGGTCTAATTCTACCACTTAACGTTCACCACACTTTCTACATTATTATACAAATATGCGGCAGCTTTTTGCTTCTGCCGCATATACATTTCTGAACACTTCTATTAAATTCTTCCGCAGCACTGTTTATACTTTTTACCGCTTCCGCAAGGACACGGATCGTTCGGATAAACTTTTGCTGTGTCTCTCTTTACAGGTCCCTTCTGTACGGAATCATCTTTGTTTGTTCCTGTTACTTTTGCAACCTGCTCTCTTTCTACCTTCTGTTCTACTCTTACATGGAATAACAGACGAACCGTTTCTTCTTTAATATTCTGTCCCATTTCATCAAACATATCAAAGCCGCTCATCTTGTACTCTACAAGCGGATCTCTCTGTCCGTATGCCTGAAGTCCTACACCCTGACGTAACTGATCCATATCATCAATATGATCCATCCATTTACGGTCAATAATCTTTAATAAAATAACACGTTCTAACTCACGGATAGATTCCGGTTCCGGAAACTCTGCTTCCTTACTTTCATAAAGTTTTACTGCTTCTTCTTTTAACTGCTGTTTCAAACTGTCCTTTTTCGGTTTGGCAACGCGGGCTGTATTAATTGGTTTCAATGGAATCGTTGGAAGCAACAGCTGATTTAACTCTGTGAAATCCCAATCTTCAAACTCTTCATCGTCACCGATGCAAATATCTACCGCATTTTCTGCAATATCTGTAATCCATTTATAAATTACATCGCGCATACTTTCACCATCCAGTACACGACGTCTTTCTTCGTAAATAATCTCTCTCTGATCATTCATAACCTGATCGTACTCTAACAGATTTTTACGAATACCGTAGTTATTGTTTTCAATCTTCTTCTGTGCTGTCTCAATGGCATTGGAAAGTGTTTTGTGCTCAATTTCCTGATCCTCGGAAATACCCATTGCATTAAACATGGCAATCATACGATCATTACCGAATAAACGCATTAAATCATCTTCCAATGAAATATAAAATTTGGATTCACCCGGGTCTCCCTGACGACCTGCACGTCCACGCAACTGGTTGTCAATACGTCTGGACTCATGTCTTTCTGTACCGATAATCTTCAAGCCGCCTGCTGCCTTCGACTCATCATCCAGCTTAATATCCGTACCACGTCCTGCCATGTTAGTAGCAATCGTTACCGCACCATGAACACCTGCATCAGCAACAATTTCTGCTTCCTGCTCATGGAATTTAGCATTCAATACTTTGTGCTGAATTCCTCTCTTCTTAAGCATTGCACTGATTTCTTCGGAAGACTCAATGGTAATTGTACCTACAAGTACCGGCTGTCCCTTTGCATGTGCTGCCTCTACAGCATCTACAATGGCACGCAGTTTTCCTCTTTTTGTTTTATAAACCGCATCCTGTAAATCAATTCTGGCTACCGGTCTGTTTGTCGGAATCTCAATAACATCCATTCCATAAATGTTACGGAACTCTTTTTCCTCTGTCAAAGCAGTACCTGTCATACCTGATTTTTTTTCAAATTTATTAAAGAAGTTCTGGAAAGTAATTGTTGCAAGAGTCTTACTTTCTCTCTTTACTTTTACATGTTCCTTTGCTTCAATTGCCTGATGCAGACCGTCAGAATAACGGCGTCCCGGCATAATACGTCCGGTAAACTCATCTACGATAAGTACCTGATCGTCTTTTACTACATAATCCTGATCACGGAACATTAAATTGTGGGCACGAAGTGCCAGTGTAATGTTGTGCTGGATTTCCAGATTTTCCGGGTCTGCAAGGTTTTCAATCTGGAAGAAACGCTCTACCTTTGTAACACCCTGTGCCGTCAGGTTTACCACTTTATCTTTCTCATTGACAATAAAGTCTCCGGTTTCTTCACGCTCTACTCCCATGATGGCATCCATCTTGGAAAGCTCCTGCATGTCTTCACCACGGGTAAGCTGTCTTGCCAGAATGTCACATGCCTCATAAAGCTTTGTGGACTTACCGCTCTGCCCTGAAATAATCAGCGGTGTTCTTGCTTCATCAATTAAAACAGAGTCTACCTCATCGATAACAGCATAATGCAAATCACGCAGTACCAGCTGTTCTTTGTAAATAACCATGTTGTCTCTCAAATAGTCAAAGCCCAGCTCATTATTTGTAACATAAGTGATGTCACAATTATAAGCCTCTCTTCTTTCCTCTGCTTTCATACTATTTAATACAACACCGACTTTTAATCCTAAAAATTCATGTACCTGTCCCATCCACTCAGCATCACGCTTTGCCAGATAGTCATTGACGGTGACAATATGTACACCTTTTCCTTCTAACGCGTTTAAATATGCCGGAAGTGTAGAAACAAGAGTCTTACCTTCACCGGTTCTCATTTCTGCAATACGACCCTGATGCAAAATGATACCACCGATTAACTGCACTCTGTAATGCTCCATATTTAAAGCTCTTTTCGCCGCTTCTCTTACCGTTGCATAAGCTTCCGGAAGCAAATCATCCAAAGTTTCACCGTTTTCCAGTCTTTTCTTATATTCCTTTGTTTTATTTTTTAATTCCTCATCAGTGAGTGCCTGCATGGTCGGACGTAAATCCTCAATTTTCTTTACAATCGGCTCAATTCTCTTTAATTCCCGTTCACTGTGAGTTCCAAAAATCTTTTCTATTACGCTCATTTTTTCCCTTTCCACGGGTATTGTAAAACTTTCTTACAATACTGTACTAATCGTGTTTTGTTCTAAAAAACCAAACTATATTGTAACAGAATTTGTTTGTTTATTCAAGTTAAGCACACATATATATTCCCTTAATATTTTGTAAACAAAGTGTGACTTTATGGAAACTCCGCATTTTCCAGAGTTTTTTGACAGTATTCTTGAATTTACTATTCTGTTGCTATATAATAAAAGCAAAAATGTAACCGCTTACATAGACATTTGAAAGAAGGAGGGTAACCATGACCATTTATGACATTTCAGAAAAAGCCGGTGTTTCCATTGCTACCGTTTCCAGAGTACTGAACGGCAGTAGCAGTGTCAGCGAAAAAACCCGTCAGAAAGTATTGGCAGTTATGGAAAAATATGACTATACGCCAAATGCCTTTGCCCGTGGACTTGGTTTGAATACTATGAACACTATTGGAATACTCTGTCCGGATTCTTCCGATCTTTATCTTGCAAAAGCTGTCTATTATATTGAACAGAAACTTCGTGACAACCATTACGATTCTCTTTTGTGCTGTACCGGTTATGCTTTAGAAAATAAGCAGAAATGTCTGAATCTTCTGTTATCCAAAAAAGTCGATGGTATCATTTTAGTCGGTTCTGATTTCGTAAATGAAACTTTTGAGGAAAACAATTATATAAGGGAAGCTGCAAAGGATGTTCCAATTATGATTTTGAATGCGGTTTTAGACTGTCCGAATGTTTACGGCATCGTTTCCGATGATTACCGCTCCGTATATGAAGCTACTTCCGCCCTGCTTTCCTCCGGTGTAAAAGATATTTTGTACTTTTACAATGCCAATACATATAGTGGAAAACAAAAACTCTCGGGCTATCAGGCTGCCCTGAAGGAATACGGTCTTCCGGTTGTTCCTTCTCTCATTCAGTTTTATGATGGTCCCCATGAAGATATTTCTGCCATGATACAAGCTTTGCAGGATGCCTCGAAAAACGGAACTGCGTTTCATGGTGTCATTACATCTGACGATACGCTTGCACTTGCTGCATTAAAGTATGCCGTACAAAACAATCTAAAAGTACCTGAAGATTTTTCTGTTATTGGCTACAATAATTCTTTTATTACGGTCTGTTGTAATCCGGAACTGACTTCCATAGATAATAAACCGGAAACTCTTTGTGGAGAACTGATTCATATGCTCATGGAAGTGCTTTCCGGCAATTCTGTACCTTCAAAAACTGTATTTTCCGGCGAAATCATAAAAAGAGGTACCACCCGGTTTTAATTTTCCGGGTAGCACCTCTTTTTTATTATACAGCCTTTTACATTGCTGCAAAAATAAGTCCGCCATAAACTACCATTACTGCAATTGTCAGTACTAACTGAATTAAAAATACAATTAAATACGCTTTACAATAATTGACTTTGTTCTTGTTCTCCGTGTTGCTGAACGCCCATACAATTGCCAAAATTAATCCTACACATGGAATAAATGTAATTAAACATAAAAGCAATAACCATTCACCCATTTTTACCGGTTCTTCCAGTTCCGGCTGATATCCCTGATAACTTGTATTCTGTCCGTTATATGTATAGTTATCTGCATAATAATTGGGAGCTCCCGCATTCATATTGTTTCCATATGTATACGTTGTATTCTGGTTATTCTGATTGTTCTGACTACCATAACTGTAAGAATTATTATTCATACGGCTGTCATTATTAATCTGACTCTCATATGCATATTGATTATTCTGGTTGTTTTGTGACTCCAGAAAAGATTTATATGGTCTCTGTGTACTCTGGGAGTCCTGAGAAGAATATTGTCCTCCCTGAGTACTCTGTGAATCATAAGAAGAGGAATACTGTCCTCCCTGAGTACTTTGTGAATCATAAGACGATGTATACGCTCCCTGCGTACTCTGTGCATCATAAACTGATGCATACGGATTCTGCGTAGTCTGTGCATCATAAGCTGATGCATATGGATTCTGCGTGTCATATGTAGATGAATATGTTGAATTATCGTTATTTAAATTCTCCCGGTTTGTATCAACAGACTTGTTTTCCCCTGTTGTATTTTCTTCTGTTCCTTCAAAGATATTATTGTTATCCATTGTAATTCCTCCCACTCAATTAATATATTAACTCTCTGATTAGTCTGCCATAATTTGGCACTATTTTTTCAAATATGCTTCCCCCGGTAAAGGTCATCGGTGGTTTATTCGGAAAATAGCGGTACATTCTATAAATAAACACTACAATCATTGCCACTGCCAATATGGCAAGCAGCTTTTTCCATGCTCTTGCTTCCTTCCCCAGAAGATACCTCTGCACTCCAACATAGAGTGCAAAAAAAATCCAGCCATAAATAAGCGGATTGATATTCCATGCTCTTTCAAACTGTCCGGTCATTACAAACAAAAATCCTCTGGTGATACCACATCCCGGACACGGAAATCCGGTTACAATTACCGACGGACAGAATGCGGAAAAAATATAAGATACAATCACATAATATACAAGAATTCCAATTCCAAGCATTTTATATTCACAAATATCTTTCCACAGTCTTCCTGCTGCCTGTTTTAACCTTGTCTTCATCCCGTTTTCCTTTTAACCAGCGTCGCTCATAAAGCCGACATAATAAGCAATACTAATTTAGTATAGCTTATCCATCGGCCCATTGGCAACTATATTTTGCTTTTCTCCTGACAACTCCTGACAACTGCCAGAAAATACATACCTCCCAGACTGACTACCATAATCACATATCCTGCAAGAATCATCGGACGAAATTTTCCATATCTGTCTTTCCTCTCCCATAAACTTCCATTGTTTTCAACCCTTTTCTCTGTTAATATTACGTTTGTAATCGTTTTGTAACATTTTTGTAATATTTTTCACAAGAAAGAGAGGTAAATTTATGAGTATACTATCAACCATGTTTATTACTACTGCACTGGCCGGTTCCCTTTGTGTAGGAACCCTGCCTGAAAACTGTGACATTTTACAGTCAGGAAAATTTGGTAATGTCGGTTACATAATCGGCGGTACTTCCACAAACTGTGGTGATCAGCTTTTGGAACTGCTGGACAAACTTGGCATTTCCAAAGAAGACTTAAACAACTGTATTAAGCCTTCCCTTCCAAACAAACCCGAAACCAATGTACCAAATATGCCGGATACAAATCTTCCGGAAAATAATACTCCTGAAGTTGATGTTCCGGATACCGAAACTCCCGATAACTCCGGTTCCGAACAAGCTCCTGAATTAAGTCTTGCAAAGCAGGTTGTTGCTCTGGTTAATGAAGAAAGAGCTGCTGTCGGGTTAAATCCACTTATTATTAACGAATCCGCCATGTCCGCCGCTGCGGTACGTTCCAAAGAAATCAGACAAAGTTTTTCCCATACAAGACCTGACGGAAGTTCTTTTAGTACAGCACTAAAAGAACAGGGAATTTCCTATCGTGGCAGTGGTGAAAACATTGCCTACGGGCAGCGTTCCCCTAAAGAAGTTATGAAAGCATGGATGAATTCTTCAGGCCACAGAGCCAATATCCTGAATGAAAAGTTTACTTCCATTGGCGTAGGCTGTTATGAAGCAAACGGAGTTCTTTACTGGACCCAGCTTTTTATTTATTAAAATCAAACAGTAATTACTGACAAAAGAACCGCAAACCTTTTCGGTGTCTTTCTTTACAAAGAAGATACAAAAGTTTCTGCGGTTCTTTTACTCTTTTAAAACGGATTCTCCAACAAAAATTCCTTCCAGATATCCAAATATTTCACTTTTAAGTGTACTCCGTCAAAAGAATACTCACTTACCAGACAATGACTCTCTGCATCATCCATCACCTGATTCACATCCAGCCAGCTGACTCCGGCATAACCTGCCATTTCCCTTATTTTTTCATTTCGTGCATTAATTTCTGCATTGTTGATATATGTCTGTTCCTCATCCTTTTCTTTTGTCACATGCATAATGGCTTCCACTATGATAACGGCATCCGGCTGGAGCTGTTTGATTCTTTCTACTACCTGACGATACTTCTCTGCAAATGTTTCAGGAGTCCCTCTCCCCAGCTCGTTAATTCCGAGCATAATATAAATTCTCTCAAATTTCTGCTTTTGCAATGCTTCGTCAACGGTTATCTGCTCTCCATTGTATTCAGCTATTTTTTCTTCTAAAACATCCCATACCGTTAAACCATTTTTCACAAAAAAATGGGCTTCCTCCCATCCGGCATACTCTTTAATCGTTACTGTTCTGGAATCACCTATAAATAAAGTACCTGAAAGATATTTTTTCACTGCCACTTCTGTATTCAGCACAATCTTTTCAGAACTATTCTGCGATACGGACACTCCTGATACATTATTATCGGATACACTCTGTTGCCCTCCTGTGGCATTTCCCAACACACTGTTTCCGCTAATACTTGCAATATCCCTGCTACGATTGCTTTCTCCTGTTATAAAAGTATCAAAAATGTTTCCTTTTATAATATATATACATCCAAAAAGAACAGAAGTCAGCACAAGCAGTATAAAATACGGACATTTCAATTTTCTTTTTTTCATAAGTCTGCCTTCCATTCCTTTCTACTTTTTAGAATTTCCTATTTTTAGAATCTGAAATACAAAAATGGATTTGATTTTGTATACATTATCTGATATACCGATGCCCAAAAAAGACATAACAGAATTATAATACACACTTTTCTGCCTTTGTGCTTTTTATACCACTTTTCCATAAAAGGCAAAATAAAAAGAAGACACAATCCCCACTGTATCCCGCATGATTTTAATGATGCAATCACTTCCGAACTCAAGATTTTGCCTGCTATTGCCCCTTCTCCCATACCGAACATTCTTCCTAAATAAATTCCAAGCTCCTGAATATCCGTAATCGCAAATATCATCCAACTGACCGGAATCAGTACTGCCATGTATATTCTTGAAAAAATTCTGCTTTTTTCCAAAAAACGCAGATATACTGTTTTTTCAAGCAATAATATCGCAAACAAAAAGCAGCCCCATATTAAAAAATTCCATTCAGCACCATGCCATATTCCTGTCAACAGCCATACAATAAAAAGATTTCTTACCCATCTGAATTTACCATTCCGATTACCACCAAGCGGTATGTACACATATTCCCGAAACCATGCCCCAAGTGAAATATGCCATCTTCTCCAAAATTCCGTCAATGATTTTGATAAGTAGGGATGATTAAAATTCGGCTCTATATAAAATCCTAACATACGGCACAACCCCATTGCCATAAGAGAATATCCGTTAAAATCAAAATAAATCTGAAAAGTATATGAAATTGCTCCCAACCATGCCATTGGTGTGGATATACTCTCAAATCCAATCACCTGTATCTTATTCCAAAAAGCACCCATCTCGTTCGCAAGCAACATCTTTGATGCTAACCCTAATGTGAAAAGCTTTGCTCCTTCTTCCAGATTTTGTGCTAAACACTTACGTTTTTTCAACTGCCATGACATATCTGCGTACTTAATAATCGGTCCCGCTATCAATTGTGGAAACATACAGAGATATGTACCAAAATGAATAAAATTTCTTTCCGCTCCTATTTTCTTCCGATATACATCTGTCACATAAGAAGCAAGCTGAAACGTGTAAAAGCTGATTCCAAGAGGAAGTACAAGCTCCAGCGACCGAATGCCCCACTCAGGACTCCCCTGCTTTAACAGCGTATTTATATTCTGAATGGCAAATCCCGCATACTTAAATACAAATAACGTTGAAAAATTAACAAAATGCGTACCTGCCAAAATTACTTTCTTTTTCCAGCCTTCCTCAAACTTCTCTATCCCTAATGCCGCCACATAGCTTATTGACATAGACAGCAGAAGAATATACACATACTGCCGTTCGCCATATATATAAAAAAACAGACTTGCTATAAATAAAATCAAATTTCTGTACTTTGCCGGAGCAACATAATAAAAAAACAGCACAATCGGAAGAAAAATAAAAATGAACTTCAGACTACAAAATAACATATTCTTCCCCCATTCTCCCAAATATAGACAAATAACTCATAAAAAAAGTTGATTTTCTACAAATTATTTTTACCCGTTTCATTATACACATTTTTATTTCAAATATTTCTTATATTTTTCTTAAGTTTCATGCGAAGTCTTTGTCCTTATTATTGCTTTTTAAAAAGGAAAGTGTTATTATTTTAACGATGATATTATAAAAAATTTTAAAGAAATAAAAGAGGTAAAACAAATGAGCAAAGGATTTGATGATTTAGTAGCAAAAGCCGGAACAGGCAAACTCAAAAAAGTATCTGTTGCAGTAGCTCAGGATGCTCCTGTATTGGAAGCTGTAAAAGCTGCAAAAGAACGTAACATTGCAGATGCAATCTTAGTTGGTGATGAAGCAAAAATCAGAGAAGTGGCTGCTTCTATCAACATGAACTTAGACGGTTTCGAAATCATTAATGAAACAGATGACTATCAGGCAGCTTTGACCGCTGTAAAATTAGTACATGACGGTACAGCTGATATGTATATGAAAGGTCTTATCGATACAAAATCTTTCTTAAAGAGTGTTCTTGATAAAGAAGTAGGCTTAAGAACAGGTAAAACTTTATCTCATGTCTGCGTATTTGAAATCAAAGGCGTTGACCACCTTCTTTTCTTAACAGACGTTGCATTTATGACTTACCCGACATTAGAAGATAAAGTGCACATTATCGAAAACACTGTAGAAATTGCTCATGCATGCGGTATTGAATGCCCGAAAGTAGCTCCGATTGCTGCTGTTGAAGTTGTAAACCCGAAAATGCCTGCAACAGTTGATGCTGCTGAACTTACAAAAATGTGTGAAGAAGGAAAAATTACAGGCTGTATCGTAGACGGTCCGCTTTCCATGGATCTTGCTATCTGTCCTGAAGCTGCACAGCACAAAGGTGCAGAAGGAAGAAAAATCGTAGGTGATGCTGATGTTCTTCTTTTCCCGGATATTCATGCAGGAAATATTACATATAAAACATTAGTACACACTGCAGAAGTGAAAAACGGAAATATCTTAACAGGAACAAAAGCTCCGGTTATTTTGACTTCCCGTTCTGATGATTTTGAAACAAAGGTAAACTCTATTGCTCTCGGTGCAGTTGTTGCTGAAGCTCTTAAATAAGATAACACTGTCCGGCAACAACACAAGTGTACGTTGCCGGACTCGTGCATTATGCAATAATAAAGGAGGACAATTATGTCAATCAAAAGTTTAATTATTAATCCCGGTTCTACATCTACCAAAATCGGTGTGTTTGAAGACGAAACATTATTATTTGAAGAAACATTAAGACATTCTACAGAAGAAATTTCACAGTATGCTTCTATTGTGGATCAGAAAGACTTCCGTAAACAGATTATCGTTGACTTATTAGCTGAAAAAGATTTTGATATTAAGTCTTTGAACGTTGTTGTAGGTCGCGGCGGTATGTTAAAACCTATTCCGGGCGGTACTTATGCAGTAAGCGATGACTTATTAGAGGATTTAAAAATCGGTAAACAGGGACAGCATGCTTCCAACTTAGGCGGTATTCTTGCCCGTGAAATCGGCGATTCCATCGGTGTTCCTTCTTATATCGTTGACCCGGTTGTTGTTGATGAACTTATGCCGGAAGCTCGTATCTCCGGTGTGCCTGAACTTCCAAGAACAAGTGTGTTCCATGCATTAAATCAGAAAGCCGTTGCAAAACGATACGCAAAAGAAATCGGTAAAAATTACGAAGACCTGAACTTAATCGTTGTACATATGGGTGGCGGTGTTTCCGTAGGTGCTCATAAAAACGGTCGTATTGTAGACGTATTTAATGCTCTTGATGGTGACGGTGCATTCTCTCCGGAGCGTGCAGGTGCAGTTCCTACAGGTGCATTAGTAAAAATGTGCTTCTCCGGTCAGTATACAGAAAAAGAAGTTTACAGCAAATTAGTTGGTAAGGGCGGTTTCAACGCTTATCTTGGTACAAACGATATGCGTGATGTACAGAAGATGATTGCTGACGGAAATGAAGAAGCAAAATTATACTGTGATGCTTTCCTTTTACAGGTTGCTAAAGACATCGGCTCTATGGCTTGCGTACTGGAAGGAAAAGTTGACCAGATTATTGTAACAGGTGGTATTGCTTATAATCCTCCTATTACTGACGGTTTAAAACAGAAAGCCGGATTTATTGCTCCGTTTACTATTTATCCGGGCGAAGACGAACTTCTCGCATTGACACAGGGTGCACTCCGTGTGATGAATGGGGAAGAGAAGGCGATGGAATATTAATGAACCAACGGACGGCTGTATAATATAATAATTCTCCGGTTCTGCTGAAAAAGCAGCTCCGGAGAATTTTATATTATACAGCCTGACTTTGATTCATGAGTGGAAAGACAGATTGACAAATGAATTGTTCCGTAAATAAAAAACTCTCTGGAACTGCTTTTTTCATCAGGACCAGAGAGTTTTTATTTATTGTTCTTCTTCTACTTTGAATGTCTTAACTGTTGATTCGAGTGTCTTCATATTTTCTCTCATGTTTCTAGCTTCGACAGTAAGCGTTTCTGCTGCTTCTACCTGAAGTATTAATGACTGATTCATCTCTTCTGAGAATTGAACAAGCTGCTCGGATAGTTCACCGATGGAACGGATAGAATGAAGTGTTGTCTTTCTTCCTGTATTCATTCCTTCCACTTCCGTTGCAAGATTTTGCATCTCATTAATCATCTGTTCTAAGAACTGGTTTAAGTTATTGAATGCTTCTGCAGTATTCTTTACGCTTTCTTCCTGCATTGCAACAATATTTTCTGCAATAGTAACACGCTCTACTGCTGCTTTGGAATAGTTGCTTATCTCTGTTGTTACATTCTGAATAGAAACAGCTGTTTTAGCTGAACTGTCTGCAAGTTTTCTGATTTCTTCGGCTACTACTGAGAATCCCCTTCCGCTCTCTCCTGCTCTCGCTGCTTCGATGGAAGCATTTAAGGAAAGCAAGTTTGTCTGGGAAGCAATCTCCTGAATTTCTCCTGCAAAACCTGAAATATGTGACAATTTTTCACCAAGCATGGATACCTGCTTCTGAACTTCTCCTGTTGCCTGTGTTGTTTCAGCAGACTGTTTTGTCATCTCTTCTACAGCAGTGATACCGCCCTGAATCATATCTTTTGACTTATTTACCTGCTCTATCGTCTCAAAAATACCTTTACTTACAGTTTTGATTTCGCTGGATAGTTTCTCCATCTGAGCATTACAGTTTTCAATTTCAACGCTTTCGCTGGCTACAATACTCTCCACCTGTTTCATCTGTTCATTCATATTTTGAACATGGATACTTACCTGTTTTCCGGATTTATCTACTCGTTTTCCGGAATCTGATACGATTCCAATCATCTTAATAACTTCCAGCACAAGTGCCCGCATCTTGTCAATCGTATTGCGAATAGCTGCATGCAGTTTTCCGAACTCGTTCTTAGGAATACGCTCTTTCTTTGATGTATGGTACAATTCACCTTCTGAAACCCTCTTTAAAGATTTCTCACTCTTTCTAATATTACCACTGATACCTGCGATAATAAAGAATGCCAGTATGACTGCCACAACCACTGCGACTACTACCAGAATCATCGTAATATTACGGATTCCTGCGGAACCCTTTACAATGTTTTCCTGTGGAACCAATACAACAATATAGCCATCTACCTCCTGACTTTTACACATCATGAAAAGGTAGTCTTCTTTATTAAATTTTACATACTTTGTAATCTGTTCTTCACCGGAAGCTTTTCCTTCCTGGAAAAACTCTGTCTCATACACGGAAACGCCTTCACTAGTACTGAGAAAATTAAATAAGTACCCTATAGAATACTGACGTGACATATGATATAATCTTTCTATCAAATACAAAGGATGATTATCATGAAACAAACATATCTCCCATTAACTGATGAGGAAAGAAAATATCTTAAA
>JAFSBX010000112.1 GCA_017437065.1 Lachnospiraceae bacterium
CATAATACTCATGCATGCGGTCTGCATCCTCTATCTTTGACAAGATGTCTGCTATCAGTTCCTTTTGCTTGACCGTAGCCGGAAGCAAACCGAAGGTGTTATCTATCTTCTCCACACCTTCACGGGTGCTGATGTAATTCACGTAATTGGCAAGATGTGAAGGAGGGGCATTCTTGAGATAGTTGCAACGTAAAATTAACTTTGGCATTTTTCCTCCTAATACTCCCTATTTACTTTTTCTCAAAATAATCCTTTACTTTTTTACAGAATCTGCGGAAGTCACTTTTTTCGTATCGTGCATCACGAAGCCATTTAAAATAATCTGATTTGCACTGTTCCATATCCGCATTATCTATCAGTTCGCTTGCCTCGCATATGGCTACCATAGTATCAAACGTACCGAAGCCACCATTTTCCATAGCCTTAAATACAATTCCCAATATTGTATTTTTATCCAATTCCATCTTCTCTGTTGCCTGATGTTCTTTTGTCCCCATTCAATCACCCACTCATGAAATTCCTTATATAAAATTATCCCGAATAATGTTCCTACCTTCATCGCTACGCAATAGTTTCAAATATTCTGCCTTTTCTGAATCAGTCATATCCCCTACTTCTATCCGCTCATCCGGCAGAGTCCGAAATATTTCCTGTATTCCATCAATAATACATTCCTCTTCCATCCATTCGTTCTGCACAAAATAAATATTAGACTTTTGGGGAATACTGATTACAACCGCATTCTCAAAACTATCTGAAACAATATCTTTTATCCTACATTCTAAGTCTATACCATACTGCTCGTTTCCACATTGCATTAAATCAAATAGCAGTTTCTCAGTAAACGGTTTCCTTTTTTGTAGATGATCCACATTGATACCATACTTTAATAAATCTTCATCATACAGTTTAAAATATACTACATCTCCATTTTTTACAGTCTTCATCAGAACACCCTTTCTACTGCGTACACGCACCCTATTATTATACCTACCCGACTTTTAAAATACAAGTAAAGGAGTGGTAGTACAATGATTAAATATGACCGCTTATGGCAAACATTAAAAGAAAAAAATATCAGCCAGTATTCCTTGCAGAAAGATTATGGTGTTGACAAAGCTCAACTATATCGTCTTAGAAACAACCAGATAGTTAAAACTATCACCATTAACAACCTGTGTCGCATACTAAATTGCAAAGTAGAAGACATTATGGAATATGTACCGGATGAGCCGGATACAGAATAACAGCTATTGAAACCATTTGGTAATCGATAGCTGTTTTTCTATTTTATATTCGGATTCTGATAGCGATACGCATCTTCAAAAGTTACCGCACCATTAATCCTTTTCACTTCATCCGTACACTTTGCCTGTAGTTTCCTTAGGGCCTCTTCATCCACTCCATGACTATATGCAATCACATGGGACAGTTTAGATGTTTCCACTGCCAGCTTATACATCGCACGGGCCATTCGGTTCTCGCTATCCTTCACTGTGGAATGCATCACTGAGGAGATAGTGGAAAGCATATAGTTTTCAATTTTCTCTGATGTCAGATAGCCGATATAAAATTTCAATGCCTGATTTAAAAATTCATTTCTTGATTTCACATCAGCCTGCTCCAGCAATCCATCCATCTGTTCTAGCAAGTCTTCCTCAATATAAAATCCCTTCCTTACTTTTCCTTCGCTTGCCACTCTCATCCTCCTTCATAAATTACTCTTCGCAGATATCTACGATGTGTTCACACAACTTCTGCGGTATCACACTTCTTTCTCTGGCTCCTTTTAATCCCTGTGTCCCGGTCTTACTTCCTCTTGGAGCTGCTACGTGACATGAATCTCCATTATGACACATCGGCAAAAATTTTGGATCAGGGTGATTCGTCCAGATGTCAGTCGGTTTCATCCGATTGTCACCGTACTGACAATATGTCACGGTGTATCTTGGCAGACCTTTCATCCATTCCATCTTCCGCATACCGCCTCTGGGATTTTCAATAAAATAATACCTTGGCTGTAACTCTTCAATGAGTTTCAGCACATGCTGGTCCACCATATCACAAAATTTTGCATAGGTACTGGCCGGCTCCAGACTTCCGTTATCCGGATTTTTTCTTCTGTGATGACTGATTGCTGCAATACTGAATGTGGAGCAGTCCGGACTTGCCCAGATAACATCCAGCTTTCCAAAAAGTCTTATGATATCCTCTGCGGTTACCTTACTAATGTCTTCATACAAATCAATGTTCTCAAAATCCTTGGACCACTCCACACTGAATACTTCATGCCCTCTGCTTTCAAAGGCTTTCCCGATACTCCGTGTTCCTGCAAATAATTCCAAAACTTTCATAGTCCCATACCGGTAGTGGTGCGCACTCTTACCAAACGGACACGTCCGTTGGGACTACTCAATTCCTTTCCTTTTTTTTCAGCTTGCAAGCATTTTTTGCGAATGGCATAAATTTAAGTTCCCTCAATGCCTTTCAATTCTTGAAAATAATAAAAACTGGCATAACTTCTTCCAAATCTTCAAAAAAGTTATGCCATACCACAAATCTCCCAACGGCTCTGCCGGTGGGTGTTTCACGGGTTAGGCCGCGTATCAGCGGCATAACCCCTTTAACCTGCACTATTTTCGACCCTAGTTTTACAGCCCTCATTTACCCCCGGATTTCTTC
>JAFSBX010000113.1 GCA_017437065.1 Lachnospiraceae bacterium
AGATTTGTCACATCTAACGTCTTAAAAAAAGTCACCATTGGATTAGGTGCTTTCATCCATAATTCATAAGCCATCGCCCTTGTTGTGTCTTTGGGATTTAGTTCTTTTATCATTTTATATCCTCCTTTTCTTTAGGAGAGATAGTAAAACGTTGTGTCGGATAACCATATTCTATCATCAATTCTTTTTCTGCAAAACCCAGATTCTTTAACAACTCACGATGTCCTGTATCCGCTCTATCACCTTCTCGATAGGTCGTCATACTGATTTCCTTTCCTGGTAAGTACGTTTCTAAAAGAATATCTAAAAATAGTTTTTGAATATCCTGTTTGCGATATTGTGGATGTATACCCAAATAATCAATACAACTCGGATTATCAGAAAAAGCCATCGCACCAACTAAAATGCCGTCATCTTTTAATACAAGAGCATGTTTTTCCTCTATATGCCTTGTTATCTCTTTCAAATAGTCTGCTTCATTCATAACTGGATATCCGTCAATCACTAATCGCATCAAATCCATCCAAATCGGGATATCACTTTTTTCAGCAAAACAAATATCATCCTTTTTAAATTCTTTATTAGCTATATTTCTATGCAATGTAAATCTCAACTGTAAAGGATAGAATTCACGATTTTCTCGATACTGTGCAGGTGGAATTTTATACATCGATTTAAATGCTGAAGAAAATGCTTGTTGACTTTCATAACCGCAAATAAAAGCGATTTCAATAATCGGTCTATCCGAAAAAACCAATAATTTTGCTGCTTCCGTCAACTGGCGACGTCCAACATAGTCATGAATCGTCATTCCTACTGTATCCGAAAACACTCTATGCAAATGGTACTTTGAATAGTGGACTGCTTCGGAAATTTTATCTAAATCCAACTTGTTACTAAGATTATTTTCAATATAGTCAATAACTTTTTCGATATTAGCAATATTACCGTTCACTATTTATTCCCTCCTTTCATAGAAGGATTATAGCAAAACCAAAAATTCTTGTTTTAATATTTCTTGCTATTCATAATCAATTATATTTTTTATTCAGACAATATTTTGCCTTTATATTCACACTTACAAATTCTTATTTGTCGCTCTGTCAAACTGGAAGTTATCCATTATCACTTAACAATCCAGACGATAGAGGCGCTGTATTCTTGGCTCAAGAAACGTATCAATCTCCTGAACAAAGATCCATCCGAATTTTTCATACAAATTATCGTGGATCGTAAATAAATAGAGTTCTTTCAGCCCTACCTTTGCAGCTGTTTCCTTCACGGAGTTCAGCAAAAACCTGCCATAGCCACATGCTCGATATGACTCTTCGATATAAACATTGGCAAGCCAGGGATATATGTCAGGACGAGGAAACAAATCCCCCATTGTAAATTGATACATTCCAATCAAAGTTCCATCCAGAAATAGACCGAAAGTCTGCGGCAGACGGTTTTCCTGTAAACTATGGGACATACACGCATATACGATTTCGTAAAGGTATCCCTCTGGTTTTCCCCACCAGTTATACATCCAAGTCGTAATCGTATCCAAATGATCTTTTTCAGTAATTTTCCTCACACATAAATGGTTTCCCATATTAAGCCCTAACTCCTATATATCCTAATTTATCTTTCATTTCTTTTATTATAAACCATGTATTCTCTTTTTCAAAGGGATTCGCATTATTGACTGATATACTCCCTTGGATTGACTTCTTCTCCATTGACCAGTACCCCCAGATGCAGATGTGCCCCAGTCACTCGTCCTGTTGCACCAACTTCCGCAATAACCTGTCCTGCAGCAACACTTTGCCCTTTTGTCACAAAAATATCACTGCAATGGGCATAAAGTACGGTCACGCCATCGCCGCTGTCTACCCTTATATGATGACCATAACCAGTTTTGGAAAACACCACAGAAGTCACCACACCACCTGACACAGCATTGATCTGTGTCCCTGTCGGATAAGCAATATCCAGTCCTTCATGGAAAGCTTTGCTGCCGTTCAACGGGTCAGTTCTCCAGCCAAATTCTGAGGAAACGGCACTGTTCCAGTTTTTCCCTATAAATGGAGATCCCCAGATACCATTGCCGGAGAAAACAAGGTATTTGAATACATCACTGACATACTTCGGATTGCCATATCCACTCCATCCCAGCTTCTTCTGCATCATTCTGGAAAATTCCTGTGCATTGGCCTCCGTATATCCACCGTAATTCTCTATTGCCCAGGAAATATAGCCATTGCCATAGTTATACCCCTGCAGGGCAAGACTCAGCTTTTCTGTCTGTGTCGGAGCCGAACACCCTGCTCCCTTCAGGCAGTCTGCCAGATAATGAATCCCAACCTCAATGGAATACTCCGGATCAGTGATCCCATTGGGTTCATTGGG
>JAFSBX010000114.1 GCA_017437065.1 Lachnospiraceae bacterium
ATTTTAAAAGACCGAAGATAATCTTTTTTATCTCCGGTCTCTTTTATTTCATACACTTCTTTTGTATCGCTATCATTTATTACGTACTATTCTTTTATTCCGCTATCTTTTATTTCTTCTTCTCATTTTTATCTAACTTATTCCACAGTTTAAAAGTCATAGGCCATACTCCGCCGGCCACTGCCGTAATCAGAAAATATCGGATTCCATCCGCGATAAAACTGCCGTTCAATAACGCATACAGCGGTTCTTTTAACCCGGATTTGATTGCAAGCAGAATCAAAAGCCCCGGCACTAATTTTAGTATCTGTACCCACCAAATACCCTTGGTTTCAAAATTCGTATAATGAATATCTATCTCATAAGAAAGCCATAAACCAACGATGCAGCCGAGAATTTTATAAGCGTTTTTTACACCGCTTTCGTAGTTATGGATATCAATGTCTGCAGGGAAAGGATACAACAATACAAATGCCAAGAATGCAATTGCAATAATAATCAACACGCCTAAAAAACAGCGCATATATTTCGGTTTCTCAAGTACTTTTCCAATGATGGGATATAATCCAAAAACCAACACCAACGCGATTACAATGGATACGCCCACATCTGCCGGCGTATGTACACCGAGATACATTCTGGACAACGGAACCAGGACGCACAAAAGAATACAACCGATGCGCACCCAAATGTTTTTACAAGCCCTTGCTACGCTTCCATACATACCAACCGAAGTCTGGGTATGTCCGCTTGGAAAGGAATACCCCGTCGCCTCAGCTCTCGCGCTCTCCACAATGGTAAAGTTTGGGTCTTTTACCCAAGGTCTTGGAACCCGAAACCAAAGTTTGAGAAACTGATTCGCAACCATCCCTATAAAACCTACGAAAAGAATATAATAGCCTTTCTTTTTATCGATGCACCAAAAGAAAAGAAGTCCGACCAAAATAAAAATCGTTTCTTCGCCCATATGCGTTACCGCAGAGAAAAAAGCATCTCCGACAGGCATTCTTATACCTTCCAAAAATCTTAAGAATTCCATATATTTATTTACCTTCCAGCATTTTGCACTATCACATAAATTTATTCTCTATAATAAAGCCACTTCTACTCCGATTACCCCTTGAACCATAACATTCTCTTCCCATATTACTGAGTATAATCGACTTCCATATTTTATAGTCTTCATACTGTCTAAAACATTAGTCAATGGATTATTTTCAAAGCCACCCCATAATAACAAATCATAACCGCTGATCTTAGCTACCGTTCGCAAAAAATTATTACATAATTTATTATCATTATCTTTGACATACAAATATGATATAATTCCGTGATTTATAACGCTGTTTTCTTTCGGAAATTTAGGATATCCAAACCATTGTGTGGGAATCTTGGAAAGCCAACGATAAACGCCGCCATAACCACACATTTTATATTGCTTACTTCTCTGCTGATTTCCTACAAAACAACAAGCGATGATTTCACCATTTTTACGAATCGAATAAAACGTTTTCTCCCCATATCCTTTATATTCAGAATTGCAGGGCACAAAACTTTGTTTAGAAAAATATTTTTCCATCAAAACATCAAAGCCCTTTGTATTATCTATTTCCAGCTTAAGCTTCTTCTTTCCCCCATGAAAACAATAGGTCGTATAATGTCCTAAATATCTATATTCAGGCATATTCTTTCTCTTCTTTTCGAGCATTTTTACAACACCATCATTGCTGTCAAGAATGGTTGTATAAATATATGCACAATCTTTAAGTCCATCTCCCATAAGCTGATAAGCCTGAGGAAGAAAAAAAATTTTTTTCTGATAATCCGGATGAATTTTTAAACCGGTGAGATATGCGCACTTTTCTGCTTTACCATTCACATATTCCTCTCTGACCACAGCTCCGCCTACTGCCACATATCTTTGATTATCATTATCAATGATTACAAGGATTCTTGCTTCATCACCATCTTCCGCAAAAGATTCAAACGGAAAAGGATTTCGCAAAAAGTGAATATTAAAATCACCTTGAAAACTCCCGCTTTCAAAAATTTCTTTTATCCCTTCATTGTCTGATGCATCAGCATATCTTAATGTATATCTGTTATTTTGGAAGTTCATCCAGATTTTCTCCTATAGGAACATTCATTTTTTGATCTATTTCATCTCCCAAACGCAAATTCATAGCCCAAAATAAACTCCACATGAGAGGACTTGTACGACCAAGAGATGCAAAGCCTCTGTTTAATACAGTTTTAGGGGATGAAAATTCTTTTCTGGCATCTCTGCATAAACTGCTTAACTTTTCTGCAGTAAGGAGTTTTGGATTAAATGCTACTTCACCATAATTATATCCTTCAGCCAACCACCATTTATCATAAATAAGTCGTTTATCTTCTTTTAATCGCTCATACAAAGCTGTATTGGGAAATGGTAACAAATGATTAAATGCTGCCGTATAGAAATTATGTTTCTTTGCGAATTCCACTGCATCATTTATGGTGCTTTCATCATCATTGTCATATCCAAACACAAATGTTGCATAAATTCCTATTCCGGCATCGTGCACCCTCTTCACAAGCTCATCCCTCTCCCCTAATGCATAATTAAACGATTTGTTCATCTGCTGCAAATTTGCCTTATTCAAACTTTCAAAACCAATCAGTATAATTTCACAACCGCTTTTCTTCATCGCTTTTAGCAGCTCCGGATCCTTTGCCATGGAAAGAGTTCCCTGACCTGCCCATTTTATTTTTTGCGGTGCAATCTCTTCAAAAAGGGACATAGCATTCTTTCTATCTGCCATCAGATTATCATCCACTAGGAAATGATATTTATATTTTGATGCCTGTATGTCATCAATAATAAGACTATGTTCTCTTGCAAAATATTTACTGCAGTAAAATTTTGAAATTGCACAAAATTCGCAACTGTGGCAACAACCTCTACCCGTTTCCACCAAATTCACCGGCAAATATTTCTTTCCGCTAAAAATACTTTTATCCGGTCGAATATTATATTCCGCAGTTTCACCATAATAATACTTCTGTAAAGCACCATTTCTCAAATCAAATATAAGCTTTTGCCAGACCGTTTCCGCATTTGCAACAACCACACTGTCACAATATAACGCAACCTCTTCCGGACATAAAGTTGCATGATAGCCCCCCATTACGACGGGAATACCACGTTCCCTAAATTTAACAGCTATAGTGTAACTCCTTTTTGCAGTATACGTTTCTACAGATATGCACACCAAATCCGTTTGCGTATTATAATCAATCAATTCTAATCTGTCATCAAATAATTCTGTTTCGATGTCAGATGGAGTCAATGCTTTTAATACTGCAATAGTTAATGGTTCCATCTTCCATGTCCCAATGTATTTTTGTCCGGGTTTTTTCCCGATTGCCGGTAAAATAAATGTAATTTTCATATCCACGTCCTTTTATAATACAGGTATGTCTGAATTATCACACATAACCTCTTTGGTAAATTTGTTCCATTCTTTCGCATATTTTTTATATCCCAAATTGAGCGGAATCGATAACCACGGGCTACTGGTAAAAGGTGCCAGTCTTTTCATAATATTGGATGTGGTATACGTGGCTCTCCATGCACGATCCGTTCCTTCTTCCAACTGCTCTTTTGTCATTAATTTCGGTTGAAAAACGCAATGCTGTACATCATACATTGCCCAGTTACGTTCAATGATTCGTCCTTCTTTCTCCAACTGTGCATAATACTGCGTTTGGGGAAAAGGTGTTAAAATAGAGTATCGTGGCAAATCAATCTTGGCCTTAATAATCATTTCTACCGTACGATCAAATACACTCTCATCTTCCTCGTCACCACCGAATGCAAAACATCCCTGCACAAGAATACCATTGTCATGAAGCCTTTCCATAAGAGAAATATAATCATTTACTCTATTCACGCCTTTATGAATGAATTGCTGGGATTCCTGTGTAATGGATTCAAAACCGATTAACAGGCCCTTGCAACCACTCTTACGGAAAACGGTTATTAGCTCATCATCAATTCCTACCGAAGATGTTACAAGACCTACCCACATGATTTTTAGGGGGATGAGTGCGGAAAACAGTTCAATGGCATATCTTCTGTCCGTAATTAAATTTACATCGGGAAAAAGCACGTGCTTTGTATGCAAGGCTTCAATTTCCGCCACAACTTCTTTTACGGGACGTTTGTGTACCGGTTTTCCAAATGCGGCCGGATATGCGCAGAAACTACATGTATGACAGCAACCACGGATGGCTTCTACGGTTTTGGTTGTGATATATCTCTTGGAATTTAACAATTCTCTTCTTGGAATCGGCTTCCCCTCAATAGTATAATCACTGTTCTGATGATAAAATTTCTGATACTCGCCTTTTATGTAATCATAAATAAACTGCGGAAATGTCTGCTCAGAAAAACCGGTGAAAACCACATCAGCATGCTGTGCTGCTTCTTCCGGAAGCATTGACGGATGTACACCGCCCATAAAAACCGTCTTCCCTTTTTTCCTGAAATAATCCGCATAGGCGTAGCATCTGGGTGCAGTTCCCGTAATACACGTAATACCGATTAAGTCCGCATCTATATCCAAAGGAATTTTTCCTGCAGTCTCATCATATATCACCACATCCGTCTCCACATCCGCCGGTATCAATGCCGCTAATGTGGTTAATGTCAAAGGCGCATAATGTAATGACTTTCCGAAGTTCCCGGAATATCTGTGCATTGCACCTGCCGGTGCCAAAAACGCTATTTTTAACATATTATTTTTCCTTTCTCATTTGGAACCAATCTTGCCAGTTCTTTTTAGGGGATAAATACGCCGGTTTAATATCTCCTATACGCATACCGTCCGCTACAAGTCTACGGATATACGCATCTTTCGGTTCGCCGTAAACCCTGCATACCTTAGCTTTATCCAACTGGCCCAGCTGTCTGCAATAATTATAGTGATAGCTCTCCCGCAGTACCTCATCCAGTATATCATCCGTCACATTCTCTGCGGTAGTAAACATGCAATAGCTTTTTCCCACAGGTGACAACAGACAGAAACTTTCCGAAATGCCAATCTTTTTGCAGGCATTACGCACAAACTCTTCTGTTAATTTTTCACCAAAAAGGTCCGAAGTAACTCCGCCTCTTTTCAAAAAACGTATTCTCGGGGGACGGTTTTCGTAAACCTCCAGCACTTCAATAATATCTCCCATGCTGTAGCGGTAAAATCCGCCTCCAGTAGTTACTATCACTTCATATTCGCCTTTTTTTAAACCGCTTGCCAGAACAATGGTATCATCCGTCAAACTGCGAAATTCAAAAAAATGTGAGTATATACTCAAGCGGCTTCCTGCTTCTCCTAATAAGGGGAAGGATACAAAACATTCCGTAGCAAGCAGACCTTTCGGCTGAATCAGAATGCCGGGAAATCTTTCTTTTATATCAGCAATATAACCCTCTGCACTTCCGTCTGCCCAACAACTGATAAGCTTTAGCATGGGAAATACCTTATCAAAGCGATTTTCTTCAATTGCCACTATAACGGTCTGCCTGCGTTTCGCGTCCAAATCCGCGGTAACCTGCTGCACATGCTCGCGCATGTAATCACACAAAATGGATAAAAAAGTAGGATTCCAAACCGAAATCAATGTCAGTTCTTCACACTGCAGTAGCTTCTGACCGGTTTTCAAATAAAATGTTTCCATACTGTCGGAAAACTTTACCGAAGAGTCCACCGCAAATATTCTACGCATAATACTCTGTTCTACAGCGCCGAAATACTCAGCATCTTCTTCAAAACCCATGGGAATTCCGCACTTTGTGTATTCTTTTTTCGATGTTACCGGGGTGATGGACCAATAGCTTTTACCGTTCTTCATCCCCTGTAATCCGGTGTACAAATCACACAACCAGGGTTTGATACCTTTCTGAAATTCCTGCTTTAGTGCATTTGTATAGGGTATCAGTTTTTTACCCCCGGAAGAACCGCTGGTAAGTTCAAATAACAGGACCGGCTCCGTAGTTAATACCTTATCTTCCCCGTCCATAATGCTTTGAATATAGGGTTCATAATCTTCATATACGGTTATCGGAACCATCCCGGCATATTCCTCATAGCTTTTTATCCCGGCAAAATGATACTGCCTTCCGTACTTGGTATCCGCGTTTTTTCTTAATAGATTCATCAGATACTCTTCCTGAACCTTTTTCACATCACAATCAGATACAAACCTACGAAATTCCTTCCGATACAGCAAACGGCAGATTTCATTCAGCATCTTACTTTGCAGACTCATTAAATAAAAACTCCCGTAAATTCTTTTTCAAAACTTCTTTGTCTATTTTCGCAACACATGCCAAATCATTCCCGTTAATATATCCGGGGTTCTTTTCACAGAAAAATGCAACGTCCCTGTTGCGCAATTCCCGCTCTCCGATATCCGCCACTCCGGATTTAAGCTTATCCTTAACTGATTTATATTCCATTACTCCGGTTTTGGGATTGTAATCATCCGGATAAAGTACCGTTGCATAAGCATCAATAATCTGCTGCATTTCCACAGGTGTTTCACATCTGTAATTGGGATAAAATTCCGTCCAAAATAACGGAAGAATACGATAGGTTTTATGTCCTTTACAAATCAGGAACCAATAAAACTCGTCATCATCCTTTGCATAGTCAAACCAAAAATTCGCCCATACCCGGAACAACTCCATATCTCCCCAATAATCTTTGTGAATGATAGTATCGCCAGAAAAAATGCCTCTTACTTTTCTGTCGCCCAAATCCAATTCCATCAGTTTTTGAGTGGTAAATCCAACCAGTTTACCATCTTCCGTATGCAATACAAGGCAGTAATCTTTATTATAAAAATCCTTATAAAACACCTCTTCCTTTGTGTCATCATAAAATTGTGACATGATGGCATACATGGAAGCAAGTTCATCCTGCGAAAAATCTTTTATCGGTTTTACTTCCCCTTTTAACATAATAAGTTACCTCTTTTACACTTGTTTTTCGTCTTTTAACCCAAACTTCATTCCCTGCTTTTTAAATACTTCCTTTCGGAACAGGGGATTGTATATCAAATACGTCATAAAACGATAAGGCGTTCTCATATTTGTCCGAAATTCAAGGGCACGGGTTATAATGGACTTCAGGCTGTTAAATCTTTTACGACAATCAAAAGAAATCTCCGTCAATTCATCCGGTGTCATATTTTTCGGTACAATACTGCAATAATTAAAACGGTAATCCTCATGCAACCACCATTTTCCATCATATAAAAGACGCCCTTCCGCCTTCAGTTTTTCATAAAGAGGGGTATTGGGATAAGGCATCAGAATGTTATATGCAGCAAATGTAAATTTGTTTTTAATTGCAAAATCGCAGGTTGCCCGAATGGATTCTACCGTATCTCCGTCATGCCCCACCGTAAAGGCCGCCCATGTCTGCAGGCCCCATTTCCGAAGTTCTTTGATTTCCTTTTCATACATGGAATCAGAACCTTTTTTGTTGGTATATTTATTCATCTCGGAAATACAATCCGGCGAAATGGATTCAAAACCGATTACAAGCCCGAGACAACCACTTTTTACCATCAGCTCCATCAATTCCTTATCTTTGAGCATATCCATGCTGCCCTGGCTTACCCAACGGATTTTCAAAGGAATAAGGGCGCGGAATAATTCTTTTGCCTTTTCATGATTACAAACAATATTATCGTCTACAAAGAAGAGAAGCTTTCTCTTCTGTGCCTTAATTTCTTTTACAACATCCTCAACGGGACGGCAGTAATGATGTGCTTTAAAATACACCGAAGATGCGCAGAAATTACAGGTATGATTACAGCCTCGAGAAAATTGCAAAAGCGTAATGGGTAAGTACCCTTTTCCTTCAAAGATATCACGTCTTGTAATCACATTTTGCTGAGGACACAGGGGTTGCACTACTTCGTATCGTTTTTTTAACGTATTATTTTCACAATCACGTAAAACTGTTTCCCATACCGGCTCTGCATCACCCACAATTACTGCATCACAGTGTTCTTCCACTTCCTCCGGTATCAGCATTGCATGCATACCGCCCATTACAGTTTTAACACCGCGACGACGGAATTCCTCGCTGATTTCATAAGCACGGCGGGCCGTAAAGGTTTCTACCGTAATTGCCACAACATCCGTAGGCCTATCATAAGGAATTTCTTCCATTCGGTCATCATACATCACCACATCAATATCTTTCGGTGTCAATGCTGCAAGAATTCCCAGCTGTAAAGGCTCCATTCTTCCTTCATCCACATAAAGGCTGTGCTCCCGTCTGCCGATATTTGGTTTAATCAAAGTTAACTTCATTTAAAATTCCTCCCAGAAGCTGTCCCTGTTTTTTCTTGATTTCTCTGCGTGAAATTAAATTTGCCATAACAAAAACAAATAAATTAAGAGGTCTAAAGTGAATTGGATTCGCAAAAAGCCTTTTTAAAATACAACCGATACTATAAAATTTGGTACGCATCCATAAACAGCCCTCCATTAACTCCTCCGGAGTCATATTTTTAGGCAAATACGCCGTCTCTCCGTATCTGTAATCATCCGAAAGCCACCACTTTTTATACAGGAGACGTCCTTGTTCTTCCATCTTCCGGTAAACACCCGTTCCCGGCATGGGAATCAACGGATTAAAATTTGTTACGGCAATTTTATTTTTTACCGCAAACTCCAGCGTTTTGGCAAACGCATCCTTGTGATCACCGTCACAACCCAAAACAAAAGTACCGTAAATCAATAATTTATGCTTATATATGCGCTTAATTACTTCATTATAATCTGCCTGAGTATTTGCAGACTTGTGCATCTCCTTCAAACTATCGGGACTAAGGCTCTCAAAGCCCATGAGAACCAGCATACAGCCTGATTTTTTCATTTTAGCCAGCAATTCATCATCCCGCGCCACGTCCATACTAATCTGGCATGCCCATTTCTTTTTTAAGGGTGCAATCTTTTCAAAAAGCTCTATGGCGGATTCCTTATCATAAAAAAGATTATCATCCACAAAAAAAATAATCTTTTCTTTTGATTGTTTTAATTCTTCCACAATCATATCTGCAGATTTTCTGCGTACGTCTTTATACATGGTTTTAATGGAACAGAAATCACAATTAAATTTGCAGCCTCTTGATATTTGATACACACCAATTCCGTAATAATTATGCTTATAAACCGATTTATCCTCTTTTAACACCTGAAGCGCAGCTTTTTCCGCCGAATAATATAAAGCTTGTCTCCGGTTATTTCTGCAATCTTCCAAAAAAGGAGCCCATGTTTCTTCCGCATCTCCTATCAGAACAGTATCTGCATACTGAAGCATTTCCTCTGCCATGACACTGGCATGAAACCCACCCATAACAATAACGTTTTTATCTGTCTTATATTTTTTCGACAAAATATATGCTCTTTTAGCAGTAAACGTTTCTACTGAAAATGCAATAATATCCGCGTCAATACGTTCAGGTAACTTTTCAACTCTTTCATCTATAAATTCAATTTCATCCTCTGTCGGAGTTAGGCTTTTAATAATCCCAAACAACAGTGGTTTCATGGCGTCTGAACTGATATGTTCAAACATATTCAATCTGACGAAGGTAATTTTCATCGTTTTCGCCTCTTATCAATTCCTAAAAATTTAAAGCCAATATTTGCCGTTAACAGAATAAATACATAATAATGCTTTCTCCACGGCGAATTCCAAACTCTCTTCCATAGACGCTTCCAACTGTATGCATCTTTCCAAACCTGTCGATAAATTTGATCTAATCGCTCCGGAGACATATTCTTAGGTTGAAAAATGGTATTATGTTGATTATATTTGGACCAGTCTTTTGAAATAATTCTTCCATCCCTGTCAAACTCATTATAAAATTTAGTACCCGGATATGGTGTCAATACAGCAAAACGGCACATATCCAATCCTAAATTAACCACACGATCCGGTAATGCCAATAATTCTTCTTCAGTATCATTATCAAATCCCAGAACAAAACAGCCGTTCACTGCAATTTTATGACTGTGTAAATTGTCTATAATTTCTTTATACTTATCCGAATCATGAAATCTCTTCGCCGCACTTGTCAGTGATTGTGTATTAAGGGACTCCAATCCAATCAATACACCTCTGCAACCGCTGTCATACGCAATCTGCATTAATTCATGATCATAACCAAAATCCGCCGTAGCATTGGATGCCCATAATATCTTCAAAGGCTTTAATGCAGCCATAAGTTCCAATGCATATTCACGGTCACCAAAAAAATTAGGATCATAAAAGATAAGCATTTTTGTTTTTAATGCTTTGACTTCTTCGATTACATTCTCCACCGGACGGGGATTGCTCTTCCACATAGTGCGCATCGAACAATATTTGCAAAAATTACCACAGCCTCTGTTTGCAATTACTGCCGGAATATTTAATTTTTTCTTTTTTGTAATTTTGTCTCTTGCAGGAATAGGGAAACATACTGAACAAACATCAAAATTCTCATATCTCGACTTAGGTTGCCCGGAAATATAGTCTTCGAAAAATTGAGGAACAGATATCTCCGCAGGACCCACAATTACAGTATCAAAATATTGCAAAACCTCATCTGGGAGTGCTGTAGCGTGATAACCTCCACCTACAGCATACGCACCACGTTTTTTAAACTCTTCAGCATGCTTATAAGCACTAAAAGAAGACGAGGTATCAAAAGAAATCATGACAATATCATACTTTACTTTGTCATAATTCACGTATTGAGAATTCTCATCTACTACATCAATCTGTTCAAAAACATCTTTTGGAATCAATGGATAAATTGCTGCCAATGTTAAAGAAGGATAAGATAAAAAACTGGAAAATTTACCACGATAGGAAGTTTCGCTTCCATTCCAGGCATGTATCATTAGTAACTTCATATGTAACTTCCTTTTTGTAACAATCTTATAAAAACAATTTAACATATGTTGCCACTATTATCAAGTCAAGCCCCTCTCCTTTCCGCCCCCAAAATCTTAAGAATTCATATTACTTATTTTAGTTGACAATGCAATTAAAAATATATTATATAGAAGTAAGAAACGAAGCTTACTACCGTACAGTTTTATTACTCAAGCAGTTTGCTCGTTTCTTTTTTGTTCTTACAAAATCATATAAATATAATTTACCGTCTGCATCACATCTAACCAACATTTGTGTCGAAAAATGTTATACCTTTCGATTATTTTTACCAAACATTACCTCCTTATTAATTTTAAATAATTACGTTGGAATTCATTCTGCCGACCGGCATAAAAATAAGAACATGCAAAGAAATTGCATGCTCTTATCATATCATTCTGTTCTATCAACTTTAAGTTAAATATTATTTATTCAATATTAAAATTTTAGAACCTTACCAGCCAAGTTCCATCAGCCAGTTATTTAACATTCTCTCACGGTCTTTCTCCTGAACGTCTTTTCCTTTTGGACTGTTATACTCGCCCTTGATATTACCATCCACAATGTACAACACGCGAGAACACTTTGCCGCCACCTTGGCATCGTGAGTTACCATCATAATGGTGGTTCCTTCTTCATTTAACTTCACCAATTCCTTCATTACTTCGTTGGATGCGGTTCTGTTTAAAGCACCTGTAGGCTCATCTGCGAATAAAACCTTGGGCTTATTAATCATACTTCTGCAAATGCAGGCTCTCTGCAACTGTCCGCCTGACACTTCATTAATATCGTTGTCTGCCACTTCGATAATATCAAGCTTACGCATTAAGTCTTCGCCACGTTTCGTCTTCTCTTTCTTGCTTTCACTGGTCTTTTTACTTTCCATTGCGGGCAATACAATATTATCTAAAATCGTCAAATTCTTCATCATATACATCTGCTGAAAGATAAAACCCATCTCATCCAGACGCAAAGACGCCAATTCGTTGCTTTTTAACTTAGTAATATCCTTACCGTCAAATACAACGCTTCCGCCTGTAGCACCGTCCATTCCGGATACTGCATATAAAAGTGTGGATTTGCCGGAACCGGAAGGCCCCATAATCGCTACCATTTCACCATCTTCCACCTTAAAATTCACATTCTTTAATACATTGTTCTGTCTTTTATTTACAACGTAAGTTTTACACAAATCTTTTACTTCTAAAACTGCCATTTCATTTTCCTCCAAATTAGTTTTTGCACATAATCTTAATGATATATTACAGATATGCTTTCGATGCCTTTTACTCAATATTTGCTGTGTCGCTACTCTTGATTGACTTTGTATACAGTGCCGTAATCCAGGTCACTACCACCGTCATTCCAAGTACAATTCCCGGATACAGCAAGAAAATCTGTAACGGGTCGATGTTGAAGTCTACATCAACCGCCCCCATAATTCCAAAAATCGGTGTAATACAAAGTTCCGTCATGGGAATGGAAAGTGCTGCTGCAAATACTACCGCAATCAATCCTACCAATCCAAATCGGCATACATGCCACTTAATAATCGCACTGTCTTTAAAACCGATTGCTTTTAAAATAGCAATCTGGCTCTTTTCATCCGCAATAAAACTTCTTTCCATTAAGATCGTTACAAGAATTACTACAACCAATGTGATACCGAGTAACAAGAACTGCACGCTTTCCAAGGTATCAGCCACTCCCGTACAATCTATACAATACTCTGTTGCATTCATAACATCTTCACAATCAAATATTTCTTTTACACGCTCTTTACGAAGTTCAATTTCCTCTTCTGTCGGATCATCCAGGAAATCAATCTGATACGCCATTGCGGCTGATATATGTCCAAAATCCGTAGGCGCATCTTCATACAATCGGATAATTTCGCCTAATTGGTTTAGGGTTTGATAATATGCCGTAACCATACATTCC
>JAFSBX010000013.1 GCA_017437065.1 Lachnospiraceae bacterium
AACAGTCAAAGCTGTAGAAAAATAGATACAGATCCACAGTGCTTTAAGTATTATAATGGAGTATTCAATAAAACCCAAGAGATTGGGAGAAAGGGGAATAATCCATTACCCTCAAAAGAGGATAGTTGGATTATACGTGGAGAAATGATTGCGTTAATGAAAAGAATATTGAACGTTTCAGGAAGATACAAGAAAAATATTCAGCTTGCTTTTGTGTTCTCTTTTCTGAAATCTTTTATTGCAAAGGCACCGATTATGCTTTCAACGATTGCAATTATGTCATTTATTACAGGTACAGCGAGTGTCGGTATTTGCATAGGTCTGGGAATTGCAATGGTTGTGTGCCTTGTATTGCAGATGATTTTCCACCATATTGCTGACAGACTTCAGTCAGCCGCAGGTTTTATGGTGTTTGCCGATAAGAGAATGGAGCTTGGCAGGCATCTGAGAAAAATGCCTATGGGATACTTTACGGAGGGCAACATCGGTAAAATAAGTTCTGTGCTTTCCTCCGATATGGTGTTTATCGAAGAAAATTGTATGAATGTACTTGCGGATATGATGAGCTATGTTTTTTCAACGGCGATTTTCGTAATATTTATGTTTTTCTTTAATGGGTGGGTAGGACTGCTTACCGCTGCAATCGTAGGAATACTTGCGCTTATTGGCAATGGCATGAGAAAAGAAGCCATCGAAGATTCCAGTAAAAGACAGGAACAAAATGAAAATCTTACAGAATCCGTACTGGATTTCACAGAAGGTATCAGCATTATAAAAACTTACAATCTTCTGGGGGAAAAATCAAAGGAGCTTACCGAAAATTTCCGCAGAAGTTGCGATGTTATGATACATTTTGAGGAGGCACATACTCCTTGGCAGCGAATGATAAATCTTGTATGTAGCCTTGGAAGTGTTGCTGTAATGACTCTTGCGGTGATATTGAATCGTAACGGGATGCTTGAAACAGCCAATTTCATTGCCATGATGCTGTTTGTATTTGAAATATTTGCACCATTAAAAGCTCTTTACGGGCAGAGCACAAGGCTTACCGTAATGAACAGTTGTATGGATCGTATTGAAGAAGTATTTGCAGAAACGGAGCTTCATGATAACGGAACAGCATCTATTCCAAAAACAGGAAAATATGAAATTGAATTTGAAAATGTAAGCTTTGCTTATGACAAAAAGGACGTTCTTCATGATATAAGCTTCACTTTGGAAAAGAACAATATGCTTGCTCTTGTAGGACCTTCCGGAGGAGGAAAATCCACAGTAGCGAACCTTATTGCCCGATTCTGGGATATAAAATCAGGCAGTATAAAAGTAAGAGGAGTCGATATAAGAAACGTGCCGCTTTCTCAGTTAATGGACAATATTAGTATGGTATTTCAAAGGGTATATCTGTTTCAGGATACTATCTACAACAATATTATAATGGGCAAGCCTGATGCAAACGAAGAGGAGGTTTACGCTGCTGCAAAGAAAGCACGTTGCTACGATTTTATCATGGCTCTCCCGGAAGGTTTTCAGACGATAGTCGGCGAGGGAGGAGCAAGCCTTTCCGGTGGTGAAAAGCAACGCATTTCTATTGCACGTTGTATTTTAAAGGATGCACCGATTGTTATTCTTGATGAAGCGACGGCTAGCGTTGACGCTGACAATGAAAGCTATATTCAGCAGGCTATCAGCGAGCTGTGTAATGGAAAGACGCTGATTGTTATTGCTCACAGACTTGGTACAATCAGAAATGCAAATAAAATTCTTGTGGTTAAAGATGGTGGTATTGCGGAATCGGGAAATCACGACACATTAATGGAGCAAAATGGAATTTATCGGAATTTTGTTACGATGCGTGAAAATACGGTTGGCTGGAATGCAAGAGGATAATCAGGAGGCTGTCTATTTCTGACAGCCCCTTTTTTCGAGTAAAGTGAATTCATTTTTATCGAATTTAAGAAGTCCTTCATCACGCATTTTGCAAAGTTCATTTGACATGGCACTGCGGTTAATATGGTGATGTGATCTATGTGTTCTCCTTCTCGGAAGAGCTAATATTGCCTGAAGCTGTGAAAAAATTAGGTGAAAATCCATTTCTCGATTCGTATGTAATGGAGTTTTTGGATTTACCAAATGAGTTCAGAGAAAATGATTTGCGAAAAGCATGTGGCAATTGAATTAAAGACAGGTAAGTTTAAGCCAGAGTATATTTCTAAGTTGGATTTTTATCTGGAAGCATTAGACAGACAAGTAAAAAAGGCAAATGAAAATTCCGAAGGTGTCATACCTATAAATGGTGTCAAAGTGGTGTAATCCATCAATTAAATATCAATAAATCCTTATTTTTCAAGGAAAAATCCACACATTTTTCACAGGGATGTATAGGATATGCCGGCTCTTTGCGACCAAGCACATTTGTGTTTGGTCGTTTTTTCGATTAACATTAGGGAAGGAAACAGAAGGTTTAACAAAATTAAATAAAGAGGGAGAGGAAATTTTGTACAAAAAGTTTTAGAAAAAAAATACAGATAGCAAAAAAAATTTTATGTGATATAATCGTGCACAGTTTTTGGCGAATTATGTGCCGATAGAATTAAGAGTGTCAAAATGAGGAGAAGAACCATGTACCATATTGGAATTTGTGATGATGATTCAGTTTTCATAGAATACATAAAAAGGCTGTTTCGTGAAGCATGCGCAGATATAAAATTTTATGAATATCTTTCCGGTGAAGAACTGATTCAGGACATGCGGACGCGTGAAAAGTTTGATTGTCTGATACTGGACGTGGCAATGCCGGGAATGGATGGAAATGAAACAGCAAGAAATTTCAGAAAACAATTCCCGGATACTCTTCTTGTATTTTGTTCGGGAGTATGTATGCCTACGGTAGAGTCTTTTGAGACAACACCGTACCGTTACTGGTTAAAGCAATATACGGAAGAAAAAATGTGCCGTGAGGTGGCGGGGGTACTTTCCAAATTAGAAAAGAGCAAAGTCCTGCCTTATGTTATGGGGAAAAGAGATAACCAAATCGTGAAGTTGTCACCAAAGCAGATTTCTTATATTGCAATTGCCAAAAAAGGTTCTGTGATTTATTGCGGCAATTCGGAAGAAAAATATACTTCGTCTAAAAAATTGGTAGAATTTTATAATCAGCTAAAAGATTTTGGATTTGCTTATGCACATAACAGTTATATTGTAAATTTAAAATATGTGGCGATGGCAGGAGCAAAAGAACTGGAATTGATGAATGGCGAAAAGCTTACAATTTCCCGCTCCAGAGCGAAGGAATTTTTAGAGGCATTTGCAATGGAGCTGGCGACGAAGTACGAAGAGGACAAATGATGGAGAAAAATACAGAAAAGTCAAAATTTAATTTTCTGAGTCAGGAAGAAGAAAGCATAAATACAATGCTGTTTGCTGCGTGGGTATTTCTAACAGTAGGGGCATTTATTGTAGTAGTACTTATTTTAAAAGGACCGGTGAAAGACTGGATTGCGCTTGCAATAACAGCAGTAGGTGTTGTTATGCGGATTTTAGAGAAAAAAACACAATGGTTTAAAAAATATGCGAAATATGCATATTTGACATTACCAATCTGGTGTACATGCGGACTGGTTCTTGACAATGGGGGAAGATTTGCTGCTGTGACTCAGGCATGGTTTTTCCTGTTGGCATTATCAACAGCTTACTATGATGTGAAAATGGTTCTTTTCTGTGCCGGAGTGACGGTATTTAGTACGGTGGGAGCCTTGATTTTATTTCCGGAAGCAATGCTTAAGCTGGACAGTCTATGGATATGGTTTTATATTTTTTCTGTATATATTATGGCGTTTGGATTTTCAGTTTTTATTGCGAAACGTATGCGGAAGTTACTTGAGAAAACAAGGCAGATGATGACTTATGAAGAAGAGTTGGTGTATTTGGAGCAGTTGGAGAAAAAAGAACAGAAGCATAGTGAATTTATTCATAATATGAACCATTATTTTGTGGCAATAGGTGAGTTGGCGAGAGCAGAACATTGTGATCAGATTGTAAATCTGGTGGAAGAATTAAACGGAAAACTAAGTAGTAATGCGAGAATTATATATACCACACATAAAGTATTAAATGCCATATTGTCGGAAAAAAAGAACAAAGCATCAGAACAGCAAATTGAGTTTGATATTTATGTAGAACCAATTATCAGGCTTGAGAATATAGCAGATGGAGAATTGGTAGCGATGTTAGGAAATCTTTTGGATAATGCTTTAGAGGCAGCTTCTCAGTGTGAAGGTGAAAATAGAAAGATTTCCGTTAGAGTATATATGGAAAAAGAAGGGAAAATTTGTGTTATAAAAGTATGGAACTATTTTGTGTCTCCGCGTGTTCGTCATAAATCCGGTTTTATATCAACCAAAAGAAATCGGGAGCGACATGGTATAGGAATGAAGAGTATAGAAAATACAGCAAAAAAATATGGTGGGTATTTACAGTGCTTTCTTGAAGAAGAACGCTTTACGGCAATTTTGATTTTGCCTGTTCAGAAGTGACAAAAAATACAAAAATTACCCTAAAAATTACAAAAATTGCACCCTACATTGTTTTGTATATTATCCCATTGTAAAATGGATAAACAAAGCAATATAGGGTGCTTTTCCTGTTTGTTTTGTAGCAGGATGATGAATATCTATTTCTTGAATGCGATATGATACGAAAAGGAGAATAACTATGGGGGCTGAAATTTTACAAGAGTATAGAAAAAAGGTAGTTGTATTTGTCCTTGCAATTGTTTGTTTTAGTGCTACAGCAGCGGCAGTAGTATTACCCGGAATGAAATTATTCGGATTGTATCCAACAGTTTCATGGGGAATTTGTGGTATCTTTATAGCTATTATTTTGATAGAGGATATTATCGGTATATTTTTGCTTAGGAAAAGTTTAAAGCAGGAAGAGTTATCAAAAGAGTTAGATAATCTGATTAAGAATTACTTTTTGGTTTTACTGATACTTAATATCAATTTAATTACCTGGGTATTTCCATCAAAAGAATCATGGATGTTTGTGTTTTATTTTCTGATATTAATGGCATTCTTTTTGGATATAAAATTTTTATTAAAAGCTTTTGTGACATTAGTTGTTTCCATAGTTATTTTGTTTTTTGGCAATCCGGCGACACATCCGGTGGAAAGTTTATTCTGGTCAGATACAATATTGCGTACTATTTGTATTACGTTAAGTTCCGCAGGCGTTATTATCATGGTAGTATTTGTAGACAAATTTTTGCTAAATGCTAAAAAGGAACAATTGGAAAAGAATAATACAAAAGTAACCAATTTATTAGATAAAGTGAGCAATATTGCGGGACAGTTGGGTGAAGCAAGTACGGCGTTGGTAGGAACTTCACAGAAAGAAAGTGCATCCACGGAAGAACTTTCTGCCATTAGTGAAACCTTATTGGGAAACAATACGGTTATGATGGAGAAATCCGAGAAGAGTAAAGAAAATCTGTCGAATCTGGAAATGAGCAGTCAGAACATGGAGCAGAAAATGCAGGATGTAGATCAGATTTCCAAAGAGCTGGTAGACATTTCAATGTCAAATGAAAAAGCACTTAATAATTTAATGGCAATGAGCGAGGAGGTAGAGCGCTCTACAAATAAGACAAAAGAAGTAACTGATAAACTTTTACAGGAATCCGGTGAAATAGGGGAAACATTGGATATTATCAATGGAATTGCAGAATCCATTAATTTGCTTTCTTTAAATGCATCAATTGAAGCTGCCCGTGCAGGGGAAGCCGGAAGAGGATTTGCGGTAGTTGCACAAGAGGTTGGACATCTTGCGTCCAGTACAAAGGATTCCTTGAAAAATGTAACTGACGTAGTATCCCGTGTGCAAAATGGAGCAACGGAAGTTTCTGAGTTTATGAATGCAAATGCAGAACAGTTATTAATGCAGAATAAGGTAATCGTTGATACCGTTAAAGGCATTCGTACAATGATGGAATTGCTGAAAAAATCAGTAGAGGCGATTAATCAGGCAGATAATATTTGTTATACACAAAATAAAGTGATTAAAGAAACCGTTGCTATTAATGAAGATATTGCAAAAAGCATCATAAAAGAAAATTCGGAATTCAGTAACATAGCCGGAATGGTGCAGAATAATGCAGAGGATATTGTTGTATTATCACATCAGGTGGATCACATAAATGACATGATTACGGAATTGGAGAAATTACTGGAGGCATAAGTTTTAAATTCAGTTATTCAGTTTTAGATTTATAAGATGCGAGGGGAAATTTAAAGATAGATTAAAGTAACAAAGCAATAGGGAAACATGAAACAGAGTTTTTACTAAACGGATAAAAGATTATCTGCGAAGTAAAAACTCTTTTTTGTGCGAAAGTAGAAGTGAGAATTTAAAGAAAAATTACAAACTCATTTTAAGAGTATAAACGTATTTTATGATAGTTGACTTTAAAATAACATTGTAATAGAATGTATTTAGTAATACTAAATAGGTGTGAGGTGATAAGTTGAATCAAAAATATGAGCAGCAGATGAAAAAAGGAGTTCTGGAAATGCTGGTGCTGAAACTGTTAGAGGAAGAAGAAAAATATGGTTATCAGCTTATCAGTGAACTAAAGGAAAAAAGTGACGGTATGTTTTTATTGAAAGAAGGAACGTTATATCCGATTTTATACCGGCTGGAAGATGAAGCATTTGTAGAAAGCCGTTGGAGCGAGCCCAAAGGAAAAGAAGTTTCAAGAAAATATTATGCTATTACAGAAAAGGGGAAAGGAGAAATAGGAGAGTTGAAAACTCTGTGGAAGCGGTTTTCGCAGAATGTAACGGAGATAATGCAGATGGAATAAGCAGTGATAACATTTGAAAAATATGATGTGAGAAAATATGACGTTAGAATAGCAGGATGTTATTTCGGTGTCCGGTAAGGGGAGAAAATTTGTAAGGAGAAAAAATATGACGAAGGAAAGATACATAAAAGAAGTAGTAAAGGGACTGAAGTGTTCAAAAGCAAAGAAAAAGGAGATTGCACGACAGTTAGAATCAGATATTCAGATTGCTCTGGAAAATGGGGAGACCATGGAAAGTATTGTTGAAAGCATGGGTACGCCGGAAAGTATGGCAACAGCCTTCAATGAAAATTTATCGGAAGCAGAGCAGGCAGCGATGAAGAAAGCGAAAAGGCAAAGAAATATAGCAATAGTTATAGGAATTGTAGTTGCTATATGTGTGATTGCAGGTGGTATTTATTGGTGGCTTCCAAAAGGAAAAATGGTTGAAGAAAGTGAAAAATTTAACAAAGAGGAAGTTCAGGAGCAGGCGGAGAGATTTATAGCATTATTTGATGAAGATAACTTTGAAGAATTGTGTAATTTGTCCGTTCAGGCAGCACAGACAAATGAGTTTTTGGAAGCATTAGAAGGGGCAAAGGCAATGATTAGCAGCAGTGATTGGGGAGAATTCCAGTCATTTGGCACCATTTATATGGCAGAAATAGAACAAATGGGGCGAAAGTATATGCTGGTACAGCTTAATGCATCCTATGAGAATATCAGTGTGTCGTATACGATCACACTGGATGAAGAACTGAAGCTTGCAGGATTTTATGTGAGATAGTAATTACATGAAAAATAATGAAAGGTGAGTGAAACATATGTGGTTTTGGATTTTTATGCTGATATGTAATAGTTTAATTCCACTTATGATGTGGGGGATAGGCAGTTGGTTTGAGAAGAAACCGCCGGAGGGAATTAATGGAGTAATCGGATATCGTACCAAAAGGTCAATGAAAAGTCAGGAAGCGTGGGACTTTGCACAAAGGTACATGGGAAGATTGTGGAAGAGAATCGGCAGTAACATGTTAGTGCCATCTATTGTAATTATGCTTTTTACTCATGGCATGACAGAGGATGGCATCGGTAATGTGAGCCTTGTTTTAATACATGTACAGATGATTGTGCTTCTGGTATCCATATATCCGGTAGAAAAAGCCTTAAAACAGAAATTTGATGAAAACGGAAAGAGCAAAAAGTAAATGGATGAAACAGAACGGAGGAGAAAGATGGTTAGAACATCAACAATAATAGCGGTAGTTGTTACATTATTGGTAAGTTTAGTTTTACCGGTGATAGTTTACATTGTGTATGGAGTCAAAAATAAAGGGAAGGGTGTCTGGACGGCATGGCTTTTGGGAGCAGCAGGATTTATTGTATTCCAGATGGTAATCAGAATACCGGCGTTGAATGTGTTAGCGTTGCATCCCGGATTTGTGGCATTTTCACAAAAACATTATATTTTATATTGTTTTATTCTGGCTTTGACTGCCGCACTTTTTGAAGTGGCAGGAAGATATATTGTAGCCAAAATACTGAGCAAAAAACCGACTTTTGAAAGAGGCATGGCAGCAGGTCTGGGGCACGGTGGAATCGAGGCAATGATGCTTATCGGAATGACTTACATAAACAATCTTGTTTATATTTTAATGATTAATACAGGAAGTTTTGATGCAGTAGTGGAACAGACAGCGGCACTTGGCGTAGATACATCTGCATTGGTAACAATAAAAGAGACATTGATAAATTCCGGTTCGTTTGTTTTTTATCTGGCGGGATTTGAAAGAATTCTTACGATGATTGGACATACTGCATTAAGTTTAGTTGTCTGCTATTTTGTATGGAAGAAAAAAGATTTGTTGGGAATTGGTATTTGTGTGGTGTGTCACTTCCTGATTGATTTTGTATCACCTGTTGTTAATGGACTGGCAACGGTGCATTTGGGAAATGTGTTATCTGTATCAGCGGCATATGTTATTATTTATGTTTTTCTGACAATTGTTGCAATTATATCAATTCTGGCAATAAAGAAATTGAAAGGCAAGTGGGAAAGTGCAGTTTAGGCGTTAAGAACAATTGGAATTGTGTATAAGGGGGAACAGTGATGGAAGATTTGCTGATGTGGGGAATCGTTGTTGTATTTGCGGTAATGAGTATTGTATTTCTTTGCGGAAAAGGCAGCTTTTTGATTGCAGGCTATAATACGGCAAGTGCGAGAGAAAA
Organism: Lachnospiraceae bacterium; assembly: GCA_017437065.1. Lineage (GTDB taxonomy): Bacteria > Bacillota > Clostridia > Lachnospirales > Lachnospiraceae > RGIG3002. Next base: position 9,065 of record JAFSBX010000013.1, read on the forward strand.
AGCCAAGTATGATGAGAAAAAGATATGCCGGATAACCGGTGGCAGTATGGCAATCATTACGGTGTTTCTGATTATTATGATATTGTTTAAGGAAGAGGCACCGGGGGTTGCTATCGGATTAATGACGATTGGGACAATGGTAGTGGTAATTGTCTGTATGGCATTATGTAATACGATATGTGTGAAAAAGAATGTGGAAATTACGCCGGAAATATTGTCAGAATCGAACGAAGCGATTCAGAAGCAGGAAGAGATAAATAAAAAAATAGTAATCGGAACATGGATTTTTTTTGCAGTAACTTTTATTGCGGTGGGGATATTGCTGGTAACCGGTGAGATAAAAGTAGTGTTAAACGACAGCAGCATGGAAATCGCAGGTTCCTATATGGGTGATAAAACAATAGATTACAGTGAAATCAAAGAAGTGAACTTTGAGGATAACTTTCAGTTTGGAAGCAGAAACGGTGGATTTGGCAGCTTTAAACTGAATGAGGGCAGATTTGAGAATACGCAGTTTGGAAGGTATACCTTGTATGCTTATGTGAAAAGCAGAGCTGTAGTGGTTATGCATACGGAGGAGGATATAATCGTAGTAGGATTAGAAAGTCGGGAAGAGACAGAAAAACTGTATCAGGAGATTTTAGAAAAACTAAATGTGGAAATGCAATCAAAGCAGATTTATTAATTTTATGTTAGTTATATGTTAGTAAATCGTATTTAAGTAAAATGCAGTTGAGAGAATAGAGTGTTCTGTCAGCTGTTTTTTTATTTAAAAGTCCTGACAACGTAAAGTATAAATATTTGACAAAGAATAAATTATATGATTTAATTAAACTCTGAGTTTAATTAAAAACAGTAAATATAAATGAAATGGAGAAAATATGGCACGAAGAAAGAAGGAACCGAGGAGTGTCCATCGTGGAAACATTGCCTCGGCAGCAGAGAAATTATTTTCAGAAAAGGGAACAGAAGCCACATCTATGGATGATATTGCAAAAGCAGCCGGCTACAGTAAGGCAACTTTATATGTGTATTTTCAAAATAAAGAAGAAATTATTAGCGTGTTGGCAATGGAAAGTATGCAGAAATTATATGATTGCATTTCGGATGCATTGGAAATAGAGGAGAGAACCAGAGAAAGATACTATCTGATATGTCAGGGACTGGTGCAGTATCAGGAAGAATTCCCGTATTATTTTAAGGTTGTTTTAGGAAGTATAAACATGGATTTTGACAGGGAACAATGCCCACCTGCGGATAAAGAAACGTTTCTTATCGGTGAAGCCATTAATGAAAAAATAGCCCGGTTTTTACAAGAAGGAATTGAGAGCGGAGAGTTGAGAGAAGGTATTGCAATCAAGCCTACGATATTTGCTTTTTGGGGAATGCTGTCCGGTCTGATACAGTTAGCAGACAATAAAGAAAAGTATATTACACAAGAGATGCAGATGTCCAAACAGCAATTTTTGCAGGCAGGTTTTGAGACTCTTTATAAATCTATGGTGAAAGAAACGGTAACAAAGGGGTAAAAAATGATGGAGCAAAAGAAGAAAAAGGTACTTACGATTTTAGGAGGTCCGCGTAGAAACGGTATAACGGCAAAGATGCTTACATGTGTAGAAAGTGTTGCACAAAACAATGGGTTTGAAGTAAACAGAATAAATCTTTATGAGAAAAAGATTGCCTTTTGCACAGGGTGTCGTAAATGTTTTAAAACAGGGGAATGCATTCAGAAAGATGATGCAGTGGTAATAGCCGGGATGTTAAAAGAATGTGATATTGTAGTTTTGGCAGCACCGGTTTACTGGGCGAATGTACCGGCAGCGGTAAAGAATTTGTTTGACCGGATGTCAGGTACTGTCATGGAAGAAACCGGTACATTCCCGAAAGGACGGTTATCCGAAAAGCAACGTTTTATATTTTTGACTTCCTGTAATACCCCCGCTCCTTTTTCGTGGATTTTTGGTCAAAGCAGAGGAGCAATTAAGGCGGTAGATGAAGTATTTAAAACAGCCGGTATGAAATGTGGCGGGCATTTTGTATGTGCGGGGAATAAGGAGAAACTGCCGCGAGGATTAACAAGAAGATTGCAGAGGATTTTTAGGTAATAGGATAGTGATTGAATGTAGTGAGAATTTAAGGAAAATTTGCAGGTTATGAGAAAGGTATGGTTATTATGGCAGGAATTGTTTTGGGGTATATTAGTCTTATATGTTTTTGTTTATTGGCTGTTAAGTGGATAACGCGTATGTTGCACTTTGAAAAAGTGGATAAGTTTTTTCTGAAAATACATAAAAAGGTCAGTGTGTTATTTTTATTGACATGTGTTTTACATATTGCTTTGGTATTTTCGGTATTTAAGACAAGAAGTGTTGCTGTATTAATAACGGGGATTGGTGTTGTTGCGGCGGTGTTGTTGCTTATTGTGCTTTGTCATATAGTTAAGGAAAAAAGCAGCAGGCTTAGGTGGCATAGAATTTTAACAGCTGTAACAATTTTATTTCTAATCGGTCATATGACAGCTTACTTTGTTGATTTTGAAAATTATCAAAATAAAATCAGAGAAATTCATATTCAAAACATTGATGTGAGTCAAGTAGAGGATGGGATATATGTAGGTGAGTATGATGCCGGATATATTTATGCAAAAGTAGAGGTTGTTGTTAAGAATGGAGTAATTACGGAATTGAACATACTGGAGCATGACAATGAGCGTGGGAAAGCAGCAGAAGTAATTACTGACAAGATGGTGGAAGAACAGAAAATTGATGTGGATGCAGTAACGAATGCGACGAATTCGAGTAAGGTAATTAAGATGGCGGTGCAGAGTGCGCTTCTTAAATAGAAAAAGAAAATGAATAATTGACAATTATGACCTGTGATAATAGATGTAAAAGATAAGTCTACACAGGTCATTTTTTGTATGTACACTAAAATGGTGCCAATATCTTCATACCAAATTCACATCACCATGTTATACTATATTCACTGAAAAAACAAAAAAATATAAAGGAGTCAGGAGAATATGAATACCCTCACCCACAAAGTCTTATTCTTGGAAGACGAACCAACCATCCGTGAAGTCCTGACCGAGTACATGCTAATGTCAGGTTACAACGTTACCCCCATAGAGCGTGGTGATACCGCAATCGAAACTCTAAAATGCCACCAATTTGACATTGCAGTTTTGGACATCATGGTTCCCGGTGTAGACGGCTTCGAAGTACTGAAATATATACAATCAAATTGCCCCAATACAGCAACCATTATGTTGACGGCTCTGGAAGATGAACAAACCCAGGTAAAAGCATTCAACCTATACGCCGATGATTATGTAATTAAACCTGTTTCTCCCATTATACTGTTAAAACGCATGGAAACCATTTTACGTCGTACCACCAAACAACAGACTTCAAAACAGCAAACATTAGAATTACAAAACATTGAACAGGAAAGTGAAAAAGGTCTGATTTTAAAGGAAGAATCCTACGGGGCTTTTTACGATGGAAAACAACTGCCCCTGACACTCAGCGAATATCTGCTGTTACAAAAGCTCTACAAAGAACCAAACAGAGTATTCACAAGAGAACAACTGATTTTAAGTATTTTTAACGAGGACTACATCGGAAACGACAGAATTATAGACGCACATGTAAAAAACCTCCGTAAAAAACTTCCGGTATTCTGTATCAAAACCGTAATCGGAGTAGGATACCGGTTCGACAAAGAAAGTCTTACATAATTAAATAGAACTACGGAGTCGGACACATTTTAAGGAAACGCTTTAATCAGCGTTTCCCTAAGAATGGATTTGATTCAGAAAAGAAATGGGAGATAACGATGAAATTAGGTCGAAAAAATCTTGTTTACAGTATAATTTTAGCAGGCATTATGTTGCTTTTTCTGGTAGGATATTTTATTTGTATGTTGCCTTCATTATACGTGGATTATGTAATGGAACAAAACCTAAAAAGCATTAAAGAACAACACAATGCCTATATGGAAAGAGGAACCTACGAAGGCGTAACAGTAAGAAATCCGTCCGCATGTTATTCAGTGGAAATACCAACTGAGGGAGAACATTTTTTCATTACCGGTAAGGCATTTTCCATAAAAGTAACAGTGAAAGATGAAACATTAAAGCAGATATTTGCAAATGCCAAAGAACTTCTGCAAAATGCCAAAGCATCAGACTACGAAGCCGAAGTATCAAATTACGAAGCTGAAGCACCAAATTCCGAAACAATAGGACGGGAAATAGAAAAACTGACAGAAGATTTGGGGACTGCTTTAAAGAAAAATACTGATTTACCTATTATGACTGAGTTGGTATACCTGCAGGACATGGAGAAGGAATATAAAAATGAAAAAGTCAGAGTGCATGCGGTTTCAGATACGATGATGGTTTTTGAAACAAGCATTGAAGATTCTGCAAATCAGTATACAAATTACATAGCAATTGAGAGGACACAACACAGTCTGGTTGTTACCCTGTTACCTGTAATGACACCGGATATGAATGAAATCCGTCCTGTTGTCTTAAGCAGTCTGCCAATGTTTATAGCAGTTATTTTACTTGTGGTGCTGTTATTCTCCCAAATTTATTCGAAAGGAATTGTATCACCGATTGTACAGCTGGTGCACCATACGGAACAGATGAAGTACATGGAAGGGTTTGCGATAGAGCCGTTGTCTGCTTCCAATGAATGGAAAAACAGAGAGGACGAAGTTGGTGAACTTGCTGCTACAATGGATGAACTATATGAACAGATACGAACGAGCTATCAAAAGCTGGAGGAGAAAAATGCAGAGCTTGCAGAAGAAAACAGACGGCAGGAAGTTTTTTTGCGTGCTTCTTCCCATCAGCTGAAAACTCCGATTTCTGCGGCACTTTTATTAGTGGATGGCATGATAAATGAAATCGGAAAATATAAAGACCGGAATGCATATTTGCCAAAGGTGAAAGAACAGCTCCTTTCCATGCGTAAAATGGTGGAGGATATTTTGTATTTAAATCATTGCAGTGAGCATATCCGCATGCAAAACATGGAAATCAGTCAGCTTCTGCGGGACAGACTTAAGTTATATCGGGTAGCGGTTGCAGATAAGGGATTGCAGGTAGAACTTACGGGACTTTCAGATATGGAAGTATATACGGATGAAATGATGATTTCCCAGATTTTAGATAATGTATTATCGAATGCTGTGAAATACACTCCTACAAAAGAAAAAATACAAATTGAAGTAAAAGAGAAGGAAATACAAATAGAAAACTACGGGATAACGATTTCAGATGAAATTCTCCCACATATATTTGATCCTTTTGTCAGTGGAAACCATGGAGCGGGAAGTCACGGACTGGGCTTGTATATCGCATCCTATTATGCAAAGAAAATAGGAGTAGAGATTTTCATTAATAATGAAGCGAACAAAGTTGTGACTCAAATTTCTTTCAAAAAAGTTTAAGTTTCACACCGACTTCATACGAAATTCATACGGATTTGTTATGCTGACTACAGTTAAAAAATAACAAAGACCAAGCAAAGGAGATATACAATGCTGCTATCAATTCAGAACTTAACTGTGCGTTACGGGCAGGATACAGCGCTTTCCATTCAGAAACCTATCGTAATTGAAGATGGGGACAGAGTAGGCGTAATCGGTTCCAACGGAGCCGGAAAAAGTACACTAATTAAAAGTATTTTAGGGCTGGTAAATTATCAGGGAACTATCAGGACAGAGCTTACACCGGAGCAGATAGCCGTACATATGCAGTTTAATGAGTACACGGATACCATGCCTGTAAAATATATTATGGAAGCAATATTGGATACCAAAATTTCCAAAAATAAAAAGCTGCAGGATTTAATTGCTTATTTTGAATTTGAGGACTGTCTGCGGAAAAAATTCACAAAGCTTTCGGGTGGGCAGAAACAGCGATTTACTATTATTCTGGTGATGATGCAGGATGCACCGCTGACTTTTTATGATGAGGTGACTTCCGGGCTTGATTTTGAAACCCGTCAAAAATTAGTGGAAAAACTGGTGGACTGGTATAAAGAGAAGGATTCCAGTTTGTGCATTGTTTCCCATTACTATGAAGAACTGGAACAGCTTGCAAACAAACTGCTGATTTTAGATAAGGGAAAAGTGATTGACTTTGGAAATAAAGAGGAACTGTTCCGCAAATACTGTGGCAGGGCAGTGATGGTTATTGATTATTCCAAAGATAATGAAAGGCTGACAAAGAATTATAAAAAACTGGCTTCTCCGGCACACTTGATTGCACTTTCCTGTGAAAGCGAAGAGCAGGAAAAGGAAATAACGGAGTTGTTTCTAAAGAATAATATCAATTATAAGAGAAGTAATAACGATATCGAGATTATGTACATTAACGCGAAAGAAAACTATGAGAAAGCGGAGGGAAAATCCTATGCAGAATAAAAGTAGAAAATTATTATCTTTACAAATGATATTGTTTGAACTGCGTAACACTACAGGAAATCCTTATGTGCATATTTTTGGAATCGGAATGCCGATACTTCTTGTTTATGTAATCAGCCGCGTACTTGTATCGGAAATTACGCAGGAAACGATTCTTTCCATGGCAATTACTTCACTTTTCTTGGGAATTGGTGCAATTATTCCATTGGCGACAATATTTATTGGATATAGTGCATCGAGGGCACAGGAGATGGAAAAGGGGATTCCACAGAGAATGGAACTATTCGGAATCAAAACAAAAGTAACGCTCTGTAACAGAGTAATTTCAGAAGGAATTTTTATGCTGATTGCTTTTGTTATTTACTTTGCCTTTGGTTATATTTTTATGAATATAAAAGTTCCAACAGTATCAGGTGCATGTCTATATGCGGTTTGTATTATAATATTAAGCATTATTGTATTTTGTCTGGCACACTCTATCGCAACGATTTTTAAGAAATTCGGTATTACTTACTGTATAACTATGATGCTTTACTTTGCAATCATGATTTTTAGTGGTATGATGGGAGTGACTTATGAGAACATGTCAGAAGGAATGCAGGCAGTTGCCAGGCTTCTGCCGACAACATATATTAACAGAGACTTTTATACTGTATGGACGGGAGAAAGCTACAACTTTGTGCCAATGTTACAGTCCTATTTGTTTTTAGCTGCAATAGCGGGAATATTACTATTTGTTGCAATCAGGCATACGGCAAGAAAACTGCACTAAAGAAGAGTAATTTCCGGAATTTGATGTACGGGAATTTTATGTTCAATTAGTGAAAGAATTGAAAGAAAAAGGGTTTTAGGTTGGAAAACGGCTATTCAAATGCAGGGAATAGTCGTTTTTTTGGTAAAAATTAGTAAAAAAACTATAATTTTAATAAGTGTATTATATAAAACAGACAAGAAAAATCGAAAAACGACGAAAAAATAATGTAAATTTTTTATATTTTATGTTATGATGTTGTTATAAGAATTATCAGTTTTTTCAATGAGTGACAGATGAAAATCTGCGTACTAAAATACTACACAGAAGGGGCGAGGAACGTGAAAAAGAAAATACTGGCGAAATTATTAATGATGGCTGTACTGTGTACTACGTTAGCCGGATGTGGCAGCACCGGACAGAGTGAAGCACAGGATTCTACAGAAAGTGTGCAGACAGAAAGTACGACGGAAACGAAAGACGGAGTCGTTACTTTGACCGTATGGGCAGAGGAAGCCAACTGGGATGTTTTAAACAAAATGATTGAAAGTTTTAAACAGGAACATGCAGGAGAAGCGGAGTTTGAAATTAGTTTGGTACAGCAGTCAGATGCAGAAACTGTAAATGTATTGTTAACTGATATTTATAATGCAGCAGATATTTTCCCGTTTGCTGATGATCAGCTGAATGCATTAGTAGCAGCAGGTGCAGTAGCACCGGTATTAAATGCGGATGAAGTCAAGGAAGCTAATTTGGAGGATGCGGTAGCAGCAGCTTCTGTTAACGATGTTTTGTATGCATATCCAATGACGGCAGACAATGGATATTTTATGTATTACGATAAACGTTATTTTACAGAAGAAGATGTAAAGACATTGGAAGGTATGCTTGCAGTGGCAGAAGCAGCAGGAAAGAAAATAACTATGGACTGGAGTTCGGGATGGTATTTGTACTCTTTCTTTGGTAATACCGGATTGGATTTTGGAATCAATGAAGATGGAGTGACAAATCATTGTAACTGGAATACAACGGAAGGTTCAATTAAGGGAGTTGATATTGCACAGTCAATGTATGATATTGCAACTCATCCGGGATTTATGAACGTGGGAGATGCCGGATTTCTTGCCGGTGCAAAGGACGGAAGTGTAATTGCAGGTGTCAGTGGTGTGTGGAGTGCTGTAGAAGTGGAAAAGGCATGGGGGAAAAATTATGGTGCTGTGAAACTTCCTACATATACCTGTGCCGGAAAACAGATACAGATGGCATCTTTTAAAGGTTATAAGATGTTGGGCGTGAACTATTATTCAGAACATAAAGAGTGGGCATTAAAACTTGCTGACTGGTTTACGAATGAAGAAAACCAGACGCTTCGTTTTGAGGAAAGAAGTCAGGGACCTTCTAATAAGAATGCGGCAGCATCTGATGCAGTGGGTAAAGTACCTGCAATTCAAGCGGTTATTGCACAGTCTGAATTTGGTGTTCTTCAAAAAGTAGGTAACAATTATTGGGATGCTATGACGGAGTATGGCGAGATAATGGCTGCGGGTAATCCATCAGGAATCATGTTACAGGATATTATGGATAATCTGGTGGCAGATATAACAGCATCTACAGTACGGTAAGGATAATAGGAGGACTCATAGATGAAGAAGAAATATATTAGCATAAAAGTTATTATTCTGGTACCGGTGTTTATTTTAGGACTTGTATGTATTCTATCTAATATAATGGCTATTTCAAGCCTTAATAGTGTAAATAGAAATGCTTCTGAAATTGCAGATGAATATATGGTAAGTATTTCTAAACTTGGTACTATACAGGAGAGGGCGCAGGGAATTCACAGGCTGGCACTGTCGCATATTATTGCAACAGATTTAGATACAATGATTTCTTTGGTAACAACAATTCGAAATGAACAGGAAATATTGGATGATGTACTGGCAGAGTATAAGCAGTATGTATTGGAAAAAGACAGTGTAAACTATGAGAATTTGCTGAATAGTTATGAAAATTTTAAAAAGCAGATTGGCAATTTGATGGCGTTCAGTGGTGGAGCGAAGAATGACTTGGCATATGCATGTGCAAACGGCGAGTTGGCATTATATGGTGCAGCAATGCAGGAAAGTATTGATGCAATGGTTGCATCTGCAAATGAAGCAGCGGAAGAAGCGAGAAATCAGCTGGCAGCAGTATATGGCAGTGCACTTTTAATTAATTCTATTACAATTGTAGTAAGTATTGCAGCGATAGCATTTGCACTGTTTAGTGTAATGTATAAAGTAATCCGTCCGCTGACAAAGACAAAACGTGAAATTACAGAGATTATAAAAGATATTGATAACAGAGAAGGTGATTTAACCAAGAGAGTTTCCATTCTTTCTAATGATGAAATTGCATCTCTGGGAAATGGTATCAACCTGTTTATGGGTAAATTACAGGATATTTTCAAAATGATTACAGCAAATTCTCAGAGAATGGAAGTGGTTGTAAACGAGGTTTTGGAAAATGTTACGACTTCGAATGGAAGTGTTTCGGATTTGTCCGCGCTGACAGAAGAGCTTGCGGCAACGATGCAGGAGATGTCTGCGAATGCAGCACTTATCAATGCAAATGCAGAATCAGTGAAAGATGAAGTAAATGTAATTGCCGACAGAACAAATGAAATTAACGGTTATACAAAAGAAATGAAGGAACATGCAGATGGTATGGAAAATGCTGCTCGTTCTAACATGGAGACAACAAGTGCAAAAGTAAGTGAAATGCTTACGGTATTGAATAAAGCAATTGCAGACAGTGAGAGTGTAAATCAGGTAAACAGCCTGACTGACGACATTTTGAATATTGCAAGTCAGACAAACCTTCTGGCATTAAATGCTTCTATTGAGGCGGCAAGAGCGGGTGAAGCAGGAAAAGGCTTTGCGGTAGTTGCAACGGAAATCAGTCAGCTTGCTGCAGCGAGCCAGCAGGCAGCAAACCGTATCCAGCAGATTAACAGCGTGGTAACAACAGCAGTACATAATCTTGCTGATAATGCAAATGGATTGGTAGGTTTCATGAACGAGACAATTTTGCCGGAATTTGAATCATTTGTAGAGTCCGGAAGCGAATATAAGAAAAATGCAGCCTACATTGAAGGTGTTATGGATGAATTTACAATGAAAACCGATAATCTGCAGAAAGCAATGCAGGAAATTGCAGGTTCTATTAATACGATTGCCAATGCAATTGAAGAAGGTGTAAATGGTGTAAGCAGTGCGGCAGACAGTACGCAGGTGCTTGTAACAGATATGGAAAATATTACACACAATATGGATAACAATCAGGCAATTGCAGCAGCGCTGAAACAGGAAACAGAAGTATTTAAGAATATGTAAACTGTTTGTTGGTTTGCTAATATAACTTAGGGCTTTCAACCTATATTTTAATCAGGATGAAAGCCCTAATATTTTGTGATTTATTTTGTCCAGCGTCCGGAAGCACCACACGGGAGTACCAATCCATTATCTTTTACAGGAAGTCCGATTTCGTCTGCTTGTACAAAACCACCAAACTTCGGAACAAGTGCAGTATGTATCATATAAGTGAGAACAGCAGGCTGTAATCCGGTTGTATAAGAATTTACAAGGAAAAACAGTGGGTTATCAGAAAGTATTTGTGTTGTCAGTTCAATAAAAGGAAAAATACTTTCTTCAATTTTCCAAATCTCACCCTTAGGACCTCTTCCATAGGAAGGCGGATCCATAATGATTACATCGTAATGATTGCCACGCCTAATTTCTCTTTCTACAAATTTCACACAATCATCTACAAGCCAGCGAATCGGTGCATCAGCAAGTCCTGAGGAAACAGCGTTTTCTTTCGCCCATGTAACCATTCCTTTGGAAGCATCTACATGAGTAACGGAAGCACCTGCTGCAGCCGCAGCTAAAGTAGCACCGCCGGTATAGGCAAATAAGTTTAATACCTTGATAGGTCTGCCGGCCTCTCTGATTAATTTTCCGAACCAGTCCCAGTTGGTAGCCTGCTCCGGAAAAAGTCCTGTATGTTTAAAACTAAAAGGCTTTAAATTAAAAGTCAGGTTGCCGTAATGAATACTCCATTCATTAGGAAGATTAAAAAATTCCCATTCTCCGCCTCCTTTACTACTGCGGTGATAATGTCCGTTTTTCTTTCTCCAGCCCGGATTTTTCTTTTCTGTATTCCATATAACCTGTGGGTCCGGTCTTACAAGCAGATAGTCACCCCATCGTTCCAGTTTCTCACCGGAAGAAGTGTCCAGTACCTGATAATCTTTCCAATTGTCAGCAATCCACATAATGAACCTCCATTGTTGTTTTGAATGTGTTTCTTCTATTATAATATAATAAATTTTGAAATTACATTTGTTTGGAAATAATACCACATTAATAAAAACTTTACAAGTAGTGCCGGAAGACCTTAAATAGAACGAAATGTATCAAGGAAATAAATATTTGATGAGTTATTGTATTTTTTTTAGTACACAAGAAAAAATATTATTTTTTTGAAAAAAAGTACTTGAAATATAAGGAAAAGTCATGTATATTAAGTATTGCTGTGACATTGATAGCGATGAAACGTGAGGTTGCTGCTGAAAAGCAGGTTTTCCGTGGAGCGAATGTCAAGTTAGGAAACTGACGACAAGTCACTGTACAAACGTAAATGTCTACGAAGAGTAGAAACGATGTGGAGTCTTAAAAGCCAAGTGTAGCGGCATGAAAGTTTAGGACACACACGGGAGAGTGTACAGTCACCGCTTGTCGTACTTAAGAAGTAAAAAGTGCGAAAAGGAGGCGACTTTTTTTATGGCAAATCAGCAGGTAATGAGAATTACATTAAAAGCCTATGATCATCAGTTAGTTGATGCATCTGCCAAAAAAATTATCGAAACAGTTAAGAAAAATGGATCTCAGGTGAGTGGACCGGTTCCGCTTCCGACTAAAAAGGAAGTTGTAACAATTCTTAGAGCGGTACACAAATATAAAGATTCCAGAGAACAGTTCGAACAGAGAACTCATAAGAGACTGATCGATATCATGGCACCGACAGCTAAAACAGTTGATGCATTGCAGAGACTTGAAATGCCGGCAGGTGTAAATATCAATATTAAAATGAAAAACAAATAAACCCCTACTAGTATGAACCGAAAGGTTCCGCTGTAGAACAAACAGGAGGTAAAAATGAAAAAAGCTATCTTAGCAACGAAAGTCGGAATGACACAAATTTTCAATGAAGATGGTACATTGGTTCCAGTTACCGTACTTCAGGCAGGACCATGTGTTGTAACTCAGGTTAAAACAGTTGAAAACGACGGTTACAGTGCAGTACAGGTTGGTTATGTAGATAAAAAAGAAAAAATCGTTAACAAAGATAAGAGCGGTAAGAAAGAAGTAGTTCATGCTCATGGTGTTAACAAAGCTCAGAAAGGTCACTTCGATAAAGCCGGAGTTTCCTGCAAGAGATATGTAAGAGAATTCAAACTTGACAATGCAGAAGAATATGCATTAGGAAATGAAATTAAAGCTGATGTATTTGCAGCTGGAGATAAAATCGATGCATCTGCGATTTCCAAAGGTAAAGGATTCCAGGGTGCAATCAAGAGACATGGTCAGCACAGAGGACCTATGGCACATGGTTCTAAATTCCATCGTCATCAGGGTTCCAATGGTGCTTGTTCTTCACCAAGCCGTGTATTCAAAGGAAAAGGAATGCCGGGACATATGGGCTGCGTAAAAGTTACAGTTCAGAATCTTGAAGTTGTAAGAGTTGATGCAGAAAAGAACTTACTTTTAGTTAAAGGTGCAGTACCAGGACCTAAAAAAGCTTTAGTAACAATCAAAGAATCAGTAAAGGCTGAAGCTTAAGCATTCGGATGAAAGGAGGAACACACAGATGGCAAACGTATCTGTTTTTAATATGGAAGGCAAAGAAGTTGGCACAATTGACTTAAACGATGCGGTATTCGGTGTTGAAGTAAATGAACACTTAGTACACATGGCAGTTGTACAGCAGCTTGCAAACAATCGTCAGGGAACACAGAAAGCAAAAACTCGTTCTGAAGTTTCCGGTGGCGGAAGAAAACCTTGGAGACAGAAAGGAACCGGTCATGCAAGACAGGGTTCAACAAGATCTCCTCAGTGGACAGGAGGCGGTGTAGTATTCGCTCCGGTACCAAGAGATTACTCTTTCAAAATGAATAGAAAAGAAAAGAGACTTGCATTAAAATCTGCATTAACAAGCAGAGTACAGGAAAACAAATTAATCGTTGTTGATGAACTTAAATTTGATGAAATCAAAACTAAGAACTTCAAAGCAGTTATGAACAACTTAAACGTAAATAAAGCGCTTGTTGTTTTAGCTGATAACGATGAAAAAGTTGTTATGTCTGCAAGAAACATTCCTACAGTACAGACAACATTAACAAGCACAATTAATGTTTATGATATTATGAAAGCCGGTACAGTAGTTCTTACAAAAGACGCTGTAGCAAAAATCGAGGAGGTGTACGCATAATGGCAGATATTAAATATTATGATGTAATCCTCAAACCAGTTATCACTGAAAAGAGCATGGCTGGCATGGGCGAAAAGAAATATACATTTTTAGTTCATCCGGAAGCTACAAAATCTCAGATTAAAGAAGCTGTTGAAAAAATGTTCGAAGGCACAAAAGTTGCTAAAGTTAACACAATGAACATGGACGGCAAAACAAAGAGACGTGGCATGACATTCGGAAAGACTGCAAAAACAAAGAAAGCTATCGTACAGTTAACAGAAGAAAGCAAAGAAATTGAAATTTTTGCAGGTTTATAATATAGGTACAAGTTATACGCAGAACAAGCGTGATATTAAATAGTAAAGGAGAAAGAAAAATGGGAATTAAGACATATAACCCATATACACCTTCCAGACGTAATATGACTGGCTCTGATTTTTCAGAAATTACAAAATCAACTCCTGAAAAATCTCTCTGTGTTTCTTTAAGCAAGAACGCTGGTCGTAACAATCAGGGTAAAATCACAGTAAGACACCGCGGAGGCGGATCCAGAAGAAAATACAGAATCATCGATTTCAAGAGAAATAAAGATGGTGTTCCGGCAACTGTAATCGGTATCGAATATGATCCGAACAGAACAGCTAACATCGCATTAATTTGTTATGCAGATGGACAGAAAGCTTATATCCTTGCTCCGGAAGGATTAACAGACGGAATGAAAGTTATGAACGGACCGGAAGCAGAAGTGAGAGTTGGTAACTGCTTACCATTATCTGAAATTCCTGTAGGTACACAGGTTCATAACATTGAATTATATCCGGGCAAAGGCGGACAGTTAGTTCGTTCCGCTGGTAACAGCGCTCAGTTAATGGCTAAAGAAGGAAAATATGCTACATTAAGACTTCCTTCAGGCGAAATGAGAATGGTTCCAATCATCTGCCGTGCAACAGTAGGTGTTGTTGGAAACGCAGATCACAGCCTTATCAACATTGGTAAAGCAGGACGTAAACGTCATATGGGTATCAGACCTACAGTTCGCGGTTCTGTTATGAACCCGAATGACCATCCACACGGTGGTGGTGAAGGAAAGACTGGTATCGGTCGTCCTGGCCCATGTACACCTTGGGGTAAACCAGCTCTTGGTCTTAAGACTCGTAAGAAGAAAAAAGCTTCTAACAAGTTAATCGTAAGAAGAAGAGACGGTAAAGCTATTAAATAATTAAGGAGGAAAGATAATGGCTAGATCACTTAAAAAAGGACCATTCGCAGACGCAAGCTTATTGAAAAAAGTTGATGCAATGAACGCTGCAGGACAGAAAAATGTTATTAAAACATGGTCCCGTCGTTCTACAATTTTCCCTTCCTTCGTTGGACATACAATTGCTGTTCATGATGGAAGAAAACATGTACCTGTATATGTAACAGAAGATATGGTTGGACACAAACTTGGTGAGTTTGTTGCAACAAGAACATACAGAGGACATGGAAAAGACGAAAAGAAATCCAAAGTTCGCTAATTAGATGGACTTCTAGAAAATCAAGCGGCTGCATAGCAGGCATTTGATTTTCTGAGGCCGTCAGCGGCAATCTGAAAGGTTGGCGCTTGATGCGAGAATAGAAGAAAGCGATGAACGCCGGTAGGCAGGAGCTAAACAGTGAATTCTCCGGGAGGAGATTGAAAGGAGGACATATCTATGGCTAAAGGACATAGATCCCAAATAAAAAGAGAGAGAAACGCAAATAAAGATACAAGACCTTCAGCAAAATTATCTTACGCAAGAGTGTCTGTTCAGAAAGCTTGTTTTGTATTGGATGCCATCAGAGGTAAAGATGTAACAACAGCTTTAGCAATCTTAGAGTACAATCCAAGATACGCTTCCAGCATCATTAAAAAGTTATTACAGTCTGCAATTGCAAACGCTGAAAACAACAATGGAATGAATGCTGAAAATCTTTACATTGCAGAATGTTATGCAAACAAAGGACCTACAATGAAGAGAGTAAGACCTAGAGCACAGGGTAGAGCTTACAGAATCGAAAAGAGAATGAGCCACATCACAGTTGTGCTTGATGAAAGATAGGAGAAAGGAGCCAAATAAAACATGGGACAGAAAGTTAATCCTCACGGCCTTAGAGTCGGCGTAATTAAAGAATGGGATTCTAAATGGTATGCTGATGCTGAATTCTCTGATTTCTTAGTTGAAGACTACAATATCAGAAAATACCTTAAAAAGAAATTATACAGTGCCGGAGTTTCTAAAATCGAAATCGAAAGAGCTTCCGACAGAGTTAAAATTATTATCTACACAGCTAAACCGGGTGTTGTTATCGGTAAAGGCGGTGCAGAAATCGAAGTAACAAAGAAAGAACTTTCTAAATTAACAGATAAGAAAATTTTAGTAGATATTAAAGAAATCAAGAGACCGGACAAAGATGCTCAGTTAGTAGCAGAAAACATTGCACTTCAGTTAGAGAACCGTGTTTCCTTCAGACGTGCTATGAAATCCTGCATGGGTAGAACAATGAAATCCGGAGCACTTGGTATCAAAACAGCTTGTTCAGGACGTCTTGGTGGAGCAGATATGGCTCGTACAGAGTTCTACAGCGAAGGTACTATTCCACTTCAGACATTAAGAGCAGATATTGACTATGGATTTGCAGAAGCTGACACAACTTACGGTAAAGTTGGTGTTAAAGTATGGATTTACAAAGGTGAAGTACTTCCTACTAAGGCTGGCAGCGAAGAAGGGAGCGATAAATAATGTTAATGCCTAAAAGAGTAAAACGTCGTAAACAGTTCCGTGGTTCTATGGCAGGTAAGGCAATGCGCGGTAACACTATTTCCTACGGTGAATTCGGTATCGTAGCAACAGAACCATGTTGGATTAGATCTAACCAGATTGAAGCAGCCCGTAT
>JAFSBX010000115.1 GCA_017437065.1 Lachnospiraceae bacterium
ATAATATTTTCAAATACTGCAATAATCGTAGAGAAAGAAGCAAACGTCATAAACAGAAAGAACAAGGTTCCCCAAATACGTCCTCCGGGCATTGCACTAAACACATTAGGTAATGTTACAAAAATCAGCTCAGGACCTGCTCCCGGATCAACACCAAAGGCAAAACATGCCGGGAAGATAATCAAACCGGAAAATACCGCAACAAAGGTATCTAACAAAGCTATTCTAATAGATTCCCCCCATAAAGTATGGTCTTTGCTCATATAGCTACCAAATATTTCCATGGAACCAATACCAATACTCAGAGTAAAAAATGCCTGATTCAAGGCCGCTACCATAACATTGAAAAGACCTAACTTTTCCACCTTACTCCAATCAGGAACCAAATAGAACTTCAATCCCTCCATACCGCCTTCCAGCAAGATACTGTTCACTGCCAGAATTGCAATTAAACCAAGCAAACATAGCATCATCGGCTTGCTAATCTTCTCTACACCCTTTTGAACACCAAGCGAGCATACCAAAAAACCACCTGCCACAACTAGTGCCATCCAAAAGGTTAATCCATACGGATCCTGTAGCATTCCATCATAAGCTGCCTGAACCTGTGTTGTATCAACTGCTACAAAATCACCTTTTAAAAAGCGATAAAAATAACTAAGCATCCAACCGGAAACTACGGTGTAAAACATCATAAGCAGATAATTTCCAATCATTGCCACATTTCCGTGCCAATGCCACTTCTGCCCTGGCTTCTCTAACTCCTGATAACAGTTTACTATACTCTTTCTACTGGCTCGTCCTACTGCAAACTCCATCGTTAGAACCGGCACTCCTACTGTAATTAAGAAAAAGAGATAAAATAATACAAAAATACCTCCTCCATTTTGTCCCGCTACATACGGAAACTTCCAGACATTTCCGATACCAATTGCACATCCTGCCGATATCAGAATAAAGCCAAGTCTGGACTTAAAACTTTCTCTTTTCATATAAACCCTTACCCTTTCAGCACCTGCTAACTTGCTAAATCTCGTAATTATTCAGTAACTTCATCATTACGATGAAAAATCCATCCTGAATAATTACTATATCTCTTCCTATCATGCACAGGTACAAATTTACGCAAACCTTATTATAACGTTTTTCCATACCGAATGTAAACATGTGTTTATAAATATGGAGAAAATATCCTTTCTTGCCCCTATTCTGTGCATAACGCACAAAAGGCGAACCTTTTCGGTTCGCCTAGCTTGCTTTCTTTTCACGAATAATACGCTGTATGCTTTTTACTGATAAATAATATTTTAAAGAAAGCTCTGTTGCCTTCATTCCGGTAAGATAATCTTCATATATCTTCTGATTTCTTCCCTGCAGCTCCTCTCTTATAGAAGTACCTGTTCCCCATTCCTGACGGTTCTCCGCCTTTCTTGGAATGTAAATATTTTCTCCATCCACATACTGCTGTATCAATTCTATAATTTCTAATGGCAGAATCTGTTCTGCTCTTATATAGCCCATATTTGCCTCCTAATCTGATATTTTTGTTAGGATTCGCATTGGCTATAACAACTTTTTATTTCATTGCAATAGCCAGTGCTATGCAAATATAATGGCTCGTTTCAACATACAATTATGCCCCCTTGTGTTTTCAAACCTCATTTTTGGTATCTATTTTGTAACTACTTTGTGCCATTATGATACATTCAGCATAAATAAACATATCCACTGAATCATTCTATATAACCGCTCTATTTCTTATCGACACAATGTATTCGTTGTTATTATAACAGAATTTCCAATGAAGTAACAACTTAAATTTTCTTAAGAAAAAAGGTTGCGCCAAGATTGGTTACTATTTGTTCTTACATTCAAATATCAAAAGCTTACTTGCTGTATCGTGTTGTTATTTTACTTCTCTACTACGATTATCGTTGCTCCATCCATGCTCTCCACATGTGTTATCTTGTCAAAACCTGCTTCGCGCATAACTGATAGCTCATGCTCTAAGGTGAATGGTATATCAAAATGAACAAAACGGTCTTCTGGTATGCCTGACTTCTTTCTTTTTTGAAAATAAATTTCTTGTAGTAACCTTTCTTCCTCCTCACAGCAGGCAATATAATCACCAAGAATAAACAGTCCACCCTTTTTCAGACTCTGATATATCTTATCATAGAGCACTTTTTTCTGTTTTGGGAGAAAATGATGAAAGCTCTCAAAAGAAATCACAGCATCCCACTTTTCTGTTCCAAAATCATACTGAAAGTAGTCTTCACATATAACTTTAATCTTCTTATCTATATGTTTTTCTCTTAGCTTATCCAGCATACTCTGGCATAAATCCACTCCAGCAACTTCTATGTTCGGATTCTTCTTCCATATCTCGTCAAGCTCTAACCCCGTACCACAGCCTAAATCCAAAATACTTTTTACATTTGAAGGCAAAACCTGCGCAAATCTCTGATACGCCCTGCTCCAAATTGCCATATGTTCTTCATAATCGTTGATTCTTCTAGTGAAAAAATCGCCCATTTCCTCTAATTCCACATATGCAGTCTCATTAAGCCAATCTTTTAACTCCGACATATGCTGTTCTATGTTTTCACGAATTACTACATTATTAACCATAGCTCTTCCTCTTTGTTATTTCATTTTCTCGGTCTATATTCTGTAAGCCTTATATTGTCTACACCTTACATAAAGTAATCTCTATACTTTTATCAATCGAAATGATTCGCAATTGTTCTTCCTGTAACAGTTTCTTTATCTGACTGCGGGACATTTGTAACATCTCCGCTGCAACTTTTTCCGGACGAAGCTTTAACCCATATGGATTATTTATCTGTATTTTCCCATCATACGATAAGCCAAGAAATTGTTCTTTCATTTCCTTTTCATAATGATAGCAAATACTCTCACCGTCAACCTCTACTTGATTTTTCCGAAAAAAAGCATAGTTTGTGCCATATTCCATTGCCAGCCTCTCATCATTTGCAAGAAAAAGCTGATACTTTTCCTTCGGTATCTTCGCAGGATTTTGTCGTTCATAGATAGCTAGATTTTTCGTATGCTTGCACCTGCTACATTGATAAATCAGCCATATATCCAACTTATTACCATTCGCATTTACTCGAAAACGATTCGTATTCTGAAAGCTTGTCTTACATCCACAACCGGAACAGGAATAAATAATATTAAAAGATTTGTCCGGTATTATTCTATATTCGATTTTTCTTACATAGCTCATTTTGCTTCTCCTTATTTCTATAAATACGGATTGCACAAGCTATTACATTCTATTTTTGATTTTGCAATAGCTGCGCTATGCAAAATAGTAAGGAGTTGTCATATACAGTACCTCTTTCCTGTTTTTCCTTACTGTAACATGTTACCAGACTGTTTGCGACCTCAAGAATCTTTCAAATAGAACATGCTCCTGAATATGCTTTCATCTACATATAAACCTACCTATGACTCAGACTTACTTCATACAAAAAATGCACCTATAAAATGCTATCGCTTATCTAACATTTCAGGTGCACTTTCTATTTATTTCACAACCTACTCATCTTCACGAAAGGTTTTCATTACCTTATGCAAAATCTGATATAGCTGCAATGCTTCCTCCGGCTCTATACACAGGCAACAGCTCATTTTCTGCGGAATCTCCACTGCCTTTTCCTTCAACTGCTCACCTTCGGATGTAATCGCAACATGCAACACACGTTCATCCTTTAAGGTTCTTTCTCTGGTAATGTAGCCCTTCTGCTCTAACTTCTTCAATACAGGTGTCAAAGTTCCAGAATCCAGAAACAGATAGCTTCCAAGCTCCTTTACATTCATCTCCTTATGCTCCCACAACACCATCATCGCAATATACTGCGTATAAGTAAGGTCTATTTCATCCAAAAATGGCTTATATTTTTTCACTATTTCCTTGGAACAGGCATAAAGTGGAAAACACAACTGATTCTCTAATTTTAATGCATCGTATTTATTATCCATGGTATCTCCTTTACCTTTCTATTCATCGTACACAATTAAATTTACCACTTTTATGCTGTTAGGACAATGTATTTATCTAAATTCAGGTTTAACGGGAGTATAAGATTAGGCGGTGAGCACTCCTTTCGAGGCTGTGTATAGCGGATGAATATGCCTCAAATGCAAACCCGCTTGTTTGGTATTTCCTAAATGGAGCGTTCGGCATTCTTGATTTATTCTGCTTTCCGCAAACTCGCATGCGCCCTTTGGGCACATTGCTCAAACAGTGCTCCAAGCAGAATTCTATGCCTCCTTGCTCCATTAAGGAAATACACAAACCGCTCCAAAGCATTTTCAGCATATTCATTCGCCAATGTCAAAGGTTTTGAAGGAGCGCAGTCACGGTTGTGAAATCCCCCTAAGAATAAAATATTATTAAAATAGGGGGGATTTATTATCCATGTTAATCCACCCTATAAAGTAAAAACGTTAAAAAGGTGGATTTTTTCACTGTATATTTCCACCTAATAGAACAAAAACGTTAAAAAGGTGGGATTTTTTTCTGTATATTTCCACCTAATAAAGCAAAAATGTTAAAAAGGTGGGATTTCTTTACTGTATATTTCCACCTAATAAAGCAAAAACGTTTAAAAAGGTGGAATTCTTTGCTACATGATATCCCCTTAAATGTAAAATTGTTCAGAAAAGGTGGAAATTAATAATAGCAACCCTCTCTACATTGTGAAAGCTCTAATCTATGAATTCACAGGCTTTTCGTTTAATGAAGTGTAGCAGGGCTGGCAGAGTGTTGTTCACAATTCTGTAAAGCAAAGTCTTAGAGTTTCTTAATGTTCTCTGATGACAGCAAGCACCCTCTGGAGTCTTGTCTGAGTCCGCACTGCGGACGAGTTTGCGTAAGAGGGTGCTAATCAAAGCTGTCAGAAGAGGACATTTAGTAACTCTTAGGCTTTGTGTCCCAGAATTGTGAACAACACTCTGCCTGCCCCTTACTCCACTAAACTTGAATTTAGTTAGCTCTTGAACTTGTTCCATTTTTCCTTTATGCTCTTATTATAGTGATTCGATAATGACATTTCTGCGCAGTACTATCCTATTTTTTGTCATAATCGTACCTTGCAAATGAGAATGAAGAAAGAAGGTCTAAAGCTATGGCGGAGTTCGAACATTTGTTAAGCGAAATCCCTGAAAACATTACCTGTGCACACAAAACAGGCTATATCGGTGTCACAAAAGACTATCATAAGCATGCTAATTATGAAATCTATCTTCTTATCAACGGAGAAACAAACTACTTCTTCGGTCAGGAAGGCTACCACATGACGAGAGGAAAGGGTGTGTTTATTAAATCGGATGTTTTTCATCGTATTGAATACCTGAATCCTGATATCTATGAGCGTATTACCATTCATATAAAAGAGGACTTTTTCTCTACTCTAAATTCCACACAAACTGACCTTTCTAAAATGTTGCAAAGTACAGCACATGGAAATTATGTTATTTTCGATATGCCGGAAGAATTAATGGAGGATTTTATCCAAAAAAGTCATGTTTTAGAAAAGTCTCTCCGCCATGAACAATATGGTGATGATTTGCTTGCTACGAGTGTGTTATGCGATTTGCTTATTCAGCTAAACCGCCTAATATTGAATGGCTATCAGAGTACAGCACCAGATGCCTTTATGCCACCTCTCGTAACCGGACTGATTTCATATATTCACGAAAATCCTAGACGTGATTTATCAGTCGAAGCGCTTGCTTTAGTTTTTCATCATAATGGGCACTATATTAGTAGACGCTTTAAAGAGGCTATGGGAATATCCTTGCAGCAATATATCATTTACACTCGTCT
The DNA here is from genome assembly GCA_017437065.1 of Lachnospiraceae bacterium. Classification (GTDB taxonomy): domain Bacteria; phylum Bacillota; class Clostridia; order Lachnospirales; family Lachnospiraceae; genus RGIG3002. The sequence continues at coordinate 5,858 of JAFSBX010000115.1, forward strand.
TGACACAGCCAAGCAGTATATTGCTGCTGGTTATCCACTTATGCAGGTTTGCTTCCAGAGTGGTTTTCATGATTATTCAAACTTTGCAAAGACTTTTTCCAAATATATCGGAATATCACCTAAGAAATATCAAAAGCAGGTGTTGAAATAATTCATCACCTGCTTCATTCCTATTTCACCTCTATCTGCACGCCTTCCATGTGATGCTTACCCATCTGATGTCTTAGCTTTCTATTTTCCACCGTATCAAAGATAATTGAAAAATCATAATCTTCTGGATACAATTCCTGCGCTGCAACATGAAGCTTTATTCTCTTATGGTTAATCCATATCTTTTTATTCGGAAGTTGCACACGAAGAACGCCTTTATCATTTGCTGTTTCACACACAATACCAATCTTCTTCTCAGGATAAATCATAACACTATCCCCAAGCTGAAACTTTAGTGCTTTTGTCTGCTGTCCGTTCACTTGCTTTATCTTCTGCACTTTTGGCGTGTGTGTCTTTTCGATTCTCTGA
>JAFSBX010000116.1 GCA_017437065.1 Lachnospiraceae bacterium
CCGTTCAGTTTTTTATATAGAGCATCATAGCATCAGATATATTATATACCCCAAACAGGCAGAGTGGAATATCTGTCTGTTTGTGATGCCATAAATTTTTTAACTTTTCATGTGTTGAATCCTGTTACATAAAATCTACATTACATTTTGCGTTATCTCCGAACGCTCAAATATTATCTAAATGACATTGATATTTTCTGGGGGAGGGGGATATTGTAATCAATGACCCCAGCAGGTCAATCATAGCGGATTCACAGTGTCCTACAGGAGTGTTTGAGGGATTTACAATCATTATTGAAATAGAAAAAGTAATTCAATGGCTGAAGAAAAATGCGGCATGGATAGATACATCATGGCTATCGGAAGAAAAATTCAAAAGCAGAACCGAGCCTGTTACAATCATAGCTAATAAATCTGAGATATGGCATCTGGCAGAAGGTTTTTACAGCGAGCTTACCGAAAAAAGCAAGTCGTTTCGTATTATAAAAGTTCTTGAACTGTTTGAGCAGATTTCGGGACATATCGGTGAAACAAAACCTGTAGAATATTATTCGGCTGCGGTTACCAAAGCCACCACGGAGGTTTATAGCTATCTTTCACAGAATCCGACTAAAAAGGTAACAATCGACGAGATGTGCAATATGTTTAGCATATCAAAAACAAGTCTGCAGTGTTGTTTCAAATCCATTTATGGCACAACTCCCGCAAGTTATATACGAAGTGAACGAATGAAATATGCCGCACAGCTTATCGTTTCGGAGTCACATAAAAGCATAGGAGAAATTGCTGCGGAAATAGGCTATGACAATGCAAGTAAATTTTCTGCCGCGTTTCGCGCAGTAATGAATGAGTGTCCTCTGGAATATCGCAGACGTAATACTTGTAGTCATTGTATTGATTGTAATTACTCTGAAAAAACGGAGTAAAAAAAAGTCCATTCGGAGTAGAAATGGAAAATTTTACATAGTATATTTTATGGGTATGAGCAAACAGCGCTCATACCTATTTTATGTATAACCCTAAGCCTATAAAGGCTTTTTTCTTAATAGATGGGTTAGTTTTTACTAACCGAAAGGAGACATATGAAACTATATATTATAAAGCGTGTAGCATCATTTGTTGCCGTTCTTATCGGTGTAAGTATGCTGAGCTTTCTGTTGATTGCATTTTCAGGCAAAGACCCTGCTGAAGTTATTGCAAGACGGGGAGATTTAAATGCAACTACGGAGCTTATTGAGCAGGTTCGCGTGGAAATGGAACTTGATGGAAGTCTGGCGGAACGTTACTTGAAATGGGTCAAAGGTTTTTGTACAGGGGATTTCGGGATGTCTATTACTTCGTATCGTCCGATTGCAGAGGATATTGCGGAATATTTTCCTATTACAGCCATACTTGTAGGGATGGCATTAGTATGGACGTTCCTGTTTTCTGTACCGATTTCTCTATTATGTGCAAGATATAAAAACAGTATGTTTGACCATCTTACCAGAGGGATAACCATTTTCGGGATTTGTATTCCTACCTTTTGGATGGGTTTTATGCTTTTAATTGTATTTGCAGTACAGCTAAAATGGTTTACTGTTCTTCCGGAATCTGGAGTGAAAGGCTATATACTGCCGTCATTTGCTCTTGCAGTTCCTGTAATATGCGGGGTTGTGAGAATTTTTCGCTCGTCACTGTTGTCAGAGTTGTCCTGTGATTATGTACGGTATGCAAAAGCGAGAGGGCTTTCCCCTTCGAGAATACTTATCTGTCATGTGTTCCGCAATTCCTTGCCACCGATTGTAACAGTATTCTGTCAGTATTTGGGTTCGCTTATTGCGGGAAGTGCTGTTATGGAAGCAGTATTTTCCATAGAAGGAATAGGTTCTTATCTGATAAGCAGCGTACTTGCAGCAGATTCCACTTCCACTGCCACTTGTATTGTAATTATTGCTGTCATTTTTATTACGGCAAATTTTTTTGGAGATATAATAAACAGACTTCTTTGTCCTTGGATTGTGAGTGAAAGTAATGATAACTAAAATTTTAAAAAATCCTCAAGCAGTAACAGGACTTGTGCTTATTGCAGCAATATTGCTTGTAGCATTGTTTGCACCTTTTCTTGCACCTAATGATCCTGAAATTGTGGATATTACGCTAAAATTTAATAAAGCAAATGAACAGTATCCCCTCGGAAACGATGCACTGGGAAGGTGTGTCTTGTCTCGTATTTTATACGGAGCCAGATATTCTATGGGCATATGCCTGCCCATACTTGCCTTATTGTCTTTCATAGGACTTTTTCTCGGAACACTGAGTGTCTGCGGTGGTAGATTTCTCAATGGTGTACTGGATTTTATCTGTGATGTATTTATTTCTCTTCCGCAGCTTGCTGTGGGAATTGCGATTATAGGTATGTTGGGAGATGGATTTGAAACAATCATGATTGCAATTATTGTAGGAATGTGGGCATGGTTTACGCGCATGGTAAGAGCCTATGCACAAGTTGAAATGGGTAAGGACTATATCCTTGCAGCAAGAATTTCAGGCTGTGGTACGCTAAAGCTGGTATTCCGACATCTGATACCAAACATTATGCCGCAATTTGTAGTTTTTATAAGTACCGGTATTGCTACAACGATTCTTATGGTTTCGACCTTTGCTTTTCTCGGACTGGGACTTTCGGCAGGAACATCGGAGTGGGGAGCCATGCTGAAAGATGCAAGTACCTGTATCTATAACCATCCGGAAATGCTTTTCTATCCCGGAGTATGCATTCTTGTAACGGCAGGAGGTTTCAATCTTTTCGGAGAGGCTGTCAGGGATATTTTAATGTCAGGTGAGGATACATTATGAGTAAACTTCTTCAAATAAATCAACTGGAAATTGTCTTAAAAAAAGAAAAACGAACTGTTGTAAAATCGATATGTTTTTCTTTGGAACAGAAGGGCTCATTGATTATTCTCGGTCAATCCGGCTGTGGAAAAACAATGACATGTCATTCGATGATGGGGCTTTTAGATGCCAAAAAATTCAGTATAGCAGGAGAAATCCTTTATAACGGAATAAATCTGCTTACTCTGCCTTCCAACGGGAAAAGGAAACTATATGGTGGTGAAATTGCATTTATCCCGCAGAATCCAATGACAGCTCTTGACCCATCCGTAAAAATAGGGAAACAGATGTTTGAAACGCTCAGTTTACATACGGATAAACCAAAATCCGAGAGAAAAAGTATGATACTCACTGCTTTGAAAAAAGCAGGTCTTGATAATACAGAACGCGTTTATACGAGCTATCCGCACGAGCTTTCCGGGGGTATGCTCCAGCGTGTACTTATAGCAATGGTACTTATGGTAAACGCAAGACTTGTGATTGCTGATGAGCCTACAACGGCTCTTGATGTAGTTCATAGAAATGAAACTATAGAGGCGTTTAAACATCTGCGTGACAGTGGAACAGCTTTTTTAATGGTAACACACGATTTTGCCGCAGCAGTTCAATTGGGCGGAGATATGATGATTATGAATGATGGAGAAATTATTGAATGCGGTAAGGTGAATAGTATACTTACAATGCCAAAGCATAAGTACACTCGCCAGTTGATAGAAGCATCTGTGCTTTCCGGTGAATTTAAGGAGGAACTATGAAACTGACAATACAGAATGTAACAAAAAAATATTCCACCCGGGATAAGAAACGGAATGAGATTCATGCACTAAACGATGTCAGCTTTTCGATAGGTGACGGTGAATTTTGCGCTGTGGTAGGAGAAAGCGGAAGTGGAAAATCCACTCTTTCACAAATAATAACGGGTATTATCCCTGCAACAAGGGGGACAGTTTATATAAATGATATCGAAATCAATCCTGTCCAGCGTAGAAAAAATAAAGAGATAAGCAAAAAAATCCAGCTTGTATTACAAGATGGAAAAAGTGCCCTTGATCCACATTTTAACATATATGAATGCATTGCTGAGCCAATACGCAATCTTTGTAAAATGAGTCGAGAACAAGAGAAAAAAAGGGTATATGAGCTTCTGGAACAAATGGAGTTGTCTAGGGAACTTTTAAAACGTAAGCCACATGAGCTTTCCGGCGGTCAGCAGAAAAGAGTGTGCATTGCCAGAGCACTGGCAACAAATCCGGATATATTGATATTGGATGAGGCAATAAGTGGTCTTGATGTTCTGCTGAGAAAGAATATTCTTGATACGTTAAAAAGAATTTATCAAGAAAGTGATTGTACCATGCTTTTTATTACCCATGATATGGATGTGGCTCTTTATATGGCAAATCGTATCATTGTAATGAAGGATGGAGTTGTAGTTGAAGATACACATTGTAACGGTAATTCGGATTGTCTTACGCATCCTTATTCAAAATTACTTGCGGCGGCAATGATGCCTGAAAATGATAAAAGCGTCAAAACGGCGTAAATATATAAATACAAATCAGGAGGTTATTATGAAAAAGAAAAAAATGATGGTTGCTTTAACAGCAGCAACTCTCTGCTTATGCCTTGGGGCATGCGGAAACAAAACAACAATGGTGAGCGAAGGTGGGGAGGTTTCAACTTCTGAAACGTCTGAACCTAAGAGCATTGTATTAACAGAAAACTGGGACTTTGAATCAGGATTTTATCCTGTAATCACTCCGTCCAATACCACTACCTATGGAATTATTTACTGGACACATAATTTTTATGATACTTTAGTTAAATATACTCCCGATGGAGAAATCGTAGGTTCTCTTGCTGAAAGCTGGGAAATCAGCGAGGATGGTCTTACTTATACCTTCAAGCTTCGTGAAGGTGTGAAATTTTCCGATGGTACGGTACTTACAGCAGATATGGTAAAGAAAAGTATTCAGGCTTCCATCACAAATCTGGGTATGTACAACGGTACTTATGGAAGACTTACAGCATTGATTGCTTCTATGGAAGCACCGGACGACAGCACTTTTATAATGACACTGAGTACTCCATATTATGCAGCACTCAACGATCTTACCATGAGTTGTCCTCTTGCAATTGTAAATCCTGCTGCATTTGAAGGCGGTGAAGAAAATGCCTACAATATACTTGCAAATGCAACAAACGGTACAGGTCCTTATATGTATGCCGGCGATTACGACGGAACAACTTACACATTTGTACGCAACCCTCATTACTGGGGTGAAGCACCTGAAGCTGACAGTTTTAGTGTCAAGGTAATTCCTGAAAACGATGCGAAAGTACTGGCTCTTAGAAATGGTGAAATTGACGGTATTGTTGGTGCTTCACGTTTAAGCTACGATTCCTTTGATTCACTTAAAGGAGAAGAGGCGTATGGAACTTCCGTGGCCGAAGTATCAACCCTTACGAGATATCTTGGTTTCAATATGTCTGTAGCCCCTTTTAATGATAGTGCTGTAAGAGAAGCAGCAGCTTATGCTATTGATCAGCAGGCACTGGAAAGTGCTGTGTTCAATAGCATTGAATCAGCTGCAGAAACATTATTCCCTACGGATAGACCGTACTGTAATGTAGAAACAAAGGTATATGCTACTGATGTAGAGAAAGCAAAGGAACTTCTGGAAGGAGCAGGCTGGACGGATTCCGACGGTGATGGAATCCGTGAAAAGGACGGCACAAAACTTGAGATTACATTCAGCTATACTAACGAATTAGCAGCCATTGATAATGCTGTTCTTGCGGTAAAGGCACAGCTTGAGGAAGTTGGTTTCTCCGTAACCGTAAAGGGTGGCGATATGATGACGTGGTATGGTGATGTTATGGCAGGTGCTTATCATATTGCACTTTGGAAGAGTACCGGAGGTGCGTACGATCCAAGTACTGTTATTACCAATATAAATCCGAACAACTCAGCCGATCCGATTGCAGTTCAGTTTGCAGCATTTGTTGACCAGTCAGTTCTTGATGAGGTTGACAGCACTGCTGACCTTGACAGAGTACAGGAAATATACAAAGAAATTCTTACAACTGTTGCTGATGAAAATCTTGCTGTTCCACTTAGCTACACACATGAAACATTTGCGTACAATGCGGAAAAAATAAATGGTTATACTTGCGGCTATGACAGTAGCTATGTAGATGTTGCAAATATTGATTTAAAGTAAATATATTTCATGCAGGCACAGTGAGTCTGTGCCTCAAATTTTGATGAAAGGAGTTTGTAAATTGTTTAAAAAAGTTCTTGAATATACAGGCGAATATCGTAAAACGACATATTCTGCAATGATTGTCCTGTTTCTTGCGGTTGCTGTGAATACCCTGCCCTTTTTATTTATGTATCAGCTTATTTGTCCGGTACTTGGATGTGGAGAAGTGGATACCATTGGAATCGTGTGGCGTGTGGCAGTGATTGCTGTTTGTGTAACATTATATTCTATTTTATATGTAAAGGGGCTTTCCCTTTCACATGAATCTGCCTTTAATACACTTAAAAATCTGCGTATTTCATTACAGGGCAAACTTGAAAAAATGCCTTTGGGAGTTATTCAGGAAAAAGGCACAGGTACTATGAAAAAAATGTTTGTTGAAGACATTGAGGCGTTGGAGCTTATTCTTGCTCATGCCATGCCTGAAGGCTTTGCGAATCTTGCGATTCCTGTAATTATTATTGTGGTTATGTTTTTTGTAGATTGGAAACTGGCACTTCTTGCCTTGCTTTCACTGCCGTTTGGAATGCTTGCCATGAGTATGATGTATAAAGCAGGTACAAGTCAAATGGGAGAATATTATGGTGCAGCACAGAAAATGAATAACACGATCGTGGAATATATAAATGGTATGGAGGTAGTAAAGGTATTTAATCGTGATGGTGAATCTTATGAGCGTTACGAGAATGACATAAAAAACTATCGTGATTTTACAATCGCCTGGTATAAAGTATGCTGGCCGTGGATGGCTGTGTATAACAGTATTTTACCATGTATTGCTTTATTTTTGCTTCCTGTAGGATCGTTTTTTGTAATACAGGGCTGGTCAGAACTGCCTGACCTTGTGTTAATTCTTTGCCTGAGTTTTAGTGTGGGTGCTCCGTTGCTTCGTGCTCTGAGTTTTATGCCTTCTCTGCCAACGGTAAATTATAAAATTCAACAACTGGAAGCACTTATGGCAAACGAGCCGCTGAAACAGACTGATGCGCCGTTTCAGGGAAAAGATTATTCCGTTCGTTTTGAAAATGTTCGATTCGCATATGAAGAAACAGAAGTACTACATGGTGTTTCTTTAGATGTAAAGGAAGGTGAACTTATTGCACTTGTGGGAGAATCCGGTAGCGGTAAATCCACACTTGCAAAGTTGCTTGTACATTTTTATGACATAAGCAGCGGAAGCATTAAGGTGGGAAATCAGGATATTTGTGAAATGAGTGTTGCAGCACTCAACAATATTATTTCTTACGTTTCACAGGAACAGTTTTTGTTCAATATGAGCCTTATGGAAAATATCCGACTTGGAAAACCTGATGCTACGGATGAAGAAGTAATGGAAGCGGCAAAAAAAGCACAATGTGGAGAATTTCTTGAGAGACTCGAAAAAGGGATACATACAATGGCAGGCGATGGCGGTAAGCAGCTTTCCGGTGGGGAACGACAGAGAATTTCTCTTGCAAGGGCAATTTTGAAAAATGCACCTATTGTTGTACTTGACGAAGCAACTGCATTTATGGATCCGGAAAATGAAGAGAAAATGAACCGTGCAATAGCTGAAATTATTGCTGACAAAACAGTGATTGTAATTGCTCACAGACTTCATTCGATTGTAGAAGCAGATAAAATCTGTGTAATGAAAAACGGAGAGCTTGTGGCAGCAGATAGCCATGAAAAACTGTTGAATAACTGCCCTGAATACAAGAAACTCTGGCAGGCAGCAGAGGGTAGTGCGCAGTGGAATGTAGCATCGTCAAAGGAGGTGACAAACTATAAATAGTCAAGAGTTTTATAAAAAAACTTTTCGAAAAATTTTTGAATTTTTTGAAGTAAAAAAGGATAACTTTAATAGACCATCTGAATACATCGTATTTCAGATGGGACAGATAAATATATATA
>JAFSBX010000117.1 GCA_017437065.1 Lachnospiraceae bacterium
ATACCGGTGCATTATTTCAAAACCGACAGCTTTATCTTCACTAGCCAAATGATTCCTCCACTGATTTACACAGTCCATTAACAATTCTCTTTTAGACTTCTCATAAGTGTCTTTATATTGTTCCAGTCTATTCTCAGCTACAAGAAACTCTTTCATTGCCTGTGCAACTTTCCCCATTGTACAGTAACGTTCAAAATATTCAAGCGATATATAACGTTGTCCAGATCCTCCATTTCCGTAGTAATAATTGTACAGTCTGCATCCTTTTACCCCATAGTACGACTTTGCATAATAGGACAATATAAAATACGCATATTTATCCTGACCTCTAAAAAACTTTTTTTCTTTTACCTTTAAAAATGCTTTTTTACATAATTCTGCCGAATATACTTTATTCCACATAGAAAATCTATATTTTCCATCTCTGAAACAAGCAACAAATACATCTTCATCATATAAATATCCATCATACGGTTCCATAAACTCTTGCAAAGTGGTAATTCTTTGCTTTGGAAGATTATTAACATTGATAATATTTGTTCCAAAGTGTAGTATGTCTACCGGATGCTCCTTTAGCAACTCCTGTAATGTCTCAAAACAGTTATTCTCTATCTTATCATCTGCATCTGCAAACATAATATATTTCCCTTTTGCTGCCTCTACACCTCTTTTTCTCGCAATGGACGAAGACATATTTTTCTTTAGCTCAATAACTTTAACACGTTCATCCTCCTCGGCATATCGATGTAATATTGCAAGAGAATTATCCTCAGAACAATCATCCACACAGATAACTTCTATTTCTTTTACTGTCTGACTCAAAACGGAATCCAAACATTCCTCAATGTACTTTTCTACATTCCATACCGGAATTACAATCGAAAACAAAACATTCCCCATTTAGCTATTTTCCTTCCTGCATATTTATTTCATATCACTGTATTTCATCCAGCTCTGCAATTCACACAAATTTTTCCACTCTGCACAATACTTGCTTTTTGCCTGTTCATACTCTCTGTATAACTTAACGCGTGCTTTTATGTACAACCTCACAAAAGCAAATACTTGCCGAAGTGCTCTTTTCACATAGATACCTTTACCGGTTCCGTTATGCAAAACAATCTTACCGGTTCTAAATAGCTTTGCAGGGTGAACATCCATATGATGATACTCCGTATCCTTCGCCGGCAAAATCCATCCATTTGCAGTGAATAATATAAAAATCAGCTTTAACACTTTTTTCAAAGTCCATCTCTTTTCTTTCTCTATAAACGGATTAACGATAATCGCTCCCTTATCTCCCTCGTTCATATCCTTTACACTCTCTGAGACATCCTCAAAAGAATATCCTAATTCTCTCAATTCGTCATGCAACTTTGTTGCGTTACTTTCCAACAAAAATTTCGGTCCATGGCAAAAATCATCAACCGCTTTGTAAATCAACTTCATATCGTCATAACGATATCGCAAAAGTGCTACCAGCATTCTTGAAAAAACTTCACGCTTAATTTCCCTGATACCGAACTCTTTACAATACTTTGAATTTACTATTATCATATTTCGTAAATTGTAATATTCATTTGTAGACAGCCTTGTATGTTCATCTGCCAAATGCCATATTGCTATTCCATTCATCGTAATAATGTGCTCTGCATTTCTTAAACTGAATTCTGTATCATCCTGATGAATAAATATAGGAAGCGGTAAATTATTGCTATCTATCATTGATGCAGGTATGCAACAATACCACCATGCTGCATAATCTCTATCCTGTTCTAATTCATTATAAACAACATTCTTAAAATCTCGTAAATCCAGTCCCCTATTTACAAAAATACATCTTCCAGCGTTCCACAGAGCACCGTTTTCATGCTGTACATATTTCATATCCAGACGCAGCATTGCACCACCTATAAAAGATTTGCTATATGCGCCTTTTAATATTTTTAACATTCTATAAGTTCGTAAAATTCCTTCCGGTTCAATCTCAACATCATCATCCATAAAAATTGCATTGGTAATACCAAAACTTTCTTTTCTTTCTTTAATCTCAACTAATCCTCTCGCAAACCCCCCTGCTCCTCCTAAATTAGGATTTTCAAACACAAAAATGTTCTCATCATTTATTTTTTCCAATGTACTTCCATTATCCGTTATAAATACTTTTAAATGTCCATATAGTGGTGAATCTGCATTATTTAAAAATTCATCTTGTAATAGTTTTATATTTTTTAGCAAATACTTTTCTCTCTTGTATGTACATATATTCAAAGCAATTACAATATCTTTTTCACATGTAACCTCCCCGTCAAAAAAAGCATTATAAATTACCGAATCATCCTCAAGCGCGATGAGCCGGTAATAAACGGTTCCTTCTTGTTTCTTAAGAAGCATAAAACTTTCCATTTGCTTACTGCTTGATTCTATCGTAGTTTCTTTTATAATTATCTCCTCAAGCTTATTTTCCTCTAAATACGCGTAATATATTATCAAACGAAACTTTCCCTGATAGCATATTTGCAAAGTAATATTCTCCACATCACAATACCTATACCATTTCCCTACAGAAAAAGAATTGTAATAAGTATTGGTAAGCAATTCCGTGTTCTTTTCAAAAAAAAGTTTATCCTTTTCGATCTTAATATTTCCTTGTTTTCTAAAATACAACCCTTCTTCATCCGGGTTACGTAATAACAATTCCTGTAAAATCATATATCTATTCCTTATCTGCTATATTTCTTTTGAAATAAGTTTCTTATCCCTTTATACACTCTTCTCGGTATATAAGTAACTGCTAATCCTATACGATATGATATTGATGTACTTATCCGTTCATATTCCTTACTTACTTCAATCCTACAACTTCTTTGCTTTTCATAGCCTTCTAACAACATCTGCCGGATTGCTTCTTTATCTTCTTTTGTAATCGCTTCCTCATGTAATTGTAAAAGAATCCTTAACACTTTTGCACTGACAAAAGTCTGTTCCACAATCACCTTCCGATATTCATTTACAAGCCTCATCATAGTTAATTCATATAATTTACACAAATTATATTTTCCTGCCCATTGCAGATTATCCCGCAACCCTCTAAGTAATCCACATACCCTTTTTTCATTCCACTCAATAACTTTATAATCCATTCTATAACAGTACGATACTTCTTTCAGTGCATAAAAATATTCCGCCATTGTCATTGCTTTGACCATAAACGGCGGATCTTGATACCTTACATATTCAGGAAAAAAAATGTTATTTTTTAATAAAAACTCCCTATTATATAGAAATCTATGGTAACCATAATCAAATTGATAATCCTGGTAACTAATCAATCCACTTTTCTCAAATATATATCCCTGTAACAGTCCGCTGTATGCAGTATTAATCTGCCCTGATATATCTATATCACTAAATTGTCCTCCGGCAATTACAACCTGTTTTTCTTCCGCTGTGCTAAATAATAATTCTATTACTCGTTCATTCGGATACATATCATCCGCATCCATAAAAAGAATGTATTTTCCAACGGCTTCCCTGATTCCCAAATTTCTCGCAGCAGCAACCCCCTGATTCTGTTGCCTGATTATCTTTATTCTTTTGTCTTCCTTGGCATTTTCTTTAAGAATATCATAGGAATTATCTCGTGACCCATCATCAATACAAATTATTTCTATTTCATGCAGGCTCTGTCTTCTCACGCTGTTTATACATTCTCCCATATATTCCTGCATATTATATACAGGAATTATCACAGAAACCTTTACTTCTCCATTTTTATCCATAAACTACTTTACCCTGTATAATTGTCAACCACAACATTAAAGTACCTTAACATATGCATTTTCATTCTTATAAACCGTCAACGTACCAAGAGCAATTAGCACCACTGATATCACCGTCCACACTGATATCATCTCAAAATCAGGCGCTTTCCCATATAAAAGTACATCACGCATAGTCGATATCAAAAAGGCAATGGGATTGCACTTCTCCAGCAACACACCAAAAGGCTCCGGGATTCGTTTTGCAACAGAATAAAATGTTCCCGTCAGATACATCAACATATTCAATACAATCCCCGTTATATATCCCAAATCACTTACGTATACACCGTAATGCATCGTAAGAATTCCCATACCAAAGGTAAAAAGAAACAAAATCAAAAATACAGGAAATGCCCATAAAATATTTACCGTCAATTTTACCTGAAATACCACCATCATCAGAACTACTATCCCAAATGAAACCAGTGCTTTAAATCCATTTACAAGCATTTTGGACAAAAGCAAAATATACTTGGGAATATATACTTTTGTGACAATTTCCCGATTCATTCTAACCATATTTACACTTCCCGATATACTTCTTGCAAAGAAGCCCCACATAGTAATACCAATGAAAATAAATATTGGAAAAAACGGTTCTGACGCCTGAAAAACCACGCCAAAAATGAGAGTATAAATCAACATGGTACAAAACGGTTCTATCAGCCACCACAACCAGTCTAAATAGGAATTTGCAACTTCGGATTTCAAATCAGACCTGGCAGAATAAGTGGCATAAGAAAAATATTTTCTAACATCATTTATTAAACGTTTTGTGTATAAATTTTTAGCCGATAATGAATGTTTATCTTTTTCTAACAAACAGCCAAAAAACGGCATTATCATCCCTAACATTCCACCAAAGAAAATATATTTAATTCTATATGATAATGCCATATCGTCAAATTGTATTCCTTTGCAATATGCCGCAAACAGAGTAATACCATTAATCAGAACCGCATATATAAAGAAATATATTATCTTTTTCTTACAATTCATATGACTATAATTTATGTACATATGCACCACCAATGCAATTATCGGTGGAATCAAAAACATACTGCAATTTAACAATACCAAAGTATTTCACCTCTTGTTTTTGCATTAACTCGAACACTACAATCATATTGCAACCTTTTGTTCAAGTCAAGTTTTTTCACTAAAACAACCTTTCGTAAAACAACCTTTCATTTGCAAAAGGAATACCTATAAAACCTATATTGCCTTCCCACTTACTCCCTATTCTTCAACACCTCCGCCGGCACAATCTTCTTCACCCTGTGTACCAGCAACGGATTAATGATAAAATACAACAAAATCACCGCTCCAAAAATAATCCCATACAATTTCATACTAAAAGTCAGGTTCATTCCACACGCCACATTGGAAACCATATACGGATACAACACATCCATCACTTTTTTCGCCAGCGGAATACTGATGAACGCTCCGATAACCACAATAAAAAGATTTCCATTCAAATATAACTTCCGAATTTCCTTCGCCCGATACCCGAAAATCTTTATCAATGAAATCCCAAACGCAGAACGGTCAATCATCACCTTCAGCATCAAATACATACAGACTCGGCATATACTGAACAATATCCGTAACCGTAAATGCATAATTTCTGTCTTCCTCTTCATCCTTTAACACAATTTCATCACCAATTTCCAATTGATATTTCTGTGCCGCTGCAGAAGAAAGCACCACCTTATTTTCCCCTTCTTCCACTTTTGCATCAAAATATGGATTTTCCTCCTGCGCGTAAAATTTCTTTCTTTTATTTTACAGCAACAGGAGAATTATAGCTTAAAATATGGCATTTTTATTGCGAAAAGTTTTTATTCTGAATTGCTGGATACTTTATAAAATCTTAACAGGAATCTTAACGCTTTTTGTGATATAGTGGGCAGACCCACATGTAATAAAAATTTTATCAATATTTAATACATATTCCCCTTTTCATTTTACCAAAATAGTATTAATATATTTTTATATAATTGTTTGTGAAAGGAGAACGAATATGGCAAAGAAATTCGGCAAGTTCCTTCTTGTTAGTGCTGCTATAGGAGCCGTTGCAGCCGGAGCTTATTATTATCTTCAGAATAAAAACATGGTTCCGGATAATGATTTTGATGATGATGACGATTTTGATGATTTCAGTGAAGATTTAGATAATGAAAACTCTGATTCCTCAGAACGGTCCTATGTATCACTTGATTTTGATACTACAGAGACTTCTGACGAAGATACTTCTTCCGAAACTAATTCTTCTGAAGACACTACTGCAAAAGAAGCGTTATCTAATTTAGAAAAAGCAGCTGAATCTGCGAAAACAGAAGTCGAAGAATTTTTTGATGAAGATGATGAAGATTTATCTGTTGACGAATAATCAAACAAGAACTATAACCCAAAGACATGGTCTGTCATTCAGACCATGCCTTTTTTAATTGCTCCATACCCCTTTTTATCTCTTCTTCACTAAGACCGCCATAACCTAACAATACAGTATTTGTTTCCTCTTTTTCTTCAGTTATATAGCCATCCGACAATCCATACACTTTAATTCCGCACCCGGCTGCACTCTCAATTAACTCCTTTTCTGTTTTCCCTTTTCTACTCCTCAGTAAAACATGAAGTCCTGCATTCTCTCCTGATAATTCAAACAGATTTTCCATTTTCCTGCATTCTCCTACCAGTAAATCGTGCTTTGACTTATAAACTTTCCGCATTTTATTTAAATAACGCTCAAAATACCCATCTTTAATAAACTCATTTAATATCATCTGATCAATTCTGGATACCGTAGAAGAATAAAATGATAAGTTTTCCTTATAATACTTTAATAACCTTTTAGGCAGCACCATAAAACTAATACGAATTGCCGGTGCAATTGCTTTCGAAAAGGTTCCTATATAGATTACTTTTTCCATTTTATCAGAAGCCTGTAAAGAAGGAATAGGTTTCCCCTTGTAACGGAATTCACTATCATAATCGTCCTCAATAATATACCTTTCCTCTTTTTCATATGCCCATTTCAACAATTCTGTCCTACGTCCAATAGGCATAACATTCCCTGTCGGGAACTGATGAGATGGCATCACATAAACTGCAGACACTCCACTTTTTTCCAATTCTTCCACCACAATCCCTGCCCCATCCTGCCTTATTGGGTGAATCTCATACGCAAAAGAATTAAAAATGCGATAAGCACGTTTGTACGTCTTCGCTTCCATACCTATTTTTACATGGCGGCCTAATATTTTTTCCAAAAGCATCAACAAAAAGTCATTTCCTGCTCCTACAATAATCTGTTCCGGAAAGCAATTAACTCCTCGTGAACCATGCAAATATTTGGCAATTGTTGAACGGAGCTCAAAATCTCCTTGTGGCGACCCTAGTGCAAACATTTCCTTTCGGTCATCTATCAATGTATTTTTTGAAATGCGTTTCCATGCACCATAAGGAAAGTATTCCATCTCGATTCCATTCGGTGAAAAATCAATTTCATATTTCTCATCCTGTCTCTTTTTCTCTCTTTCCTCTTCTTCTGCACGAGCTTCAATATGATACAACTCCTCCATACGACACACAAAATACCCTTTATAAGGAATTGCTTCAATATAACCTTCTGACAAAAGCTGTTCATATGCAAGTTCTACCGTACTTCTCGACACCTGCAAAAAAGAAGCCAAAGCACGAGTCGAGGGAAGCTTCTCATCTTGAAGAAGCTTCCCCTCTCTTATCTCTTTTCGTATGTATTCATAAATCTGTTCATATAAGCACTTTCCATCTTCTGCGCTCAATTCTATTGTTAATTCATTCATAATTAACCTTCATTGCCTATAATTCAAGAAACGCTACTTATTTTTTAGGTGTACTATTTTTCTCTTTTACTTTCTGAATCACAAGTTCTTTTAAATCTCTTGCCTTATCTTTCATACGAGGACTTGCTGAACCGGATGCAATAATCGTACTGATTAATTTTGATGCAACATCATACTGCTCAAACCGTACTGCCATAACAGAAATTAAATAATCTACTGTCTGCTCGTCCATGCCACACATCGGGAATGGTTCGGACTGTCTTGCAGCAAGAAATCCATCAAACGCATTTTGTAAATATTCATTTTCCTGTGCTTCCAATTCTGCCTTCTTTGTCGCATAATCCGCAGCACTTTCGTCAAGGCTTTCTGCATACCCACGTAAAAGCCATGCTGATTTCAGGCAAATATACGCTTTTTCGCTATTTCTGGCCTGTTTCACAATGGCATTTGCTAAAGTAAGCTGATATCTCTCCAATGCTTCATCGTAAGAAATCACATCACCTTTTAATTCTTTTCCGTTATAATTCTGTGAAATGTTCTGTTTAATCAGCTTCGCCTGACCGCTTGTCATATATTTATAATATCTGCTGAGTGCAGCATATCCACAAGTCGGACACGCAATCACATCATATTTCAACAAATCTATATGCTCATATTTCGGACGTAAATCCATATCCGTTCCTTTTAATTTTGCTCTACCGATTTTAACGGTTTTGGCTTTAAATTCATTGTCACATACAGGACAAGTATACGTCTTATCAAAGAGAAAATCCTGCTCCTGAATTGTAGGCGCAGCCTTTGCTCCTCCATCCTCTGTTTTTGCTTTCTTTTCTTCGTACAGACTTGCATTCTTTAAATTACCAAGTCCTAATTTTTCTAATCCTGATAAAAGTCCAGCCATTTTATCTTCCTCCACTCTGCATTAACTTTTGTTTATTTTCGCCTAAGCAGCTTTGCTGCCTTTACCTAATTATTTAGGCAATGTATAAGAACTCTTTAATGAAACAATACGGTTAAATACAAGCGCGTCTTCTTTGGAATCTTTAGCATCTACACAGAAAAATCCCTGTCTTACAAACTGGAAACTGTCATATGCTTTTGCATCCGCTAAAGCCGGTTCTACATAGCAGTCTTTTAATACAGTCAAGGAATTCGGATTTAAGTTCAGGCTGCCATCCTCATTGTATACCCCTTTTTCTTCATCAATAATATTTTCATACAGACGTACTTCTGCCTTTACAGCCTGTGCTGCCGGTACCCAGTGAATGGTTCCCTTTACTTTTCTTCCTGTAAATCCTGTACCGCATTTAGTTTCAGGATCATAGGTGCAGTGTACTTCTGTTACTTTACCGGTTTCATCTTTTACGAAACTTGTACATGTTACAAAGTAAGCATTCATCAGACGAACTTCATTTCCCGGGAAGAGACGGAAATATTTCTTCGGTGGTTCTTCCATGAAGTCCTCTCTGTCAATATAAAGCTCTCTTCCAAAAGGAACTTTTCTTGTACCAAGTGCTTCGTTTTCCAAGTTGTTAGAAACATCTAACATTTCTACCTGATCTTCCGGATAATTATCAATTACCAGCTTAATCGGGTCAAGTACTGCCATCATACGAGGTTTGGATAATTTCAAATCCTCTCTGATACAATATTCAAGCATTGCATAATCCACGGAAGAATTACTCTTTGATACACCACACAGCTCTACAAACTTCTGAATGGATCTCGGTGTAAAACCTCTTCTTCTGAGTGCTGCGATAGAAACAAGACGCGGATCATCCCAACCGTCTACTATACCTTCTTCAACTAATTTTTTGATGTAACGCTTTCCTGTTACTACATTGGTCAGATACAATTTCGCAAACTCAATCTGTTTTGGCGGATGAGGATACTCTAATTCTCTTACAACCCAGTCATAAAGCGGTCTGTGATCCTCAAATTCCAATGTACAGATAGAGTGTGTAATTCCTTCAATTGCATCTTCAATCGGATGTGCAAAATCGTACATTGGATAAATACACCATGTATCACCTGTATTATGGTGTGTCATATGTGCCACACGATAAATAACCGGATCTCTCATGTTGATATTCGGTGATGACATATCAATTCTGGCACGAAGAACTTTTTCGCCATCCTGATATACACCGTTTTTCATATCTTCAAATAATTTTAAGTTTTCTTCTACACTGCGGTTACAGTTTGGGTCATCTTTTCCCGGTTCTGTCAGTGTTCCTCTGTATTCACGAATCTGCTCTGCGGATAAATCAGAAACATAGGCTTTTCCCTTTTTAATCAGCTTCACTGCTGCTTCATACATCTGCTCGAAATAATTAGATGCGAAGAAAAGTCTGTCTTCCCAGTCTGCTCCAAGCCACTGAATATCTTTTTTAATGGATTCTACGAATTCAATTCTTTCTTTGGTTGGATTGGTATCATCGAAACGCATGTTGAATTTTCCACCATATTCTTTGGCAAGGCCATAGTTTAGAAGAATACTTTTGGCATGTCCGATATGAAGATATCCGTTTGGCTCCGGTGGAAATCTTGTGTGAACTGTATCATAAACACCTTCTGCTAAATCTTTTTCAATAATCTGTTCAATAAAGTTTTTGGATACTACTTCCGTATCCTTTTCTGTTAAATTTTCGTTTTCGCTCATAATAAGGCTCCTCGGTCAAAAAAATTACTGTTACTATTTTAGCATAATAAACACCGAATGTCACGCTTTGCAAGTCATTCTTATGGCAAAAATTATTTTTACCACTTATTCTCCACACTGCTCATAGGTCTTTTCGAAGATATCTTCCTCAACCACATAAATATCATGCAAATCATCACAGCGTACTGCCAGATAATCCCCTGTCTTTCCAACCATATACTTTTCCTTATCCCATGCAGTAAATACCTTTACCATATGTTCCATAGGTTTTGCATAAATGCTTGTTTTTCCCGTCGGAATACAGGCACTTGCATGATTCGTTAAAAACTGTGTACTTCCGTCCATACGGTTTTTAATTGTAGGAACATAGTCTGTCTTTGCTGCACAGGAATGCATATCATAAGGCTCATCCAATATCTGATAAGACTTTTCAAACTTACTCTTTCTGGTTGGATAAACTTCTCCCTTAATTCCAATCATAATATATAAATCCGGCTCTACCGTCATATCCACATCTCCCTCTAAAGTACGAATGGTAATCGGCGTACCCACCGGGAGAATTTCGGCCGCTTTCACATAACCTACCGGAATTTTTTTCTTAATATATTTTTTCATATCCGAAATATCAATCTCGTATTCATCCGCATAAATAATCTGCGTATTGTCAAAATACTCATTTACTTTTTCACTGAAATATGCCTCTGAATGAAGTGTAGGATAATATTCTTCATACAGCTTTTTACTGATAAAACCACCGGCCTTTTCAATATGCCCGCCACCGGAACCGATTTTCTCGCTAACAAATGCTGCCAGTTCGCTGGCATCTACTTCTTTAATACAACTTCGTACCGAAAGTTTATATCCGTCATTAATTTCATTATAAACAATACAGGTCCATACCTCATCTACCTGAATCAGAAAATCACTGATAATACCCAATATATTCGGATCACAAGGTTGTGCCTTAATTATGGCATAACGGTGGTCATCATTATAAATATAACGAATTAAGGCAATTCCCGCTAATTCCAGTTCTTTTAAGGTCAGGTTAGAATTGCGGAACAGCCTGATTAAGCTCATATCACATTCAATACTGTCTCTTAAATCCATGTCCAAAGGATTGCTGATTTCCGCAAACTGATTCGTATCAGAATACAATCCGTAATATAATGCCGTTCCAAGAATACTGTCTTTCTCTACAGGATATCCTTCTTCCAGCATCATTCTCCACACAAGAGTTGAACAGCTTCCCAGATTAGAACGAATCTCCTGCAATTCAATGTTCCCGATTTCTACCTGATGATGGTCAATTACTGCTACCCGATCCGCATCCAGTCTGGTTACATTCCCTGCTCCATACTGACAGTCTACTGTAATCAAAAGCCCTTCTATATGCTGATTTACCTCTTCCATATACACTACCGGGATTTCCAGTTTTTCTACCATCAGTTTCAGATTCGCCTTATGGATACGGTTTCTTCCACTATAAATCAGACGGACATCCTTCCCCTTGCTTTTAAAATAAGTATACAAACCAAATCCAGACGCAATTGCATCCGCATCCGGATTGTCGTGACACTGTATTGTAATCGGATTGTATTTTTCCAACTCAGATAATCTCATGAATTCCCTCCTTATGAATAGAGTAGAGAAATAATAGCAATGTATTATTTCCCTCTCATTGAACCGTACGTACGGGTCTCGTATACGGCTCTACAATTTATATTCCAACTTTACTTAGGTAATAAGATAAAGGATTGAGCAAGCCCGCTCCGTCC
>JAFSBX010000118.1 GCA_017437065.1 Lachnospiraceae bacterium
AGTAAAACAGAACAGAGAAGAGACAAAAGAGATGTTTAACAGTCTTTCGGAAGAGGTAAAACAGAACAAAGAAGAAACAAGAGAGATGTTTAACAGTCTTTCAGAAGAGGTAAAACAGAACAAAGAAGAGACAAAAGAACTGTTTAATGCTCTCGTTGAAGAGATGGGAGAAATGGAAGAGAGAATGAATCGTCGTTTTGAAAAAGTAGACAATACTCTTGAACAAATGAAGCATGAAATAAATGCGTGTAAATTAGACAAGGATACAGTTGCTTTATTAGTAAAGAAGACAACTGAACTTGATAAGCGCGTTGAAATATTAGAAATTAAAACGGCATAATAAAAATTGAAGCTGTCAAGAAAAAATACTTGACAGCTTTTGGATTCTATAGTATTCTATCATAGGTGTGAGTCAGTAAGATAGTAGGATGTGACAAAAATGGAAAAAATTGTAGAACAGGGCTTATTATATGACTTTTATGGAGAACTCCTAAATGAACATCAAAAACGAATTTATGAAGATGCTGTCTACAATGATATGTCATTAAGTGAAATAGCTGACGAACAAGGCATCAGCAGACAGGGTGTACACGACTTGTTAAAACGATGCAACAAGGCTTTGGATGGTTATGAAGCCAGATTACATCTTGTAGAAAAATTTCAAAGTATAAAAGAAAAAATATATCTTATTAACAGACTTACTGAACATGCAGGAGAGAGTGACAGGGAAGAACTTCATGTCCAGCTTCAGCAAATAAAAAAGCTATCTAACGAAATATTGGATGAGTTATAAAACAGCTATGTCAGAATAGTTTGGTTAAGAATTGAGGAAAGTATGGCATTTGAAAGTTTAACGGATAAATTGCAGAATGTATTTAAAAACTTAAGAAGTAAAGGCCGTTTGACTGAAGAAGATGTTAAAACAGCCTTAAAAGAAGTAAAGATGGCTCTTTTAGAGGCAGATGTAAGCTTTAAAGTTGTAAAACAGTTTGTAAAATCTGTAGAAGAGCGTGCAATTGGTAGTGATGTTTTAAATGGACTGAATCCCGGACAGATGGTAATCAAAATTGTAAATGAAGAAATGGTTGCCCTTATGGGGTCGGAAACAACGGAAATACAGATGCAACCGGGAAAGGCAATTACTGTCATTATGATGTGTGGTCTTCAAGGTGCCGGTAAGACTACTGCCACAGCAAAGATTGCAGGAAAGTTAAAGTTAAAGGGTAAAAAAACGTTGCTGGTTGCTTGTGATATTTATCGTCCGGCAGCGATTAAGCAGTTGCAGATAAATGGTGAAAAACAGGGTGTAGATGTATTTACCATGGGTGATAATCATAAACCTGTTAATATTGCAAAAGCAGCTTTAGAGCATGCGGAAAAGAATGGACATAATGTTGTAATTCTTGACACCGCAGGTCGGCTTCATATAGATGAGGCTATGATGGAAGAACTGCAGGAAATCAAAGCAAATGTCACAGTGCATCAGTCACTTTTAGTGGTGGATGCTATGACGGGTCAGGATGCAGTAAATGTTGCGAAAGAATTTGATGAAAAAGTTGGTGTTGATGGCGTTATCCTGTCAAAAATGGATGGTGATACCCGAGGTGGTGCGGCACTTTCTGTAAAAGCCGTAACAGGCAAACCGATTCTGTATGTAAGTATGGGAGAAAAACTTTCTGATTTGGAGCAGTTTTATCCCGACCGTATGGCAAGCAGAATACTTGGCATGGGCGATGTGTTAAGCCTCATTGATAAGGTGCAGGCAAGC
This sequence comes from Lachnospiraceae bacterium, assembly GCA_017437065.1. Classification (GTDB taxonomy): domain Bacteria; phylum Bacillota; class Clostridia; order Lachnospirales; family Lachnospiraceae; genus RGIG3002. The sequence continues at coordinate 1,769 of JAFSBX010000118.1, forward strand.
ATTGACATAGATGAAGAAAAAGAAAAGAAAATGGCTTCAAATATGAAAAAAGGGAAATTCGATTTTGAAGATTACCTGGAAAGTATGAAGCAAATGAAAAATATGGGTGGTATTTCCAGTATATTAAGTATGATGCCGGGAATGGGCAGCAAAATGGGAGATATTGAATCCATGATTGATGAGAAGCAGTTGGCGCGGACGGAAGCAATTGTTCTTTCTATGACGCCGGAGGAGCGAAGGAATCCGAAACTCCTTAATCCAAGCAGAAAACATCGAATAGCAAAGGGTGCAGGATTAGATATTGCACAGGTAAACCGTTTTATTAAACAGTTTGAACAGAGTCAGAAAATGATGAAACAGTTTGGTAATATGGGTGGAAAAAAAGGGAAAGGACTTTTCGGTGGTTTGGGTGGAATGAAATTTCCGTTTTAACTGATTGGATAATGAAATTTGTGAGAATCAGAAAATCTTATACGGTATTTTCTGTTCCAAATATATTAATAAAGTTTTAAATATTACACGGAGGTGAAATGTAATGGCAGTAAAAATCAGATTAAGAAGAATGGGTCAGAAGAAAGCTCCTTTCTATAGAATTATCGTTGCAGATTCCAGATCTCCTAGAGATGGTAGATTTATCGACGAAATCGGAACATATGATCCTAACAAAAATCCAAGCGAATTCAAAGTAAATGAAGAATTAGCTAAAAAATGGTTAGCAAACGGTGCACAGCCTACAGAAGTAGTTGCTAAAATCTTCAAAGCAGCCGGCATTGAAAAATAATGGCGTTAAGCATTCTTTTGGAGGTGGATTATGAAGGAATTAGTAGAAGTAATTGCAAAAGAACTTGTTGATAATCCGGGTGAAGTTGTTGTTACAGAAAAAGAAGAAGGAAAAAATGTAACAATCGAACTTCATGTTGCTGCATCCGATATGGGAAAAGTAATCGGTAAACAGGGACGTATTGCGAAGACAATTCGTACACTGGTAAAGGCGGCATCATCCAAAGACGATAAAAGAGTTGATGTAGAAATCATCTAAACATTTAGGTCTATTGACGAGCAAAGAACCCATAAACATTAGTTTGTTTATGGGTTTGCTGATATTTTAAGAAGTTTCAGGCTTATGAAAGGGCAGAACCATTATGGAAGAAATTTTACAAGTGGGTGTGATATCATCCACGCATGGTGTCAGAGGAGAGGTAAAAGTATTTCCTACAACGGATGATGTTAAACGTTTTAAACGTTTAAAAGAAGTTATTTTAGATACGGGAAAAGAGCAAATGACTCTTGAAATTGAAGGTGTAAAGTTTTTTAAACAGTTTGCAATCTTAAAATTCAAGGGCTTTGATAATATAAATGATATTGAAAAATATAAAGGAAAAAGTCTTTTTGTTACAAGAAAAAATGCAGTAAAGCTGAAAAAGGATGAATATTTTATTGCAGATTTGATTGGTATGAAGGTTCTGGATGAAGAGGATAAGGAAATCGGAGAACTGAAAGATGTAATAGAGACAGGTGCAAATGATGTTTATGTTATTACAATGTCTGATGGAAAAGAACTTTTGTTGCCGGCAATAAAACAATGCATTCTTGCTGTTGATGTTGAAGGTGGTACGATTAAAGTACACATATTGGAAGGATTATTAGACTAGATGGGAACAAAAATGAATTTTGATATTCTTACTCTTTTTCCTGAGATGGTGGAAAATGGTCTTAATACAAGTATTATCGGTAGGGCAAAAGAGCAGGGAATCATTTCTATAAAGGCACATAATATCAGAGATTATACAAAAGACAAACATAAAAAAGCAGACGATTACCCGTATGGTGGTGGTGCGGGAATGCTGATGCAGGCACAACCGGTTTATGATTGTTTTCTTTCCGTGAAAGAAAGCATAGAAAAAGAAGGTAAGAAGTTACCAAGGGTAATATACGTAACACCTCAGGGGAAAACTTTTACACAGTCCATTGCAGAAGAATTTGCTAAAGAAGAAAATCTTGTTTTTTTATGCGGACATTATGAAGGCATTGATGAGCGTGTTTTGGAGGAAATTGTTACGGATTATGTATCCATAGGCGACTACGTGCTTACCGGAGGGGAACTTCCGGCAATGGTAATGATAGATGCGGTTTCCAGATTGGTGGATGGCGTATTGAATAATGAAGAATCAGCACAGACAGAATCATTTCATAACTGTCTTTTGGAATATCCCCAATACTCCAGACCGGAAGAATGGAGAGGAAAAAAAGTTCCTGATGTATTGCTTTCCGGTAATCATAAGAAAATAAAGGAGTGGCGTTTGGAACAATCGGAACAAAGAACGAAAGAAAGACGCCCGGATTTGTATATAAAATATAAAAAATTAAAAAAATGCGAAAAGTATCTTTTGAATAATAAATTACATCATATGGATATGATAGAGTTGCTTAGAAGAGGGAATGCAGAGATTCTTTATTTTGAAAAAGACGGTGTGCTTTTAAAGGATAAAAATAGTGGAGCATATATGCTTACAGTAACGGATCGGGAAAATGGTGAACGAATTATATCTTATATTAAAGAACAACCGGAAGTCTTTATTTCACATCAGGAATTTATGAATGATTTTATAAGTCAAAAATTTGGGATGAATAATGAAACAGAATGTGTGCAGTGGGTGTATACGAGAAAAGAAACATTGCCCATAAATAAAGATTTAAAAATTCAAAAGCTGGATAAAGAACATGCTGATGAAGTAATAGCACATTATTATACATTGTGTGATGAGACTTATGTAAATGAAAGAATAAAAAATGGTGTAATGTATGGTATTTTTGAAGAAGATACACTGGCAGGATTTATAGGTATGCATAATGAAGGTAGTATCGGTATGTTGGAAATTTTCGAGGAATACAGAAACAGAGGATATGGCAAAGCATTGGAAGCATTTTACATTAATCTTCATTTAAAACAGGGTTTTACGCCATACGGACAGGTAATTTCCGACAATAATATATCTTTGAAATTACAAGAGAGCCTGTATCTGTATCCCGCAAAAGAAAAGATATATTGGTTAGTAAAAAAATAGGAATGAAAACCACAGAAAAAGGAAGAATTTTGAAATATTGCTTGCAATATACAAGGGTATATGATAAACTAATATACGTTGTGAAAATAGATGGTCCTCTGTTACCGGAGTGGTATTCAAGAACATCCAAGATTTAAGGAGGCACACAATGAACGAAATTATTAAAAGCATTGAAGCAGAACAGTTAAAAGCAGAAGTACCGGAATTTAACGTAGGTGATACAGTTAAAGTTTACGGTAAAATCAAAGAAGGTAACCGTGAAAGAATCCAGGTTTTTGAAGGCGTTGTTCTTAAAAAACAGGGTGGAAGCAACAGAGCAACTTTCACAGTAAGAAAAACTTCTAACGGAATTGGTGTTGAAAAAACATGGCCGCTTCATTCTCCAAACGTAGAAAAAGTAGAAGTAGTTAGAAGAGGTAAAGTAAGAAGAGCTAAACTTAACTACTTAAGAGATCGCGTTGGTAAGAAAGCTAAAGTTAAAGAATTAGTTAAATAATTATGACAAAGAGGATAATTACTTTCGTAGTTATCCTTTTTTCTTTTCCAGATACATAAAATATGGTATACTTCGAATAGTGCCTTAGCAATGTAAAGGAAAGGAACGCTATGAGAAGAAGTAAAGGATTAAGTTTTTACAGAAAAAAAAGAAAAGTCAGTTCGGGTCTGATTAAAGAAATATTCAGTTGGATATTTGGAATATTTTTAAGTGTGATTTTGGCATTTATTATTGTGTATAGTGTTGGAATGACAACAAGTGTAATTGGTGAATCAATGGAACCGGGATTATACAGTGGACAGACTATATTTATTAATCGTTTTTTATATCGTGTTGCATCACCCAAAAGAGATGATGTTATAGTATTTCTGCCGAATGGAAACCAGAATTCTCATTTTTATGTGAAAAGAGTAGTGGCTGTTCCGGGAGATAAAGTGCAGATTATAAATGGTATTCTTTATGTAAATGGAGAAATGGCAGAGAATACAGAAATGTATGATAAGATGGCAGATGCCGGAATTGCAGAGAATGAAATCACGTTGCAAAATGAAGAATATTTTGTTTTGGGCGATAATCGTAATAACAGCGAAGATAGTCGCTCGGCAAATGTAGGTGTAGTAAATGAAAATGATATTATAGGAAAAGCATGGTTTCGCTGGATGGCTCCTGAATCAGGAATCGGCTTTATAAAATAAGAAGAAAGGCATGGATTTTAATATGAATTATCAATGGTACCCCGGTCATATGACAAAGGCAAAAAGAATGATGCAGGAGAATATCAAACTGATAGATCTTGTAATTGAACTTGTTGATGCGAGAATTCCTCTTAGCAGTAGAAATCCGGATATTGATGAATTGGGAAAAAATAAAGCAAGAGTTGTTCTTTTAAACAAGTCGGACTTGGCAGATAAAAGATATAATAAGCAATGGATGGAATATTTTACGGAAAAAGGCTTCCATGTATTGGAAATTAATTCGAAAAGTGGCGCCGGTATTAAGTCTATTCAGGGACTGGTACAGGAGGCATGTAAAGAAAAAATTGAAAGAGACAGAAAAAGAGGAATTTTAAATCGTCCAGTAAGAGCAATGGTAGTGGGAATTCCAAATGTAGGAAAGTCTACCTTTATTAATTCCTTTGCAGGGAAGGCATGTACAAAAACAGGAAATAAGCCGGGTGTAACAAAAGGAAAACAATGGATTCGTCTGAATAAGAGTTTAGAGCTTTTGGATACTCCGGGAATTTTGTGGCCGAAATTTGAAGATCAAAATGTGGGAATGAGACTTGCTTTTATTGGTTCCATGAATGATGAAGTATTACATATGGATGAGCTTGCTTCAGAGTTAATTGAATTTCTTTTGAAAAATTATCCGGGGGTTTTAAAGGAAAGATATGAAATTGAAGAAACAAAAGATAAATTTGAAACATTAACACAAATTTGTGTTAATCGAAGATGTTTTAAAAAAGGTGAAGAACCGGATATTGATAAAGCGGCGGCTATTGTAATGGAAGACTTCAGAAGCGGAAAATTGGGGAAAATTACATTAGAATTTCCAGACAGTTCATGTGGAGGAAATGAGACAAATGAATAAAGTATTAAAAGAAATCCTAAGTACAAGTGCGTATCTTCTGATTGTACTCTGCCTTACCTGGTTATGTATTACTTTTGTGGGGCAGCGTACGGAAGTAAGTGGCAGTTCCATGGAAAATACACTTAGCCATGGAGATAATTTGATTGTTGATAAAATTACATATCGTTTTAAAGAACCACAGCGATTTGACATTATTGTATTTCCTGTTGCTTACGGTAATGAAACTTACTATATTAAAAGAATTATTGGTCTTCCCGGAGAAACGGTGCGCATTGATGTGGAAGGGAATATTTATATTAATGATGAAGTATTAGAAGAATCCTATGGAAGAGCAGTCATTGCCGATCCCGGTAAAGCAGAAGAAGGAATTACTTTGGGAGAAGATGAGTATTTTGTTTTGGGTGATAACCGGAATGACAGTGTTGACAGCCGAAGAGAAGAGGTTGGAAATATAAAAAAGGAAGACATTATAGGTCGGGCATGGGTTCGAATCTGGCCGCTTCAAAAATTTGGATTTTTAAAACATCAATAATAAGTAAATACTTGAATTTTACAGGTGAGAATAAAATGGAAACAAAGATAAATGAAATAAAAAAACTTTTTCAGGCAGCTAAAACAGACGAGCTGCCTGAATTAATAGGGATTTATGGAAAAGATGAAAGAAGCGGGGTAAAAACATTAATTGCCAGAGCAGAGAAACAACTGGAAGCATTGGAGAAAGAAAAAATACGGACGGAAAGTCTGAAGGTATATGAAAAAGAATATGAAACATACGGATATGTATGCGGTATAGATGAAGTTGGCCGTGGACCATTGGCGGGACCGGTAGTGGCCGGTGCTGTTATTTTACCGAAAGATTGTAAGATTTTATACTTAAATGATTCCAAACAGTTAAGCGAGAAGAAACGGGAAGAGTTGTATGATGTGATTATGGAGCAGGCTGTTGCATGTGGAATCGGCTATGCATCTCCGGAGCGCATTGATGAAATTAATATTTTGCAGGCAACTTACGAAGCAATGCGGGAAGCTATTAGTAATTTGCAAGTTTCACCCGATATATTATTAAATGATGCGGTGACGATTCCGGAAGTAAAAATCAAACAGATACCAATTATCAAAGGAGATGCCAAAAGTGTCTCCATTGCAGCAGCAAGCATTATTGCAAAAGTAACAAGGGACAGGCTGATGGTACAGTATGACAGTGTTTTTCCGGAGTATGGTTTTGCTTCCAATAAAGGGTATGGAGCACAGATACATATTGAAGCATTGAAAAAATATGGACCAACACCGATTCACAGAAAATCTTTTATAAAAAATTTTATTTAGTCAGATGGTAAAGAGTCTGGTATACGGGAGGCAGTGTGGATGTCATTTAATTTGGCTGGTTTTTTAGGACTGCGCAGTAATGCGAACATAAACACTTACGGAAATGGAGACGCAACGGTTTCAACCGGAAGTCTGAATATAAACAGCAGTTCGTTATCGGCAAAGCTGTTGGCTTTGTTGCCTGGACAAATGGTACAGGGGGAAGTGGTAAGCGCGCAGGGCAATCAGATACAACTTCTTTTGGGAAATGAAATGCTTTTAAATGCAATGTTGGAGAATCAGGTGGGCATTCAGCCGGGACAACTTATGAGTTTTCAGGTAAAAAGTAACAGTGGTTCTTTGATATCGTTAATTCCATTATCAGTTAATCTGACCACGGATGAAAATGTGATGAAAGCATTAAACGAAGCAAGTCTTCCTGTAACAGACAAGACAGTTGAAATGGTAAATACTTTGATGAAAGAAGGAATGCCAATTGACAAAGAGACATTGCTTAATGTAAATAAACAGCTGTTAGCTTTTCCGGATGTAGATGTAGAAACCATTGTACAGATGGAACGGCTGAAAATTCCAATAACAAGTGAGAATATAGCACAGTTTGAAGCATATAAAAATTGTAACCATAAAATTTCGGATGGGATTGCGGATTTGCAAAATCAGTTGAATGCATTAGTTAATACAGGAGGAAAAACAGAAGGAACTGCAGTAGAGAGTCCACAGGAATTTTTAAATCAGCTTCTAAAGTTTTATGGAGAAGGGGCAGAGGAAATTAATTTTGGGCAAAGCATAAAATCTAATGTAGGGAATATTGGTGAAGGAATGGAGCAGGCGGATGTATTGACTGAAAATGCTTCAGCCGGTGTTACCGATGGAAAAGAAACTCTGAATGACTCTGAAAAACAGGCATTGATTTCGTTTTTTAAAGAATTGGGAGTAAGTCAAAAAACATTAAGTTTGTTTGAGAATGGACAGCTGAATACAAAGCAGCTTGCGGCACTTTTACAGACAGAAAATTTGAATGGTGAACAACTTACAAAGCTGTTTTCTTCTAAAGAATTTAGTAAGCTGTTACAGAATGAACTTGCAGAGCAGCTTCTTTTGAAACCGGAACAGATTACGAAAGAACAGATGGATGAATATTATACGAATCTGAAAAATCAGACAGAAAAGCTATTACATATATTGGAAAATACGGGGAGGGCAGATACACCGGCGGCAAAAAGCTTACATAATTTAAATCAGAATGTTGATTTTTTGAATCAGATGAATCAGATGTTTACTTATGTGCAGCTTCCGCTAAAAATGGCAAAAAATACGGCGCATGGTGATTTGTATGTTTATACCAATAAAAAAAATCTGATGAAAAAAGATGGAAATGTCAGTGCACTTTTGCACTTGGATATGCCTCATCTTGGAATGGTGGATGTATATGTAGCAATGCAGGCAGAACGTGTAAGTACAAAGTTTTATTTACAGGATGAGTCTATGCTGGATTTTTTGGAAGGTCATATGAATTTGCTGACAGAGAGGCTGGAAAAGAAAGGGTATCAGGCAAATGTACAGATGGTATTAAAAGAAAAAGAAGAAACGGAAACTGCCATTATGCAGGAAATATTAAAACAGGAGAAAAACATTCCGGAAATGAAAAAAATTGCAACCCGTTCTTTTGATGTGAGAGCATAGGAGGGAGAATGCAGGACAGATTGAAAGATAAGAAAAAGGAAAAACCCAAACAGGCCATAGCATTGGAGTATAATCCGGATGATGCGGCACCTAAGGTTATTGCAACGGGAAAAGGCCAACTTGCAGAGAGAATTATTGAGAAAGCAAAGGAATCTGATGTACCGGTGCATAGGGACGACCGGTTGGCAGACACTCTTTCAAGATTGGAAATAGGAGATGCCATTCCGCCGGAACTTTATGAGGTCGTGGCAGAAATTCTGGTATTTGTGGATGCTATGGACAAAATTAAGAGTAAATTAAAATAGAAAAGGTTAGGTTTTATACAATTTTATGCCCGGAGAGCTGTAAAAGGGGACAGTGTGGGAGGAAAGGACATAAAATGTATGAATAACAGAAAAGTAGGAACAGAAAAGGAAATAAAAGCGGTCGAGTTTCTAAGTAAAAGCGGAATGCGTATTTTGGAAAAGAATTTTCGGTGCAGGCAGGGAGAAATAGACATTATAGGAGTACACGAAGGTTATCTTACCTTTGTGGAAGTAAAATATAGAAAAAACGAAAAACTTGGATTTCCGGAAGAGGCGGTACATAAGGAAAAACAAAGAAAAATTTGTAATGTAGCAAGGGTGTATATTTATTTGAAGAGGTATAAAGCAGAATATCCGGTACGTTTTGATGTGGTTGCCATTTGTGGTGAAAAAATAAAATGGTATCAGAATGCATTTCCTTATGGTATATGATAATAAAAATGAAAAGGTAAAAAATTATGAAAAGAATCGGTGAAAAGATTGTTTTAGAAGAAAAAGAGAAAAATGGCATAAAATTTTTAAGTTTTCCGTCATTAGAAAAGACCGGGATTGTACGTCATCTGTTTTCCACAAGAGCAGGTGGAGTAAGTGAGGGAATATTTTCTTCAATGAATTTGAGTTTTACACGAGGCGACAATCCGGACAGTGTTTTGGAAAATTACAGAAGAATAGCAGGGGTTCTTGAATGTGATATGGAAGATTTTGTATGCAGTGACCAGACTCATACGACGAATGTACGCATAACAGGAAGTAAGGATGCCGGAAAAGGTGTGATAAGGGAAAAAGATTATACAGATGTTGATGGGCTGATTACTAACGAACCCGGGGTTGTGCTTGCAACCTTTTATGCGGATTGTGTACCGCTTTATTTTGTGGATCCGGTAAAAAAGGCAATCGGACTTTCACATTCGGGCTGGCGGGGAACTGTAAATAAAATGGGATTAAAAACTGTTCGTATGATGCAAGAAACTTACGGAACAGATCCGGAGGATGTAGTGGCTGCAATCGGGCCGTCTATATGTATGTCCTGCTATGAAGTAGGTAGCGAAGTGGCAGAGGAGTTTTTGAAAGCATTTCCGAAAAGGGAAGAACAGAAAGAAATCTTACGGGAAAAAGAAAACGGAAAATATATTTTAAATTTATGGAAGGCAAATTATTTTATTATGAGAGAAGCCGGAATAAAGGAAGAAAACATCTCCGTTACGGACATTTGTACCTGTTGCAATGGAGAAGAATTGTTTTCCCATAGGCAGAGTCAGGGAAAACGGGGAAATCTGGGTGCTTTTTTAGGATTATTGAAAGGATAGAGTACAGAAGTTATGGCAAGAGGCGCAAATTGTGATAATTGTATTAATTATATTTACGACGAGGATTATGAGTGTTATACTTGTCTTGTAAATCTGGATGAAGATGAAATGGGACGTTTTCTGGAGAATACTTTTGATAACTGCCCGTATTTCAGACTGGACGATGAATATGCAGTTGTCAGAAAGCAGATATAAAAGTTATTATATAATAAATAAGGTGCAATACGAAAGGAGAAATGACAATGAAAAAACAGGAGATTATTGAAAGAGTAAATGAGTTAGTAAATGAGCGTAAAAATCTGGTAAGAGAAAGAGAAGAGCTTTTGGAAAGAGAAAATCTGCTTATCAATCAGCTCATGGATATTTCTAAAGAATTGGAGAATATGGAAGATTAAAGTATAATTCAGCTGCTCCTTTCATACAATGTATCACGGATAACCGAGTTAGTTTCATGTGAGGCAAAGTGTGAAAGGAGCAGTTTTTTATGGAAAGTTTTAATTTGTATAAGGATATAAAGGCGAGGACAAATGGAGAAATCTATTTGGGTGTGGTAGGTCCTGTAAGAACCGGAAAATCTACATTTATTAAGCGCTTTATGGATGTGCTTGTGTTGCCGGCAATGGAGGATGAAGCGGCAAAGACAAGGGCGATTGATGAATTACCACAAAGTGCCGGTGGAAAAACAGTTACCACGACAGAACCTAAGTTTATTCCGAAAGAGGCTGCACAAATCCAATTGGGAGCGGATGTGGAAGCAAAGGTTCGTCTGATTGACTGTGTTGGATATATGGTAGAAGGTGCTGCGGGGCATATGGAAAATGAGCAGGAACGTATGGTAAAAACACCATGGTTTGAACAGGAAATACCTTTTACCCAGGCGGCGGGTGTAGGAACGGATAAGGTAATTACTGACCATTCTACTGTAGGAATTGTAGTTACGTCAGATGGCAGTTTTGGAGAAATTACCAGAAGGCAGTATATGCCGGCAGAAGAAAAGACGATAGCGGCATTAAAAAAGTTACATAAACCATTTATTGTTCTTTTAAATTCGGCAAAACCTTATTCGGAAGAGACAAAGGCACTTGCAGCGGAAATGGAAGAGACTTATCGTGTAAAAGTGATTCCGGTGAACTGTGAACAATTGAAAAAGGAAGACATTCATTTCCTTATGGAAAGTATTTTGTATGAGTTTCCGTTATCCATTATGGAGTTTAATATTCCAAAATGGGTAGAAATGTTACCAAATAATAATCATCTGAAAAGTGATATTATCGATAAAGTAAGAATGCTTTTAAATGAATTAAATACGATAAGGGATGTATCAGAGAAGAATTTTGAATTAAACAGTGAATATGTGGAATTGTGCAGTTTAGAGCACATTAATCTTGCAGATGGAACGATTAGTTTGAGAATTGATGTGAAAGATTCCTACTATTATGAAATGCTGAGTGACTTGGTTGGAGAGGAAATTAAAAGTGAATATCATATGATTAAGTTGCTTCAGGATATGTCAAAAATGAAGCAGGAATATATCAAGGTGCAACATGCTATGGAGTCGGTAAGATTTAAGGGATATGGTGTTGTTACACCGGAAAGAGAAGAAATCCGGTTGGAATCACCGGAGGTTATCCGCCATGGAAATAAATTTGGAGTGAAGATTAAAGCGGACAGTCCGTCCATTCATATGATACGTGCGAATATTGAAACAGAAATTGCGCCTATTGTAGGAAGTGAAGCACAAGCGGAGGATTTGATTCGTTATATTAAAGAAGCAGAAACCAGTGATGAGGGTATCTGGGATACTAATATATTCGGAAAAACAGTGGAACAGCTTGTTTATGATGGAATTACCGGTAAAATAAATGCCATTGGAGAAGAAAGTCAGGTGAAATTACAGGATACCATGCAAAAGATTGTAAATGACAGTAATGGTGGGCTGGTATGCATTATAATTTAGGCGATAAATTGATATAAAGGTTATGTGTAAAAGAGGACAAAAACATTGCTTTTGTTCTCTTGTTTTTATATAATAAAAATAGAAATTACTATATTTTTATGGAAAGCGGGATTGAGAAAATCTATGCGTTTTATTACATTAGATAAAGTAGAACCGGGAATGATTTTAGGTAAAGCAGTGTTTGATCAGTCAGGAAGAATGTTAATAGGTACGAGTTGTGCAGTGACGCAGGAACATCTGGACAGATTGACAGGGCGAGGTTTTCTCGGTTTGTATATTGAAGATGAACTTTCAAACGATATAGAGATAGAAGAAGCTATTACTGCAGAATTACGTGAACAAGGGGTAGAATGTGTCCGGAACAGAGATATTGACGGCTGTATGGAAGTATCCAGAAAGATTGTGGAGCAGATTGTTTACGGAGGAAAGGTTTCGCTGGATTTAGTGGATTTGCGTACATATGATGATTATACATATCGTCATTCGGTGAATGTTGCAGTTTTATCCACGATTATTGGAATGGGAATTCATCTGAGAGAAAGTGAATTAGCAGAGCTTTGTGCAGCGGCACTTATGCATGACATAGGAAAAACACAAATTGACGAAGAAATACTGAATAAGCCGACGCGTCTGAATCATGAAGAATTTCAGATTATGAAAATGCACACATGGTATTCTTATGAATTGATAAAAGAACGTCTTGATATATCAGCCAAGACCAAGAGTGGCGTATTGTTTCATCATGAAAATGACGATGGTTCCGGTTATCCGGAAGGCTTGGAGGGGGAGGATATTCATCTGTTTGCACGTATTATTCATGTGGCAGATGTGTATGATGCTTTGACTTCAAAAAGACCTTATAAAGAGCCTTATTCATCAGCGGATGCGATTGAATATCTGATGGGAGGAAGCAGTATTTTATTTGACCGTAATATCGTAGATATTTTCCTACACTATGTACCGGTTTATCCGAAAGGAATGAACGTAGTGCTGTCGGATGGACGTGAAGGTATTATTGTAGAAAATAATCGGGAAAATATTCTCAGACCCAAAATTCGACTGATGACAGGAGAGACCATCGATTTGGCAATGGATTCCGAGTACCGTAATATTACTGCATGCCAGACTTCCACGGTGGAGCCTGAGTTTTATGATGAATTGGAGCGGTACATGGAAAGAAGCGCCAACATGCGTTGGAAGAAGATTCTGATTATTGGAGCAATGGATACGAATCTGGAATCGGTATGTGATGCGTTGGCACCGATATATGAATTTAACTGGGATATTTCGGGAGAACATGCGTTCAAAAAGATGAAAGAAGAAGGAGAAATTCCTGAATTAATTATCATGGATATTGATATGCCCGGATTAAATGGAATGGCATTGATTGAACGAATTCAGAAAGAGATCAGAAAAGATATACCGCTTATGTTTCTTACAAGTATTGCAAGACAGGAGATTATATTTAAATTCCGTAAAATGAATGCAAGAGAATATGTATTAAAACCGTATAAGCCGGTATATATGAGAGAGCGTATACGAACAATATTAGAGGGAATCAGTCATTAGTTCAAAATATAATAAGATTGGAGGGAAACATAATGAATCCGGTTTATGAAAAAGTACAGAAATGTTTAAAAAGTGTGAGAGAAAAAACGGACTTTGTTCCTAAAGTTGCAATTGTGCTTGGCTCAGGGCTTGGTGATTACGCAGATGATATTCGGGTAGAATATGAGTTAAGTTATGGTGATATTGAAGGATTTCCGGTTTCTACAGTACCGGGACATGCCGGAAAATTTATTTTCGGTTATGTAAATGAAGTGCCGGTAGTATGTATGAAGGGAAGGGTACACTATTACGAAGGGTATCCGATTTCGGATGTAGTTCTTCCGGTAAGGCTTATGAAGCTGATGGGGGCAGAGATTTTATTTTTGACTAATGCCTCCGGCGGTGTAAACAAAAATTTCCATGCAGGAGATTTTATGCTGATTACCGATCAGATTTCCTGTTTTGCACCAAATCCACTTATTGGAGCGAATATTGAAGAGTTTGGAACAAGATTTCCGGATATGAGCGAAGTTTATGATAAAGATTTAGCACAGATTATACGGAACAGTGCGATAGAGGCAGAGGTACCTTTACAGGAAGGAGTTTATTTACAGTTGACAGGTCCATCTTTTGAGTCACCGGCGGAAATACGAATGATTCGGACTTTAGGAGCAGATGCAGTAGGTATGAGTACGGTGGTAGAAGCGATTGCAGCAAATCACTGTGGTATGAAAATTTGTGGAATTTCCTGTGTATGCAACATGGCGGCAGGAATGACAGAAAATCCGTTAACTCACGTAGAAGTTCAGGAGGCGGCAGATAAAGCAGCACCAATGTTTAAAAAGCTGATGACAACTGCGGTAACTAATTTTAAAGAAGTATTGAAATAAAGACAAAGGTTGTGTATTGTGGAGGCGAAAAATGACTGATGGACAGTTAATTGACGAAGCGCTTCGAGCGAGGGAATTATCGTATTCACCTTATTCATCTTACCAGGTCGGTGCGGCGCTTTTATGTGCGGATGGAAAAGTATTTACCGGCTGTAATATTGAAAATGCGGCATATGGACCTAGTAATTGTGCTGAGAGAACGGCATTTTTTAAGGCGGTAAGTGAAGGCATTTTAGAATTTAAGAAAATTGCAATTGTGGGAAGCCCAAAGGGAGAAGTGACACAGTATGCTTTTCCCTGCGGGGTTTGCAGGCAGGTTATGATGGAGTTTTGTAATCCGAAGGAATTTCAAATTATTGTGGCAAAAGGAACCGAGGATTACAAAGTTTTTTATTTGCAGGAACTGCTTCCGGAGGGCTTTGGACCGGGGAATTTGAAGCAATTGTGATAAGATTGTGTGTTATAAGGAAATCGGTGAAAGGAGGAAGAATATGAAAATTCGTTTTTTTCACGCAAGAATCCTGACTATGATTGAAGGACAGGAGATTTTTGAAGGAGAAGTTTGGGTAGAAGATTCACGTATTCTTTATGTCGGAACAGGAAAAGATACAGAGGAATTTTTTAAAAGAACCGGAAAAACCTGTTTGATTTGGGATGAAGAAATTGACTGTCAGGGAAATTTACTGATGCCAGGATTTAAAAATGCCCACACTCATTCAGGAATGACATTTCTTCGCTCCTTTGCTGATGATTTACCCTTAGATGAATGGTTGCATGAAAAGATTTTTCCGGCGGAAGGGAAGCTGTGCAAAGAAGACATTTATGAAAATATCCGACTTGCTGTTTTAGAATATTTAACAAGTGGTATTACAAGTATTTTTGATATGTATATAGAACCGGAACCGATTGCAAAGGCATGTGAAGATATGGGTATGCGATGTGTACAGGCAAGCGGATTGAATAATTTTACGCAGTCATTAGAACTTCTGGAACAATCTTTTCAGCAGATGAATAAAGAGGATTCGCTGATTAGTTTCCGATTGGGATTTCATGCAGAGTATACCTGCTCTAAAGAACTGTTAGAGGGGGTAGCGGCATTAGCACATAAATATAAGGCGCCGGTATATGCTCACATGTGTGAGACAGAAAAGGAAGTAGAGGAATGCAGGGAACGTTATGGAATGACTCCGCCGGAATTTTTAGATTCCTTAGGAATTTTTGATTATGGTGGAGGCGGTTATCACTGTGTATATATGAATGAAAATGATTTGAAGATTTTTGAAAAGAGAGGTCTTTCTGTAATTACCAATCCGGCATCTAACTTAAAACTAGCCAGTGGAATAGCTCCGATACAGGAATTTTTAAATCGAAATATTAATGTTGCCATAGGTACAGATGGTCCTGCAAGTAACAATTGTCTGGATATGTTTCGGGAAATGTTTTTGGTAACCGGATTAGCGAAAGTGCGGGAAAAGGACGCTGCTGTGGCAGATGCCATGGAAGTACTGAAAATGGCTACGGTAAATGGTGCAAGAGCAATGGGACTTTCAGAATGTGATGTACTTGCAGAAGGAAAAAAGGCAGATATAATTATAATTGATTTAAATATGCCCAATATGCAGCCATTGAATCATATTGCAAAAAATATTGTTTACAGCGGAAGTAAGCAGAATGTGAAAATGACGATGATAGATGGAAAAATTTTATATAAAGATGGTAAGTTTTATGTAGGATGTGAGCCGGAACAGATTTATGAGAAGGTAAACAGCATTGTACAAAGAATAACGGCAGAATAGACATACATGTGTTAAAACTGCGAAATGAGGATTGTAAACGGCAAAAGCCTTACAATAAATCAACATCTCATAAGGAGGAAAATAAAAATGTTGGAAAAGTTCTTTAAACTGAAAGAGAACAATACGAATGTAAAGACTGAAGTCATGGCAGGTATTACCACGTTTATGACAATGGCATACATTCTTGCAGTGAATCCGAGTATTCTTTCTGAAACAGGAATGGATGCAAATGCGGTATTAATTGCAACAGCACTGGCTTCATTTGTTGGAACCATGCTAATGGCATTGCTTGCCAATTATCCGTTTGCGCTGGCACCGGGTATGGGACTGAATGCTTATTTTGCTTATACGGTTGTAATCGGTATGGGGTATTCATGGCAAATTGCACTGTTCGCAGTATTTTTGGAAGGGTTGCTGTTCATTGTATTGTCTCTTACAAATGTAAGGGAAGCAATTTTTAATGCAATACCGATGACATTAAAATCAGCAGTCAGTGTTGGTATCGGTCTTTTTATTGCTTTTATTGGTTTGCAGGATGCAAAGCTTGTAGTAAACAGTGATGCGACGTTAGTTACGTATCAGTCGTTTAGTGAAAATATACAATCAGTAGGAGTAGGTGCGGTTCTTGCTTTAATTGGTGTGCTTATTACGGCAATTCTTTTGATTAAGAGAGTAAAGGGTGGTATTCTTTTTGGTATTTTAGCTACATGGATTCTTGGCATTGTTTGTGAACTTGTAGGGATTTATGTACCAAATCCGGATGCAGGAATGTATTCTGTTATTCCATCTGCGATTGTAAGTCTGGACTTCAGTTCTTTTGGAACTACATTTGGACAAGTGTTCAAGGCAGATTTTTCTTCAATTAAAATTATGGATTTAGTAGTGATTATGTTTGCATTCCTGTTTGTAGATATGTTTGATACATTAGGAACTTTGATTGGTGTGGCTTCTAAAGCTGACATGCTCGATAAGGATGGAAAACTGCCGCGTATTAAACCGGCACTTTTAGCAGATTCCATTGCAACAAGTGTGGGTGCCATTTTCGGTACTTCTACAACAACGACTTTTGTAGAAAGTGCATCAGGAGTCACAGAGGGTGGAAGAACCGGATTTACAGCGGTGGTAACAGGATTTTTGTTCCTGCTTTCCGTAATATTTTCACCATTGTTTTTGGCAATTCCGTCTTTTGCCATTGCTCCGGCCTTAATTACGGTAGGTTTTTATATGATGGGATCTGTGGTAAAAATTGATTTTGAGGATATGTCAGAAGCAATACCGGCATTCCTTTGTATCGTAGCGATGCCTCTTGCATACAGTATTTCAGAGGGAATTACCATCGGTGTTATTTCCTGGACGTTGATTAACTTGATTACAGGAAAAGCAAAAGAAAAGAAAATCAGTATAGTGATGTACATTCTTACTGTATTGTTTATTTTGAAATATATCATTTTATAAAATTGGAGCTACAAGTCAGACTTAAAGTTGTAAGGAGCATCTTGTTTGGATGCTCCTTTTAAGGTAAAAGATAGGAGAATTCATGGAATATTTAGTTTTAGTCGGTGTAATTGCCGGTATTATACTATTTGCATTTGTTAAAGGGATTTATGATGAGAAAAAAAATGAAAAATTATTTATAAAGAGGCTGTATAGCAATTATGGACAATTTCCAAACAAAGAATATGAAGCTGCACAGTATAACTCTATACGAAAATACTATGAGAGACATAGTAAGGAAGGCATTTTTGTTGACGATATTACATGGAATGACCTGGATATGGATGCTGTGTTTATGCAGATGAATCATACATATTCTTCTGTAGGAGAGGAATATTTATATTATACTCTTCGAAATCTTACCATGCAGGAAGAAAAGTTGAAAATTAGGGAAGAAAAAGTACGTTTTTTTATGGAGAATGCGGATGAGCGTGTAAAAATGCAGGTACTTTTTGCGAAAACGGGAAAAACAGGAAAATTTTCTATTTATGATTATATAGATTTTTTGGATATGGTTAAAGATGTTTCCAATTGGAAACATTATTTGGGAAATATTGCTTTATTATTGGCTGTTTTATTAATATTTTTTTATGATTCTTTAGGAATTTTTCTTACAATCATATTATTATGTTTAAATATGGTTACTTATTTTAAATATAAAAATGAAAGAGATACCTATATTGTAAACTTCAGATATATTATGCGTATGCTTTCTATGGCAGAGCAGATAAAAAAAATGAATCTTCCGGTGCTTAAAGAAGAAATCAAGGAATTAGATGCGTTGTTAAAACAATTCCAAAAATTCAAAAGAGGATCTTGGTGGTTGATGTCACCTGCCAGAATGAGTGGTGCAGGAGATCCGATATCCATTATAGCTGATTATATTAGAATGATATTACATACGGATATCATTCAGTTTAACAAGATGATGACGCAGCTTCGCGGACATCAACCGGAATTAGATGAAATTCTTCGAATCTGTGGTTCTATAGAAACGGTAATTGCAATTGGGGCATATAGAGCCTCGTTAGAGGAGTGGTGTATTCCGGAATTTTCACAAGGAATACAGTTAGAGGACGGTTATCATCCTCTGATTCAGAATCCGGTAAAAAACAGTATTCGGACTAAAAAAGGGGTATTGTTGACCGGTTCCAATGCTTCCGGTAAATCTACGTTTTTAAAGACTGTTGCAATTAATGCTATATTAGCACAGACAATTTATACTTGTCCGGCAAAAAAATATGTTGGAGAATTTTATCATATTTACAGTTCTATGGCGCTTCGGGACAATCTGGGAAACGGCGAAAGTTATTATATTGTAGAAATTAAATCTTTAAAGAGAATTATTGATGCGGGAGGAGATGCGAAAATATTGTGTTTTGTGGACGAAGTACTTCGTGGAACAAATACCGTAGAGCGCATTGCAGCATCTACGCAGATTCTCAAAAGCTTTGCAGGAAAAAATACACTTTGTTTTGCGGCAACACATGATATAGAACTGACTTCTCTTTTAGAACAGCAATATGAAAATTATCATTTTGAAGAGGAAGTACGGGACGGAGATGTATTTTTTAATTATGAATTAAGGGAAGGCAAGGCAAGAACAAGAAATGCCATTAAACTTCTGAGTGTCATGGGATATGAAAAGGAAATTATTGACAAAGCGGAGACAATGGCAGAGAATTTTATTACTAATGGTATTTGGAAGTAGAAAGGATGAAAACAGATGAAGGTTACAATATATACAGATGGAGCAGCGAGAGGAAATCCGGAAGGCCCCGGAGGATATGGTACAGTATTACAGTATGTGGATGCAAAAGGGAATTTGCATGAAAGGGAGTATTCCGCAGGATATAAAAAGACAACAAATAACCGTATGGAACTGATGGCTGCCATTGTAGGGCTGGAAGCCTTGACAAAGCCTTGTAAAGTAGAACTGGTTTCTGATTCTAAATATTTGGTGGATGCTTTTAACCAGCATTGGATTGAAGGGTGGTTGAAAAATAACTGGAAAAACAGTGCCAAAAAGCCGGTAAAAAATATAGATTTATGGAAACGATTGTTAGAAGCCAAAAAACAACATCAAGTAACTTTTGTGTGGGTAAAAGGACATGACGGGCATCCGGAAAATGAACGTTGTGATAAATTAGCAACAACTGCAGCAGATGGTAAGGACTTACTTGACGATTGTTTGCAATAAGTGGTATTATTTAATTAATTCTAGAGAAAAGGACGTGTTGTTATGAATAATTTGATTTTATTTGTAAATTCATTCTTGTCATATGGATTATTATTTCTTTTTGTAGTTGTATTGATTCTGATTGCATGTTTTATTGGAATTACTATGAGAAAACGTAAAAATGCACAGATTGAGGTTACCGAAGAAGAAAACGGAACTTCCACTGCATCATAAAGAAAAAAGAAAATGCAGCTGCCGGCTGAAAGGACAACTTTTGGCACGGCAGTTTTTTCATGTAATAGAAAAAATTGTGCGAGCTAAATGGTGGAGTTAAGGAAATTATTATGGCAAAATCAACAGGACAAAAATTGAAAATATTATATCTGCTTAAAATTTTAAGTGAGAGTACGGATGAACTGCATCCGATGCCTATGAAACGCATTTTGGAAGAACTTTCCAGATATGATATTAGTGCAGAACGAAAAACGGTTTATACGGACATTGAGGATTTAAAACAGTTTGGTTATGATATTCTCCGTAATCCGTCAAAATCTGAAGGTGGATATTATATGGCATCCAGAGATTTTGAATTACCGGAGTTAAAGCTCCTTGTTGATGCTGTACAGGCATCCCGCTTTATTACGGCAAAAAAATCAAAAGAGTTAATTAGAAAGCTGGAAAAATTAATAGGAAAATATGAGGCCGGAAGATTACAGAGACAAGTATATGTAGTTAACAGAATTAAAACCTCAAATGAAAGCATCTACTATAACGTAGACAATATTCATAAGGGGATTCAGGACAATGTGCAGATTACATTTCAATATATGGAATGGACACTGGATAAGAAACTGATCCCACGTAAAAATGGAACAAAGTATCAGATAAGTCCGTGGGCACTAATATGGCAGGATGAAAATTATTATTTGGTAGGATTTGACGAAAAAGAAAATAAACTAAAGCATTACCGTGTTGATAAGATGGGAACCATAGAGCTGACGGATGAAAAAAGGCTTGGAACTGAATTGTTTGCGGAGTTTGATATTGCAGAATATACCAATAAAATGTTTGGTATGTACGGAGGAGAAGAACAAATCGTAACTTTAAAGTTTGCCAATCGTCTGATAGGTGTAGTAATGGATAGATTTGGAAAAGATGCAGACGTTAGAACAAGAGATGACGAGTACTTTAGTGTTCGTATAAAAGTAGCAATAAGCGGACAATTTTTTGGGTGGATTACAGGGCTTGGAAAGGATGTTTCTATACTGGGACCTGTGGAAGTGGCAGACAAGTATGAGAATTACCTGAAAGATATTTTGAACAACATGCATGTTGATAAGATGTGAAAAGTGTATATTGACACCGAAAGTGACATAGCCTATACTAGAAGAACGGCTACAATATCTAGTGGAAATGAGGAGATGAAAACTATATATTGTGAGTACATAGTTGGTAACCGCTAGACGTTGAGGTTAAAAGCCGTTCAAGGGAGAAACAGGACAATGGAGGTTGAGAAAATGGGTGACAGGTTGGAAAAGGAAAATATTGCAGATAAAACAGACTATGCTGCTTTATATAAAACCAAACGTCCTACAAAAGTCATTAAAAAAGATGGAAGCAGAGAAATCTTTAATGTACAAAAGGTTGTGAATGCGGTAGGAAAAAGTGCTTATCGTGCATTAACAAAATTTACAGAAGAAGAAAAACGCCATATTTGTCAGTTTGTGGTAGAAAAAGTGGATGAAATGGAACAGGATGAAATTCCAATTCCGATTATGCATAACATCGTAGAGAGTGCCCTTGAAGATGTAAAGCCGATTGTGGCAAAGAGTTATAGAGATTATCGAAATTATAAACAGGATTTTGTTCGTATGATGGATGACGTATATAAAAAGAGTCAGTCCATTATGTATGTTGGAGATAAAGAAAATGCCAATACGGATTCAGCTCTTGTTTCTACAAAACGAAGTCTGATTTTTAACCAGTTCAATAAGGAGCTGTATCAGAAATTTTTCATGACAACTGAAGAAATTCAGGCTTGCCGTGATGGTTATATTTATGTTCATGATATGTCTGCAAGAAGAGATACCATGAACTGCTGTCTGTTTGATGTGCAGAATGTATTAAGTGGCGGCTTTGAAATGGGAAATATCTGGTATAACGAGCCAAAGTCACTGGATGTAGCATTTGATGTTATTGGTGATATTGTTTTAAGTGCAGCAAGCCAGCAGTATGGTGGTTTTACTGTACCGAGTGTGGATTTAATTTTAGAGCCGTATGCAGAAAAATCATATAACAAATATCTGGAGAAATATATCCGACTTGGGATTGATAAAGAAACAGCAGAATCAGAAGCTTATGCGGATGTAGTCAGAGAGTATGAGCAGGGTTTTCAGGGATGGGAATACAAGTTTAATACCGTAGCTTCCAGCCGTGGAGACTATCCTTTTATTACGGTTACAGCAGGAACCGGAACCGGAAAATTTGCAAAACTGGCTACAGTTTCCTTGTTAAATGTCAGAAGAAGAGGACAGGGAAAGGATGAGTGTAAAAAGCCGGTATTATTCCCGAAAATTGTATTTTTGTATGATGAAAATCTGCACGGACCGGGAAAAGAACTGGAAGATGTGTTTGAAGCAGGAGTAAAATGCTCTGCTAAAACAATGTATCCTGACTGGTTAAGTCTGACAGGAAAAGGGTATATTGCCAGCATGTACAAGCAGTATGGCAAGATTATATCCCCGATGGGATGTCGTGCGTTCCTTTCTCCCTGGTATGAAAGAGGTGGTATGCATCCGGCAGACGATAAAGATGTTCCGGTATTTGTCGGTCGTTTTAATATCGGTGCAGTGTCACTGCATCTTCCGATGATTCTTGCAAAATCAAGACAGGAATCAAGAGATTTTTATGAAGTACTGGATTATTATTTGGAATTGATACGTCAGTTGCATATCAGAACTTATGCATATTTGGGAGAAATGCGGGCATCCACCAATCCGCTTGCTTATTGTGAAGGCGGTTTCCTGGGCGGACATTTAAAACTGACTGATAAAATCAAACCTATTTTGAAATCAGCTACAGCAAGCTTTGGTATTACGGCATTTAACGAGCTGCAGGAACTTTACAATGGTAAGTCATTGGTAGAAGACGGGCAGTTTGCATTAGAAGTTTTAGA
Organism: Lachnospiraceae bacterium; assembly: GCA_017437065.1. GTDB lineage: Bacteria > Bacillota > Clostridia > Lachnospirales > Lachnospiraceae > RGIG3002. The sequence continues at coordinate 24,580 of JAFSBX010000118.1, forward strand.
GCATATTAATCAAAAAATTAATGAATTTAAAGAAGCAGATGGCAATCTTTATGCAATTTACGGAACACCGGCAGAAAATCTGTGCGGACTTCAGGTAAAACAATTCCGTGAAAAATATGGAATTATTGAAGGCGTGTCTGACAGAGATTATGTCAGCAACAGTTTCCATTGCCATGTAACAGAAGATATTACTCCGATTGAAAAACAGGATTTAGAGTATCGTTTCTGGGAACTGGCAAATGGTGGCAAAATTCAATATGTAAAATATCCGATTGATTATAATTTAGAAGCAATCAAGACATTAATCCGCAGAGCAATGGATATGGGATTCTATGAAGGCGTAAATATGTCTTTGGCATATTGTGATGATTGCGGACATCAGGAACTGGAAATGGATGTTTGTCCAAAATGCGGAAGCAGAAACCTGACGAAAATTGACCGTATGAATGGGTATTTATCCTATTCAAGGGTGCATGGAGATACAAGGCTTAATGATGCAAAAATGGCAGAAATTGCAGAAAGGAAGTCAATGTAAGTAATGCGTTACCACAATATTACAAAGGATGATATGTTAAACGGTGATGGGCTTAGAGTCGTGTTATGGGTGGCAGGCTGTTCCCATTGCTGTAAAGAGTGTCAGAACCCGATTACATGGGATCCAAATGGAGGTCTGTTGTTTGATGAAGCCGCGAAAATGGAGCTTTTTGAAGCACTGGACAAACCTTATATTTCCGGAATTACCTTTTCAGGAGGAGATCCTCTTCATTCAGCAAACAGATTGGATGTACGGAATTTGATGGAGGAAATTAAAGAAAAGTTCCCGGATAAGACTATTTGGCTCTATACGGGAGATTCATGGGAAAATATTTTACATTATCCGTTATTACAATATGTTGATGTTTTGGTAGATGGTGAATTCAAAGTAGAGCTAAAAGATAATAATTTACTTTGGAAGGGCAGTAAAAATCAAAGAGTAATTGATGTACAAAAGTCTTTAAAACAGACAGATACAGTGATTCCTGTATTGCATTGTAATAATTATGATAATTAAGTTTTAAGAAGAAGTTGTAAGGCTTAGTGCATAAATTTGCAGAATATGAGGAAGGCATGGTTAAAGATAATGCAGAGAATTGCGAAATTTGAAAAGGTTAGTTTTGAACAGTTTAAGGAAGGATTTGCAGATTGTTTTGGAGACAGAAGTGAAGTTGAAATTAAGGAGATTTACGATCAGCTTAAGCTTCCAAGACGTGCCACAAGTGGCAGTGCCGGATATGATTTTTTTACTCCGGTAGAAGTGAATCTAAATCCGGGAGAAACAATAAAGATTGCAACAGGAATTCGTGTACGTATGGAGGAAAACTGGGTGCTTAAGCTTTATCCAAGGAGCGGACTAGGTTTTAAGTATCGTTTACAGCTGAATAATACGGTAGGAATTATTGACAGCGATTATTATTATTCAGATAACGAAGGACATATTTTTGCAAAGATAACCAATGATTCCAATGAAGGAAAAAGTGTGACAATTGACGCCGGAACAGGTTTTATGCAGGGAATCTTTTTAGAATATGGTATTACGGAAGATGATGATGCCACGGCTGTAAGAAATGGTGGATTTGAAAGTACAACAAAATAAAGTATAGAAAACTCTCTTTTTGGAAGAATAATAAAAAACCGGAAAGGGAGTTTTTTTATGAATGGAAATGAAAAAAAGATAGAAAAGGATTTTCAGAAAAATTTAGATTATTTAAATGAAACATTAGCAGTCAATACAAATTTTGACATTGTGTATCGTGTGATTAGTGTAGGCGGAAGAAATGCAGTGATGTACTTTATTGACGGATTCTGTAAAGATGAATTAATGCAGAAGATGTTGCAGTATTTTATTACACTGAAAGCGGAGGATATGCCGCAGGATGCCCATGGTATGTCTAAGAGGTGTATGCCTTACGTGGAAGTAGACTTAACGGACAGTATGGAAAAGGTGATGCAGAATCTTTTGTCCGGTGTGTTTATATTAATTATAGAAGGTTATGATAAAGCACTATTAATAGATGCCCGTACTTATCCGGCAAGGAGTGTGCAGGAACCGGAAAAGGATAAGGTACTTAGAGGTTCTAAGGACGGATTTGTGGAAACGGTAGTATTTAATACTGCTTTAATCAGAAGAAGAATACGAAGTACAGAGCTTCGAATGGAAATGATGAATGCGGGGAAAAGTTCCCGGACAGATATAGCACTTTGTTATATGGATGACAGAGTCGATAAAAAATTTCTGCAACTAATTAAAGATAGGATTAATGCACTTGAAGTGGATGCTTTAACATTAAATCAGGAAAGTTTGGCGGAATGCTTGTATACAAGCAAATGGTATAATCCATTTCCGAAATTTAAGTACACCGAAAGACCGGATACGGCAGCAGCACAGATTTTAGAAGGGAATATTATTATTTTGGTTGATAATTCTCCTTCTGCAATGGTGTTGCCGAATTCGATTTTTGATATGGTAGAAGAAGCAGATGATTATTATTTTCCTCCGATTACAGGAACTTATCTGAGAATTACGCGTATTATTATTGCTTTTTTGACGTATATTGTTACCCCCACATATCTGTTATTGATGAAAAATACGGAATGGATTCCGGATAGTTTTTCTTTTATTATGGTAAGGGAAACCATGAATATTCCGCTAATTTGGCAGTTTATTATGTTGGAGCTTGCAATTGACGGATTACGTCTTGCGGCAGTAAACACACCAAGTATGTTAAGTACACCGCTCAGTGTGCTGGCTGCGCTTGTACTAGGGGAATTTTCAGTAAAGAGTGGATGGTTTAATTCGGAAGTAATGTTGTATATGGCATTTGTGGCAGTTGCAAATTATACACAAACGAGTTATGAATTAGGCTATGCTTTAAAATTTATGCGTATTATAAATCTTGTTCTGACTGCAATTTTTGGAGTGTACGGTTATATTGCGGGAATTCTTCTTTGTCTGTTGGCCATTGTGAAAAATAAAACAGTATCAGGGCAAAGTTATATTTATCCTTTGTTGCCATTTGATATAAAGCAGCTTTCAAAAAGGATTTTCAGGCATAGATTACCTAGAGCATTGGATGGAGAAAAAAAATAATTTTTTTATTTGCAAAGTAATGTTCTTTAGAGTATTGTTTGATTCGAGCATTTTTTATGTATAATAAACAAAGCTATGCACTTAATTAAAACATGCATAGCTTTTGTTTATTGCTGATAAGAGAATTTATTTAATTCATTCTGGATTAAAGCGTAAGCAATAACTCCACCGAAAATCCATAGAATTAAGTATAATACACCGCCATTGCTTGCCGGAATACCACGTTGCTGTTTTGCAGTATCGATTTTATCACCACATTTATATGCCCAATAAAAACCATAAATACCACATGTAACAAGGGTAAGAATAAAAGCAAGAATACCGGAAGTTCCGTTTACCTCACCGGATACTGTATTTGTGTCATCTGTTAAGCAGACAAACCAGTAAATTCCGTAAATACCACATGTAACAATAGATAAAATAATGCACATGGCAATATTTCTGTTTTGAACCATAATTTCTCCCTCCATTTAATTAACTTACTGCACTAAAATATCATATTATGAAAGTCTCTGTCAACATAAATTGTAAAATGTTTATAGATGTTTATAGATGTTTATAGATTAACATCTAAATTATTAGTTTTACAAAATTGTGTTAAGAAATCTTAACACAATTTTAGTGGAAAGATAGCTTGATATAATTTATACTAAATATATGATATGTTATAGGTTCATATGATAAATATTTTAAAATACAATTTTAGAGAGGAGAGTATAATTTTTGAAACTGAATACACTTTTGAAAGAAAAAGTTTATGAGTCGATTGCTTCCGTAATACCGATTACGGCAATTGTGTTTGTTCTTAGTATCACAATTGCACCAATGACTCCGGGAGCTTTAGTTCTCTTTCTGTTTGGAGCCTTGATGTTAGTTTTGGGAATGGGCTTTTTTACATTAGGTGTCGATATGTCGATGCTCCCAATGGGAGAGGGAATTGGTGTTGTAATGAGTAAGGCGAAAAAAATTACAATATCATTAGCAGTATGTTTTATTTTAGGTGTTTTAATTACAGTGGCCGAGCCGGATTTACAGGTGCTTGCCAATCAGGTGCCGGCAATACCAAATCTTACATTAATTCTAACCGTGGCAATCGGCGTCGGAATATTTCTTGTTTTAGCAGAAATTCGTATGTTGTTTAAGATTCCATTATCGTATGCATTGGTATTTTTTTATATTATTATCTTCGGACTGGCTTTTTTTGCACCGCAGGATTTTATACCTGTATCTTTTGATTCCGGTGGTGTGACAACAGGACCGATAACAGTACCGTTCATTATGGCATTGGGAATTGGTATGGCATCTGTTCGAAGTGATAAAAATTCAAATAGTGATAGCTTTGGTTTGATATCTATGTGTAGTATTGGGCCGATACTTGCAGTATTGCTTCTTGGAATATTTTATAAACCATCGGAAAGTGCGTATACTCCGGCTGAAATACCGGAAATTATTACAACTAAAGACGCAGCAAGACAGTTTGCCACAGGATTACCGATATATGCGGAAGAGGTTTTAGTTGCGCTTTGTCCGATTGTTATTTTATTTGTAATTTTCCAGATTGTATTTCGCAGATTTCATATGCATCAATTGATTAAAATAAGTTCGGGTATGATTTATACATATATTGGGCTTGTATTGTTTTTAACAGGTGTTAATGTTGGATTTATGCCGGCAGGACAGTTTATTGGAGCCTCTGTTGCTGTAGGAACGAACAAGTGGTTATTGATTCCGATTGGAATGATTATTGGATATTTCATTGTAAAAGCGGAACCGGCAGTACAGGTGTTGACAAAGCAGGTAGAAGAGGTTTCAAACGGTTCTATTACCCAAAAATCCATTCAGCATGGATTGTCTATTGGTGTTGCCAGTGGACCGATGACAGCTACATTTTTGCTTCCGATGGCAATGGGAGCATGTGAGGCACTGGGCGGCAATATTTTAACGGATGCTTTTGGTATTGTGGCAATGGTTGCCATGACACCGCTTGTAACGATACAGTTATTGGGACTTATAGGAAAAATAAAGAAAAAATTACGCAAAAAACAGGAAGTTCCACAACATGTGGATTTGGAAGATACAATTTTGTATTTTGATTAATGTGACAGGAGAACTGACCTATGGATAAAAAAAGAGGGATTAAGCTGCTGATAACCATTGTGGAACGCAGTCAGGGAAAGGATATGGCAAAGCTATATTCAAAAAATGGGGTGGAGTGGCATTATCAGAGTACCGGATTTGGAACGGCCTCCTCAGAACTTTTGGATGTGCTTGGATTTGGGACATCCGAAAGAGACATTCTTTTTAGTATGGCGGAGGCGGGAAACGTCCGAAAGTTGTTATATGATTTAAACAATGATTTGCGGGAAGCAGTACAGGCAAAAGGAATTGCATTTGCAGTTTCACTTACCGGATTAAACAGTCTGGTTGCGGCAAAGCTATTTGAAAATGTAAAGGATATGGATGAGGAAGGTGAAGAAAACGTGCAGGAACACAGTAATAACAGTTTGATTCTTGTGATTGTAAATCAGGGACATACAGATAAAGTTATGGAGACAGCAAAGAAAGCGGGTGCAAGAGGCGGTACGATTTTAAGAGCTCGTTTTAACGGTTCCGAAGAAAGTAAACATTTTTATGGAATTACTTTGCAGGCAGAGAAAGAAATGATTATGATGATGGTGTCAAATCAGACGAGAAATCTGATTATGGAGTCGATAAATAAAGAACATGGAGTGAATACGGAAGCGGGAGCCATGATATGCTCCATGGCGGTGGATCAGGTAGCAAGATTATCATAACAATTTTCTATTACATAAAAGGATGGAATTTTGTATTCGACATACAAAGATTTCCATCCTTTTTCTTATGTGACAGAAAAAAGTCAATTGATATTTTTATTACATAATGGGGGTTGCAGGTCTGTATACAGGAGGAAAAGTAATTTCACCACAGGCAATTTTCATACCTGAGTTGCCGGCAGGCTGTGTCATTAAATCGTCAGGCATTTCATGTATAACCAAAGTATGACCAATAATATCTTCTGGTAAAAAGGAATTGACGTAAAAGATGGAAAGTGCTTCACCGTTATTTCCAAGTAGAGGCGGTAAATCACCGGCATGATGTGGATGTGTACATCCAGTGGGATTAAAGTGATTGCCGGTATCGGAAAACGGATTGTTTTCGTCTTTATCGGTACAGCTGGCACCTTCATGTATATGGAAACCGTAAAAAGTTTTATTACATGAAGAAGTCGGATATGGTAAACCGACAACATGAACTGCTGTCAGTGTACCTGTTGCGAGAGGATAAAACAGTGCACGACCACTAATAGCAGGAAAAAAACGGCTACCGCGTATTGTTGCAAAAGCGGATGGTTCCATGGTTAGTAGGGCGTTAATTGCTTGCATAATATCTGTGTACATAGGCATCAGTTGCAAGAACAATTGTCAGACTTGGCAGTAGTATTGTCGAAAGCGGGATTGAAGGCGTAGAAGTTCTTTTCGTTTAATTTATCCTGCACAAGTCGGAGCGCTTCACCGAAATTAGCAATTTAAGTAAGTGGGGTGGAAGGCTGATGAATACTGGGGTGCGGGGTGTTTGCAGGTTGGGAAATTTCTGATTGTTGAGGGTGAAGAAGTATGGTACATTTAGAATGAAGAGAGGGTGTGATTGTATGTTAGCAATAAATGGACAGAAAGTAGTCGAATCAACTGACATTGAGAAGTTGGAGTTTTATCGGTTGATTGGAGAAGGATATAAGGCTATGCAAGACGGCAGAACCAGTACAATCGATGAAGTAAGAGAAAAACTGAAAAAGAGAAAATTTTGCGATAATTATGCCACTAGCGAAGTGTAGACTGGATATGTATTTTTTGCTATTGGTAGAAAATAAGTACTTGTAAATCATAAATTCCTGTGTTATTATTTACACGTTAACAATAAAGAAGAGCGATTAGTGAAAGGAGGACTTGCCATGCAGAAGAATATAAATAATCAAAACAGAATAAAGAAACTGACAATCAAGGGTACGGAAGTCCTTTCATATTACAGATAGATTTGTTTTTATTTATGTGGCAGCAAGCTATAAGAATATTTTCTATTGTTATGAAGCTGTATAGAGAGGATTTGTAAACTGCACCTTTGGGTGCTTTTTTTGTACCTAATTTTAGGGAGACAAAACAATATGAAAATAGTAAAAGGTATGTATACCGAAGCAAAAATATTTACAGATGATGTAGAGACTTATACGGAAGCACAGGTGAAAATGATATGTGATAATGAGGTTGCAGATGGAAGTATTATCTGCATGATGCCGGATATCCATCCCGGCAAAATTGCCCCAATCGGGCTTTCCATGACAGTAACAGATAAGGTGATTCCACAGCTTTTGGGAGTGGATATAGGATGTGGAATGACTTGTGTAAAATTGAATAAGAATAATGCGGAGTTTCAAAAGTTAGATAGAATTATCCGGGAAAATGTGCCATCAGGTTTTGTTATACGGAAAGAACCTCACCATATGGCAGAAGAATTTTCCTATGAGGGGCTTCATTGCGTTAGACATATCAACAAAAATAAGGCAGAAAGAAGTCTTGGAACACTTGGAGGAGGTAATCACTTCATAGAGCTTGACAAGGGAACTGATGGCTGTATGTATCTTGTGGTACATACAGGAAGCAGACATTTGGGAGAGGAAGTGGCAGAATACTACACGAAGCTGGCAAGCAGTTGTCTGAAAGAGCAGGGGAAAGAAATTCCCTATTACATGAGTTATCTGGAAGGAGACAATAAAGAGGCATATATGGAAGATGTGCAGATAATTCAGCATTATGCCGAGTGGAACAGACAGATTATTGTCAGGGAAATATTAAAAGGGATGAAGTGGAAAGCGGTGGAGCAGTTTTCGGTGGCACATAACTATCTGGATGCTTCGGGAATACTTCGTAAAGGCTCTATTTCTGCCCAAAATGGAGAAAAGGTAATCATTCCTGCGAATATGAAAGAAGGGATTATATTGGGAATTGGAAAAGGCAATGCAGAATGGAATTATTCAGCACCACACGGCTCAGGAAGGAGACTGAAACGCGAGGACGTGAAGAATCAGTATACGGTATCGGAGTTTAAAAAAGAAATGAAAGGCATTTACAGCAGCTGCGTGGGAGCAGAAACGTTGGATGAGGCTCCTTTTGCCTATCGTTCCATAACAGAGATTGTAGAACAGATTAGTGATACTGTTGAGATAACGGAAATATTGAAGCCTGTCTATAATTTCAAGGCAGGAAGCAAAAAGTAGGGGTGGTGTCTTATGATAATTCAAATTAGTGCAGGACAGGGACCATCCGAATGTCAGCTGGCAGTTGCGAAACTGTTTGAGACTCTAAAAAAGGAGTATGGAGAGCTGGAAATATTATCAGAAACAAAAGGTTATGAAAAGGGCTGTTTTGACTCCATACGCTTTCGAACGGAGCATGATTTAAGCAGTCTTGAGGGAACGGTATTATGGATTTGCAGGAGTCCGTTTCGAAAGAATCACAAAAGAAAGAACTGGTATGTTGATGTGAGCATTATTCCGGAGCTGACTGAGATTGCGGCAGATAAAGAATACCGTATAGAAAAGTTCCACTGTGGGGGAAAAGGTGGTCAGAATGTAAACAAGGTAGAAACCGGAGTTCGAATTGTACATATCCCCACTGGGCTTGTAGCACAGTCTACCGAGGAACGGAGCCAGTTTCAAAATAAGCAGAGGGCTATGGAGAAGCTGCAGAAAAAACTTGCCGGATTGCAACAGGAGCAGAAGGAGAAACAGGTCAATGCTGCATGGAGGGAGCATAATCGTATTGTCAGGGGAAATCCAGTACGTATTTATGAGGGGGAGAAGTTTATTCTAAATAAGTCAAAGACGAAGAATGATGATTAAAAAGAAGATAGTTTAAACTGAAAAGGAAGGATAGAAAAATTTATGCCGTAAGGATGCTGGTACACGAAAATGTGTCAGTATATCTTTACGGCATAATTTTTTTGTTATTATCTATTATTCCTGTGGAGCACCTAGAACTGTAAAACCATGGTTGTACAATAATTCGTTGGTCTCAAAAATTGTCTTTTTACGTTGTAGAGAAAATAAAATTATTGCATCACGTTCATCTCTTACATATAATTCACGATTTCCTGATAGCTTCAGCATTGTCTGTGTTTGTTCGTCGGAAAGTCCAAGACCAAATGCTATGGCAATCAGTTTATCTCGTGAAGGTGTTTTTTCTCCGGAAAAAATTTGATAAACATATTTACGGTTAAGCTGAGAGCCACGAACAACATCTGCTTTTGTAAGACCTTTCTGTTCCAGTAACAGTTCTAAGTGGATAGGAAGGTTGTGGGGAATCATATTCTCCTTATTTTGTTGCAGGTAGGTGTCAATATCCATATGTTGCAGGCTTTTATTTAAATCTGCTGATAGGACATGATTGCGGAAATCTAAGTTTCCCAAAGAATTAGTAATCATAAAATCCTCTTTCGCCATTTCCAGTTTCTCCTGATGTAAAAGTTTATTGATTAATTATACAAATATCTTCTTTATATAACAAGCAGTTGTTAAGGAAAGAAGAGTTTGTTTGTGTGTGGCAAATTATTTTTTTATGATTGGCTATGAGGTGTTTTTTGCATAATGTCTGCTGGCAGAGGGACATTTCAAGTTTGATTATGGTTTATAATGAAGACATACCAAGTGATGAGTTTAAATAGTAATCCTTTTATATAACAACATATCGTATGAAAAATGGAGATAAGTATATATTATTACTCCGACACAGAGGCAGCATGTAATTACTTTGCTAAAAGGTAATAAATATAAAAGGCTGATGTCAAAATAGCAAAGAGAGGAGAGACAAGTTATATGAAGTATATAATGTCAGACATTCACGGAAATTGGGATAAATATAAAAGTATCCTACAACTTATTGAGTTCAGTGAGGAAGATGAAATTTATATCATAGGGGATGTTATTGACAGAGGAGCGCATGGCATTGAGATTTTGATGGATATTAGAAAACATTCCAATGTGCATCTTATCATGGGTAATCATGAACTGATGGCGGTTCAAACGTTGCTTGCAAAGGATGAAAGAGAGTGGGAGGATAAGTTGGATTTGTGGATAATGAATGGAGGGGGAGTGACTTATTGCCATTTCTTAGCACTATCGGAAGCGGAACAGGGAGAACTTGCGGCGTTTTTGGCGACTTTGCCGGATTCTATGGAAATTAAGATAAAGGGGCGTACATTTCATCTGGTACATGGTTTTCCAGCTAATACCCTAAAGAAACAGGTGTGGACAAGACCAACATTGAAAACACCTAATCCTTTTACGAATAAGACTTTGATTATCGGACATACACCGGTAATGTTGCTTCACGGTGATTCAGACAAATATATCCGCAAATTACGAAAAAAAGGGAAGCATGTAAAAATTAAACATGCAGAAGGATTTATAGATATCGATTGTGGATGCGGTAGTGGTGTACCCGAAGGTAGACTGGCATGTTTACGGTTGGATGATATGAAAGAATTTTATGTGTGAAAGGGAATTTGTTAGATGCAAAAAATATCCTGTGCCCCATAAGGGCACAGGAGTTAATTGTAAATTATATGGAGGATGAAAATGATTGATAATGAAAAAAGTAAAGGAGATTTTGTTGTCCGGCTTACAAATCCTATGTCATACGATAGATTACATATCTTGTCATCAGAATATTCAGTATCTACAGAACTTCTAGTCAATGTAGCTGTTGAAAGACTGCTTAATGATATTGAGTTTGTAAGAAAACTTCGTAGCAGTAAGGGCGATTAGAAGTAGTAATTTAACTGCCGTTGTTTTCAAAATAAGAAAACATAGTGCGTAGTACATTAACCGCCATTTGTTTACGTTCTAACGGCTGACCGTCCATAATCTGTTTCAACTGTTCCAAAATATTGGAATCACTGTCAGAGACGGAATCAGAGAGCATATAATCAATGGTTACGCCAAGTCTATTTACCAATCGTACAAGTGTATCCAATGTAAGACTTCGTTCCCCACGTTCAATGGCACCCATATAGGTATCGGATATGTCAATATCCTCTGCAAGCTGAGCCTGAGTGAGATTTAAACGAAGGCGTTCTTCGCGATTCTTTTGCCTAACCTCTTATAGTCCATGTTATCACCCCTTAAAGTATTTTAGTAAGAAATAATAACAGATTGAAATACCTGCAAGGGGTATTAATGTTGACAGAAAGGGGTGCAAGAAGTATCATTATAATGAAATAATTTATTTATACAAAAGGAAGAGGAAGGAATTGACTATGGGAAACAAAAAAAGCAGAGAACATGAAATGATTGCAGAGTGGATTGAAAAAGAATGTGGTGTGAATGTACAGGAGATACCAGAGGAAGTGCTTGATTTCTTTCATGAGATTGAAAGAGATGCGTTAGAAAACCAGGAATTGGATAAAAAGGAATATAAAAAAGTATTGGATACAATGTCAATGCCGGAGTTAAGTGTCTTTATTCCTGATGTTTACCAAAAAAAGATTGAGGATATTGATTATGCGAAATTGAAAGAAAAAGGTATCCGGTTAATTTCTTTTGATATTGATGATACCATCGGAGATGTATTTAAACATCAGATGATGAATCGTCTGCCATATATGAATGTTACAATGCCTAAATATGCAAAAGAACTCTTTAAAAAATTAAGGAATATGGGATTTATTGTAGTTCTGCTAACCAATGCACCGGAAGGAATTGCAAAGGGGACAAATGAAAGCTTGAATGCCGACGGTTATATTGCAAGGGCTAAGAAACCGAGAACAGATGCTTTTCAGGTATTGTGTGACAGATATGGTATGAATGGATTTGAGGAAATGGCGCATGTAGGAAATAGTATGCGTGATGATATTGTGGGTGGAAATAAAGCAGGTGTTACTACTTGTCTGATTCGTCGCAGAGGTGTTTCTATGAAGTTGGGAAAAAAGTTGAAAAGATTGGGAGGACAAAAAACCGCCGGACATATTATCAGGGAAAAACTATGGGAATGTGGTATGTGGCATAAGCACCATGTAATTATAAGTGGCGACCAATATTATCAGATAGGGGAAGCACAGACACATTCACCAAACTTTAGATTGTATGAGTACACAAAGCAGAACGAAGTATAGCAGGTACAAAATGTAACAGTTTGGTCAAAGACCAGACTGTTACAAAAAACATAAGAAATCATATATAAACAGGAGATAAATAGGATGCTTGGAATAGAGAATGCTGTTATTGCGGCAGGAGTAAAAAAGGTAGCACCACAAATTATAAAAATAGCAGGTCCAATTGCATTAAAACAAATAACAGAATATTTGTCTGGAAATCATGGAAGCAAGGTAAAAGAGTTTGCTTATGCAGATTGTAGAATTGCAAGATTTGATAACGTTCCCTGCATTGTTGTTGATTCAGGAAGTGGAGAAATTATTCCTTTAAATGCAGATACTATTGAGAAATATACATTTATAAAAGAGAAAAAAAGGATGGTAGGAGTGAAGTTAAAGACTTACTTTTATTATGACATCACGTTCAAAAATGGTGAGAGAAGCAGAATACGGATAAGCAGAAAAAATTGTGATGCTATGTTCCGTAATTTGAAATCAGCAAAAGTAGATAATCATACTCAAAATATGCAAAGTGATGATAATATGAAGAAAAGAAGTATTGCAGAAGAAGCGGCAGCAAATTTAATTCAAAAGTTTGAGGTAGCAAAAGAAAATATTACTTTTAATCTGGACGACATTCTGCGAAATAGTTATAAGCAGAATGAAAGTGAAGGAATAAAGACACTGCATAGGCACTTAGGTGATGGTATCCTTATTACCGGATTATGGGAAAAGGCAGAAGAAGAAACTGAGGTAGAAGAGGATGAATTGCTGGAAGGTGAGTTATCTGCTTTTACCTTTAAAATAGGCAATTATCTTATCCGCAGTTCCATGCGTCTGTATCAGGATACAGACGAAAATGCTTACTATGAAAGAATACCCGCTACACAAGACCGGGTAGCTGCGTATGTGAAGAGTGGAGACTATGTTATGCTTTCCGATAGGGAAGGGGTACGTGAAGTCTATGAAATATCGGCAATATATAAAGGAGGAGATAACGCATCGGAAAAGGAATGGAACTTTATTTGTCTTGCGACGGAAGGACAGATGGGCAGATGGAGAGAGAGTATCGACTTTATCTGTACGGTAAAAAAGGATTCTTCAGTACCGGAGGAACAGGAAGTTCTCTTTGTGCAGAAAACCTACCTTGGAGATGCGTATTGTTCAAAGGATTGGTATAAGTTGACTTCTGACGGAAGAGTAACGGAATATCAAGAAGGTCACGAATATCCTTCTATGTAGAGTCTGTTACTGATTCTTGGGAATTATAACAGAAAGAAGGGGATGCGATATGAGTGAAAAAGTAAATTTTGAGTTAGCTTTAAAAAATACAATGGGACTTAAGGGTGTAAGGATAGACAGGGAAAAATATTTGCGGACAGCCTTGAAGAAAAGGTATCCGGCAGATATGGTTGAAAAAGCTGTAAAGCATAGTCCGGCATATGCAGGTATTACGGTTGAGGAAATTAATAAGATTGCAAAAGCCGCAATCAAATACGAGGCAACAAAGGTTACAGCCATATCATTTGCAGGAGGGATTCCAGGAGGCTTGGCTATGGCAGGAACTATTCCGGCAGATATTGCACAATATTTCGGGCACATACTACGCATACTTCAAAAATTGATATATCTGTATGGCTGGGAAGATTTGTTTGAGGAAGAGGAGGTAATGGATGACGAAACCTGTAATTTATTGACGCTATTTGTGGGTGTTATGTTTGGGGTGAATGGTGCAACGGCTGGAATTAATAGAATTGCTGCATGTGCGGCACAGAAAGTCTATAAAAATCTTGTAAATAGAGCACTGACAAAAGGTATGGTTTATCCTATAGTAAAAAAAGTGGCGACAGCACTTGGATTAAAAATGACAAAGGATATTTTTGCAAAAGGGGTTTCCAAAGCGATTCCGCTTATGGGAGCTGTTACGTCAGCTGGTCTTACTTTTTTCACGTTTAAGCCAATGGCAAAAAAATTACGAAAATATCTAGCAACCTTGCCACAGGCGGATGTTGATTTTGATGCGGATGAATCGAATTTTGATAAGGTAATTGATGTAGAAGCAAATGAAGAATTTGTTTGTTCAATTATTACAGAATTGGATAATGAGATAAGAGAAGATGAAAAGGAACTGGAAGAAATGAAGAAACAGTACGAATCTGTTGATATTTCTCAAGAGGTAGAGTGAAATTATGTTTAAAAAGAAATTAAAAAAGATTTCCTATGATTTGGTATCCTATATCCAGATAGAGACAGAGGCAATCAAAGATTTTAATGATAAACAGATGATTTCCAGTTACTGTCTCCATAAGCTGGAAGTCGTAAACTGGTATCTGGATTTATTGAAAGAAGGTTCTAATAAATACATAGTGCCTCAAAGCAAGGAACATTTGGAAATGGTAAGAGATCAACTTATGGAATGTCATAAAAAAATAATGAGTACAGAAATAACGAATCCTAATAAACGTCCTTTTATTGATATAGATTATCCGGACAACTATAAGGGATAAACGATAAGTGGTGCGAGGATGGCTTAGGCTGTCCTCGTATTAGTGTTTTTGAGAGGTGAATAGGAATGAAAAATTTCATTTATAAAGTGCAAGCTCCATGTAATAAGTGTCCCTATAAATTAGGGAAAATTCAGACAGTGACCAATCCATGCCCACAATGCAAGGTTAATAATTATCAGACCTATGATTTGTTTAAGAAACAATTGGCAGGAAATGACTCTTGTGGAAAAAACTAGGAAATATATATGTTTAGTAAAAATATAAAAGAGATTGTTTGACCATTGACAGAACAGGAGGTAAAAATGGTGAAATTACCAATATCAGATTATGTGAATAATTTCTATAAGGAACAGGGAATTGAATTTACATACCGTCAACAGGCCAGGTTATGTTGGACAGGCTATTCTTTATTAAAGGAGAAGATAAATTCTTTAAAGGAGATTCTTGAAATTTCAGATGATGAACAACTAAACCAAGAAATGATGGAACGAATAGTATTTGAAGAAAAGGCATATGAAAGATTCTTAGTAAATAATGAATCGGGAGTCATATATACAGTTAAATCAAAAATTAAAGAAGATTATGATGAATATTTTGCATCAGCTAAAGCAGCAATTTCTTATGGAATCAGGAATTTTGAGAAGGGATTCCGTATTGATAAATGTTTCCTTTTAGATAAGTATCCGGAGGAATTAACGGAGGGAAAGGTAATTGAAGAGGTTAATCCCATACAGGCATCTTATGTATATACGTCTCAGGGAGAGCCAGAATATGGTTGGTCATATGAATGTGAAGCAGGGTTTGAGGAAGATGACAGTAATCGGTTTGAAAATATGTTCCTTAATATAAAAAGTCCTTTTGGACTTGGGGATATTGTTATGGGACCGGATTGGGAATACCCACAAGTAGTCAGTACGGATTACGATGCCTTTTATGAAGTGTATGAAATATGTGAGAGAAGTACAGTTTTTATCATACCAGAGGCGGCTGATAATTGTATCCGTACAGATGAGGTAAGACCGGATGGAGAATTTGATTATTCTCATACATATCCGTTTGATTTGTGGAAAATTGATTCTTGGGAAGATGAGAAATATTGGAAGATTTTGCAGGTTTTGAGCAAAGCTATAAAGGCTGGGATTAATTTATGTGATTTGTCTTACATGATTTATGAATACAAAAAGGAGCATTGAAAACGTTTTTATGTAGTAGGAGAAAGTAAATAATATTGCCAGGAAGTTAGGAGGTGTTTATGACAATACAAGATATTATCAAGGAAATATTTGAATCAGAAGAAATGAAGGGATATTTGTGTGAACATGTAGAGAGTCTTTACAAATTCCAAATACAAGAAATGATAGCAGGAACTCCCATGATTACGATACGGCGTAAACTGGAAATGCTTGAATTGATGGCAGAAAGTGAAGATTTGGATAAGGAATTGGTTGAGGCAGAAAATGAAAGCGAACGTGAATTTATTATACAAAACTCGTATGTCGAAATAGTAAAGAAGCTCCGTGAGGCATTAAATATGCTTTATGATACAACAAAACCAACAGTATTTCTGGTGAGAACAGTTGTTTGCTGGGGGGACGAGGATGATGAATATAAGGAAGAAGAAACTATTCCATTTACTAGCTACGAAAAAGCAGTTCAATATATGAAGAACTGGAAAGAGGAATATGGTGGAGATAATCGCCTGTGGTTCGATGTGGAAAAATGGGAGCAGGACGAAAATGGAAATTTGGAGCAGAAGTGGGCATATGTTGTGGTTAATGGACAAGTCATATATTGTTATCATTTTGAATTGCATGATTATGAATGTGCTCCAAACCAAAATGTGAATCTGCCGATTCCTTTTAAAGCAGGAGATATTGTTGAAGTCCACGATTTGCCATTTACAAGAAAGCGACATACATTAATTCTTGATATTGGTGATAATAAGGATTGCTGTTCTGTGCAGCATCTTTATATAGACGATGATAGCCATATATGTATGAGAGCTTTTAAACATGGTCATATTTTTAATAAATGTTGGTGGGCAACATCTCCTTTGTATAGGGCAAAAACATTTCATGGGATTTTGGAAGGAGAGGAAGAAGTTCTCTACATATTTAAGGATTTCTTAGAAACAAGGTTAGCGGTTTGCGGATGGGAACACCTTTGGAATGTATTTTATTATCTCGAACATAATAAAACCAATGCTAGAGATATATCTGTAGAGTTTTTGGATAATATTAGTGAAAATATAAAAAGGACTGGTTGGTCATGGGAAGAGCAGTTGAGGTCAAAATAGTGAAAAAAATTTTACCTGATTTGTTTTACTTGATTTATGAGTATAAAAGCAGCATTGTACGGAAGTGTAATGGAAAGGATGATTAATAATGATTGATGAAAAAATATCCGGTACACATTATGCAATAATTATAACTGAAGATGGAGAAAGAAAGGATATAGAATATGATGGATATTTTAATGAATCATATGAAGAATCTATGAATAATAGAGAAATAGATATTTCATTAAATGAAAATGTGTTAGAAAATGAAGCATTTACAGAGATAGCTACTATTGGCGGTGATGAAGAATTAGGTATACGAGTCCAAGTAAATCCCGATAGGACAAAAGAAGGAGTTCCATATTTTAAAGTATTTAATGATACTAAAATTAAAGTAGGTGAAACTAAAGTCGGTAGATTTCATTTTACTGATGATAAAATGGAATATCACAATGATAAATATTTAGATTGGGATATAACTAACGATGATATCAAAAATATTCAAATCTTTATGAATAAGAAAAATAAAAGACAACCAGCATATACTAATTGGCAGATGACATGTTATAAATGGAATGAAGAATATGGATTTATGTTGGATAAGGAAGAAGAATATTTCAATGGTGAATTAGATGAGGAGTTTATTAATTATCCATCATATGTTCCATCAACTACCAAAATGCCTGATACATGGAATACAGATTTTCATTAGTTATCATCGTATTATTCAACATATCACCTATATATTCTTATTGTAGAAATAAAAGGAATGAGGTGAATACATGTCGAAAAGAAAAATTATTGATGTACTGCTGGCGGTTTTCGCAGCAATCTTTATGGTGGCAGATTCTGTACATGATAAAGATTCAGAAACAAAAATTGAATAAAAGTTTTAAGACAGAGGATTTCCCTTTTGGGAGGTCCTCTGTCTGCGTTAAGGTAACTTTAGGAAAAATAAGACAAAAAAGAAAAGGAGAGAATGAAAATGGCAGCAAAAGTAGAAACCATGTTTTCCGTAAGAAAAAAACCGTGGCATGGATTAGGGACAATCGTAATGGAAGCACCAACATCAGCCGAAGCATTGAAACTTGCAGGGCTGGATTGGCAGGTAATACAAGAGCCAATCTATACAGATTTTAATGAAGAGATTGATGGTTACAAGGCAAATGTCCGGGATAGTGACAGAAAGGTACTGGGAGTGGTATCTGACCGTTACAAAGTAGTACAAAATTTGGATGCGTTCAGTTTTACGGATGAACTACTTGGAAAAGGGGTGCGTTACGAAACAGCAGGCTCTTTGCAGGAAGGAAAAAAGGTATGGCTGTTGGCACGGCTTCCGAGGGAATACATTATTGCAGGGGAAAGAATCAGTCCGTATCTGGTATTTTCAAATACCCATGACGGCTCGGGCTCTGTCAAAGTAGCTGTTACTCCGGTACGGGTAGTGTGTAACAATACACTGAATCTTGCATTGGAAACAGCAAACAGAAGTTTTAGTATGATTCATACAGGAAATATTAAGGATAAAATACAGGAAGCAAAAGATACGCTTTTTATGGCAGAAGAGTATATGGACTGTCTCGGCAGTGAGTTTGAGCAGCTACGCAGACAGAAAATGTCGGATGCACAGGTAAAAGAATACATTAATCAGCTTTTGCCAATGGAAAAGGAGTCTACGCAGACACAGAGCAAAAATATCCTTCGTCTACGCGAGGATATGATGAAAAGGTATTATGACGCACCTGACCTGCAGAAAGTAGGAAACAATGCGTACCGTTTTATCAACGCGGTGTCTGATTTTGCTACGCACGGCAATCCGCTTCGCAGGACAGCAAATTATAATGAAAATCTGTTTGCACGTACCATTGACGGCAATCCGCTTATTGACAAGGCTTATCAGCTTATAAAATCCGCTTAAAAATGAGGTTTGGTTAAATAAATGCAATATGCAAAGTGGTTAAAAGAGACATATGAGGATTTTCCCAAATAACAGGCAAGTGTTTTCTTGGATTCAAAAAACTTTTGGTCTTATGGTTGCAGAGAAAAAATATATCACGAAACAAAATTTCGAAAGCAGTTGTACCATCCAAAGGCGAAAGCCTCATTAGTTTCACATTAATATTGCAGATCAGAGTCTTAGATAATTCTATGAAACAGTAGGAAGGAGAATTACAATGTTTGAAAAAATATCATTATCAGGAGTTAATAACACGGACTGGCTTCGTTTGAGAAAGTCGGGTATTGGTGGTTCTGATGCCGGGGCAATCTGCGGTTTGAATCCATACAGCAGTGCCATGAAGGTATTTCAGGATAAAATAAGTGAGGAAGTGGTAGAACAGGACAACGAAGCTATTCGCATCGGGCATGATTTGGAAGATTATGTGGCACAGCGATTTATGGAAGCAACAGGATTAAAGGTCAGAAAGTCCAATTTCATGTACCGCAGTGTGGAGCATCCATACATGATTGCCGATGTAGACCGTCTGATAGTCGGAGAAGATGCCGGGCTGGAATGTAAAACTGCCAGTGCCTATAATGCAGACAAGTGGGCTGACGGAAATATTCCGCTGCATTATGTGATGCAGTGCTATCACTATATGGCAGTTACAGGAAAACGTGCATGGTATATTGCGGCAGTTATCTTAGGCAGGGAATTTATATACCGTAAACTGGTATGGGATGATGAAGTGATTGGTCAGCTGATAGATATAGAAGAGAATTTCTGGAATAATCATGTTGTGAAAGGACTCATTCCACCGCCGGATGGAAGTAAAGCCTGTGATGAAGTAATTGAAAAGTATTTCCATACAGCAAGAAATACCAGCATGATTCAACTGGTTGGTTTTGATGAAAAACTACGGAGACGGGAAGAAATTCTCGGTTCTATTTCTAAATTGCAGGAAGAGCAAAAGCAGATTGAGCAGGAGGTAAAGCTGTTCATGCAGGACAATGAGCTTGCCGGTAGTGAATGTTTTCGTGTTTCATGGAAAAACATTGATTCCACAAAGCTTGATACAAAGCGTATTAAGGAAGAAATGCCGGAACTCTATACGGATTATGGTAAAGTTTCACATTCAAGAAGATTTGAAGTGAAAGCGGCATAGGAGATTTGCGTATGGATGAAAAGGAAATGAAGAACTTATTATCCGGGCGACTGTATATTGAATTACAGCTTTTCAAATATTCTGTTCTACGTCAGACGAAAGAAGAAATTTATTCCAGTTCCTATAAGATTGAAGTTTTTGTAACCATCTATGAGATTCTTTTGGAGGAGATTGAAAAATTAAATGAGGAAACAGCGTACAAACTTCTTTGTTGGAATGGTGGTATTTTAGAATTTCTATATCAGGAATGGCTTACTAAAGAAGACAGTACATTTGAGGAACTCAAAGCCTACATAGGTGCTGAACTTGGGAATATTTTACAGAAGAATAGTATGGATTGCGGAAAGGAGAGTACAGATGGAACAGGGATTGATACGGCTGCTTAAGGCAAATGAAATTGAGTGCAGGATATCTACAATCAGTGCAAAAGGACTGAGTCTTCTGCTTTACAAGGATGCAAGAGTTGACCAGCGGATACTGGATGAAACATTTGGAGTGTTTGGCTGGAAACGAAGCCATCAATGCATAGACGGGAATCTGTACTGCACAGTGGAAATTTTTAATAAGGAATCCGGAGAATGGGTAGCTAAGCAGGATGTAGGCACAACCGGATATACAGAGAAAGAAAAATCCCAGGCTTCGGACAGTTTTAAAAGAGCCTGTTTTAACTGGGGGATTGGAAGGGAGCTGTATTCTGCTCCTTTTATATGGGTTCCGGCAGGAAAAGCAGCCATTCAGTTAAAGGACAATAAATATTGTTGTTATGAACGTTTTACGGTTAAGTCTATTGAGTACAATTCAGACAGGGAGATTTCTGCCCTTGTGATTGGTAATGATAAAGACCAGATAGTATATGAAATGAAAGCGGTTCATGCTACGGATAAAAATAAAGGAAAAGTCGTGCAGGAGTCTTCGATTTCTAAAGAGCAGATGTCTTCATTACAGTCTGAACTTAACAGAACCGGAATCACAATGGAAACCGTTCAAAACAGGTATAAGATACAGGAGCCGGAAATTATGAGTAAAGAAATTTATGAAAAAGTAATGTCGGCACTGAAAAGAACAAAATCAGCAAATGCAGCTTAGAAAAAAGAAGGTAGGTCGGAGGTAGTATTGTCTCCGACTGATTTTATATAAGCCTGCATGAAAAAAATGATTTGAAGAGAATTAGCGGTTGGAGGAAAAAATTATGAGCTATGAAGAATTTAATATTAGTATATCAGCAAGATTGCAGGGATTTTACGGAAAGGATGCAGTAATAACCACGGAAAAGGTATTGAAAAATAACGGACAGTCTTACTATGGACTGAGGATTGCCAGAAAAGTTACAGAAAGTACTATTCCGGTTATTTACATGGATAGGTTATATGAAGCATATGGAAATGGCAGTATGACTATGGAAGAATGTGTAAGGGAAGTGTGCAGAATAAGAAAAAAATATGAATGTACGGAAGATATCTTACAGTTTGCAGATAAACTTTCAGATTGGGAGTTTGTAAAGGAAAATGTTTACCCTGTTTTACTTTCAACAGAAGAAAATCGGGAACTTTTACAAAAACTGGTATCCACGCCGTTACTTGATTTGTCAGTTGTCTATATGATTCGTGAAGACAAAGAAAAATGTGTAAAAATTAGCAAAGCAATGATGGACAGCTATGGAATTGACAAAATTAAACTACATAGACAAGCTGTAGAAAATATGAAAAAGGACGGCTATAAATTTCAAGATATGGAAGAGCTTATTATGGAAATATATCATGGTGAAGATTTTGGAGAGGACATTCTTCCATTTGATGAGAATCGACGTGGAAAAATGTATGTTCTTACAAACAGGGAAAATTTGTATGGCGCTGCAGGTATCCTCGATAAGACAATGATAAGGGAATTTGCAGGAAACAGGAACTTTTTCATTCTGCCGTCATCCTTGCATGAAATTATCTTTGTACCGGATGATGATGGATTGAAAGGTAAGGAGTTTGATGAGATGGTGGCAGAGATTAATGAAACTGTGGTGCGGAAGGAAGATAAACTTTCTGACCATAGTTATTATTATGATGCAAAAGAGGATGAAATCAGAATATGCAATTAGTTTGAAGGGAGGCTGGGAAAATATTCTCCTGAGCAGATTGATTTTGCATTTTTCAATGACTGGGAAGCCATTAAATCTCGTGTGGCACATAGGTTAATTAATCGTGACAGAAATGCTGATAATGTCTAATCCCAGCAGATATTATGACAAAGAATTGAAGGAAATAAAAATAGTAGCTTAAATACAGAAAGTGTCAAATCAAACGGTCGTTGGTTTTAGTATCGGAATCTGATGTGAAAATAATAGTTTTTACAGAAGGTTTTGATACTAACTGACGCTCCGTTTCTTTTGATACGGAAAGGAGACGTATGTTTCATCCAAAACATTGGAAGCATTGTGAGAATATCACTGTAAAACAATTTTGTGATTATCTACAGAATAATGTACCGGGGGATGCCCTGCTATTTGTCTGTGGAGATAATCATGTATACATGCACATGGAATCAGATGGCAGTGTATTTTC
Organism: Lachnospiraceae bacterium; assembly: GCA_017437065.1. GTDB lineage: Bacteria > Bacillota > Clostridia > Lachnospirales > Lachnospiraceae > RGIG3002. The sequence continues at coordinate 47,310 of JAFSBX010000118.1, forward strand.
CATAGATGATAATTCGCTGGCTGATTTACCGGAGTATGAGAATTCTGAAATACAGGAGTTGGAGGTGCAGCATCATGAGTAAGACATATGGTTATTGCCGGATATCCACCAAGAAACAAAATATAGACCGTCAGGTGCGTAATATTCAGGCTGTATTTCCTGATGCCATTATTGTAAAGGAAATCTATACAGGCACCAAATTTCAAGGGCGTAATGAAATGAATAAAATCATTAAGCAGGTACAGGAGGGAGATACCATAGTATATGATTCCGTATCACGAATGAGCCGTGATGCGGATGAAGGATTTGAGTTATATAAAGAGCTGTTTGCCAAGGGGATAATACTGATTTTTTTAAAGGAGCCTCATATCAATACCGAAACCTATAAAAGTGCAATAGATGCCCAGTTTATGAGCGTAAAAATAAATACCAATGATAAGGATACTGATAATCTGATAGAAAGTATTTTATCTGCGGTAAACACCTATATTCTGAAACTGGCAGAAAAGCAAATCCGTCTTGCTTTTGAACAGGCAGAAAAAGAGGTTCAGGATTTGCGACAAAGAACCAGGGAAGGAATTGAAACTGCCAGACTGAATGGGAAGAATATCGGGCTGAAATCCGGTACAAAGCTTGTTACCAAGAAAAGCATTGAAGCTAAGGCATTGATTAAAAAGTATTCCAAGGATTTTGATGGTACGTTAAATGATGTGGAATGCATTCGGATGATTGGAATTGCTAGAGGGAGTTTTTATAAGTATAAGGGGGAATTGAAATTAGAGAGTGGAGACTAAAATGTTTTATGAAAAAATTCTTGGGGTTGTTAATGTCCGAGAATTTTTTTGTTATCCAATATGTGTGTGTATTAGATTGTGAAATGGGGAAGACTCTCCCAATGTCATTAAGTTTTATCTATTAAGTTAGCCGTCCATTCATTTTACTTTGAATGGACGGCTCCTATTTATAATAATATTATTTAAATCGAAAAACTGAAATTTCACGCTTACTTTGATAATAGCTTTTTATACAGATTATCAATACATGTTGCTCCAAAAGGTGCTGTTATTAAAATAGATATTACTGCAACCGTAAGAACAATCTCTCCACAAGACAGCCCCATCACAAGGGGGACTGTTCCAAGTGCTGCCTGTACGGTTGCCTTTGGTGTATAGGCAACTGCACAGAATAAACGCTCTTTTTTATTTAGCTTTGTTTTGACAAGCGATATTGCTACTCCCATCATCCTAAATACCAACGCCAAAATTACTAACAAAATCACTACGATACCTGCCGCTAATGCATACTTCAAATCAACTGCAATACCAACCAAGACAAATAGGAATATTTCTGCACCAAGCCAAAGTTTATTATATTTGACAGATAGACGCTTTGCCAACACATCATATTTTTGATTGATGATGATACCCTCGCTCATTATTGCTAATAGTCCTGAAACTGGCACTATACCTTCCAGCCTATTTTGCAATTCTAGTAGCAGAAATGAAACACTTAGAATGATAAGCACCTTGATGGAATCACGAATGTGAAATTTTCTAAAAAAGCATACAAGAATAGTTCCTACAACTCCACCTAAAAGAACACCTAGCAAAATAGATGTCGGTATCTGTATGAAGCTTATTGCAGATACTTCCCCTGTTGAAGCCAAAGTAGTAAGAGCAGTAAACACAACAATCACAAACACATCATCCACAGATGCTCCCGCTAAAATTAATTGTGGAATACTCTTGTCCGTACCATATCGATCCTCTATCAGTTTTATCATTCTAGGAACAACCACCGCAGGAGATACCGCAGCCATGACACTTCCTATGATTGCTGCATCCAGAATAGATACATCTAATAATAATGGTGCGAAAATTATTGTTCCCACCATTTCAATGCATGCTGGTACAAAACACATTAGAATTGCAGGACGACCTACCTTTTTCAAATCAGAAAAATTTAAAGACAAACCAGCTCTTGTCAGAATAATAACTAATGCAATCTGTCTTAAATCTCCTGATATTGTAAGTATCGAGTCATCTACTAAATTCAGACAATGTGGACTTAATACAATTCCCACAATAATCATTCCTAACAGGCTTGGTAATTTAATTTTTGAGAATATCCATCCCACCAGTAACCCGAACAGTAAAATAATAGCAATACTTGTTAACATATAATCCTCCTTTAACGCAGGAACTAAAAAAGCCGACAGTTTCTGCGCAGTTTTCGCAGAAGCCATCAGCATAATTGCGGTTTAGGGATTATTACCCAAGGGAGTGCCTCATTCCCAATGTTGATATTATAATACTTTTTCTTCTGATTCACAACAGAAAATTCAAATTTTGCTTTCTTTTGTATTATACAGGTTACTGTACAGACCCTAGCTTGCATTAAATAAACCGATGGTATAGACTTGAACTAATCAAGTAAAACCATCGGTTTTCTTTATCCAAATATCTTGGACACTCTGTCAAACAGATTTGCCTCATCTTTTTTACGCATC